>NZ_JBIVOI010000006.1:0-293902 GCF_044754045.1 Neobacillus sp. NPDC093182
TCACACCCGTTCCCATACCGAACACGGAAGTTAAGCTTCTCAGCGCCGATGGTAGTTGGGACTTTGTCCCTGTGAGAGTAGGACGTTGCCAGGCTGCAATACTATTATTATTCCGCAGTAGCTCAGTGGTAGAGCTATCGGCTGTTAACCGATCGGTCGTAGGTTCGAGTCCTACCTGCGGAGCCATTCTTTTATGGAGAGCTGTCCGAGTGGCCGAAGGAGCACGATTGGAAATCGTGTAGGCGGGTAACCCTGTCTCAAGGGTTCAAATCCCTTGCTCTCCGCCATAAAAACACTGTCTATTATTAATTTGGCCCCTTGGTCAAGCGGTTAAGACACCGCCCTTTCACGGCGGTAACACGGGTTCGAATCCCGTAGGGGTCACCAAAGTTTTTTCGCGCTAGCGAAAATAACTATCCATTATTCGGAGGATTAGCTCAGCTGGGAGAGCATCTGCCTTACAAGCAGAGGGTCGGCGGTTCGATCCCGTCATCCTCCACCATGATATTTTCACTAGAGTGAAAATAATCTTCAATATTTATTGTCGCGGGGTGGAGCAGTCCGGTAGCTCGTCGGGCTCATAACCCGAAGGTCGCAGGTTCAAATCCTGTCCCCGCAATTCGGTCTGGTAGTTCAGTTGGTTAGAATGCCTGCCTGTCACGCAGGAGGTCGCGGGTTCGAGTCCCGTCCAGACCGCCATTTTCTTTATGAAATAGGCTTTATAGTGTGGCTCAGTAGCTCAGTCGGTAGAGCAAAGGACTGAAAATCCTTGTGTCGGCGGTTCGATTCCGTCCTGAGCCACCATTTTTATTCTATTGATTATATGCTTGCCGGTTTAGCTCAATTGGTAGAGCAACTGACTTGTAATCAGTAGGTTGGGGGTTCAAGTCCTCTAGCCGGCACCATTTGGTTTTTATCTCATAATATGTGGAGGGGTAGCGAAGTGGCTAAACGCGGCGGACTGTAAATCCGCTCCCTCAGGGTTCGGCGGTTCGAATCCGTCCCCCTCCACCAAGTTAATTTCATGATAGTGAAAATAAGCATTGTTTTTAGGGGTATAGTTTAAAGGTAGAACGAAGGTCTCCAAAACCTTTGGTGTGGGTTCAATTCCTACTACCCCTGCCAATTAATTTTATTATGGCGATTGTGGCGAAGTGGTTAACGCACCTGATTGTGGTTCAGGCATTCGTGGGTTCGATTCCCATCAGTCGCCCCATAAGACCATTTTTGGATGAAGATAAAAGATTATCATTGGGCTATAGCCAAGCGGTAAGGCATCGCACTTTGACTGCGACATGCGTTGGTTCAAATCCAGCTAGCCCAGCCAATTCGCGGAAGTAGTTCAGTGGTAGAACACCACCTTGCCAAGGTGGGGGTCGCGGGTTCGAATCCCGTCTTCCGCTCCATAATATGGCGGCATAGCCAAGTGGTAAGGCAGAGGTCTGCAAAACCTTTACCACCGGTTCGAATCCGGTTGCCGCCTTTAATTTTTCACTTGAGTTTTAATAGCGCATTTTATTGCGCCGGGGTGGCGGAACTGGCAGACGCACAGGACTTAAAATCCTGCGGTAGGTGACTACCGTACCGGTTCGATTCCGGTCCTCGGCATTATCTTTTAAAAATTTTATAATGCCGGTGTGGCGGAATTGGCAGACGCGCACGACTCAAAATCGTGTTCCTCTGGAGTGTCGGTTCGACCCCGACCACCGGTATCTAAAAACACTCACAAACGTTGTTTTAACAACATTTGTGAGTGTTTTTGTTTTAATATGCTTGAACTCTATTAAGCGCATCTAAGTCATCTGATTCCTCTTGAATTCGTTATATCAGGATAGCGGGGATCATACAATCCAAATGTACAACTATCGCTGCTCCTTCTATTAAAAGGGTGTTACTAGCTGGCGGTCAAAAGTAAGGTTAAATTAAGTCAACGAGACTAAAAAAGGAGACATTCATAGGAAAGATCGTTATCTTCCATGAAATGTCTAATTGCTAAAATATATTATTTCTGTACATTCAAGATGGTCGTAAACACTTTTTGGTACCCATAAAAACCTAGTATGGCAATAAAGGGTCCAGTGAAGAGAATGATCAGAAAGGGCAGATAGGTAAAACTAACATAAAGTATAAAAATGCATATTAATACGATTCCAAACGAGAATATAGGATTAGCAACCGTAATAATCAGAACATTTTTTAAGCTCTGTGTAAGTTTTGATTCAGTATGAACTGTGTCTGATAAAAAGTACAAAGTATAAAGTAACAAGAAGGCCAAAATAAATAAAACGATGTAATTTACAAAAGATACATCCGATTTCATGTATAGGAAATCAACTACTCCCACTAACCATAGGAAAGATAGAATAAGTCCGCCAGAGAGACTCCGTTTATAATTCTCTTTATAAAACCTCCAGAAGGATTTAACAATTTGTATTTCCTCCTTCATGAACCACTTCCTAACAACTCCGAACATTGCCGTAGTGGCAGGAAATAACAAGAATGGTGATAGCACTACTATAGTTAGTACTATCATAAGAACCTGACTTGTATGTTCAACAAGAACTAGAAGTATGCTTAGATAAGCTATAGGAAAAATAAAAACCAACCAAGTTATGTTTAATGAAGCTAAGTTAATAATCCATTCAAAAACGGGTTGAATTCTGCCAAATACATTATTCAACGACTCTCACTCCTCTTCTATTCTACTTTTCTCAATAAACCATATAAAGTTAACTTTGTAAATCAATAAATTTTTTGACCCTAATAATCAAATAAGCCAGTCACCGTTATCTCTAAATTACAATGGATAATTTCTATAATAATTGGGGTGTTTTGGTGTCGGGGAAAGATGCTAGAGTTAGGACAGCGGTTACATTCACTCCTTTTCTGTTTGTAACCGTTTCCTTAATGATGCTAAATATCAACTATATAGCGAGGATGAGAAATAGATGGAAAAAATAGCGGACAAAAAGATAGTTGAATTTCCCTTTCAAAATCCCGATTTACCATTGGAAGCTAGACTGAATGATCTTATTTCAAGATTAACATTTGAAGAAAAGGTTAATTTGATGTGTCAATATCAACCCGCAATTGATCGTCTGGGAATAAAAGCGCATAAACAAGGAACGGAAGCAGCGCATGGTATGGCTTGGTTAGGGAAGGCAACCACTTTTCCGCAGACCACAGGATTAGCTTGTACATGGAACCAAGAATTACTGCAGGAAGTTGGGGATGTCATTAGCAGTGAAGCCAGGGCTTTTTATAAGAAAAATCCAGAAGTAAATGGATTAACATTATGGGCTCCTACTGTTGATATGGAAAGAGACCCAAGGTGGGGAAGAACAGAAGAGGCATATGGTGAGGATCCCTATTTAACAGGGAAACTAACCGCTTCCCTAGTAAAAGGAATTCAGGGAGATCATCCGTTTTTCTTCAAAGCCGTTGCTACGCTAAAACATTTTCTAGCGAACAACAATGAGATTGACCGTGGCATCTGTTCGGCGAGTATTGATCCTAGAAATATGCACGAATATTATCTTAAAGCTTTTGAAGTGCCTTTTAAAGAAGGCGGTGCCTACTCCATGATGACGGCATATAATTCCATTAATGGGACACCGGCTATTCTTCATCCTTATGTCAAAGAAATTGTGAAAGAAAAATGGGGAATGAACGGATTCATAGTCAGTGATGCAGCAGATTTGTTAGGGGTTGTAAGAGAGCATGGGTATTATGATAATCATGCCCAATCGGTTGCTGATGCGATTAAAAATGGAATTGATAGTATGACAGATGATTTTGAGGAAACAACAAAGGCGATATTGGAAGCAGTGGAAAGAAAATTAATCAATGAAAATGACCTAGATTGTGCATTGAGAAATACGTTCCGAGTACGTTTTCGTTTGGGAGAATTTGACCCAGCAGAAAACAATCCATATTCAACAATCACTGAATCCATTATTTGTGATCCGAAACACGCTGAAATATCCAATCGAGCCGCTAAGGAATCGGTTGTTCTGTTAAAAAATGAAAATAACACTTTACCATTAAATGGGAGTGCTCTTAAAAAGGTATCAGTAATCGGACCATTAGGAAATATTGTTTATCGAGACTGGTATTCAGGAGATTTCCCTTATACCCTAACACCCTATGAAGGAATAAAAAGCAAGTTGGAAGGAAAGCAAGTAACATTCCATAGCGGAAATGATAAGATCCTGCTAAAACAGGGAACTGATTTTGTTGCTTTAGGAGCGGAAGAAAACAGTCCGCTAATCATCACTAAGCAAGAAAAACATGAAGCAGCACGGTTTGAGCTTTCAGATTGGGGATGGGGAAGCTATACAGTCCGTTCATTGGATAATGGTAAGTACGTAACAAGTGCTGACGATAAAAATATTGCTTCCTCAGCTGATGAAATCTATGGGTGGTTTGTAAAAGAGGTTCTACATTTCATACCTGAAAATGAAAGTAAGCTTACGCTGTCAACTTGGAATAATCATGCTGTCGTACTAGGTGAAAACGGCAGATTGCAAGTTTCTGAGAATCATGATAGCAGCAATGCTGTTTTACTTGAAAAAGAAATAATCGAAAATGGGCTGGAAGAAGCGGTTAAAGCAGCCAAAGAGTCGGATGTGGCGATTGTATTTGTCGGGAATAATCCTGTTGTTAATGGCAAGGAAGAAATTGACCGGCCAGATATTACCTTAGCCCAAGCACAAGAACGATTAATTAAAGAAGTATATAAGGTAAACCCTAATACCATTGTAGTCGTTGTTGGAAGTTACCCGTTTGCCATTAATTGGGTGGATGACAATATCCCAGCCATCCTTTACACCTCACATGGTGGTCAAGAATTGGGGAATGCCATAAGCGATGTATTATTTGGAGATTATAATCCAGCGGGCCGATTGAATATGACCTGGTACCGCTCGGTCAATCAATTACCCAGTATTTTAGACTACGACATTATTAAAGGTAAACGTACTTATCTGTACTTCGATGGAGATGTACTATACCCATTTGGCCACGGAAAATCATATTCAACTTTTGAATATAGTAATCTTAGACTAAGTGTTCATGAAATAACTGAACACGAAGAAGTAATCATAAGTGTTAACGTGAAAAATAAGGGCACCCTTGCTGGTGATGAGGTCGTACAACTATACTTCCGTTCACTAGATTCCCGCTTCCAAAGGCCGCTTAAACAGCTAATTGGTTTTAAAAGAGTTTCTATCAAAGCTGGGTATTCACAAGAAGTACAATTTAGCATAAATGCCAGCGAACTAGCGGTTTGGGATGTTACAAGGGATAAATATTGTGTGGAATCAGGCGTATATGAGTTAATGGTTGGAAAATCATCCTCTGATATACAGCTGAAGGAACGACTAAAGGTTAACGGGGAAACCATCCCTTTACGAAATCTTTACGTGAATACCAGAGCAGAAAACTATGATGATTATGACGGGACTATCATAAATGAGTGTAAAGAAGGCGGTCATTCCGTCCAGATGAAAACAGGGTCTTGGATTATGTTTTCCGATATAGATGCTAGCAGGGGCTTACAATCGATTGAAGTTCGTGCTGCCAACCAATCGAAAAAAGCTGAGATTGATATTTATCTAGGACATCCTGGGGGAGAAAAGATTGGCCAGCTCGTGGTCAATAACACAGGAGGCAGTCAAAGCTGGCATACGGTAACGGGCGCAGTTACATTACCTGAAAACGCCGTAAATACCAAGATTTATTTTGTAAGTAATGGTGAGATATTGATCAGTTATTTCCGTTTCATTGCTTAGTGGTATCGAGACTAAGGCTATAAAGGTGAAAGGTCAGGTGGGCAGGCATTGCCTACTGACCTTTTCAGATTAGAGGTGAAATAATGGGAAACGCCAAAAGTAATGATTTGAAATTATGGTATACATCTCCAGCCTCAAAGTGGGAGGAAGCAGTACCTATCGGAAATGGAAGAGTAGGAGCCATGGTTTTCGGGGGTGCAAAGTACGAAAAAATTCAATTAAATGAAGATACACTGTGGTCGGGTGAACCAGGAGCTAAGATAAATAAAAATGCCCTTCATACGTTAGAGAAGGCAAGAGAGCTTATATTTAAAGGTGAGTATTTTGAGGCTGAACAATTAATAGAGAAAAATATGGTTGGAGAAGATTGTGAAGCCTACCAGCCTCTAGGTGATTTGACCATTGAACATAATTGTGAAGGGGCAGTAACAAGCTTTCGGCGTGAATTAGACTTACAACGTGCTGTTGCCTTGACTGAATATCAGATTAAGGATTGTACGTATCGCAGGGAAACGTTTATAAGTTACCCTGATCAGGTTCTTGCTATTAGGATAAAAGCTTTAGGTCCAAACAATCCTGCTATAAACCTGAAAGTTCATCTAGACTCATTACACCCGTATGTATTAACAGAAACCAATAACAAGCAGCTAATTCTGAATGGGAAAAGCCCTATTTCTGTAAAAAATCCTGGTGAGATTTTATACGATGAACATCGAGGCTTGAGGTTTCAAATACATCTGCTAAGTTCGACAGCATATGGGAACCTTTCTGTGTCAGATGGAACAATGGATATTACAGGTGAAAATGAAGTTATCTTACTGCTAACTGCTAAAACAAATTTTACAACCTTTAATGAAATCCCAAACCTGGATTTAAGCAAAGTTGAAAATCAATGTCAGACGATTTTAACTACCGCATTAGAAAAAGGTTTTGATGAATTAATGCTTCGTCATATTGAAGATCATCAGGCTTTATTTAATCGTGTTTGCCTATTTCTAGATGGAGAGGAACAATATGAAGAACTGCCTACAAACGAAAGGCTGGAACGTTATAAAAGCAACCGGAATGATTGTTCACTGGAGGCTCTGTATTTCCAGTACGGACGGTATTTGATGATTGCATGTTCTAGACCCGGTACTCAGGCAGCAAATCTGCAAGGAATATGGAACCCGTATATTCAACCACCCTGGAATAGTGACTATACGACCAATATAAATACGGAAATGAACTATTGGCCAGCGGAAGTATGTAATTTATCAGAATGTCATGAACCTCTTTTTACTATGATCGAGGATTTATGCCTAACAGGAGAAAAAACAGCAAAAGAATTATATGGAGCAAGGGGCTTTGCTGTTCACCATAATGTTGATTTATGGCGGAAGTCTACTCCTACAACCGGCCAGGCATCATGGGCCTTTTGGCCAATGGCCGGGGCTTGGCTGACAAGTCATTTATGGGAGCATTTTTTATTCACTAGGGACGAAGGATTCCTTAAGGAAATAGCCTACCCATTAATGAAAAGCGCTGCACAGTTTTGCTTAGATTGGTTAATAGAGGGACCAAACGGGTACTTAGTTACAAATCCATCAACATCACCGGAAAATAAATTTCTTTCCCATAATGGTAAGCCAACAGCTGTTTCCTACGCCTCAACAATGGATGTAACGTTGATTAGAGAGTTATTTCTTAATTGTCTTAATGCAGCTCAAGAATTAAGCATTCAAGATGATTTCTGCATTGAAATTTCCCATGCATTAGAACGGCTGGTGCCATTCAAGATTAATTCTAATGGACGTTTGCAGGAATGGGTGGAGGATTTCCCTGAACATGAACCTGGTCATAGACATGTATCACATTTATATGGATTATACCCAGGCAGTCAGATTAATCATCTAGCGACCCCGCATTTAGTTGAGGCCACACAGAATTCTTTAACCTCTCGCTTGGAGAACGGGGGCGGGCATACCGGCTGGAGTTGTGCTTGGCTAATAAATCTTTTTGCTCGTCTTCACGATGCCAGAAATGCACATTTATATGTACAAACATTATTAGCACGTTCCACACATCCGAATCTTTTCGATGATCATCCTCCCTTCCAAATTGATGGGAACTTCGGCGGGACAGCAGGAATTGCAGAGATGCTAGTCCAAAGTCATTTGGGAAAAATTGAACTCTTACCCGCATTACCTGATGTATGGGGGAGTGGTAGAGTCAGCGGCTTAAGAACAAGAGGTGGTTTTGAGGTAAAGATGGAGTGGGCTGAAGGCCAACTAAAAATAGCAGAAATAACATCAAGTGTTCAATGCCAGCTAAAAGTTTCATATAAGGGTAAAAAAATAAGAATGGTAAAAGAAGATGGTACAGTTGTAACAGCTAATGAGCTGACAGTAGGGAAAAAAGAAACCATTAAAGTTATGGCACTGGAGTAAATAGCAGGGCTTGTAAAACTGCAGATGAGGAGGGAAAGGTATGATTAGTACTAAAATCTCAAAAATGATTTATGGTGGAGACTACAACCCAGAACAGTATGACAGAGACACCATGTACGAAGATATAAGGATGTTTAAAAAGGCTAAAATTGACTTTGTTCGAGTAAATATATTTGCGTGGGCCACCTCACAAAAGGACGAGGTTTCCTATGATTTTACCTGGTTAGATGAAGTGATTGACACTTTATATGACAATGGCATCCAAGTTGGGATTGGAACAGGAACAGCAGCCCATCCGGCCTGGATGGCAAAGAAGTACCCTGATATCCTTAGAACTGAATTCGATGGAAAGAAAAGGAAGTTTGGCGGCAGACATAATTCATGTCCAAACAGTCTTACCTACCGAAAATTTGCCTCTCTGTTTGTTGAAAAACTAGTTGACCGCTATCAAGATCATCCGGCAGTACTGCTTTGGAATATATCGAATGAATGGGGCGGCGCCTGCTATTGCGAAAATTGTGAGAAGGAATTTCGTGTTTGGCTAAAAAAGAGATACCAATCATTAGATAACGTTAATAGAGCGTGGAATACTAGCTTTTGGGGACATACGTTTTACGATTGGGATGAAATTGTAACACCCAATCTTTTAAGTGAGCACTTCGGAGAAAGGCAAACGATGTTTCAAGGGATATCATTAGATTATGCCAGGTTTAATTCTGACAGTATGCTAGAATGCCATAAAATGGAGTATGAATTGATTAAAAAAGCCATACCGGAAACGATTGTTACAACCAATCTTATGGGCGCTTATAAACCATTAGATTATCAGAAATGGGCCCCTTATATGGATGTAATCGCTTGGGACAATTATCCCTCTATGGATACACCTGTAAGTTATACAGCAATGATGCATGATTTAATGCGAGGGTTAAAGAATGGCGACCCATTTATGTTAATGGAACAAACACCAAGTCAACAAAATTGGCAGCCATACAACTCTTTAAAGCGTCCAGGTGTGATGCGCTTATGGAGCTATCAGGCAGTTGCTCATGGGTCTGATTCCGTACTCTTTTTCCAAATGAGACGCTCCAGAGGGGCTTGTGAAAAATTTCATGGCGCTGTGATCGAACATGTTGGACATGAAAATACGAGAGTTTTCCGTGAAGTAGCAGAACTGGGGGATGAACTTACTCAATTACATGATAGGTTACTAGATTCAAGAGTTAACGCTAAAGCAGCGATTGTATTTGACTGGGATAACTGGTGGGCTGTTGAATATTCAAGTGGTCCGTCCATAGCATTGAAATATGTAGATGAAGTCCATAAATACTACAAAGCATTGTTTGATATGAATATTCAAGTGGATATTGTAAGTGTAGAAGCAGATTTAACTCAATACAAAGTTGTCATCGCACCCGTTTTGTATATGGTAAAGCCGGGATATGCTAAAAAGATAGAGGGATTTGTAGAAAATGGCGGGACATTTCTAACCACCTTCTTTAGTGGAATCGTAGACGAAAATGATCTTGTCGCGCTTGGAGGATACCCTGGTGAACTGCGTAAGGTATTAGGAATTTGGTCTGAAGAAATTGACGCACTTGCTCCAGAACATAGTAATAAGATTGTGATTGAGAAGGAATATGGCAATTTAAAGGGGACGTACACCTGTAATCTGTTATTTGACCTTATTCATTCTGAAGGTGCTGAGGTAATCGCAACGTATGGAGAAGATTTCTACCAGGGAAGACCAGTGGTAACAATGAATAGGTTTGGCAAAGGGCAAGCATGGTATATTGCCTCAAGTCCTGAACAACCATTTTTAGCAGATTTAATGAATGAAATTGTTGAGGAAAAGGGAATTAAAAACGAAATTGCAGCAAATAAACATGGAATAGAAATAACAAAACGAACAAAGGGAGATAAAGTTTTTATTTTTGTATTAAATCATAATAGTAATTCCGTAAGTGTTGAACTGCCTGGTATAAAAGGTGTTAATCTATTAACCCAAAGTGATGTAGCGGAATCTATTGAACTTGGTTCATTTGATGTAGCTATTATTGAACAATGGTAAAGGGAACAAACAGAGGGGCTATAGCTATAAATAGCCTCTTTGTTTATAGGAACTTTTTTTATCACCATAAATAATTGCTAATCTTATAAACTACTATAGAATAATAAATATACATGTAAGGTTATCAATTAAAGCGCTTACGCGTAATCGTTTTGGTGGTGCAATTTTAATGAAAAAAATTAAAAACTATTTTAATAATATGAAGCTCCATTCTAAGTTAGTATTTTGTTTTATCATAGCCGTTTTCATTCCCCTGCTCACTGTTGGTTCCTTTTTAACACATGAATTAAGATCGAATGCTCTTTCTGATACAAAAGAACAAGTGTCATCAGATTTAGAAAGGGTTAAAAAGCGAACGGCGGAGACACTGGAAAAGGCGATTTATGTATCAAATAACTTAACTTTAGATACTGAGCTAAAGGAAATAGTCAATACACAATATCGTACCATTCATGAGGTTGTTTCAGCCTATAATCATTATCAAAAATTCGAAGAGTATCTTAAAACCTATCAAGAGATTTCTAATATACGTGTTTATACAAATAATAAAACAATGTTAAATAACTGGAGGTTTATGCCGGAAAACACGATTAATAGTGATTTTTGGTATCGTTCAGCTAAAGAGGCTCATGGATTAATAGGGTGGTATTATATCCCAGATGAGACAAAAAAGAACCGAAAATTTTTAAGTTTAGTACGTAATATAAATTACCACGATTATAAAACAAATGCTGTGCTTGTTATAAATGTTAACAATAATCATCTATACGATATGCTTAGCCAAGAACGAACGCCAGTTATGATACTCGATGATAATAATTTTATTGTCGTTTCTAATCGGAAAAAATTTATCGGTAAAAAAATCGATGAAGTTGTAAAGATTGATGTCCCTCCTAGTGAATGGGCAGGTACGTTCACTGGAGAGGTTGATGGAGAAAAATCAGAGGTTCTTGTCGATATCTTATTACCTGAGATTAGTTCTAACAAGGTAAGGTTCGTTTCGGTTATACCTAAGAAGATCATTATGGCAGATGCAAACCGATTTTTACTATTGGGCTTAGTTGTAATCGTATTTAGTTTAGTTATCGCTATCATGTTAATCTACTTCTTCTCAAAACTTTTAGCAAACAGGTTCCTTAAACTAGGTGAACAAATCGATACGATTTCAGAAGGGAATTTAACCGTTGATATCCATGTGGATGGAGAAGATGAGATAGGGTTATTATCAAACCAAGTAAATCACATGGTTCGAAATATTAAAGAGCTAATAGATGAAGTGGAGAAAGCACATATCAAAAACAACATTTTAGAGAAGCGTCAACAGGAAATTAAACTGAAAATGATGGCTAGTCAAATAAACCCTCATTTCCTATTCAATGCTCTAGAATCGATTAGAATGAAAGCTCATATGAAAGGCGAAAAGGAAATAGCAGGGGTGGTCAAGCTGCTCGGAAAATTAATGAGAAAAAGTATTTCTGTTACAGGAGAAATGATAACGTTACAAAGTGAAATAGAATTAGTCAAGTGTTACCTTGACATTCAAAAGTTCCGTTATGATGATCGTTTATCCTATTCATTAAATATTGATCCCAATACAGAAAATATTTCAATACATCCTCTTATTATACAGCCTCTCGTAGAGAATGCAGTACTTCACGGTTTAGAAGACCAATCACATGGGGGAACTGTAGAAATTACCACAAAGTTGATGGGAGAGGAATTACATGTAATCGTTTCGGATAATGGCAAAGGTATCAGTGATGATAAAGTAGTATCCATTAACAAAGTACTAGAAAAAACAGAAGATAATAGAGGCAATAGAATTGGATTAGTTAATGTGCATCAAAGGCTTACACTTACATTTGGAGAACAAAGCGGTCTTTCCATTAAGAGCAATCCTAATAGTGGGACAAAGGTGTCATTTGTCATACCAGTAAGGGGGAATAATCATGTATAACGTGTTATTAGTTGATGACGAGCCAATGATTCGAGAAGGAATGAAAACAATTATACCGTGGGAAGATTTTGGTTACCAAGTAATCGATACCGCAAGAGATGGTAAAGAGGCTTTAGAAAAATTTAGGACAAATGAAATACACTTAATGATCGTCGATATACGGATGCCAAAGATGAGCGGTTTAGAACTAATTGAAACCATTAGAAAAGAGGATGTTAAGGTACAGTTTATTATTTTGAGTGGATATGCTGATTTCGAATATGCCCAAAAGGCTATACGAGAAAATGTAGCTGGTTATTTATTAAAACCTGTCGAGGAAGAGGATTTGATTGGTTTTATTCAACGAATTAAGCTGAGTTTAGACAAGGATCAATCAGATAATCAGGTTAGGACTGTCAGTTTACAGGAAGTCAGACATACTGTATTACAGACGATTATTGAAAGAAATGAAAAGGTGTCTAGTGAGGAAGTATATGGGGATATTTCCGAACTTGGATTGGATGGAAGGTTCTATCAGCTGGTGATGATACGGCTGTTTCACAATACTAACCTAGAACTTGAGGATTTTAGACAGCTATTAGCACAAGATCTTGAAGGGAATTGGGGCTATTTATTTATTAAAGATCATTATCTTTGTATCTTGCTAAAAAACATAAGACCAAGCCTAAAATCTTATAACGAACTGTACGATATAGTGAAAAGCTATCTTAAAAACTCGTCAATTGTTATGTGCTTAAGTGAAGTCTTTACTGAGATTAGCAGTTTAGGTACAGAGTATAGGAGTACAAAGACTAGACTTGATTTGCAATTCTTTTATAAAGAGACAAAATTTCTTAGAACGGACTCAGAACTTGTTTTCCAGCCTAAAGAGGAATACCTGCCGGATGTGCCGTCAAATGAGTTTCCAGTGCATTCTTTTGCGGAAAAATTATATTTTGCCCTTGATGCGTTAAATGAAAAAGCAATGAAAGACGAAATTATCAATGCTGCACAAACGATGATTAATAACCATCATACGGAAGAGCAAATTAAAATCAATTATATACGCTTACTATCTCTAGTTTTTAGTAAATGTTCAGTAAATAAGCCAGAGCTTGGCGACACATTATCCGATGTAACCGCAGAGCTACATAAAATAAATAGGGAAGCGACTATAAATTCACTGCTGGAGTTTATTTATAGTTTACTAAATAAAGTTATTACTAGTCTCAACGTTGGGGATCATGAAGATCAACTAAAAAAACTTGTGGATTTCATTCATCGTAACTATCCGGAAAATTTAAGGCTTGAAAATCTTGCTAAGGTATTCGATTATAACAGTGCCTACTTAGGTAAAATTTTTAAGAACCATACAGGGGAATATTTTAATACCTATCTAGATAAGGTCAGAATGGAAAATGCAAAAAAATTATTAGCTGGAGGTATGAAGGTTTATCAAGTAGCTGAAAAGGTTGGCTACTCGAATGTAGATTATTTCCATAATAAATTTAAAAAATATATAGGAATGTCTCCGAGTAATTTTAGAAAGGAGAAGCTGTAACGTACACGATACATTCGTTGTACGTTCTTTTATTTTTACTAAACCTATGAAGTTACTTATATCAAAATTTTATATGATTTTTGTTTTAATTTGTTAGGTATTATGCCCATCGTGAATGCGCTATCATTGGTATATAAGTAAGGAGGAGGTCTAATGCGTGAAAGCGGTTACTAGCGAAGAGAAATCAATTACGATTATTCAAAAACCGAAAAAAAAGAGCTTCTGGAAAACATTTGTGCAACAGAAATATTTATATTTGATGTCTGTCCCTTTTGTCCTTTTAGTTATTGTTTTTAATTATTTTCCATTATGGGGATGGTCAATGGCATTTCAAAATTATAAGCCAGCTCTATCTCTTTTCCAGCAAGAATGGGTCGGGTTCGAACATTTTATTGAACTGTTTTCAGACGAACGGTTTTATCGGGCACTAAGAAATACACTTGGTATGAGTGTTCTTGGATTAACGGTAGGTTTTGTAATGCCGATTATCTTTGCAGTCCTATTAAATGAAGTAAGGTTATCCATATTTAAACGAACAGTCCAGACGATTACTTATTTGCCACATTTCGTATCTTGGGTTGTTGTGGCTGGCATCGTGACAAAAATGCTCTCTACGGATGGTGGAGTGATTAATGAAATGTTGGTAAGTTTAGGTATTCTTGATAAACCTACCCAATTTATGGCAGAAGGTACGTATTTTTGGGGAATCGTTGTAGCCTCTGATATTTGGAAAGAGATGGGATGGAATGCGATCATTTTCCTTGCTGCAATCTCAGGGATTGACTCTCAGCTATATGAGGCAGCAAAGGTAGATGGTGCAGGCCGGTTAAGACAAATTTGGCATGTAACGCTGCCAGGTATAAGGCCCACGATACTCGTTTTATTAATTTTAAATATCGGCCATTTAACTAGCATTGGGTTTGAGAAACAAATGCTGTTAGGAAATAACTTAGTTGTTGATTATGCAGAAGTACTAGATTTGTATGCATTGAATTATGGAATTGGGTTAGGTCGATTCTCATATGGTACTGCAATCGGCATATTTAACTCTGTAATTAGTATTATTCTATTATTTGTGGCCAATGGAATTTTCAAGAAATACTCGAACTCCAGTGTAATGTAAGGAGGAACAAAATTGAGAAGACATAATACACTTCACAAAACAGTACTGAAAGATCGTTTGTTTGATAGTTTTATATATATCTATTTGCTCTTTATTTCGGTAGTAACCTTATATCCTTTTTTAAACGTATTAGCCATTTCCTTGAATGAGTCACTAGATACGGTCCGAGGCGGGATATATATATGGCCAAGATCGTTTACATTAGACAATTATAAAGAAATATTCCAATACGATAACTTGATTACAGGATTTATAAACTCAGCTTCTCGTACCGTTATTGGGACAATCCTAGGAGTACTTTCTTCTGCTATGGTTGCATACACACTAAGCCGTGCGGACTTTCAAGGCAGGAAATGGTTCTCAACCATTATTGTACTAACGATGTATTTCTCAGGCGGTCTGATTCCGGGTTACATGTTAATTAGAGATTTAGGATTAATTAATAGTTATTGGGTCTACATTATCCCGGGTATTGTAAATGCATTTAATATTATCATTGTTCGGTCGTTTATGGATGGACTTCCCTATGCTTTGCAAGAATCTGCAAAGATTGATGGGGCAAATGACTTTACAATCTTCTGGAAAATTATCATGCCATTGTGTAAGCCTGTTTTGGCAACGGTTGCGTTATTCGTTGCTGTTGGGCATTGGAACTCCTGGTTTGATACTTATTTATACAATAGCATGAATGAAAATTTGACTACCTTGCAATATGAATTAATGAAAATCTTACAAAACACGTCAATGGGGAGTACGGATCCTAATTCGATGAAAGGGATGACGGCGGACCAATTAAAAACATTTGTTTCTCCTGAATCCATAAAAATGGCCATTTCAATTGTCACGATTGTTCCCATCTTAGTCATTTATCCTTTTGTTCAAAAGTATTTTGTTCAAGGAATGACGATTGGTGCAGTAAAAAGTTAGGGTGACGGTAAGGACAACTTGTCAATTTTAACGTAACTGTAGGAGGTGATTGACGAAATAAAGGGTAGAGTATAGATGATATAATGATTCGTCGATGTAAATACCAATAAGAGACTATAGGGGGATATACATGAAAAAGCGTATTAGCAAAATCACTTTGTTATTAGCTGCTTGTTTTGTACTGATTGTTTCTGGCTGTACAAGTAAATCTAATAGTGATGGTGAGAAAAATAAAGAAGGACTAACAGAGTTCACATTATTCAGCGCTGATCCACATGCCCAGTGGGATGATATGAGCAGCCCTGTCAGCAAATTAGTAAAAGAAAAAACAGGAGTAACATTAAAACCTGAATTTGACGTAAATGGTGGAGACCAAAAAATTGCCTTAATGGTTGCAAGTGGCGAATACCCGGACTTAATCACACCAAAAGGCGGAGCAGGTACATTAGTTGAAGCGGGCGCACTTATCGATCTTACTGACCTTATAGAAGAGCATGCTCCAAACTTGAAAAAAATCTATGGTGATTACATGAACCGTTTAAAATGGAGCAGTAAAGACGAATCTATCTACATTTTGCCAACAACTCCAGTAGATACACAATATTTTAGTCCAGGCCATGGTGTTGGACTACAGCACTCAGTGGTAAAGGAACTAGGATTTCCTGAAATTAAAACGCTAAAGGATTATGAAAATGCGATTAAACAATATAAAGAAAAATACCCAGAAGTAAATGGGCAGCCTACTATTGGATTATCATTACTCGCAGATGATTGGCGCATTATGATTTCTACCACTAACCCAGCTTTCTGGACAACAGGATTATCAGATGATGGTGAATTCTATGTTGATCCAAAAACATATGAAGCCATCTTCCATTACAAACGTCCGGAAGAAAAAGAGTATTTCCGTTGGTTAAACCATATGAATGCTGAAGGATTATTAGACCCAGAAAGCTTTGTTCAAAAATATGACCAATACTTAGCAAAATTATCTTCTGGCCGTGTATTAGGGATTATTGATGATGATTGGCAATTTGCTGAGGCACAGCGCTCATTACGTGAACAGGGCTTACATGACAAAATGTATGGTTTATATCCTGCAACGTTAACGGAGGATATGAAACACGCAAATTTCCAAGATGCTGGTTATCTAGCAGGTTGGGGTATTGGTATTACAGTTGATTGTGAGGATCCAGTTGCAGCAATTAAGTTCCTTGATTATCTTGCTTCTGAAGAAGGTCAAATTCTTCAAAACTGGGGAATTGAAGGTGAACACTACACGATCGAAGATGGTAAACGTGTGATTTCTGATGAAGAAATGGATAAAAGAAATAACAATGCAAATTATGTGAAAGAAACTGGAATTGGTGTTCTAAAAGGGTTTGCACCGGCTTATGGTGATGGTGTTCTAGACTCCAATGGACAGACCTATACCATCGCCTCTCCAGAGCAAGTACAAGATTCTTATACGGATGTAGAAAAAGAGGTCCTTTCTAATTTTGGAGTCAAAATGTGGAAAGAATTATATCCACAAAAAGATGAATTCCCTGTAAAACCTTGGGGGGTATCCTTTAATATCCAAGTTCCAAGTGATTCAGACTTAGCACTAATCGAACAAAAAGTACTAGATATCGTGAAGAAACGTATTCCTGAGGCAATTCTAGCAAAGCCTGCTGACTTTGATAAAATCTATGATAGCTTCTTAAAAGAAATTGATAAGGCTGGTGCAAAAGAAGCAGAAGCAATGCGTACGGATCTAATTAAAGAAAGAGTAGAGCTTTGGAATAACTAAAATCGACTAGGTGAATAAGAAACAAAATAAGAGACCCAAGTCACATCTGGGTCTCTTTTAACAAAATGGTATTTATTTTTTATAGATTAAATGGATTCAATAAATTACGAGGTGAAATCATGAAATTTACAGACGGTTATTGGTTAATTCGAGAAGGACTCGAGCTGATTTCTGGGGTGCAGTTTTTTAAAGCAACACAATCCGGAAACACACTAAAGGTATTAGTTGCGCCGAAGGATCTATCCGACCGTGCATTCCAGTTAGATACAGCATTATTGACAGTTGAATTCTCAGCACCAATTGAAGATGCGATTCGTGTAAAAATAGTACACCATAAAGGGAAAGTTAAGCGTGGACCGGAATTCAATTTATTTAAAAAGCAAGTCCCTGTTTCAATAGAGGAAAGGGAAGACCAAATTCATTTTACTAGCGGGAAAATGAGTGCAGTTATAAATAAAAAAGGACCATGGGAAGTTAAATACTATTATAATGGCAAAAAAATGACGGCCAGTGGTTATAAGGCAATGACTCATATAACCGAAAGTGCTAATAAAAGAACCTATGTGAGAGAGGAACTGAATTTAGGTGTTGGGGAAAATATTTACGGTCTTGGAGAACGATTTACATCATTTGTGAAAAATGGCCAAGTAGTTGAATTATGGAACCAGGATGGCGGTACGGCATCACAGCAATCCTATAAAAATATCCCTTTTTACCTATCCAATAAAGGTTATGGAGTATTTATTAACCATCCAGAAAATGTTTCCTTAGAAATCGCTTCAGAAAAAGTATCAAAAGTTCAATTCAGCGTTAAGGGGGAATCATTAGAATACGTTATTTTTGGCGGAGAAACATTGAAAAATGTTATATCCAATTATACAACCTTAACAGGGAAACCTGCATTGCCGCCGGCTTGGTCATTTGGACTATGGTTATCTACCTCATTTACGACAAACTATGATGAAGAAACGGTTAATAGTTTCGTAGAAGGAATGCGGGAAAGAGATATCCCATTATCTGTTTTCCATTATGATTGTTTCTGGATGGAGGCGTTAAACTGGACCGACTTTGAATGGGATCAGAAAATGTTTCCTGATCCAGATGGAATGTTAAAACGGATGAAAGAGAAGGATTTAAAAATTTGTGTTTGGATTAATCCGTATATTGCTCAAGAATCCAAACTATTTGATGTAGCCGCTGCTAACGGCTATCTTATTAAACGACCTAATGGAGATGTGTGGCAGTGGGATCGATGGCAGCCAGGCATGGGAATTGTGGATTTCACAAATCCGGCTGCTTGTGAATGGTATGCCAGCCATCTTAGAAGATTAGTAGGTATGGGTGTTGATTCCTTTAAGACTGATTTTGGTGAAAGAATACCTGTGGATGTTGTTTACTATGATGGTTCAGACCCAGACAAAATGCACAATTATTATACGTTTTTATATAACAAAGTAGTATTTGATGTATTAAAGGATAAGCTCGGAGAGGGTGAGGTAACCTTATTTGCCAGGTCAGCCACTGCGGGCGGCCAACAATTCCCAGTCCATTGGGGCGGTGATTGTGATGCTACCTATGAATCAATGGCTGAAAGTATCAGAGGGGGATTGTCACTTGGATTGACAGGTTTTGGATTTTGGAGTCATGATATTGGCGGATTTGAAAGTACAGCGCCAGCTGATTTATTTAAGCGCTGGGTTGCATTTGGCCTGCTATCAAGTCATAGCCGTTTACACGGCAGTAAGTCTTACCGGGTACCTTGGGCATATGATGACGAAGCAGTAGAGGTAACAAAATTCTTTACGAAATTAAAGGCAAAATTAATGCCGTATATTTTTAATTCAGCGAATGAATCCTCTACACTAGGACTTCCAATGATGAGAGCAATGCTTCTTGAATTCCAAGAAGATTTGGCAGCGGAAGCACTTGATAGGCAATATATGTTTGGGGATTCCCTGCTTGTAGCTCCTATTCTAAATGAAGAAGGGGATGCCTCCTTTTATCTCCCTAAAGGGAAATGGACCCACCTATTAACAAATGAAATAGTGGAAGGCGGAACATGGATCCATGAAAATCATGATTATTTGAGTCTTCCATTATATGCACGTCCTAACTCGATCATCGCAATAGGTTCAGATGAATACCATGCAGATTATGATTATGCGGATAATGTGGAACTTCATCTTTTCCAGCTAGAAGATGGAAAAACGATCAGTGCTACTGTCCGTAATCAAAAATCAGAGATAGAATTAGCTGTCACAGCAGCTCGTTTTGGAAAAGAACTCGTGGTAAATGTTACTGAAACAAAAGGAAAACCTTGGTGCATGGTAGTAAGAGGCATTTCAGTATTAAGCAAGACTGATAATGTAACAGTTGAAGCGACTGAGCTGGGTATGAAACTGATACCAGAACAAGGCAGCCAAAGTTTTACAGTTGGCCTGTAACCAAATAGGTTAATGACAAGAGGACATACCTCTTGAAAGGTATGTCCTTGAGATTTTCAAATTACAAAAATAGATTGATAGAGGGACTTAATATGACAATTATTCAATTTCCAAAGGACATGAAGTGGGGAACCGCTACTGCTTCTTATCAGATCGAAGGGGCAGCCTTTGAAGATGGCCGTGGACTCTCAATTTGGGATACCTTTTCCCATACACCTGGAAAGGTGGTAAATGGAGATAACGGAGACGTTGCCTGTGATTCGTACCATAGATATGAGGAAGACATTAAAATGATGAAGGAGCTGGGGATTGATACCTATCGATTTTCAGTTTCCTGGCCCCGTATTTTTCCGAATGGTACAGGTGATATCAACCGTAAGGGATTAGAATTCTATCATAAATTTGTTGATAAATTAATAGAAAATGGAATTGAACCAATGTGTACACTCTATCATTGGGATCTTCCACAAGCTTTACAAGACAAAGGCGGCTGGGCAAACCGTGATAGTGTTGAAGCTTTTGTGGAATATTCAGAGACGATGTTTAAGGAATTTAATGGGAAAATAAAAAAATGGATTACGCTAAATGAACCATTATGTATTTCATATATTGCTAATTATGCAGGTGCCCATGCGCCTGGAAATACAGACTTACAACTAGCGACCGATATTTCTCATCATCTATTGGTGGCCCATGGCCGGACTGTTCAAAAATTTAGAGAGCTTGGCATAAATGGTGAAATTGGCTATGCTCCAAATACAACATGGTTCGAACCATTTAGCAATAGGCCAGAAGATGTTGAGGCATGTTACAGAGAGATTGATCATCAAGTTAGATGGTTTATGGATCCTGTGTTTAAAGGGGAATATCCTCAGCATTTAGTGGACTGGTTTAAGGAGAAAGGTGTGGAGCTTTCTATAGAGGAAGACGATATGGAAATCATCCAACAGCCAATTGATTTTTTAGGAATTAATTATTATGCAGGTCAAATTGGACGATATAAGGAGAATACTGGGCTATTTAATTGTGAAACGGTAGAAATGGGATATGAACGTACCGATATAGGGTGGCCAGTTTATCCGGAAGGATTTTATAAAGTATTAACATATGTGACAGAAAGATATGGAAATGTACCCATTTATATTACTGAAAATGGGGCATGCTACAATGATGAGCCTGTCTTCGGCACTATAAAAGACAACAGGAGAATTAAATACCTTCAGCAGCATTTAACAGCCTTAAGCAGAGCTATAGAATCAGGAGTGAATATTAAAGGTTACTTCTTGTGGTCTATGTTGGATAATTTTGAATGGGCAGAAGGGTATAGTAAGAGGTTTGGAATTGTCCATGTTGATTTTAATACCTTAATACGTTGGAAAAAAGACAGTTATTATTGGTATAAAAAAGTGGTGGATAATAATTGGTTTGAGTATTAGGTTAATCATTTGAAAAAACAGAGTGTTATTTGTTGTTGTTGACAAAGTATTTAATTACTATTAAACTTATAAAATATTGAAAATACTATCGCAATAAAAAATTTAATAATTAGCAGCTATGAATGCTATGGATCAAACTATAGCAGGAGCAGCTTCTGGAGAGACCGCTAGAATTTTAGCGGCGCCGAAGGGTTCACAATCTCAGGCAAAAGGACAGAAGAGTACTGAATATTTATTTGTTATGCTGATATTCATTAGCATGACAACTATTATTTGTTATTCTTAGACCTAAGAGATTGGAGAACATCCAATCTCTTTTTTTTATTGGGTAAATCTATTGCTCATCGTTTCACATTAAAAGTAGTTTTAGGGAGGAATTTGTTTTGGCACAGCAAGAATTAAAGAGGGATTTAAAAAATCGGCATGTTCAATTAATTGCCATTGGCGGAACCATTGGCACTGGGTTATTTTTAGGGTCAGGTAAAGCGATACAACTGGCAGGTCCATCCATCATCTTTGCATATTTAATCGTGGGTATCGCCGTTTTTTTCGTTATGAGGGCGCTAGGGGAACTCCTGTTGTCTAAAGCAGGTTACCAATCGTTTACCGATATTGCAGAAGATTATCTTGGACCTCGGGCAGCATTTATAACAGGATGGACATATTGGTTTTGTTGGATTATGGTTGCTATGGCTGATGTTATTGCAGTTGGAGTCTATATACAATATTGGTTTGACATTCCGCAATGGGTACCTGCTATCATCTCATTAATCATTTTATTAGGACTTAATCTATTAACGGTAAAGCTTTTTGGTGAATTGGAGTTTTGGTTTGCTTTAATAAAAGTAATTACTATTCTCGTATTAATTGGTATTGGGGTTATATTGCTTGTGATGGGATTCAAGACCGATGCTGGAACGGTAACAATTCAAAATCTTTGGGAACATGGAGGACTGTTTCCGAACGGAATTTCAGGTTTCTTACTATCATTCCAAATGGTTGTATTTGCATATGTGGGAGTTGAGCTAGTGGGTGTATCGGCAGCGGAAACCTCCAATCCAGAAAAGAATATCCCATCGGCTATTAATAAAATTCCTGCAAGAATTCTTTTTTTCTACGTAGGTGCATTGATTATCCTACTATGTGTGAATCCCTGGACCCAGCTAAATGCAGCAGAAAGCCCATTTGTAAAAACATTTAGTTTGGTCGGAGTTCCTATTGCCGCAGGAATTATTAATTTTGTTGTATTAACTTCAGCCGCTTCTGCCTGCAACAGCGGTTTGTTTTCAACAAGCCGGATCCTTTTCAATTTAAGCAAAAATAATCAGGCTCCATCTAATTTTGCAAAACTGAATAGAAATTATGTACCAAGTAACGCATTATGGACATCCACGCTTGTGGTATCGGTCGGTGCGCTTTTGAGTAAACTTATTCCGGCACAAGCTTTTGGAATCGTGACAACCATTAGTGCCATTTGTTTTATTTGGGTTTGGGGTGTTATATTAATTTGTCATATAAAGTATAAGAAAACACGCCCGCAATTACATGCTAAATCAACATTTAAAGCACCATTCACACCATTTATTAATTATGCGGTCCTAACGTTGTTTGCTATGATTCTTATCATTATGCTGGCTGCCGAAGAAACACGTCCTTCCTTATTGTTGACACCTCTATGGTTTATACTATTATTTATTTTGTATTCCAATAGAGGAAAAAAGGAAAAAGATATCAAACTATCAGCATAAATGTTTTAGAAAAACAGAAAACCACCCTGCGCCGTTAGAGCAGGGTGGTTCTCCTATCCTGTCACCTTAAATATCATCTACAATGATATAGGTTGCTTTAATGGGTCCATGAACGCCAACAACTAGGATCATTTCGATGTCTGCTGAGTTGCTGGGTCCTGTGATGAAGTTAATGCAGGAGGCGATTTGTTCGCCGTTTTTTACTTTTTCATTTATGATACGGGCCGCTTGTGTCATGCGGGGAACGATGCTGCTTTTCGGGATTATTATGATGGAAGTCGCAGGTAAAAAGCTGACTGTTCTCCCTTTATCCTTGCTGCTAAAGAGAACGGCTGTGCCTGATTCCGCCAATGTTACATCACTGATCGTAATTCCGATATTTGCAGCCTCGGCCTTTGCGATATTTTCTTCGCCTTTTGTATGATCCCAAATATGAAGATCAATTCCCTCTTGAGGCCATTCTTCCTTCATTAATTTTTCGAGGCCAAATTGTGAAAAGCGTTCATCTTTCCAGGTGACAATTGGGCCGCCGCCATTGTGGTTTACCACTTCTTTTAATGAGTCAGATAGATTAGCACTTGAGGTCATGACAAAATTCGTATGGATATTTTTACATTGTTCCCGTAATACGTCCACAAGCTCATCTTGTGAGCTGCCTTTTAGAACTTCATCTTGGGGATGAAAATTCCAGATGGGTCTTTCTATTTCCATTTTTTGTTTACGGCCTAGCCGGCTGGCTATTTTTCCTAAAAATGCATCGCGATTCTGTATGGTACCTATCATGAATGATTTCCACCTTTCGGACGATTTTTAAACCAATCACGGAATCTTTCTTTATTTGGTGCAGGGAAATCCCTTGATTCTGTCCATGCTTTTAAAGGGCCCGGACCTTTTGAGATTTTTTCATCCTGCGTAAATGGCGACATTACCGGCGCTGCCAGTTTTGAACCAAATTTATAAAGAGCAGGGGAGGATGCACCAAAACCGAATGCCTTCATCAAAAGCTTTTCAGAGATCGGAGCTCGTCCTTCTTTTTCCACGATGACTTGGCGATGTTTATGAAGAAGCTGATGCAGTGGAATTTTGACCGGACATGCCTCTGTACAGGCCCCGCATAAAGTCGAGGCATAGGGTAGCTCTTTATAATCATCATATCCGCCTAGTAACGGTGATAGCACCGCACCGACAGGACCAGAATAGATGGAACCGTATGAATGGCCGCCGACATGTCGATAAACGGGACAGGCATTTACACAGGCTGCACATCGGATACATTGGAGAATGGATTGGAATTCACCGCCAAGAATGTCCGATCTGCCGTTATCTACAATGACCAGGTGAAACTCTTCTGGTCCGTCGACATCGCCGTCCTCTCTCGGGCCTGTTAACGTGGTGATATAGCTCGTCAGTTTTTGCCCGACAGCACTTCTCGTTAATAAACTAACAAGGACTTCCATCTCTTCAAAGGTTGGAACTAGTCGCTCCATTCCCATTACTGTAATTTGTGTTTTCGGTAAGGCACATACTAAATCGGCATTTCCTTCGTTTGTCACGAGGGTAATCGAGCCGGTTTCAGCGATGGCAAAATTACATCCTGTTATTCCGATATCAGCTGTCAAATATTCTTGACGCAGTTTTTCACGCGCATGTAAAGCAAGCTCTTCTGGTTTTTCTGTCTGTTGATATCCATGCTTTTCTTTAAAAACATCGCGGATTTGCTCCTTATTTTTGTGCAGCGCAGGAACAACAATGTGAGAAGGAGGTTCATGGTCATCTACTTGCAAAATGTATTCCCCTAGGTCTGTTTCAATCACCTCACAACCTAATTGCTCAAGACCTGCATTTAAATGGATTTCTTCCGTCACCATCGACTTTGATTTTACAATTTTTTTAGCACTTTTCTTTTCCGCGACATTCTTAATATACTCTGTTGCCTCTTTAGCCGTTTGAGCAAAGAAGACATGTCCTCCACGTTTGGAGACATTCTCACTTAGCTGGTATAAATAATAGTCTAGGTTTTCTAGTACATGCTGGCGGATTTCTTCCCCGTGTGAGCGCCAATCTTCCCAGTTCCCTAACTCTTCTGCAGCGCCCAAACGACGAGATTGAAATCGCCCTTGGGCACTCGAAACAGCTCCACGCATGAAGGAATCTTGAAGTCCTTTATCAACGCGGTCAGTAAACTTATCTTCGCTTATTTTCATTGACATTGGTCATCCCCCTTTTTAATACTGTAATCTTTTTTTATCGGCTGTTAAGGACTTCGGCAATATGCATGACTTTAACCGGCATGACTTTTCGGGTAATACGGCCGCCTATATTCATTAAGCAGCCAGCGTCTGCCCCGATTAATATATCTGCCCCGGTTTCTTCAACTGTACAAACCTTTTCATCAACCATTTGCTCTGAAATATTCCCCATTTTAACGGAGAAGGTCCCTCCGAATCCGCAGCATCTTTCTTTACCTGGCAGTTCGGTAAATTGTAACCCCTTAACATGACTTAATAAGGTCATCGGTGCTTGTTTGACTCCCAGTAATCTAGTCATATGACAGGAAGTGTGGAAGGTTGCATTTCCTTCTAATTTCGCACCCACATCTTCTACTTTTAACACATCGACGATAAATTCCGTGAATTCATAGGTTTTATCTGCCAGGGCTTGGGCTTTTGGCTCCCAAACAGGATCACCCTTAAAGATGTGTGGGTATTCTTTAAACATATAAGCACAGGAACCAGCTGGAGAAACCACATACTCCGCATGTTCGAAGGTAGTAATCATACTTTTCATTGCTTCTTTTGATTCTTTTACGTACCCACTGTTATAGGAAGGCTGCCCGCAGCAAATTTGTGATTCTGGATAATCAATTTCGCATCCAAGTCTTTCTAGTACTTCCACTGTTGCTTTGCCAACATCACCTTGAAACATATCTACTAAGCAAGTAGCAAAAAGTGTGACTTTCATTTTTCTCGCTCCCTTATACCTAAACTTATTTCTTTAACCCCTTATTTCAGTAAAAGTCAATCAACAGGTCATCAGATGACTTAATGATAATAAACCATATCTAATAATTAATACTATAACAAATATTTAAATAAATGAAAGTGTTCACATTTTATTTTACAAAAAAGCTCAAACTTCTGAGCTTTTTTGTAAAGGCTCTTTTCTTAATCTTTATTGCTCTGAGAGCTTAAATGCGCTTGAATTAGCTATAAATTGAATTGCTTTTCATCGGTTTCAAAAAAATATTTATTTAGAAGGCTTTCGACGTTTTCAAGATGTTCAATCATTGATATCTTTGCCTTTTCTTCGTCCATTTCTAAAATAGCATGATAGATTTTGGCATGTTCTATTGCTAAATTTTCTGTCGTGGTTTGTTTGGAGAACAACCATAAGCGCCTTGTTTCTTTCATCGTTTCGATCATAAGCTCTGACACTTGATCGAGTAAAGTGGATAATATGGGATTGCCAGCTGCAGCAGATACGGCTAAGTGAAACTGAAAGTCTGCTTTCTCCCCGAGCTCTTCATCGCCTTGGACCCGTTCCATTTCTTTGAGAGCATCGGCCATCTCTGCTAAATCATCTTCACTCCGATTTTTGGCTGCTAATGCAGCTGTGCCGGTTTCAATGATTTTTCTCACTTCTAAAAGATGGGCAACATCCGTTTTATTCATAAGGATGGCGCTTGATAGGGGGAAGGTCATTTGTTTCGCATTAAATTCCTTAACATAAGTACCTTCTCCTTGCTTCATTTCGACTAATCCCATTGCTTTCAAAGCGGATAATGCTTCACGTATAGCTGACCTGCTTACTTGAAAGTTTTCTGCCAGCTGCTGCACAGATTCAAGTTTACTCCCAGGCGGCAGTTGTCCACTGCGAATCATCTCCTGCAGAGCTTCGGTTACTTCCTCATATATTTTTTTGGGTTTTATTTGTTTATATTCCAAGCCGTCCACCTCAGTCCGATTGATATTTATATTATACATGAAAAGTGCAATAGCGCTTGCCGTTAACTCCTCGGCTGGGGTAGTTCCAAGACGTTCCCCTTGACATCTCATTCAAAAAAACTTATGGTTATCTTCGGTAACAGTTATCCATGGTAACTACTTTGTGCAGGAGGGTGAGACAGAATTGGAAGGTATTTTTCAGCGTTATTTAAGTCTGTATAGAGCACTTATAACTAAATTGAATGAACTAATGAGTCCTTATGAGCTTTCTTACTCTTTATGGCAAGTTATTTTTTATATAAAAAACAATGGACCTTCGACACTTGTAGATATTGCAAATCATTATAATGTAGAAAAACCTACCATCACGAGGAGAGTTCAACGTTTGGAAGATCTGCAACTGGTAAAGCAAATTCCGGGGATGGATAGGCGGGAAAAAGTCATTCAGTTAACAGAATTAGGAGAAGAGATTTACCAAACATGTAGAAAAAAAATAACGGATTTGGAAAATAGGGTTATGGAAGGTATCGCTAATGAAGATCAAATGATTACGTTTCAAACGCTTCCTAAGATACAGGAAAATATTATGGAAGGCGAGGGAAGCAAAAGTGAGTAAACCTAAATTATGGACAAAGGATTTTATTATTGTATCCAGCGTCAATTTTTTGTTAACGTTAGTCTTTTATTTATTAATCGTGATTATAGGTGTGTATGCGGTAGAGGAATATCATGCTTCTACAAGCCAGGCCGGGCTTGTTACAGGGATTTTTATTGTTGGGACATTAATTGGGCGTCTGTTTATTGGCCGTAGTATCGATTCAATTGGCCGTAAAAGAACGTTGTTCATTGGATTAATTCTTTATATTTTAACAACGTCTTTGTATTTTATCCATTTGGGTATCACCTTCCTGCTTATTACCCGTTTATTACATGGTATTACTCTGGGAATCGCAAGCACAGCAACAGGAACGATTGTGGCGCAGATTATTCCAAAAAGACGAAAAGGTGAAGGTATCGGCTATTACAGTATGAGTTCCACATTGTCTACAGCAATCGGACCGTTCATTGGACTATATATGAGCCAGCATACAAGTACTACATTAATTTTTAGTCTCTGTCTGGCTTTAGGAATCCTCAGTTTGATCACGGCATTTTTTGTGAATGTGCCGGCATTGGAAGGATCAACAAAGACCACTGAAATAAAAGGAGTCAAACTCTCTCATTTTATTGAGCCAAAGGCAGTTCCGATTGCATTGATTACTTTAATTATAGGTTTCTGTTACTCTAGTGTTCTTTCTTTTATTAATTTCTATGCACTTGAGATTGACCTGGTTAGTGCAGCAAGTTTCTTCTTCCTTGTGTATTCAATAGCGGTATTGATTTCGCGTCCATTTACAGGCCGTTTAATGGACGTGAAAGGGGCAAACTATGTGATGTATCCGGCATTTGTTCTCTTTACAGCTGGAATGCTGCTTTTGGGTTCAGCCCACAGCAGCATCACTTTGTTATTAGCCGGTATACTTATTGGTCTCGGATTTGGGAATATGCAGTCATGCACTCAAGCAATCGCTGTTAAGCTGACACCTCCTCAGCGTATGGGACTGGCAACGTCGACTTTCTTTATATTTCTTGACGCTGGGCTTGGATTCGGTCCTTATTTGCTTGGATTCTTCCTGCCATTTACGAGCTATAGTACTCTTTATATGATTTTAGGCGTTGTAGTGTTGGTATCTTCTGGTCTTTACTTTTTACTATACGGAAAGAAAGAAAGGGCTAGTATCAATGCTTTAGCTCGATAATAAATTTGAAGGGACATCTTGTATAAGAGATGTTCCTTCTTTATTAGAAAGGAAATCGAATCAGAAAAATGAAGCAAAAGAGGAAATATAAGTAAATTGTAGAATAATGCATATAGGAACTTTATTGAAGAGAAAACAAAAAGGTTTATAGAGAATGGTAAAGGGGGGAACACATTTATGATTCCAAAAATAGATCCCATTTCAATCACCACAATAAAAGAAAGAAGTGTGGATTCCATCGTCGATTGGTTCGATCAGCATAAACAATCATTCTATACGCTTGGTTTGTCCTATCTTAGTAATCAGCATCAAATGGAAGAGCTCTTTTACCGGTCCATTATTAAAGTCCACAAGCAATTGCCTCAATTTAAAAGTGAAACATCATTCGAAATGTGGGTTACATCCATATTCATACATACCTGTCGAGAGCTTGCTGTGGATAGAAGTTTGCTGGCTAGAGTGGAAACTGAACCTCGTCAGGATATATATAAAGCTCTAGATCAATTGAAAGTGAACGAGAAAGAAGCGATTGTCCTCACCTATGTAAAGGGAATTCCAAAGGAGGAAGTCGCACATCTTCTCCAAGTTTCCGTGGAAAAGATGAAAGACCTTTTGTTTACCGGAATCCAATCACTTAGAAACGAAATGGGGGACGGAACAACTTATAATGGCTGTAAGGAGTATCATAAGGATTACATTGATTATTTAGAAAGAACGCTGGACCGGCCGAGAAAGATTGATTTAGAGAAACATCTTTATCATTGTGAAAATTGTCAGGAGGATTTAGCAGCCTTTCAGGAGGTCATGGTAACCAGGTTAAATCTCACTGATAGGCTGGAAGATTTACATGTTCCTTCAGTTTTAATAGAGAGCATCAGAGATAGGCTGGCAGAAAAGGAAAAGAATAGACAACAGAAGAACAAGAAACGTTTAAGAAAAGGACTCATTTTTGCATGTGTATTCGCATTATTAATGAGTATAGAAGTTTTTACAGGGGTGTTTTCAAACCTCTACTATACATGGACCGAAGAGGATCACGAATTGCGTGCCTTTCTTCAACAGGACCTGGGGGAAACCCTGAACCTTGAAGCAGAAAGCAGCGGGATCAAAATAAAGATAAAAAGTGCGATTGCTGATGAAGTCCAGACGCTTATTTTTTATGAGATAGAGGATACAGATGAGGACAATCAATATGCAATCGACAATTTTGAAGGGGTTTTTGTGGAAAACCAACATGTAATCATGAACGGTGAAGGATATCTAGGCTACTATCCTCCCGACCTTGAATCGGATCTAAATAACAAAGAAAAAAACGTGTATCAAGGGAAGATTAGTCTGCTTCCACTCACAAAAGAAAACGGGACAATCAAACTGAAGATCGCAAAGCTTCAGAAATTGAATCGTGATTCCGGTGACCCTTATGGCTTTAGGGCTTACGAGAACATGGAGTATGAAACAGGGGAATGGAACTTCGAGATTCCAGTAACCAAAAATCCTTCTGTCGAATATTCATTGGATGAAGAAACAGAAGTCGAGGGAATTCCGGTTCGATTTGATAAACTAACCATTGCTCCAACAGCGACGGTTCTGCACTATGGTATTAATAATGAACAACCGGAGAAGCGGATAGACAATCTTAATGTTGACATTCTGGAAGTAAACAATAAAAAAATGAAAGCTGATATGTATGGCAGATCTTTTTTAGAAACACATCAAGTCGGAAATTGGTTTACGTTTCAAAGACATTTTGATCCTCTTTTTGGAGAAAAGCCAAAGGAGGTAACCATTCAATTGGAATCCGTTCAGTTAACGTTTAATGACCAAAAAACCATCGAACTGGATGCTACTCAGGAATATCCTCAAACCTTTGAATATGCAGGAAGTACAATCTCCATTGACAAGGTCGAGGTTGGACAGCCCACCAAAGTTGTCATCAGCGATCATAAAATTGAAAATCGTGCATATGAGACGTTCCACTTCCAAATCATGGGTGAGGATGAAAATGATATTAGTTCAATGGAGATGAGTTCTGAAGGCGTACTTATTGATAAAAACGGGGTCGAATACGATATGAATGAACCTGTCCCATATGATGAAATCGAGCAACCCCGTCATTTCATTACAGTTCAAAGCACGGAGTTACAGAGTAACACCGCAGGAGAAAAAGTAATTCCTAAAAGGCTGGAGATTTATGGATATAATGCAACAAAGTATTTGGATAATGTTATAAAGATTTTGTTGGAATAACAGAGGTTCCCTAGCAAACAGATTAAATATTTCTATTAGTATCTTTGGCAGATTTTATTATTGCTATTCCCTTGATGGTGCCCATTTAATGTATTTGAAATTTATGTAAGGAAAAATTTTATTAATGGTATTTATACTTTTACGCTGGCATATCATTAAACAATGAAGGTCCCATCGGATGTTTTTTGTTTAATGATTTTTTCGACAAAAAATGCAAAATTCCCTTGACGATAGAGAAAAAACTTTGTAAGATAGTAACTGTGTTTAAGGTCATTATATTTTGTTAATAATTATTTTTGTGCGGGTGTAGTTTAGTGGTAAAACCTCAGCCTTCCAAGCTGATGTTGTGAGTTCGATTCTCATCACCCGCTCCATACATATTACCAAACGCAGTGTATCGTTACTAGAGAACGATGCATTGCGTTTTTTTATATTTTGGCATTTTTATTAGTCGGCGCTAATCGCTTCGGCTATATTGTAGTTTGCATCACCGCCATGAATTTGTGTAAACATCTTCATCAACGATTCTGTCAGTCTTTCAGCACTTTTCACCGCTGTAGAAGGCTGTAAGTAGATGATCTGCAGCGCATTTTTGGTTGTTACCGTTACCGGTGCTCTATTGGAATCTATAAAAGGACTTCCAAATGGTCCAAGCTCGTCCGATGAGACAATCAGATTTTCTAATGAATTTTTCCGGCCATTCAATCCTAAATATTCTTCTCCTGGCTTTGCAACTTCGATCCTTATCGGTCCCTCTAATTGATCGCTGTCATAAATACCAATCGGCACTTGATATTGCAGGGAGAAAAAGTTATTGATATCAATGGCACTTTGGACTGTGGTAAGATAATTCTGTTTCTGTACTCTGCGGTATAGAGCCTCTGCAGAATGGCGATAACGATTTGGGTCTTTGCCAAATGTTTTAAAGATACTGCGCCATTCCTGAATTCCTGGCAGCTCTGTTAGATTTTTATTTTCTAAATCAAAGTAAATCGACTCTTGAAAAAGCTGCAGTCTTCCTTTTACCATTTGTGGTGAATCGCCGACGGTAATATCTTTGTATTCGATGATTCCAAGCTTAAAATTAGGAATCTTGCTGATGATTTCTGACGAAAGCTGAATTTCCAATGATTCCACCTCCAAAATTTCATGAAAATAGTTTATCATAATGAGATGTGTACCGAAAAATTAACGGCTTACTATAGATCACTTTTAAAGGGAGGGAGGTTACCGAATGAATATTGACCAATTGAAGGAGGAAGTCATTGCGTATAGTAAAACGATTGGCATAGATAAAATTGGTTTTACCACGGCAGACCCTTTCACTGAGTTGAAAAACAGATTGATTCGCCAGCAAGAACTTGGGTATCAATCCGGCTTTGAAGAACCGGATATTGAAAAACGGGTTACACCCGCATTGCATCTTCCAGAACCACGTTCCATTATTTCTATCGCTCTGGCCTATCCTTCGAAAATGAAGGTTCGTGTTGAAGGGAAAAAAGGCGAACGGAGAGGATTTTTTTCCCGTGCTTCATGGGGATTAGATTATCATCATATTTTACGAGATCGGTTAAAAAAGCTGGAGGAGTTTATTTTAGCAAAAGTCCCGGATGCTCGACTCAAATCAATGGTCGATACCGGAGAGCTTTCTGACCGTGCGGCTGCCGTGAGGGCTGGGATTGGCTGGAGCGGTAAAAACTGTGCGGTCATGACGCCGGAGTTTGGCTCTTACGTCTATCTTGGCGAAATGATTACCAGTATTCCTTTTGCTCCCGATTCACCGATGGAGGATCAATGCGGCTCCTGTACGGCTTGTATCGAAGCCTGCCCGACGGGAGCGCTGGTACAAGGCGGTCAAATTAATGCGCAGCGCTGTATCGCCTTTTTAACACAAACTAAATCCGTGATTCCTGAGGAATTTAGAGATAAGATTGGCAACCGGGTGTATGGCTGTGATTCCTGCCAGACTTCTTGTCCAGTCAATAAAGGGAAGGATTTTCACTTCCATGAGGAAATGGAGGCAGACCCCGAGATAGCCAAGCCATTACTGAGACCCATTTTAAAAATGAGCAATCGTGAATTTAAAAACAAATTTGGGTCAGCAGCAGGATCGTGGAGAGGAAAAAAGCCAATCCAGCGCAATGCCATCATCGCCCTGGCCCATTTCAAGGACGAAAGTGCTGTCCCTGATTTACTAGGTGTGTTAGAAAATGAAACTAGCTCTGTCCTAAAGGAAACCGCAGCCTGGGCTCTCGGGAAAATTGGCAGTCCAGAAGCAGTCGAAGCGCTGGAAAAGGCAGCGGCAACAGAAGCCGATTTCGAAGTGAAGAGTGAAATTGAAAAAAACTTACTAAAACTAAAGAACTAAATGAGCAGTGGACATTCTGTCTTTGCTCATTTTTTTTGATTAAATTTCCCTTATACACATATGTATGAAACAGAAGGGGGAGATGAAGGTGGATCAATCACTCCAAGAATTGTTTGATGGTCGAGTTGAACAATTTGTTTCAAAGAGTAAGAGGCAGTCTGGGAATTATGAAAAGGCCGAGCAGAAGCTAGAGTCTTTAGCAAAACGTTCAGCAGAAATCGTAAAGGTGAAGGCACGCGGGGATATTATCAATCAATCTGTGGACGGGGATTTTCAAACCGCGCTCTACCAGGTTCATTACCAATACCTGATTAGGCAAAAAGGAACGCTGTATCAAGAGGAAGAAGTAGAAGTACGAATGTGCAAGTTTTTTAAGAATGATTTGATTATGGATAAAGAAATGAATCCTTATGTGAAGCATCCTGAGTTGGAAATCACGGCAGTGGAGGCACAGGAAGAACGGATTAGTTACCGGTATAATCGCTTAAAAGCTGTTCAATATGCGGAACGCTGGTGGAATAGCTACAATCCGGCCTATAAGACGTTTGAAAACAACTGTACGAATTATATTTCGCAATGTCTTCACGCAGGCGGCGCGCCGATGAGAGGGTATCCGAACAGGGGAATAGGCTGGTGGCTCCAAAATAATAATTGGAGTTACAGCTGGACAGTGGCTCATTCGCTGCGGTTGTATTTGGCTAATTCGAAAAGCGGCTTAAGGGCAAGGGAAGTCAGCAGCCCAGATCAATTGTTATTGGGGGATGTCATCTGCTATGATTTCGAGGGAGATGGCCGTTATAACCATAACACGATCGTAACGGGTAAGGATGCATATGGAATGCCGCTCGTAAATGCAAATACGTATAACAGCCGTATGCGGTACTGGGCCTATGAAGATTCATCCGCCTACACGCCCAATATTAAATATAAATTTTTCACGATTGTGGCTGGTTAAGAAAATTTGTTTGGTATGTCGATAATGGTATAATGGTAAAAGAGTTTTTTTTATGAGGTGAGATTCTTGGCAATACATGTAGTACTATATCAGCCGCAAATACCTTCAAACACAGGAAACATTGCGAGAACCTGTGCTGGAACCGATACATCCTTACACTTGATTCGTCCATTAGGGTTTTCAACGGATGATAAAATGTTAAAGAGAGCGGGATTGGATTATTGGGAGTTCGTAAACATTGTTTATTATGATTCTCTCGATGACTTTTATCAGAAAAATGAAGGCGGAGAGTTTTTTTATATCACAAAATTCGGTGAGAAGGCTTATAGTTCCTTTGACTATAGCAATCGTGATAAAGATTATTTCTTCATTTTTGGCCGTGAAACGACCGGGCTGCCGAAAGATGTGATAGAAAATAATAAGGATGTCAGCCTGAGGATTCCGATGAACGACAATATTCGTTCCTTGAATTTATCGAACACCGCCGCGATTCTAATCTATGAAGCGTTGCGCCAGCAAGATTATGGCCATTTGAAATAAGACGTGAGAGGCCGACAAAGGCCTCTTTTTGCTAAATAGAAAGGAAGGATTTCAATGAATGAAACCATTACTACTTTATTAAATCATCGATCTATCCGTCATTTTAAGGACAAGCCGTTAAGTGATGAACAAATTAAAACAATTGTCGCAAGTGCTCAAGCTGCGTCTACATCTAGTTTTATTCAGGCCTACTCGATTATCGGCATCAAGGATAAGGAAAAAAAGAGGAGACTTGCGGAGATAGCTGGTAACCAAGAATATGTTGCAGAGAATGGTCATCTTTTTGTCTTCTGTGCAGATTTAAGCCGTCATGAATTGATTGGAGAAATGGAAGGGCAGGATGTTCTAACTTCAATTGAAAGTACAGAGAAATTTATGGTAGCGCTAATCGATGCCGCGTTAGCTGCTCAAAATGCAGCAATCGCAGCGGAATCGATGGGGCTGGGCATTTGTTACATAGGTGGAATCCGTAATAATCTGGAGGCAGTCAAGGAATTATTAAAGACACCAGAGAGAGTCATTCCTCTTTTCGGTATGACAGTTGGTTATCCGGAACGTATTAATGATCAAAAGCCAAGGCTGCCCCTTGAACATGTCTATCATGAAGAAGAATACCAACAGGATAAAGAAGTTTATTTACGTCAGCTTCAAGAATACGATCAAATCATTTCTACCTATTATGAACAGCGCACAGATGGAAAAAGAAAAGATCGCTGGACAGAGCAAATGGCGAATATGCTTGAAAAACAAACACGGATGTATATGAAGGAATTTGTTCAAAAAAACAAGATGAATCTGATATAAAAGTGTACAGTTTTTACAAAAAAGCGTACAGCTTCGCACCAAACGATACAATTCTTATAAATAATAAAGGCTGCCTACAAGGCAGCCTATTTTAATAATAACTTTATTTATTTGAACCTGGCTTATCATTATAACCTGCTGTAAAGATAGCTGCTAGAAACGCCACCATAACTAAAACAACTAGAAATGTTCCCATGCTTATGTAAAGCCTCCTTAATTTTAAGATATTTCTCTAATTAGACACATATACATTTATTATAGCCTATCTTAAAAAAATGAAAAGAGCAATATTCCAATCTTTTCTTAAAAGAAAAAAGATAGGAAGGAATACTTCAACGTTACGCATGTTCAAGTTCATTGGTGCATAGAGTATATTAATCGTCTCTGATAACGCTACAGGGGGAGGGCCTTATGGATATCCTAAAAAAAATTGAGATGTTTCGAGAAGAGGAAGAAAAGCTACGTTGGGAAGGGTCATTTGGAGATTATTTACTGTTGTTAAAAGAGAAGCCATGGGTTGCACAATCGGCACATTCACGCGTATACAATATGATCAAAGACTCTGGGATTGAGGAAGTTAAAGGAACAAAGCAATACAATTTTTTTAGTAATCAATTATTTGGCTTAGAGGAATCACTTGAAAGGCTCGTCGAGGAATACTTCCATCCTGCAGCTAAAAGGCTGGATGTAAGAAAGAGAATTCTATTATTAATGGGTCCGGTAAGTGGAGGGAAATCTACTCTTGTTACTATGCTCAAACGTGGGTTAGAGGCCTATTCTCACACGGATAGAGGCTCTGTATTCGCCATTAAAGGCTGTCCAATGCATGAAGATCCGCTTCATTTAATCCCGCATCATTTACGTCGGGATTTTTATGAAGAGTATGGTATTCGAATTGAAGGAAATCTTTCGCCATTAAATATGATGAGGCTGGAGCAGGAGTATGGCGGGAGAATTGAAGATGTGCAAGTAGAAAGAATCTTTTTCTCAGAGGATAAGCGAACTGGAATCGGAACCTTCAGCCCATCCGATCCAAAATCTCAAGATATTGCTGACTTAACTGGCAGTATCGACTTTTCCACTATTGCTGAATTTGGTTCAGAATCAGATCCACGTGCCTACCGCTTTGATGGTGAACTAAATAAAGCAAACCGTGGAATGATGGAATTCCAGGAAATGTTGAAATGTGATGAAAAATTCTTATGGCACCTCCTTTCGTTAACACAAGAAGGAAACTTTAAAGCAGGAAGGTTTGCATTAATTTCAGCAGATGAGCTGATAGTGGCGCATACGAACGAAACGGAATACCGCTCATTTATCTCGAACAAGAAGAATGAGGCCTTGCATTCTAGGATTATCGTTATGCCAATTCCGTATAATTTAAAAGTTTCACAGGAAGAAAGAATCTATGAAAAGATGATTAGTGAAAGTGATGTTTCGGATGTGCACATCGCACCGCATACATTACGCGTAGCGGCGATGTTTACGATTCTAACCCGTCTAAAAGAACCTAAAAAAGGTGATATTGACTTAGTCAAGAAAATGCGTCTTTACGACGGTGAAAACGTTGAAGGCTTTAATGCAGTTGACGTAAGTGAACTAAAGAAGGAGTATCCAGATGAAGGCATGAGCGGTATTGACCCGCGTTATGTCATAAACCGAATCTCATCTACGATCATCCGGAAAGAAGTGCCTTCTATTAATGCTTTAGATGTATTAAGATCATTAAAAGACGGACTGGATCAACATCCTTCAATCACAGCCGAACTGCGTGAGCGCTATATGAATTATATTTCGGTTGCTCGTAAAGAGTATGATAATATCGCCAAAAACGAAGTTCAAAAAGCTTTTGTTTATTCTTATGAAGAATCCGCGAAAACGTTAATGGATAATTACCTTGATAATGTTGAGGCTTATTGTAACAAAGCTAAACTTCGTGATCCATTAACTGGTGAGGAAATCAATCCAGATGAAAAATTAATGCGTTCGATTGAAGAACAAATTGGTATTTCTGAAAACGCCAAAAAAGCATTTAGGGAAGAAATCCTGATTCGAATTTCTGCCTTTGCAAGAAAAGGGAAACGATTCGATTACAACTCTCATGATAGGCTGCGTGAAGCGATTCAAAAGAAATTATTTGCTGACCTTAAAGATGTCGTGAAGATTACCACATCATCCAAAACGCCTGATGAGCAGCAGTTAAAGAAAATTAACGATGTTGTTGCTAGATTAATTGACGAACACGGCTATAACTCAACATCCGCAAACGAACTCCTGCGTTATGTAGGAAGCCTATTAAACCGTTAATTAGGAATTTCCCTAGAAAAATAGCATGGACTGGCGGAAAGATCTGCCAGTCTGTTTTTTTCAATACGAGCTAACGATGCTCGTCCATTTTTAATAGCATAAGCCCAATTGTCAAAATAATTTGTAAATTATTTGCGGTTTCTGCATAGGATAAAGTAATCAACATTATATGCATTTTTACACTCGGGTTATTTTATGACATTTGAAACAAAATGTGACTCAGGAAAATAAAAAATTCATAAGGAGGGGTTTACATTGTCTGACAATAACCATCAATTTGTGATTTCAAGAGAAGATTGGTCCCTCCACCGCAAAGGCCACGATGACCAGCAAAGGCATCAAGAAAAAGTCCAGGAGGCAATTCGAAACAATCTTCCTGACTTAATTACAGAAGAAAGTATCATTATGTCTAATGGACGCGATGTAGTGAAAATTCCAATTCGTTCACTGGACGAATATAAAATCCGCTACAATTATGACAAAAACAAACACGTGGGCCAAGGTGACGGTGAGAGCCAAGTAGGTGACGTTATTGCTCGTGACGGTTCCAATGCGCAAAAAGGTCCAGGGAAAGGGCAAGGTGCTGGGGATCAAGCCGGTGAAGATTACTTTGAAGCTGAAGTGTCATTAATGGAATTAGAAGAAGCTTTATTTAAGCAACTAGAGCTGCCAAATCTGAAAAGAAAAGAAGAACAAGAACATTTAGTAGAGAATATTGAATTCAATGATATCCGCAAAACAGGTCTAATGGGTAATATTGATAAGAAGCGTACCATGATGTCTGCATTTAAGCGAAATGCAATGAACGGAAAACCTGCCTTCCATCCTATTTACAAAGACGATTTGAAATTTAAAACGTGGAATGAAGTGATAAAACCAGATTCAAAAGCAGTCGTGATTGCTATGATGGATACGAGTGGGTCCATGGGTATATGGGAAAAGTATATGGCTAGGAGTTTCTTCTTCTGGATGACCCGCTTCTTGCGTACAAAATATGAAACGGTTGAAATAGAATTCATTGCCCATCATACAGAAGCGAAGGTTGTGACAGAGGAGGATTTCTTCTCCAAGGGTGAAAGCGGCGGAACCATCTGTTCTTCTGCATACCGTAAAGCCTTAGAAATCATTGATGCAAAATATAATCCACGAAAGTTCAACATCTATCCATTCCACTTTTCTGATGGTGACAATCTAACATCTGATAATGCTCGCTGCGTCAAGCTGGTTGAAGAACTAATGAAAGTCTCAAACATGTTTGGATATGGTGAGGTAAATCAGTATAATCGCCATTCCACATTAATGTCAGCCTACAAAAATATCAAGGATGAGCAATTCCGCTATTATATTCTCAAGCAAAAAGCGGATGTATTTCATGCGATGAAAAGCTTTTTCCAAAAAGAAGAAAATAAAATGTATGCCTAAAAAAATCGACAGGTACCATGCCTGTCGATTTCTTCTTTTTATGTTAATTGTCATTTTTCTTGATCGAGGTAATGGTAGGAAACTTAATATAAAATGTCGTGCCAGCCTCGATTTCACTTTCCACCCGGATGAAACCATGCATAGCACGTACGATACTATATACCACCATCATTCCAAGCCCTGTACCGTTCTTGCCTTTTGTTGAATAATAGGGTTCACCGAGTCGTTCAAGTTGCTCGGAAGTCATCCCAATTCCAGTATCTCGGATACAAATCGTGACATAATCTTGACTAAAATGGGTTTCAATATATAGCTGACCGCCATGCGGCATTGCCTCAACAGCATTTTTAAGGATATTAATAAAGCATTGGCGGAATCGTTGTCGATCACCCTTGATGAATCCAATCACTGAAAAATTAGTGATAATCTCAACCGAATTTTGATTTGCCATCGGAGTTACGATGCTAATGATTTGCTTTAGTTCATTTTTGACATTAAGTTCTTCGATTGAAACTAACGATGGCTTGGCAAATGTTAAATAATCTTGAATGACTCGTTCGGCAGAATTAAGTTCATCTTTAACAATCGAGAGATATTCCCGTCGTTTATGTCTTGGAAGATAGTCATCGTTAAGTAATTGGACAAACCCGCTCGCAGCGGTGAGCGGATTCCGAATTTCATGGGAAATGGCCGCACCCATTTGCTCGACGGCCTTTAGTTTTTCTACTTTAATTAATTCAGACTTAAGTTCCACACTCTTTTTGATATATTCAATTGAATAGGCAATAAGACCAATACCTATCGGTGGAATCACAAAGTAGGCGATCAAAACATCATACCAAGGACTGCCGGTATATCTAAATAATTCTCCTCCAGTGGTAAGGATTCCCAGTATTATGCCTAAAAGAATCGCTGCAGAGATTCGACGATTGGATGATTGTTTCCAAAACCAAGGTGTTAGCCGAAAAAAGACAATCGCAAGCGGTGCATAGAGAAGGATTGTTGTAAGCAAGCCCGTGTCCAAGCCATAAAAGCTTCTAATAATAACCATGGCGATAACAATAATAAGACCAATTCCGAGATATAATCCGCCAATAACGATTGGAATGATCCTTAAATCGTACCGGGCATAGGGAACGGGATTATAAGAGAACTGAATACAAATCCATAAGACTAGGACAGAAATAATAATCATAGTCGTTTTTGATAAAGTGATTTTTCTGCTTCGATCCAGCCAAATTAAGCAAAAGAGGAGCAATATTATTAAAATGGAAAGATTTAAGAATAGGTGTTTAGTAATTTCCATCTATTTTCACCGTCCCAAGGGCTTATAAGAAAAATTTTACATTTAACTTCGTCCTATTACAACTAAATTTACTAATTATTTTGAATAAATACATGAAAGGAGGAGGAATATGTTGAAATATGTATAAAAGTGGAAGGACATACATCCTTCCGTTTTTAAATTTATGGAGTTGAGATAGTATTCCTTCCTTTGGTTTTCGAGGTATATAAACATGTATCCGCTAAATGGATTAAATCTTTTGGCTGCGTTTCTAAGCACGGAATCATTGAGGCAATGCCAATACTGATTGTAACAATCTCGGCTATTTCCGAGCTGCTATGGGTAATTTTAAGTGATTGAACCTTCTTTTGAATCAAATCAGCGATAGCGATGCCATTATCCAACTTTGTTTTGGTGAAGATAATGGCAAATTCCTCACCGCCGTATCGACAAAATGTGCTATATGGGTTATTAGCCATAAGGTCTTTTATTGCAGCAGTAATCATTTGCAGGCATTGGTCCCCAGCAAGGTGACCGTATGTATCGTTGTACTTTTTAAAGTAATCAATATCAAACATTAGAAGAGTTATAGGTGAATTCGTTTTTTGCAGGTTAGACCATTCCTTGTTAAGAACTTCATCAAAATGCCTTCTATTTCCGATGCCTGTTAGGCCATCCCTATAAGATAATCGATTTAGGAACTCATTTGCTTTATTTAGCTCCTGCTCACTTTCCTGTAATTTTATTAGGCTATGATTTAATTCTCTTACAGCTGCATTTGAGTTAGCAATGTAAATGGATAAGTGATAAGCGAAAAATCCACCTATTAAAGAAATAAGATAATGCATCATTAAAACATTTAAAAGCGTCTTTACATCTTCAATATAAAGGGCAAAGACAACTGAAATAAAAAATAAACCGATTAGGTTCATATAAAATGCTTTTAAGGCTGGCTGGATGTTTAATTTAGAAGAAAATCCACCACACACTATACCTGTTAGGAATGCGCTGATTGCTGCAACAAAGGCAGTGTCAGTCAAACCAAAGAGAACGATTCTTCCAATAGCAATTAATCCAGAAGCAATGATTGCAGGGACCCATCCTCCAAAAGCAGCTGCAATTACGATTGCAAGATGACGCAGATCGGCAATGGTAGTGGGATTAATTTGAAAACTAAATAACATTAAGATATTTCCTAAAATACCATAACAAATTCCCCAATCAAGTTTCGTCTTAAATGTTGAGGAATGGTGTAATGGTTTGTTTTTTAAAATTTGACCCATTACTGTAAAAGAAGCAATCAGTATGGTTACATTTGAAAAAAAGTCTTTTAACATTCATGTTCTCCTAATAATTTTCAGCCATCAACTTATTATAGAAGAAAAATATTCTTCTGTGAATGAACAAGTGTATATATTTCTTAGAATAGAATATTTGTGCTGCCATCCGAAAACTATATAGAGGAGTACGCTTTTTGGGAGGTTCTAATGAAAAATAAAGCTTTGATCTTCATTTTGTTCGTTTTTATTATTATTTGTTCACCTTTTTTTGCTGATGCACATGTAAAGTGGTTTACAGAAGTTACACCAGAAAAAGAAGAAATAGAACACATCTTATCACCGATGTTTATGATGATTAGCGTTTTAGTTGCTGCGCTGCTAGCTGTATTGACCCAGCTTTTGCCAGTGCTTGATAAAATCCCAATTACCCGAAAAATTGATAAAGTTTTGGATAAGTACCGGAAAACTTCTCGTTATATTTTAAAATACGGTACGGCACTTGCCTTAATTATTCAGGTTTTAGCAGGAACCATTTTTGCACCCGAATTTGCTATCACGAATCAAATGATACGAATATTAATGTGGATAACCATCATCCTGCTATTGATTCCCTATCATTATGCCACAAAAGCTAGTGCTCTTATCTTGCTGGGCTTATTTATATACCAATTAACCCGTTCAGGTTTATTTCATATGCTTGATTATGGCTTTTATCTAGCGATTGTTGGTGTATTATTAGTGGGAAAAACGAAACTAGAAGATTGGGGATTTCCTTTCCTATACTTAGGGACCGGATTGTCATTATGCTGGGTCGCCGTTGAGAAATGGGTCTACCCTGCAATGAGTATGGATATTATTCATCAGCATGGTGTTCCTACGTTTGGTTTTCCTCCAGCGACATTTGTGGTACTGGCAGCATTTATCGAATTCATTGTTGGCTATTTGCTGATTGTGGGAATCCTAAATCGTCTTTTAGCTTTTGTGCTGACGTTGATTTTTATTTCAACGACCATGTTGTTTGGTGTTACAGAGATTATCGGACACCTAATGATTCATATCGTCTTAATTATCTTTATCATAGAGGGAGTATCGTTTTATGACCCGCCAATTAACATCCATAGAACCAAAATTTCTCAAATGGTATTTGTATTTTTGAATTTTGTCTTTACACTGGCAACCTTCCTTCTAATTTATTATCGTTTTGCATAGAGAAAAAAGCTTCCTCTTTTTTAAGGAAGCTTTTCTTCGTGCTATGAAAGTAAAACCGGGGATTTAATCATTTCTTTTGCTGCAAGAATGGCTTCTTCTTTTGCTTTTTCTACAATTTCAGGGACTCTTTGAGGATAAAGGTCTAAAGCCTCTACTATGATCGTCTCCATTACCTCAATGCCAAGGAAATTAAGCGCAATTCTTAAATAACGATCGCCGCATTCTAACTCCTTCATTGGTGTTCCGGTGTAAAGACCACCACGGGTATTGATATGAATGGCTTTTTTACCAGTTAGAAGACCCTTCGGACCATTCGCTGTATGTGTAAATGTTTTACCAGCAATAAATAAGTTATCTAAGTATGCTTTTAACACCGCTGGCGAACTTAAATTCCAAATCGGCGAGACGAAAACATAGTAGTCATAAGAAAGGAATTCATCCGCAAGCGCATGCATTTTTAGAATTTTCTCACGCTCACCGTCGGTTAATTGATTTAGTGTATAACTATATCCAGCTAATTTGCCTCTAGCAGACACTAATTCAGCATCCATATGAGCAATATCTAATGAGAATAAGTCGATCGTTTTTATTTCCGTTTCAGGGGATTCTTCTTTAATGGTATTGATAAATGCTTCGCCTATTTTCAAGCCTTTTGATTTCTCTAGTCCTTTTGGATTTGCTGTTATATATAATAATTTTCCCACGTAAACACATCCAATCCTTTTAATAGCGCTTATTACTACTATTATAAAAAAAATAAACCTGCCCAATTTTGTACAATAGGTGAAATTCTTGAACATTAGGTGTCGATTATGAAATATAAGGCTGTGTTAATCTGGTTTGTTAATTTTCACTTTAAACGTAAAATAAATTCCATTTCCGTTACTTCTTTGTTATACTTGTACATAAGTGAAAATACTAGGTAAAGAGGCCTTAATAGTAAATAGCCATAGTATGGCTTATACTGTTATGGCGTCTTTTTGGTTTTACAGGGTTTTGCGAGCGCTTGTTAGAATTGATAGGGATATGAATAATAGTAGCGAACCAAAGAAATTTAGTTTATTTTCGCAATATTGACAAAAAACGCAAATAAACTCTATAATGTTATCATATATTCTTCTCATTATAATAGGAGATTAGACATATGAAAAACATCATGGTGGAAGAATTATGCTCCCTTCATACGAATCTTTCGAAGGAAGAGGTTCAAATCATCCAAGAGTTAGTCGGTAATTTACCATTAATCGCTGACTTAAATAAAGCAAATATTTTTGTTGATTGTCTGACAAAAGAGGGGAAGCATGCGATTGTGGTCGCAGAAGCTGCACCGACAACGGCGAAACCCGTTTATAAAAATCCAGTAGTCGGTAAATTTGCTTATGAAGCATTTGAACCGTCAGTACTTTATACACTTCGGACAGGGAAACCAATGTTTCAAAACCGGGCTTTAAACCAAGAGGGAAAAACGGTGGATCAAAGTGTGATTCCAATTAAAGATCCTCATGATCGAGTAATTGGTGCGCTTATCATGGAAAAGGATATCAGCGAACAGCTTCAACATCAACGAAAAATGGAAGCGTTGTCAGAGGCGACGGAAACCTTAAGTGAAATTCTCATCGGCATGACCAAGAATCAGCCAATCATTCCTGAGATGATTGAAGAATCTCTCTTCTTTATTGATCAAGACGGGAAAATACTTTATTGTAATCCTTCAGCTATTAACCTCATTCAGGAAATAGGTGAAAATGAAAGTTCAATTGGAAAGCTTTTAGTTTCCTATTTTCCCAAAATAGAAGGAATCCTTAAAGAACCAGAAGAGCTCTTGATTCAAGAAGTGAAAATGTTAAATAAGATTTTTCAAGTGAAAAAAATTAAGTTGGGGCAATTTGAAAAAGCAAACGGGACGTTTGTAGTCTTCAAAAACATTACGGAACTAAGAGAAAAAGAAAGAGAATTGATTGTCAAATCAGTGGCCATTCGTGAAATTCATCACCGGGTGAAAAACAATTTGCAAACAGTTGCCAGTTTGTTACGGCTTCAAATGAGAAGAGGACTGCCAGAGGAAAGCAAAGTCCACTTTGTCGAAAGTTTAAATCGTATTACAAGTATTGCGTCGGTGTATGAAATCATCTTGTCCAATTCAAGCGTGGATGATGTTGATATCCATCAGTTGCTTGAGAAAATCGGAAACATGCTGGTTTGGGAATCAGAGCATGAGAATAAAAGGATTACTATTTCCTATACAGGGCAGCACCTGCAAATTAAATCCAATATAGCGGTTTCAGTTGCCTTGGTGGTAAATGAATTAATTCAAAATTGTGTAAAACATGCCTTTAAAACCATGACAGAGGGCCAAATTGAAATCTTGTTCCAGCAGAATGGCAAGGATATTGAGGTTCAAGTGAAGGACAACGGGATAGGATATTCACCCAATTCAAAACCTTCATTAGGATTAGATATTGTTAGAATGATGGTTGAGCATGATTTAGCTGGTCATTTTTCAATCATACAAACCGAAAAAGGAACATTGGCCTCCATCACATTCCCTGTAGAAAGGGAGATGATTTTAGCATGAAAAAGCGAATTATCGTAGTGGAGGATGAATCCATTGTGTGCCTTGATGTTTCAATGATGCTCAAGGATGCTGGATATGAGGTTATTGCTCAAGCCGGTGATGGAGAAAAAGCGGTAGAACTTGCCTTTTCATTAAAACCTGACTTAATCATAATGGATATTAAAATGCCAAAATTAAATGGATTGAAGGCTAGCGAAATCATTGCTAAAAAAATGAATACCCCAATCTTGATTCTAACGGCTTACAGCCAGCGAGAATATATTGATAAAGCGAAGCAGGAGAATATTATGGGGTACTTAGTAAAACCAATTACTGAAGCGAATCTAATTCCAGCAGTAGAAATTGCCTTAAAACAAGCCGAAAATGCCCAACTTTATCGGAAACAAGTTGAAAACATGAATAAGCAGTTGATGGAAAGAAAAAGGATCGAAAAGGCAAAAGGAATTCTTATGAAGAAATATAATCTATCAGAAGATGCAGCCTATCGAAAAATGCAAAAAATTAGTATGAACAAACAGGTTACTCTGGAAAATGTGGCGATGCAAATTATCGTCAAATATAATGCTTAAAATCTTTTACAAGTGAATAGACCGGGCAAAGGTGCTCTGCGGTTTTGACAATTAGAAACCGTACGGCACCTTTTTGTCTTTTTTAACGAAGGGGTAGTGGGAATCTTAGGTCTATTGCTGGAAAGATTGCTGCATTTTCCGTTTTTATATATTTTTTTACGTATAAGGAGGGGTTTAATATGGAGATGGTAGGAAAAATTGTAATCTACATCATCATGACTTGTGCTGTTATGGGAGCAGTTGCGGCTATCCGTAATAGCGATGACGGATTAGGTAAACAATTTATGGAAGGGTTACATGCGGTTGGTCATATTTTCGTGCCTGCGGCAGGGATCATGGCTTCGATTCCATATCTATCATGGTTTATTAACAAAGTTTGCGGACCTTTTTTTGCAGCAATCGGAGCAGACCCAGCGATTGCGGCCACGGCGATTTTAGCCACTGACATGGGTGGATATCAGCTAGCTGAAGTGTTAAAAGAAACGCAGGAAGGTTGGATCATGGCGATGATCGTTGGCTTTATGGCTGGTGCAACGATTGTTTTCTCGATACCAATGGGACTGGCGATGCTTGATAAGCGTGACCATAAATATATGGCTCTTGGTGTAATGGCAGGGGTACTAACGATTCCAATCGGTGCGCTTATTTCTAGTACCATTATTGCTCTTTCGAATTCAAAAGTCAGAGATTTTATCTCGACTTCAGGAGAAGCAAAATACCAATTTGCCTTAGGGTATGGACAAATCATGTTAAATTTAAGCCCGCTATTATTATTTGTGGTTGTCATTGCTCTAGGATTATATTTCCTTCCTGATTTAATGATTAATGCCTTCATGTGGTTTGGAAGAATACTAGATGCAGGGATTAAGCTTGTTCTTGTTTTCTCTATAGTAGAAATTTTTACTGGACTTTTCTCGACTGTATTTGGCAGTTGGGGCTTCCACCCAATCATGGCCGATCAAGAAGACCAGTTCCGTGCTTTAGAAACAGCAGGTTATATTGGAATCATGCTTGCAGGTGCATTCCCAATGGTTTATTTATTGCAGAAATATGCTGGCGGCCCGTTGGAAGCACTTGGGCGCAAACTTGGATTAAGTAAGGAAGGCAGTGCTGGGCTTGTTGCGACGATTGCGAATATCCTTGCAATGTTTAAACTCGTAAGTACGATGCCTCCGAAAGATAAAGTCATCAATATTTCTTTTGCTGTTTGTGCTGCCTTTCTATTAGGCGACCATTTATCTTTCACTGCTAACTTCCAACCAACGTTAATTTTTCCAATTATCATTGGAAAAATCTCTGCCGGTGTCATTGGTATTGGTCTTGCATACTGGCTATCTGTTCCAAAAGCACTTGAGCTAGAGAAAAAGGACCGGGAAGCAGGTATTATCGGTAAGGATGATTATTTACCAGCACGCGAAAAAGAACAGAAAGTAGTGTAATCCAAATGAGTGAAGAGAAAAAACGATTTATACAGGAATTTGTGCCAGGTAAGCAGGTAACATTAAGTCATGTCATTGCCAACCCTGACCCCGATATGTTTGAAAAACTAGGGATTCAAGAAGGCGGGGCCATGGGAATATTAACCCTGACACCAAGTGAAACGGTTATTATCGCAGGTGATTTAGCAACAAAAGCAGCGGATGTGCAAATTGGATTTTTAGATCGTTTTACAGGAAGTCTTGTCATCGTTGGAAGTGTATCTTCTGTTCAAATGGCAATGGAAGAAATTAACCGATTCTTATCTGATGTTTTACGTTATACACCTGCAGAGATCACCAAATCATGATGGGAGTTAAAGAGCAATGACGAAAAAAAATCGGGCGATGCTAATTGGCTCCATTGGCGCGGGTAAATCGACCTTGACGAACGCTCTCCTTGGACGCGAGTTTCAAGCGGTCAAGACCCAAGCACTAGTCTATCGTGACTGGATTGTTGATACGCCGGGTGAGTACACAGAAAATCCCTTTTTTTACAAAAATATTATGGCAACAGCATTGGAAGTGACTCACGTTTTATATATGCAGGATGCAACAAAACGAAAAACGATATTTCCTCCAGGATTCAGCACTGGTATAACCAAGTTACCAATCGGAGTTGTTACGAAATGTGATTCAGAGAGGGCAGATATAAAGGAAGCCATAATTCAATTAAAAAGAGTGATTCCAAAAGGTCCAATCGTTATATCCTCTGCCATAACTGGACAGGGTTTGGAGGAAATTAGAAACCTAGTTAAATGTAACTCAATAGAGGAAATGAAAGAGTACGTGAAAATGATTTCGGAAGAAGTAGTCATTTTCGTTTGAAACCCTTTACAAAAAAGAAACAATAGACTAAAATACTAGTATAAACAAGTGAATATACAAGGCAAAGGCGCCTTATACAAATCTGTCAAACCATTGATGGATTGTATAAGGCGCCTTTTTTGTTTTTAAAGAGGTGATCCTTATTAAGCGATATGAGCCTCAACATGAGGAAATAATCAGTGCTGGCATTGATATTGGTACAAGTACCACAAAGATTGTAATTAGCAAATTTTCTCTCATGAATATGGCAGGCGGAATGCATATGCCGCGAATTGAGATTGTTAACAAGGAAGTTCTTTATCGCAGCCCAATCTATCGAACGCCATTATTGTCGTCATCGTCTATTGATATTAAAAAGGTAGAATCCCTTGTACAGACGGAATATGAAAAGGCTGGGATCAAGCCTCAAGACATCAAAACAGGGGCGGTAATTATAACAGGGGAAACGGCCACAAAACAAAATGCACAGGAGATGATTCACCATTTATCGGATCATGCAGGTGATTTTCTGGTTGCGACGGCCGGCCCTGACCTCGAAGGGATTATTGCGGCCAAAGGTTCAGGAGCCTACGAATATTCGAAAAAGACAGGGAAAGTGATTGCCAATATTGATATCGGCGGTGGAACCGCTAATACTGCCGTTTATAAGTCTGGGAAACTGCTCGGGACCTGCACATTACATATTGGCGGCAGGCTGATCGAATTTACAGGCTCACAGATTAATAGCATTTCACCACCGGTAAAAGAATTGTTCCAGCAATGGCGTCTGCAAGTAAAAGAAGGCGGTCAGAGATCAGATTCGATCATAAAAGGTCTTACAGACTACATGGCATCCGTTATTGCCAGGATGTTAACCAGAGAATTGCTAGATTCGGATAAGCCATTACTTTTAGGTCACGCACCGAATTGGCAGGAAGAGATTGATAGCATTATGTTTTCTGGAGGAGTTAGTGAATGTCTGTATCATAACGAAAGCGATTCACCCGTTACAGCACATTATGACGATATTGGGGAAACGCTGGCTGTGTCACTTAGGGAAAGCCAGGAATTATCTCAATGGACATGGGTCAAACCCGATGAAACCGTACGTGCAACCGTACTCGGAGCGGGGACACAGACAACTGAAATCAGCGGTGCAACCATTCAGGTAGACAGCAGTCAGTTACCATTGCGTAATTTACCAGTTTATCAGATTCCTTTTGGTCATGACTTGCAGGAAGGGATAAAGAAACTGCCATCAGCCGTTCAACTCGCTGTAGAAATGTATGACCCACAGCGGGAGGGACAAAATTTTGCCTTGTATTTAACGGAAATTCCATACTTAGGTTTCTGTGATATTCAAGAATTAGCAGCAGCCATCTTGGAATCGGTAGCAGTAAAACCCAATGAAGAACAGCCGCTTGTCATTGTATTAGAAAGCGATCATGCTAAGGTCCTTGGTCAGACCATTAAGGTCCAAAAACCGAATCAAAGCATCATCTGCATCGATCAAATTCGGGTAGAAAACGGAGATTATATCGATATTGGCCATTTACTGCAAACAAGTGTAGTGCCGGTAGTGACTAAAACCTTAACGTTCCACAACTAGGAAAGGAGGATGTTTCTTTGAAGCTGCAAACAAATTACTTAGGAACTACCTATCAATTCAAATCCTTAAAGGACCTTTTTGCTAAAGCAAACGAAGAAAAATCCGGAGACCGCTTAGCAGGCTTGGCGGCTGAAACCGTCCAGGAACGGATTGCGGCAAAATTAGTACTCAGTCATTTAACTCTATCGGTGATTCGTGAAAATCCTTTACTATCCCCTGAAGAAGATGAAGTGTCTCGGATTATTGAAAGTCAAATTAATGAACCAATCTATCAATCAATCAAAAGCTGGTCCGTAGCCGAGCTCCGCGAATATATTTTGAACGACTCAACAACCGGTGAAGATTTAAAAAGACTAAGCTGCGGGTTAAATAGTGAAATGATCGCAGCCGTTGCAAAATTGATGTCAAACCTTGACCTCATTCACGCAGCAAACAAAATTGAAATTTTAACAAAATGTAATATAACAATCGGGTATAAAGGGACACTGGCTTCACGCCTACAGCCTAACCATCCGACGGACAATGTCGAAGGAATGATTGCGTCCCTGAAGGAAGGGCTCTCGTATGGGATGGGTGATGCAGTAATCGGAATAAATCCAGTCGATGATTCGGTTGAGAGTGTGAAGCGCCTGCTCCATGCTACCCATAATTTTATTAAAGAGTGGGAAATTCCTACTCAAAACTGCGTCCTTGCCCACGTCACTGCACAAATGAAGGCGATTGAGCAAGGTGCACCTGCAGATATGATTTTCCAAAGTATCGCGGGAACAGAAGCGGCGAACCGATCATTCGGCATTACGGCCTCTTTATTGGAGGAAGCCAATCATATGGCAAAGACACTCGGTACTGGAACGGGTCCGCAGCGCTTGTACTTTGAGACAGGTCAAGGATCAGAGTTATCAGCAGAGGCTCATTATGGTATTGACCAATTGACGATGGAATCAAGAAATTACGGGTTTGCCCGGTATTATGATCCCTATATTGTTAACACGGTAGTTGGTTTTATTGGTCCGGAGTATCTATATAACAGTAAGCAGGTGATCCGTGCCGGTCTAGAGGACCATTTCATGGGCAAAATGCATGGAATCCCAATGGGTGTTGATATCTGCTATACAAACCATATTAAAGCAGACCAAAATGATATTGAAGATTTAGGTGTTTTATTAACAGCAGCAGGGGTGAATTTTATCATCGCAACCCCGATGGGCGATGATTGTATGTTAAATTACCAATCCATGAGCTACCATGATGTCGCCACATTAAGGCAAACGTTGAACAAGCGGCCATCGCCAATTTTTAGTGAATGGCTCGAAAAAATGGGCATCTTTGAAAATGGAAAACTGAGTAAAATAGGCGGGGATCCGACCATTTTTTCTCGATAGGAGGTGAAGAACATGAATCCTGAGCTAATTGAGAAAGTCACAAAGCTGATTGTTGAAAAATTGCAATCAGGTTTAGAGCCCGAAAGTAAACCCGCACCAGCAAAGGAAAGACCTGATACGTCCGTGAAATTTTGGGATCATACATCTAATAGTAAACCCCAAAATACATATCAGCCAGCGATAACCGAACCAAGTGAGAAAGAAAAGGATAACGTGGAACTGATTCCACTTGGTGATTATGGAATCAAGAATCAAAAGAATGATTCGATAGATAGTGTGGTTCTGACTTCTTCACGGCTTGACAATCCATCCAATCCTGAAGAACTAGAAGAGCTTTTGACAAAAACCCCAGCACGGATTGGTGTGGGTAGAGCGGGCTTACGACCGAAAACAGATACTTGGTTAAAATTTCGCTTTGATCATGCCGCTGCCGTTGATGCGGTTTATGGAGATGTAAAGGAAGAACTATTAAATCGCCTTGGCCTCTTCAAGGTAAACACTCGGGTACTCGACAAAGAGGTATATATTCGCCGCCCCGATTATGGCCGAAAGCTGTCGGATGAGGCAAAGCAGACCATCAGCGAAAAGTGCCGTAAAGCACCAACGGTTCAAATCATTGTTTCTGATGGGCTTAGCTCCAGTTCGGTTGATGAGAACGTGGAGGATGTTTATCTATCACTCCAGCAATCACTGCAAAGCTTAGGTCTTGATTTGGGTACTCCTTTCTTTATCGAAAAGGGCCGTGTTGCCGTCATGGATGATGTGGGTGAATTGCTCCAGCCTAAGGTCGTAGTTCTGCTCATAGGTGAACGTCCAGGGCTTGTCAGTGCGGAATCCCTGAGTGCCTATTTATGTTATAGACCTAGAATAGGGACCATTGAAGCAGACCGAATGGTGATTTCAAATATCCACAAAGGCGGAATACCGCCAGTTGAGGCGGGTGCTTATATCGGGTCAGTCATTCAAAAAATCCTAAAATATGAAGCTAGCGGAGTTTCGCTTGTTCAAAAGGAAAGCTAGGAGGGAATAAGTGTGGCAATACAACGTATTTACGCTGATATTTTAGCCGTTCGAGTGATTCCAAATGTTGACCCTGATTTAGCGAAACATTTTAAACTGAAGTCTCATCATCGAAGTTTGGCCATCTTTACTTCAACCGTTGATGATATCGGCTATACTGCCTTAGATGAAGCAACAAAACGTGCGGATGTCGATGTGGTGTATGCCAAGTCCTTTTATGCAGGATCAAGTAACGCATCCGGGCCATTATCAGGAGAAATGATTGGGATTATGGCCGGTCCATCACCGGATGAAGTTCAAAGCGGGCTGGATGCAGTTCTTCAAACAGCAGAATCTGATGCTTATTTTGAGGCTCTAAATCAGGAAAAAACGCATGCGTTATATGCACATGTTGTTTCAAGCACTGGCTCTTATTTATCGGCGGAGGCAGGAATTAAAAGGGGAGAGCCATTAGCGTATTTGATTGCTCCTCCAATAGAAGCCGTTTATGGTTTAGATGCGGCCTTAAAGGCAGCCGATGTAAAATTGGTGAAGTTTTTCGGTCCTCCATCTGAAACCAACTTTGGCGGCGGTCTGCTGACAGGAAGCCAATCCGCTTGTCAAGCGGCGGCAGATGCTTTTCGAGATGCTATTCTGGATATTGCAGAAAAACCAATTAAATATTGAAGTCTTGAAGGAAGGAGTGTGTAATGGTGCAATTCGATCAAGATCTCCAATCGATTCAGGAAATGCGCAATGCCGTTAACCGGGCAAAAGAGGCACAATTGAAATACTTGTCCTACACACAAGAACAAGTAGATGAAATTGTAAAGCGTACAGCACATGCAGCATATGAGAAATCTCTTGAGCTTGCACAAATGGCTGTAGAAGAAACGGGCATGGGAATCGTAGAGCATAAAAAAATTAAAAATGAAGTGGGTTCCATGGCTGTTTATGAATCAATAATGAATGAAAAAACAGTCGGAATTATTCATGAAGACCGGACCAATAAAGTAATCGAGGTTGCGTATCCTTATGGAGTGATTGCGGGGATTATTCCCACAACAAACCCAACGTCAACTGCTATTTTTAAAACCTTGATTTCGTTAAAAACAAGAAATGCCATTGTCGTAAGCCCGCATCCACGCGCAGTCAAATGTACAGTAGAGGCATTGAAAATCTGTGAAAATGCGGCAATCGAAGCGGGTGCTCCTGAAGGGATCATCGGCTGGATTTCCAATCCGTCCATGGCAGCCACAACTGAATTAATGAAACATCGTGATGTAAATTTAATTTTAGCAACAGGCGGCGGCGCCTTAGTCCGTGCAGCCTATAGCTCTGGAAAACCGGCTTACGGTGTAGGTCCAGGGAATGTCCCTTGCTACATTGAAAAAAGCGCCAATATTGCTAAATCTGTATCCATGATCATCGATAGTAAATCTTTTGATAATGGAACGATTTGTGCAACAGAGCAATCGCTTGTTGTAGACCGTAATATTCTTCAAGTAGTGGTCCGAGAGTTAAAGAATAACGGTGCGTACCTGTTAAATGATGAAGAAAAAGCCATACTTGAAAAGGTAATCTCACCGGCACCAGGGAAATTAAACCCAGATATCGTTGGCCAAAGCGCGGTAAAAATTGCGGCTATGGCAGGTATTTCAGTTCCAGCAGATACAAGGGTTTTAATTGCTGAAGAATTACGTGTAGGAAAAGAGGTTCCATTTTCAATTGAAAAATTATCACCCATCTTTGCTTTGTATACAGCCAATAGTTACGAGGAAGCGAAAGAGTATTGTTTAAAGCTCCTTAACCTTGGCGGAAGAGGCCATAGCCTTGCGCTTCATACCAATGATGAGGCAGTCGCCAAAGACTTTGCGCTTGAAATGCCTGTATCCAGGGTTATGGTTAATACCTTATCATCGATTGGAGCAGTTGGGGGAACCACAGGATTAATGCCATCATTTACACTTGGCTGTGGATCTTTTGGAGGTAATATTACTTCAGATAATGTGTCCGCCCGGCATTTGATCAATATTAAGCGAATGGCCAATGGAATTCGGGACGCATCGATTCCAAAACCATCGGCAGTTAATCAGCCTAAAGATGATGCGAAAGATGTTGAGTTTATCGTCGACCAAGTGTTAAAACAGGTAAATCCTAAAGGTACGGTCGACGCGAATGTTATTGCACAAATGGTGAATCAAGTCATTCAAAAATATCAAACGAACTAATTAGGAGGAAATAAAAATGAGTAGAGAATTAACAGCATTAGGAATGATTGAAACAAAAGGTTTAGTAGCATCAGTTGAGGCAGCTGACGCAATGGTCAAGGCAGCAAATGTTCATTTAGTCGGAAAAGTTCATGTTGGCGGCGGGATTGTTACGGTTCTAGTCCGCGGTGATGTGGGTGCGGTGAAAGCTGCAACGGAAGCAGGTGCAGCAGCGGCAACTCGTGTTGGTGAGCTTATGTCAGTTCATGTCATCCCACGCCCACACAATGAATTAGAAAGCATTTTACCAAAATTAGAGGTTCAGGTTTAATAAAAGATTGCTGTATAAAAGACTATGTTGATTGGAGCGGAAGGCGCGAGATCCTCGAAAATGCTATCGCATTTCCTTCGTGCGGTGATAATTCAGGGAAGCCAATTCAATGTCCTTCGGGAGTACGGGGCAGGGGAGACCCCACAGGCGCTTTTGCGCCGAGGAGGCTCCCCGAAACGCCCGCGGAAAATGAATTACCTGGAGCTCTAATCAAAAGGCAAGTTTAACAAAGCAAAAGATTAATAGATTAGGAGCATGAAACATGGATCAACAGGCCATTCAATCGATTGTGAAAGAAGTGGTTTCAAGGTTAACAGCATCTTCCGTCAATCCCCATATGATCCCAATAGCTGTTTCTGCCCGGCATTGTCATTTAAGTAAAAGTGACCTGGAAGCTCTTTTTGGAGAGGGCTATGACTTAACAAAAAAAGCGGACTTGTCGCAGCCTGGTCAATTCGCTGCAAATGAAACCATTACGATTGTGGGACCAAGAGGGAGCCTTGAAAAAGTGCGCATTCTTGGTCCTGCGCGTAATATGACCCAAGTTGAAGTCAGCCAAACGGACTCTATTAAATTAGGAGTCAAGGCGCCGTTAAGGGAATCTGGCGATATCAAAGATTCTGCTCCGATTACTCTGGTTGGACCGAAGGGAAGTCTCTACAAAAAAGAAGGTCTAATCATTGCCCAAGCTCATATACATATGACGCCGGAGGATGCAGACCACTTTAACGTTGAAAATGGGGAATATGTGAAAGTCCAGGTGAACGGGGACCGTCCTGTCACACTCGGCAAGGTTTTAATCCGTGTCTCTCCCAGGTACAAACTTGAAATGCATGTGGATACAGATGAAGCCAATGCCGGTTTTATTACCGGAAAAACGATGGGGAAACTAATGAAAGGTGAGGGAAACGCACATGATTGATCGCCGAATGATTGAGCAAATCGTGAATGAAGTGATCAAACAGCTTACCGTCACAGAAATCAAACAGAAACCAAAACTACTTGTTATTGGGGAGCCATTATATATTGAGCCGCACCTTTTAGAGAAAATGCATGAAAAGTGGAATGTTCTAGACACGCATTCATTTTCCTCAAAAGACATACATAAGCTAGACCAAGTGATTTTCCTCCATATTACTCAGGATTTACTTGTAAAGGGGGCACTTGGTATTTTTGACACAGACGAGAGTAAATGGTTATCACGCTGTATCATGGAATCGATACCCGTATCTCTCATCCCAACTGCCTATTTACAGGAACAACTATTGGAGGGAAAGTCAAAAAACAGGGCGTATGTAGAGCAATTGCTTGCAAATAAGGAAACGTTAGATGCATTTGGAGTGAAACTTGAAACTTTTGAGAGCTTTGTGAACAAAGTGGAAGCCGGCAATTTCACCGAATCCGCTCCGTTCGCTAAAAAGCTGTTAACACAGAAAGATGTGGAAGATAGTAAACTGGCCCAAATTGTAGTGGATAGAACGACGATTATTACACCATTAGCGCGGGATACGGCACGCGCGCTGGGAAAAAACATTAAGGTAATTGAATCAAAAGGAGCGAAAGCTTAATGCAAAAGGGGACAGTGATTGGTAACGTATGGGCTACCAGGAAAGAGGATGATTTACAGGGGTTGAAATTTTTGTTTATCCAGCCGGAAAACCCTGACCGTACTCCAGCTGGAGCACCGTTTATTGCGGTTGACCGAATTGGAGCGGGCTTTGGTGACCAGGTCATCGTCACAAGTGGAAGCGCAGCAGCCAATATGTCCGGTGAAATGAAATTGCCGATTGATGCCCTAGTGATAGGGATCATTGATTCCGTTGATATCGATACGAAACGAGGTGAATAATCGTGGGAAGAGCATTAGGGATGATTGAAACAAGAGGATTAATCGGTTCTATTGAAGCAGCAGATGCAATGCTAAAATCAGCGGATGTGACATTGGTTAAGCAGGAGAAAGTAGACGCAGCGCTTGTAACGGTGTTGGTTCAAGGTGATGTCAGTGCGGTTCAAGCGGCTGTTGATGCAGGTAAAACGGCAGCAGCCCGAGTGGGAGAACTCATTTCCGCACATGTGATTCCACATCCGGATGAATCAATCCGTGAGGTGCTATTAAAGAAAGAACAAAAAGGAAATGAACCTGCCATCAAAAAGGAAGCTTCCTCCGAGACAAAAAGTTCTACTAGGAAGAAAACCGTTAATAAATCAGAGGAAGAAAATTAATCCCAAAATTTCATTTTTAAAGACTTGATATTGGAACGGGGGAGAAACATGGCTTTTATTCGTAGAAAAATAGCGGTAATCGGAGCAGGATTTACAGGTGCTACCGCTGCTTTGATGCTGGCGCAAAAAGAATTGGGTGATGTTGTATTAGTAGATATCCCTTCACAAAGCAATCCAACAAAAGGAAAAGCCCTTGATATGCTTGAAGCAGGTCCGGTTCAAGGTTTTAATTCAAGAATAACGGGAACTTCCGACTATGAAGATATTCAAGACGCTGATCTCGTATTAATTACGGCAGGTCTTCCAAGAAAACCAGGGATGAGCCGTGATGATTTAGTCACAACGAATGAAAAGATCATCAAAGATGTTTCAGAGAATGTAAAAAAATATGCACCAAATAGCTATATTATCGTATTAAGTAATCCAGTGGATGCCATGACCTACGTTTGTTATAAAACGACGGGGTTCCCTAAAAATCGTGTAATGGGTCAATCAGGTGTTTTAGACACAGCCCGATTTAACACGTTTGTGGCAGAGGAATTGAATGTTTCGGTTGAAGATATTTCTGGATTTGTCCTTGGCGGCCATGGAGACGATATGGTGCCATTGGTACGTTATTCCTATGCGGGCGGAATTCCGCTTGAAAAAATCCTTCCGCCAGAAAGAATTGAAGCGATTGTGGAAAGAACACGAAAAGGTGGAGGTGAAATCGTTAATTTACTCGGACAGGGAAGCGCCTATTATGCTCCAGCAGCTTCCATGGTTCAAATGGCAGAGGCGATTTTAAAGGATAAAAAACGGATTCTGCCATCCATCGCCTATCTAGAAGGTGAATATGGGTACCGTGATTTATACCTAGGCGTTCCGACCATCTTAGGCGGGAATGGAATTGAGAGTATCATTGAAATTCCATTGACCGCTGAAGAAAAAGCAGCACTAGATCAATCCGCAAGCTCCGTCAAGAATGTCATGAATATTTTGGAAACTGCAAAAGTGGAAATGTAAAAATAAAGGAATAAAAGTGATGTAAAAAGAAGTAGGGGATTTTTAACGGGTTCCGTTTCCTATCACAAACATTAATAATGTTAAATAAAATAAGTGTCAAATTGTATATGAATTTGACACTTATTTTTTATTGGTGTATAGCGATTTGTATGGAATTCCATCTTCCCCATCTTGTTTTTTTATTCCCCTGATATATTATATTTTCCTCCTAACAACCCCAAACCTTTGAAGTAAAGCCCCTATAGTTAAGAACAATATTTCACAAATTTTTAACAATTAGCTAGTACCTTTACTAAACAGCCCGTTGAAGAAGGGTCCCATATTCCCTAATTGACAGAAGGTTTGTACTTCTTTTTTCAATTGTACAATACTTACGCTTCCACTGAATTCCTTCTTTTTTGCAGAAATCATGTACATGTTTTGAGTATTTTTTTACGATAATTAGAAAATATGAAATTTTTTTTGTCAAATTGTTAAAAATCTTTACCGATAAATAATCACTTATACTATATGATTAATTGTCAATCTATCACTTATAAAATACATATGATGAAGGGAGTTCTATTGCTAGATTTAGACCATTTTAAAGTTATTAATGATAGCCTGGGACATGCAGGGGACCAGTTATTACAAGCCGTTGCTAACAGATTAGCAGGGGTTATTCAAGCTGATAATGTTTTAGCGAGATTTGGCTGGGATGAATTTATAATCTTTATGCCGAAAATTCTATCAGCAGAAGAGGCATTTGAAGTAAGTAAAGAAATATTAAAAGTAATGAAAGAACCATTTTATATTTACGGACAAAAGTTTACGATTTCACCAAGTATCGGCATTAGTTTGCATCCCATTCATGGTGAGAATATGGAAGATCTAATTAAAAACACGGACCTTGCCATGTATCATTCTAAAGAGCAGGGTAAAAACTGCTTTTCTTTGTTTACTCCATTAATGAAGGAAAAAGCAATTCTCCGCATGAATATGCTGACAAAATAAGAAAGAATCGGTACCACTTTATGTGGAATCGATTCTTTCTTTATTACTAAAAAACAAACAAAATAACAAAATAAACGGCCATCGTAATAAGACCAACCGGGACCCCGAAACTTGCCCATTCTTTACTTGTAATGTTGAGTTTTCCTGCTGCAATAATATTAGGGATATTTCCAGGGATTAGCATACCTCCACTGATGATAAGCCCCATCAATACGGCACGAATCGTTTCTTGGTCCATCGCTGGACTAATTTCGGCTGCTGCTAGAGTAGCGTTGTCCAAAATGGCAGAAATCATATTGATCCAATAGAGGAGCATTGGATGAAGCCCAAGAATATACTCATTAATTAAAGGTTCAAATCCATGTCCAAGGAAGGTTAATCCCATAACAAATAAGTAGATTTTGGCCGAACGAATCAAAATCTCTTTATAGCTTTCAACTTTTTGCTCTGCGGTTAGACTATCTTCACTATCTTGTGGTTTAACTAATATAAATGTCAATATACCAAAAATCACCACAGCAGGAATCACTTCAGGACCGATTAATTTCAATAAGTAGAAGAAGTCTTCATTTAACTTACTAATTGTAATCGTTGCTAATGGCTCACCAATTGGTGTTAAGGCTGCACCAAGTCCAATCGAAAAACATGCTAACACAGTAAAGCGAATTTCAGATTTACGGTCTAGTGGAAGCACGTTAATGATAATAACTAGCACAATGGCTGCTATGATCGCAGTAATAATGCTTGAGGCCAGTCCTAAAATAATGACGGTTAATCCAAAGAAAATCCTAGGAGATAGAATTTTGTTCATCCACAGTATAGATTTCTCCAGCTGAACCTGTCCCCATTTACAAACTAATCCTGCAATTAAGACTGCTAGAGTAATCGTAATAGGATCAATCAGAGCTTTTTCAACTAAATGCAGATTCATCATGCCGCTAATCGATGCGGCCGCAAAACCCATCACAAATAAGAAAATTTCCAAATTGTGTTCGACCTTTTTTACTGAAAAAGGCAAAAATAAAACCAAAATTAAAATCACTACTAATCCAATCATTCATACCAAATCCTTTATCTTTTTTTGTCTTATGTATATATCTATTATAAACTTTTTCGTTAAATACTAGGATATTAATAATTTGTATTATCTCTAATTATATTATCTTAAATATTTGCACAAAAGTTTAAAGATTCTTTATTAAGATAGAAACCGTTTTCATATTTAAGGAAATCTATGAGAATGCTAGGGATGATAAGCGGGAACCAGTGCCTTTATCTGAACTAAAGGTTGGTTTAAAATGCGGTGGTTCCGATGGACTCTCGGGTATTACGGCTAATCCGTTATTAGGAAGATTCTCAGATTTCTTAGTATCTCAAGGCGGAACGACGGTGTTGACAGAAGTACCTGAAATGTTTGGCGCGGAAACGATTTTGATGGAACGGGCAGCAGATGGTGAAGTCTTTGAAAAAACCGTTGAATTAATTAATGAATTCAAGGAATACTTCATTCAAAATAAAACAGCCTGTTTATGAAAATCCATCACCAGGGAATAAAGCCGGCGGTATTACTACCCTGGAGGATAAATCACTTGGCTGTACTCAAAAAGCAGGTACATCTGTTGTAACCGATGTCCTTAAATACGGAGAAATGATTAAAGAAAAGGGTCTAAACTTATTAAGTGCCCTAGGAAATGACCTAGTTGCCTCTTCGGCTTTAGCAGCTGCAGGCTGTCAATTGGTTCTGTTTACGACGGGTCGCGGAACACCGTTTGGAGCCTTTGTTCCAACCATGAAGATATCAACCAATACTCCAATTTACGAGGCAAAGCCTCATTGGATTGACTTTAATGCAGGAGTACTCTTGGAAAAAGAATCAGATGTAGTGTTACGAGAATTCATTCATTACATCATCAAGGTTGCAAGCGGTGAACTGGTGAATAACGAAAAAAATGATTTTAGAGAGATTGCTATTTTTAAAACAGGTGTTACTTTATAGCAGGCAGGAGAAACGATAGGGTCACCTATCGTTTTTTGCTGTATGCTAATGAAGAGATAGGCAGTGCCGAAGTGAATTAATTTGTCCGGCGGCTCTGAATTCGTTAAACTAGAGAAAGAGTATAAGAATCATCCAAAAATATATTTGGGAGTGAGCATTGAATGAATAAAAGAGTAGTGATTACAGGTATTGGAGCAGTCACTCCTTTGGGAAATGATGCTCATACATCATGGGAACAGATTAAGAGTGGTGTTTCCGGTATTGGCCCTGCTACCCTTTTTGATGTAGAAATGGTTGACGTCAAGATTGCAGCGGAAGTTAAGGGCTTTGCACCAGAAGAGTTTATGGATAAAAGAGAAGCTAGAAGGATGGGGCGTTATAGCCAATTTGCTATTGCTGCAAGTCAAATGGCTGTTAAGGACGCAGGGATCGAAATTGGAGAGGGAATTCAACCAGAACGGGTCGGCGTTTGGATTGGGTCAGGAATTGGCGGCTTAGCTGAATTCGAGGAACAACATCGGAAGTTTATTGAAAAAGGCCAACGAAGGGTCAATCCGTTTACGATACCGATGTTTATTCCCGATATGGCAGCAGGACAAGTATCGATTTCACTTGGTGCTAAAGGAATCAACAATTGTTCGGTTACAGCCTGTGCGTCCGGTGCCAATTCCATTGGTGATGCATTCCGCGTGATTCAAAAGGGCGATGTGGATGTGATGATTGCCGGCGGAACCGAAGCAACTATTACGGCTATGGCGGTCGCGGGATTTTCGAATATGACTGCACTTTCAAAAAATCCCGACCCGTCCACTGCAAGCAGGCCATTTGATAAGGATCGTGATGGATTTGTCATTGGGGAAGGCGCTGGTATTCTCGTATTAGAAGAATTAGAACACGCATTGGCTCGCGGTGCTGCCATTTACGGAGAATTAATTGGATATGGAGCTACAGGTGATGCCCATCATATTACGACTCCTGCACCAGAGGGTGAAGGGGCAGGAAGAGCAATGAAATTAGCATTAGCAGATGCAGGAATTACTCCTAATCAAGTTGACTATATCAATACTCATGGCACGTCCACCTATTATAATGATTTGTATGAAACATTAGCCATCAAAGAAGTTTTTAAAGAACATGCCTATAGATTATCTGTTAGTTCCACGAAATCAATGACTGGCCACATGTTGGGAGCAACTGGGGCAGTAGAGGCAATTTTTTCTCTTCTAGCAATTAAGGATGGTATCATACCGCCAACCATTAATTATCAAACACCTGATGACCAACTGGATTTAGATTATGTCCCTAACGTGGCAAAGAAGAAGGATGTTCAAGTGGTTTTGTCCAACTCATTAGGGTTTGGCGGCCATAATGCCACTTTGATTTTCAAAAAATTTAACGAATAGCAGCTATTGTTACTATAAGAGCTTTATAGTGACCGAAATCCAGACAAAGTACGGTCACTATAAAGTCTCTGCATCCATTTAAATGGCTATAAACCAAGCTTCTTTAAGAAATCGACCGTTTCCTGATGCTCAGGTTTAATCAGTTTGAATAATTTTTTATCTGTCTTCACAAGGGGGTTTCCGGTTTCATCTGCAATCGCTCTTGTAAATGATGTACTATTTACAACTTTCCACTTCCCGTCTTTAACCTCAAGCTCTAGATCAATAATTCCAAGACGGCTGCCAAAGGCACCTGCCATTACAACAGGTTTTCCTTTGATTTTTCCTTCGTCAATGTTTGCCATAGGTAAATCTTTAAAGGCGGGTCCTGGAAATACGCTATGAGAATGTCCAGCTAAAATTACATCAATTTCTGGAATATCACTAAGGTAATAGACTGCGTTTTCCGTTTCTGGGTGATAAGGTTCACTATCTATTCCTGTATGAGCGAGTGCGATAATCATATCAGCGCCTTCTTCCTTCATGCGAGGCACGAATTCCTTTGCACTTTCAACGATTGGCCGGGCTATCACTTTTCCCTCTAAATTTGCCTTGTCCCATCTCATTATTTGCGGCGGCATAAATCCAATTACCCCAATATTCAATTCATGTTCCATGCCTTGCTTATCAATAACATTTCTCTTTAAAATAACATAAGGTTTGAAATAGGGTTTATTCTTTTTAACCGAATAAACATTTGCATTAACAACAGGCATTTTCAATCCCTTAAGAACTGCGTTTAAAAACTTTAGACCATAATTAAATTCATGATTTCCAATTGTAATCGCATCATATTTTAAATAATTAAAAGCTCGGTATACAGGATGTACTTTTCCTTTTTGAATCCCTCGTATTCTTACTAAGTATTCACCCAGCGGATTACCTTTTAAATGATCACCGTCATCAAACAATAAGGAATTGACTGCTTCACTTCTTGCTTGATGAATAAGGCTTGCCGTTTTTACAAGCCCAATATTATTATCCATTTTAGTCTGATAATAATCATAATTCACTATAGCTGCATGGAGGTCAGTCGTCTCAATTATTCGTAGATCGACTATTCCATGGTTATTCACTGTACTGCTTTCTTCTGCAAACATACTAGATGGAAATTGAGACCAAATAATCGTGCTAATGAAGAGTAAAAGGAATAACTTTTTATTGTTCATATGTCAGCCTCCTCTAAACTTCTTTGTGTTATTATTTGGCAATCCGTTTATATTGATACATAAGAAAAAAACCTTAAAAGTGACAGAAATTTGTCAAAAACATATGAATAAAAAGTGAATTAAAGGGGTTTCAAAAAAATTCTTTAGGGAGATTACTTATAATAAAAGAGACAAAAGGTGGAGGTTTTGGTATATGAATATTACAACAATCATTGAACTGGAAAATATGGAAGTAGAGAAGATTGCCGGGGCAAAATTAGTGTTTTCAGAGGAACAAATTTCCGAGAATATTATTGAAACCTGTGTGGAGTGTTTTCAGGTAGAAGGGTTGAATAAAACCCTTTCGACAGAAGATGGAATGCAGCTCGTATTTTCACAATTAAAGCAAAAGGGTATTATCCCTGCAAAGGTCGAGGATTTCTCATTTGAAATGCCTTCATGTGGACGATTGAAAACAAAAAATGAAGATGAGATAGAAGTTCCTCAAAAAGTTATCATTTCCTTTATGTCATAAAGAAGTTCATTGAACTTCTTTTTTTGTCTAGCTGCAGCGCCTAGGGGTCGCCACCCCTAGGAAAACTGGATGTAACTCTGTAGGGAGGTGCTTGTTCCCGTGGAAACAAGCACTTAATAAAGGGACATTAATGGTTACTGCAAGAGTTAAGTGAATTGGATAACGCTTAGAGTTTAGTTTACTAAATATAGTGAACATGTAGATAGCTTACGCAAGCAATGGATGCGGCCTTCAATTACGGATGTCCGCATTTCTTATTTAAGTAATGAGGAATAAGACAATCTGAAGTAATCATATCATTAGGAAAAATAAAATGGGTGTGATATGTGAATATGAAAAAACAAAATAAAGTTGTTTTCTACACAATTAAAGGGTCAACCATAAAAAAATTTTTAATACTCGATTGTATTACTGGAACAGGTATTTTTTATGCCTTAAAAATCATGTCATCAAGCATCTTAGTTGGATTTTTAGGAAGTCTTATTTGTACCGAGGGCATTAAAAGATTTCCTAGCAGCAAGAAGCGGTAACGATAAATGAAGAGTTTTACAAGAATTTTTCCTGGTACCATATGAAAAAACAATAAACAGTGATGTGCTTCACTTAATTGAAAATCATTTTCAGTTAGAATATACATATAAGATCACTAGGAGGAAATTTAGGATGGAGAAAAATTCAGTAAAAGCCTATATGGAATATAGCGAAGAAAGATTTACAAAACGGATTATTTACAAAAAAGGAGAAACGACAGCATTTGTATTGAATTTCTTACCTAGACAGCAGCTTCCCGTTCATAAGCACCCGGGAACAGAGGTATATCTTTATGTAGTAACCGGAAGCGGTACATTTATTATTGATGGTCAAGAAACTGAGGTATCGGAAGCAGATTTAGTACATGTAGGCGGTGAAGAGGAGCTGGCCTTTAATAATACAGGTAATGAACCTGTAAGCTTATATGTTACATTAAGTAAAGTACCAAACGAGCAATACGCTAAAAATATCTAAGATTGGAAAAGCCAGCCGAGAAATTAGGCCGGCTTCTTTTTGTGTTTTGTTAAACCTTTATTCTTAAATCCAAAGAACCACCAGTTCCAATCTCCAAATAATTTCATTAAAGCGGGAACAAGAACCATCCTGACAATGGTGGCGTCAATAAAAATGGCAATGGCAATTCCGACCCCTAACTGCTTGATCGGCATGACGCCTGTGAAGGCAAAAGCCCCTGTAACAACAATCATAATGGCAGCTGCGGATGTAATAATTTTACTAGTATACGTTAAGCCGGATATTGTTGCCTCTGTATTATCACCTGTTTTCAAATAAAACTCCTGAATTCTCGAAATCAAAAACACTTCGTAATCCATTGAAAGTCCAAAGACGAGGGTAAATACAAAAACCGGTAAAATGAGGGCAATATCTGCAGGCTCTGCTCCTAAATGCCCCTGCTGGAAAATCCAGACGACAATTCCGAACGTACAGCTTAGGCTTAATATATTCATTAAAATTGCCTTTAGTGGTATTAGGATTGAGCGGAAAGCCGCCATCAGAATAAAGAAGGTAGAGATGACAATTAATAACAATCCATAAGGCGCTTTTTCAAAAATCTCATCAAAGATTTCCTGCTCAAACTTAATCGCCCCTCCAAAATGGGCAGTCAAGCCCAAGTCCCTGCTGGACCAATCACGAATCCATTCCCTAGCCTCAGCGGAATGATCATTTGTATTTAAATATATTTCAATCAGCATATTATTGTCTCGAACAAAATAGTCCAGTATAGGCGCAGTCTGATCTTTTTGTCCAAACAGCAGCAGTTGAGATAACATTTCTTCATCTTGAATGCCTGTCGCAGAAAAAGGGGAATCAACGGCGTTAACCAGTTTATCCTTCGAAAGTTGATCAAGAAATCTGCTCACCTTCTTAAGATTACCTGTGTCTAAAATATTTCCTTTTGTTTCAAGCACAACTGATACTTTCTTTTCATTTCGCTTATCCTTAGGAATAAAATTCTCCTCGAAGGCTTCAAATGCTGCTCTTGATGGATATTTTGCCGGAAGTGATTCTGTCCCAGGGATTGACAGTGTCATCTGAGCAACAGGTACAAGACCAGCAAGGAGTATGGCTAGTGCTGCTGCAGCCATAATAACTGGGCGCCTCATTACAAACTTTGCAAATCTATGCCAAATGCTCGTTTTATTATCGGTTACCCGAAGGACGCTGAATTTGTTAATATTAGCTCCAAGAACAGCTAGTAAGGCAGGGAGAAAGGTTAAGGCACAGAAGGCAGAAATAAAAACAACTGCCATACCGCCGAGAGCAACATTCTGAAAAATATCAATCTGAATAAACCATAATGCCGATAAGCCAATAAAAACACAAAGTCCTGAAAAGATAATGGAACGTCCAGCGGTTGCGACGCTAATTTTAACTGCCTCCTCAATAGAGTTGGTTTGTAATTCCTCTTTGTAACGGTTTATTAATAATAAGGCAAAATCAATACTTAGAGCGAGTCCAATCATCGGGACAATATTTAAAATAAAGATGGTCAAATCAGTACCATAACTAAAAAAGAAAACAGTACCCATTGTCGTTAAAATCGATACAACCCCTATGACAATTGGAATGGAGGCAGCAATTAACCCTCCAAAGGCAAGGACCAAGACAATCAATGCAATCGGCAGCCCAATCATTTCAGCTTTCGCTAAATCCTCTTGGCTTGCGATATTAAGGTCTTGAACAATGATAGGTTCACCTGTCATCGTAACTTTTAATCCCTTTTTATTTTTTAGAATCTTGTTCAATTGGTCAATTTCATCACTTAAGTCTTCTGCACTTTTATCAAAGGATAAAAGCCCATATGCATAATCCTCTTTTATCATTCCATCTCGTTCATGAGGCGTGGTGATACTTTTAGCACCATCGAATTCTTTCAGATCCTCGAAGGTGGTTTGAATGAATTGATTCCAATCATCGTCACTCACGCTGCTTTCCCTTTGGAAAACAAGAATAATCGAAGATTTCGCCTGCCCAAAATCTTTTTCAAGCAGTTTTCTTGTTTCATTGTATTCGCCTTTATATTCAAAGCCGTTTCCGCTTAATACAGAAGGTAATTTTAAGGCGAAAACTACTGATATTCCGATTATCAGTATCCAAAGGGCGAGAACCCATTTTCGATAACGGTATATTATGCCTCCGAGTTTCTCCATTTTAAGACCCCCTTTAGGAAATTATTCCCTTACCTAGTATAGCAGAACTCATCAAGAGTATTGGATGACTATTTAGTGGCAAATGAAAAGGATAGATTAAATATGATAAGAATCATTCCCTCAATTAATAACGAAAATACAAACAATAAAGGAAGAGAGTAAGTGTAAACTAATGTTCACCTCGCATTTTACTTATGTAAAAAAGATATGGATTTAGCATCATAACTTGCTATAATAATAAAAAAGTCAGGATAGAAGGTGATGAACCGTGGACCAAGAAAAACTAGGTAAAGTAATCGAAGCGGCAAAATTATATTATTTATTGGATCATAATCAAAACGAAATTGCGAAGATAATGGGCATTTCACGCCCCACAGTGTCCCGTTTATTGCAGCAGGCAAAAGAAAAGGGAATCGTCCAAATAAATATCATGGACCCAACTCAAGACGTTGAAAATCTAGCCGGTCAGCTTGAAAAAAAGTTCAATTTAAAAAGAGCCATCGTTACGCATATCCCACAATTCGAAAATCACATTATCAAAAATTATCTTGGAGAAAAAGCAGCATTGTATCTTAATGAAATTGTAAAGGATCAGGACATTATAGGTGTCACATGGGGAACAACACTTTACCACATTGCAGTCGAGTTAAAACAGAAATTTGTCAAAGATGTCAAGGTTGTTCAGCTAAAAGGCGGTGTCAGTCACGCGGAAACCAATAATTACGCTTCAGAAATCCTGTATCTTTTTGGCAAGGCATACAACACAACACCTCTCAATCTTCCGTTGCCTGCCATTGTAGATCATGTTGTTGTAAAACAGGCAATGGAGGCAGACCGACATATTAAAAAAATTCTTGAATTAGGTAAAAAGGCTAATATCGCACTGTTTACCATCGGATCCATCAAGACGGATTCGTTGTTATTCCAAATGGGATATTTTACCGAAAGTGACCAAAAAGCTTTAAATGAAAAAGCAGTCGGGGATATTTGTTCACGTTTCTTTGATAAAAATGGTGAAGTATGTGATGAGAGCTTAAATGAACGAACATTGGGTGTTAAACTTGAGGACCTGCGAAAAAAGGAATATTCGATACTAGTTGCAGGTGGTCCTAATAAAATTGAGGGGATTTATGGCGCCTTAAAGGGTCGTTATGCCAATGTATTAATAACCGATCAATTCACCGCAAAATTTTTACTGGATAAAAACTCATAGGTTTTTATTAGATAAAACTTATGTGTTTACATTTGTTCAATTATGTATTTACAAATGTTCAATCTATTTGATATAGTTTTATTGGCAATAAAAATGAATTTAATTAATAGCTTTGTAAAACAGGGAGGATATAAACGATGACTCAGAATGTTACTAGAATGATTGATCATACATTATTAAAAGCAAATGCGACCAAGGCTGAAATCGTGAAGTTAGTTGAAGAGGCAAAGAAATATTCTTTCGCTTCTGTATGTGTCAATCCAACTTGGGTAAAAATATCAGCAGATATGCTTAAAGATACCCCAGAAGTAAAAGTATGTACCGTAATTGGTTTTCCTTTAGGAGCATCTACACCAGAAACGAAAGCATTCGAAACAAGAAATGCGATTGAAAATGGTGCAAATGAAATCGATATGGTGATCAACATCGGCGCACTTAAGGATAAACAAGATGATTTAGTCGAAAGAGATATTAAAGCCGTTGTTGAGGCAGCGAAAGGTAAAGCATTAACAAAGGTTATTATTGAGACATGTCTTTTAACAAATGAAGAAAAAGTAAGAGCATGTGAACTTTCCGTTAAGGCCGGAGCAGATTTTGTAAAAACCTCCACAGGGTTCTCAACAGGCGGGGCTACAGTTGAAGATATCCGTTTAATGCGAGAAACTGTTGGACCTGATATTGGTGTAAAAGCTTCTGGAGGCGTTCGCAGCCGTGAAGATGCACTTGCCATGATCGAAGCAGGTGCCACTCGAATCGGTGCCAGTTCAGGAGTGTCTATTAGTAAAGGTGAAATTTCTCAAAGCAATTATTAACTGACGATTTGAGGGACATGAAATGAAAGAAGTAGTATTAGCGTTGGTTGCAGGATTAATTGTAGGAATCATATTTAAATTTATGAGGCTGCCATTACCCGCACCTCCTGTATTTTCCGCAGTAGTAGGCGTCTTTGGTGTTTATTTTGGAGGCGTTATTGCCAGTTGGATGGTTAAATTTTTCCAATAAATAAAGTTGTCTGCGGAGTGTGAATAAGATGGACGAAAAAGGACTTCTAGAAGAAGCTAAAAAAGCGCGTGAGTATGCCTATGTACCGTATTCTAAATTTCAGGTTGGTGCTGCTCTTTTAGCAAAAGATGGGAAAGTATTTCATGGATGTAATATTGAAAATGCCTCATATGGAATGACGAACTGTGCAGAAAGAACTGCGTTATTTAAGGCATACTCTGATGGTGTTACTCAGTTTGATTCACTTGTAGTGGTGGCTGATACCGATGGGCCAATTTCTCCATGTGGTGCCTGCCGGCAGGTAATTTCTGAGCTTTGTGACGCTGAGATGGAGGTTATCCTTACCAATTTAAAGGGGGATATTCTTAGAATTACAGTAAAAGACCTTCTTCCAGGTGCATTTTCACCAGATGATTTAAAATAACAATTAGAGGCAGGATGAGAATCCTGCTTCTTTTTTTTACCTGCCACAACGCATTAATCGACAAAAAACTTCAATTTTCATCATTTTCAGAGTTAATTTTATTGTACCCCGTTATATTTAAGATTAGAATCTATATATCTTTTCATGCTTTTTATTGAAAAGGGCATAATTTAAAAGAATAACAAGCATGAAATTAAAATTTTGGAATGAAGACGAAAGAGGAAAATGAGAGTGGAAACTATTAGGCAGCAAAACAAACAGACACTGTTTATTTCAATTGTTGATAATGATGAAATGATTCAAACCATGCTGGTGAGAATCCTCAATCTTATGAATATTGAACAGTTTGAAATAGATATAAAAACTTATGAAGATGGTATTCAATTTTTTGAATCTAAGCGCTTAGAAGAGTCAGGTGAACATTTACTGATACTGGACGGTATTATGCCAGTTATGGATGGTATCGAGATTTTGCAAAAAGTAAAAAGTAACGACTTCAGCAAACAGGTTTATGTAATAATGCTTTCAGGCCGAAAAAGTCCAACCGAAATAGATAGAGCACTTAGGTTGGGTGCAGATGATTATGTGACGAAACCATTTAGTATCAAGGAGCTTCAGACAAGAGTACAACAAATTATTCAAAGGATGAAGCAATGACCAATCAAGAGATTATGTTTCTTTCTATCATTTCTCTAGCACTTATGTGTTTACTATTTTTATTATTGCTGTATTTGATGATTCGGAAGGTAAAAGATATCAAAAAAAGAAGAGAAATTGACCGCTTTAAAAATAAAATTAACACACAAATTTTTTCGATAATCGCTGATGGCCAATATTTTAGAGGAATAGGCTGCGAAACAGTAATCAAACAAAAGGCAATGGAAGAGCTGCTGAGCAGATATGTGAAAATCCTAGAAGGTGAGGAAGAGAAAAAAAGATTATCGGATTTGGCAGCTCATTGTTTACAGGGATACTATCGGAAACGTCTAAAAAGTATTAGATGGAGCCATCGTATGAATGCTCTTTATCATATCGAAGACTTTCATATGACCAATCTTTTAAACGAAGTCGTTCTTTTGAGTAAAAAGAAGAATATCTCACATCAAGAAACTATCCATGTACTGAGAATCCTAGCATCTTTTCAATTTAACGGTTTACTGGATTTGCTCCCAAATCACTATCACTATTTATCAGAGTATGAATATCGAGGTATATTAATGCGATTAAATCAAGATTTATTCGATCAGTTCGTATTAAGCTTTCACAAAAGTACTCCCCCGCTGCAATACGCCATTCTAGATGTTATTTCATTGAAAAAAGCAATAAAATATCGGGTGTTTACCGAAAATGTATTTTTAACCTATAAAGGTGAAGTGAAGTTGAGGGCTTTAAAGGCTCTAGCTGAAATAGGCTATGTAAGTAAAATAGACCCATGCCTACAATTGCTGTACTCTTCTAGCTGGCAAGAGAGGATGGTGGCGGCAAAACTGATAGGTTCTGTTAAGGAAGAAAAAGGAATTCCAAGATTAATTGAGCTGCTGCATGATCAGATTTGGTGGGTCCGTTCACAGGCTGGCCAATCTATTAGTCAGTTCCCAAATGGGAAGGAAATTTTGCAATCCGTTTTAGAAACATCTAAGGACGCTTTTGCAAGAGACATGGCTTGGGATTGGCTGCATAAAGGAGTTTAGAACATGCTAAATGTGAATTGGCTGGATATTGTATCAGTTTTTGGATGGTTTATTGCTGTATATATGGTAATTGTTATTGTTTTCTATTCTGTTATTTTAATGATTTCAATGTTTCAGCTTCGAAAAGAATATCAATTAGACAGAATACAGGCTTATGAGGATTATATGGATGAATTTTACACAAGACCTGTCTCGATCATTGTTCCTGCATATAACGAGGAAGCGGGGATTATTCAGAGTGTACGATCCCTTTTGAGTGTGAAATATCCCACCTTTGAAATTATAGTAATAAATGATGGTTCAACAGACAGTACATTGAAAAAAATGATTGACCAGTACGACATGAAAGAAATAAGCAGAGTTGTACGTAAACAAATTAATTCCAAACCGATTAAAGCTATATATCAATCCTCTATCCTTTCTAATCTTTTCTTAGTTGATAAGGAAAATGGAGGGAAGGCTGATGCATTGAATGTTGGCCTTAATTTTTCACATTATCCCTACTTTTGCTCCCTGGATGGTGATTCTGTATTAGAGCCAGATGCCTTTCTTAAGGTAATGAAGCCCATAATTGATTCAAATGAAGAGGTGATTGCCTCTGGCGGCAGTGTACGTATTGCAAATGGCTGTGAAATAAAGAATGGACATATTTTAAAAATAGGTCTTAGTGATAATCCATTAGTTATCATGCAGATTATTGAATATCTTCGCGCCTTTCTCATGGGGCGAATAGGTTTAAGCAGACATAATCTGCTGTTAATTATTTCAGGTGCTTTCGGGGTTTTTTCCAAGCATTGGACCATCGAGGCGGGAGGCTATAAAACAGATACCGTAGGGGAGGACATGGAGTTAGTTGTAAGGATTCACCGCTTATTAAAAGAAAAAAAGGTAAACAAAAAGATTGTCTATGTTCCCGATCCAGTGTGTTGGACTGAAGTCCCTGAAGATATGACCATCTTAAGAAGACAAAGACGGCGTTGGCATCGAGGACTGTTTGAAAGTTTATGGACGCATCGCGGGCTAACCTTTAACCCAAAATACGGTTCAATTGGGATTATTTCCTTCCCCTATTTTTGGGTTGTCGAATTATTGGGACCCATTATCGAGTTCCTCGGATATATATTTATGGTTCTCTGTCTGTTTTTAGGCGGTGTTTATATTGAATTTGCGATATTATTATTTCTCCTATCTTGCCTTTATGGGTCACTTTTTTCAATGGCAGCAGTGTTATTAGAAGAGTGGAGTTTAACAAAATACCCAAAAGTTACGGATATTGTAAAGCTTTTTCTGTACTCATTAACTGAAACCATCTGGTATCGGCCCATGACGGTCTTTTGGCGTTGTGAAGGGGTATGGCAAATGCTTGTTGGGGATAAAAGCTGGGGAGAAATGAAAAGAAAAGGTGTTTCAAAATGACAAAACAAATCTCCTTAATTGTTTATGCGATACTATTTATTATCATCCTATTAAGTCCTTTTTGGTTCTGGCTGTTACAGCCTTCTAAAGAATTAAATGTGCTGATCTATGATAAGACTGTTCCAGATCAAACATACAGGGAACACAAAGGACTCGTTTGGATATTGAATAATGCTAAATATGTAAAGGAAAATCAACAGCCTTATCAAATAAATGAGGATTATAAAGGATTTGTTCCAAAAGATGGACAACAATACTCCATCACATCTTTACCTGAGGATTTAAAAAACTATGATGTTTATTATTTAACGGATCAATATGGAGTGTACGAAGAAAATTTCATAGGTGAAAACGAAACTGGTGAGCGGTCTTCCATCATTTACGGAGGCTTAGAATCATCGGATGTAGATCGAATAGAACAAGCATTACTCGCCTCTAAAGGAAAAACATTGATTGCAGAATTTAATACATTTGCCAGTCCGACTCCAGTTATTGTCCGGGATAAAATAGCAAATCTCCTAAATCTTGAGTGGACGGGCTGGATTGGCAGGTATTTTCCGGACCTCAACAATAAAGAGGTACCTGAATGGGTAAGACAGCAATATGAAGAAAATGGCTTTAAATGGGATTTTAAGGGGAAAGGTTTTGTTTTTGTTAATAAAAATAATGAAATTGTGGTAGTAGATCAAAAGGATGTAACAGAAAGCGGCGCCCTATTTAATCTAACCAAACAGGGAGAGAACTTCTTTAATCGAGAACTGCAGGGGGAATACCAATATTGGTTTGATATTAATCGTGCAGGAAAGAAAGAAGAAATTCTAGCAGAATACACTCTGCCGATATCAGCTAAGAAGAAGGAAGAGTTACAAGGACTAGGAATCCCCGCTAACTTCCCTGCCATTATCCACCATCAAAATGCAAGATATAATTCTTATTATTTTGCAGGGGATTATGCCGATGAAGCAGAGGTTCCTGCCATTTATCAAACAAAAGGAATTGACTTTTGGAAGGAGCAGTTTGGGACACAAGATTCCTTCTACTGGGAAGTATATGTTCCTATGATGAAAGCTTTATTAGATAATGGTTTAAATAATACAGTCAAACAAGAGCATGTGGAAATAGTAGAGGTTAACAAGATCAAGACCAATAGTACTACTGGAGCTTCCTATATACAAGTTCAAAAGAATGGTGAGTGGAACGATTTCTTGATAAAAGGAGTCAATATGGGGATCGGGAAACCAGGCTATTTTCCAGGAGAGACAGCCATTTCGAAGGAAGAATATTTACGCTGGTTTAAAAAAATTGGTGAAATGAACGCGAATACGATTAGAATATATACGCTGCACCCTCCTCAGTTTTACGAAGCTTTCTATGAATATAATCTGACTGCAGAAAAACCGTTATTTCTATTTCATGGTTCCTGGGTGAATGAAGAAAAGCTGCTTCATAATCAAGATGCCTTCGCTGCTGAAAATGTCGAGGATGCTCAAACGGAAATCAAATATTTAATTGATATCATTCATGGGAAGGCAGAGCTGCCTGAACGGCCTGGACACGCCTCGGGTGTTTATAAATATGATATCTCAAAATATGTGCTTGGAATTATCGTGGGGACAGAGTGGGATCCATATATGGTTAATAACACAAACCTTAAACATAAAGATATTCAAGCATTTAATGGTGAATATTTCAAAACAACAGATGCTAGTGCATTTGAAATATGGTTAGCTCAATTGATGGAATATGCTGCTGCTTATGAAACAACACAATATAATTGGCAGCATACGATTAGTTTTACAAACTGGGTAACGACTGACCTGTTAGAGCATCCATCAGAGCCATTGGAAAATGAAGATTTAGTTTCGATAAATCCAAACCATATCTTATCCACTGACCAATTTTATGCCGGATTATTTGCTTCCTATCACATTTATCCATACTATCCTGATTTTCTAAATTACGAGGAAAAATATCTAGAATATGTGGATGCAGCAGGTGAAAAGAATAATTACGCGGGATATTTAAATGAATTGATCGATTCACATGAAATGCCTGTTCTAGTAGCCGAATTCGGTGTGCCATCTTCTAGGGGATTAACACACAAAAATGCCTTCGGAATGGACCAGGGGTTTCATTCTGAAGAAGAACAAGGAGAAATTAATAGCAAATTATTTCAATCCATCGTTTCTGAAGGGTACGCAGGCGGTTTAATTTTCACATGGCAGGATGAGTGGTTTAAACGGACGTGGAATACAATGGATTTCGATAATCCAGACCGGAGACCATACTGGAACAATCAGCAAACAAACGAACAGCATTTCGGACTGCTGTCTTTTGAACCAGGGGATAAGGATTCAGCGATTTTAGTAGATGGTAACAGACTTGATTGGAAAGAAACAAATAGTAAAACTATTTTTCAGTCGAAAGAAGAGAAGAAAGTAATCAATGAGGTTAAAATCTCATCTGATAGTGGATATCTTTACTTTCTTCTATCCTTAGCAGACTCCGTCAACTTTGAAAGCCAATCACTTTATTTACTCCTTGATACCATTGGTGAACAGGGACAGAACACTATACCTTTATCAAAAGATACTTTGCTACAAACGGATTTAGGTGTAGACTTCTTAATCAATCTTTCGGGTGAAAAAGGTTCAAGTATTATGGTAGACAGTTATTATGATACCTACTACTATCTATACGCACATATGCTGAATATGGTAAAGCGAGAATCATATGCAAATCAAAAAAATAATGGAGTATTCCATCCAATTCGGTTAGCACTTAATAAAGAATTGACAATCCCATCAACAAACTCCCTAGTACCGTTTGAGGGATATGAAACAGGTGTATTAAAGTTTGGCAATGCTAATCCACAACATGAACAGTTTAACTCGCTGACGGATGTTAGTATAAGCAAAAATAGAAAGACAATAGAAATAAGGATCCCTTGGCAGCTTGTAAACGTTAAGGATCCTAGTCTAAAAGAAGTGATGGGGGACATCTGGAAGGCTGGTTTATCCAAAAGTGAAACAATTGAAGGGATTCGGGCTGCAGTGGCAGCAACGGAACAAGGTAAACTCGTCCAAACGATACCGAGACAATCAAATAACGTACTTCATCAAAAAGATGTATTTCTGTATTCATGGAATGAGTGGGAACAGCCTTTATTTTATGAAAGGCTAAAAAAATCGTATGATATCATTAAGGAAATATATAGAAAAACAAAGCTAGAAAATTAAAAAGAAGGTGCAGCTTGTTTGGATAAAAAAATCGGCTTTATCGGTGCAGGAAAAATGGCTCAAGCGATGATAGAAGGAATCCTTAAATCAAAGATGATCCCAAAAGAAAACATAATCGCCAGCGCTAAAACAGAAGGCACCATTGAAAAAATAAAACTGAACTATCAAATACGAACGACCCATGATAATCAAGAAGCAGCTAGGTTTGCTGATATTTTAATCCTAGCTGTAAAACCTGATCAGCATTCAAACGTAATTCGTGAGATCAAAAATGATATACATCCTGAATGTACCATTATTACTATAGCGGCTGGAATTACATTGGATGATATCGAAAAGGAATTTGGTTTTAATGTAAAGGCTGTTAGGACAATGCCAAACACTCCTTCCTTGGTTGGTGAAGGGATGAGTGCTATTTATTCAAATGAGATGCTTAGTGAGGAAGAGGTATTGGAGGTTGAACGTCTCTTTCATACGTTTGGAAAAACAGAGAGGCTTGATGAAAGATTAATGGACGCTGTACCTGCGATAAGCGGTTCTTCTCCAGCCTATGTTTACATGTTGATAGAAGCCATGGCTGACGGGGGAGTCAAGCAGGGAATTCCTAGAGATAAATCCTATCGTTTGGCCGCACAGGCCGTTCTTGGAGCAGCTAAAATGGTACTAGAAACTGGCATACACCCAGGGGAACTAAAAGATAATGTGTGCACACCAGGCGGGGCGACGATTGAAGCTGTAGCTGAACTAGAAAAGAGACAATTTCGCGGTTCCGTATTGGCAGCGATGGAAAGCTGTACAGATAAGGTGAAGTCATTACATTAAGATTTAAACAAAGAGCCTGCGACTTTTGCCGCAGGTTCCGTTTTTTTTGCATTAATAGGGTTCAGGTTTTCTAATCACTGTCAGCGAAGTCATTAAACCTACAAAAATAATCGTTACTAGAGAATAAAAGAATTTTTCTATTCCAACGACCTGGATCCCGCTAGTAATGACAAGACCGTCAATCAGAAATATAATGATCCCAATATTAACAGATGTAAATTTAGTAATAATCTGGGCTAGTAAATCAGTCCCACCCGTGCTTGTATCATAACGGAGCATTAAACCAATACCAACTCCTACCAGCATACCTCCAATAATGGTACTAGGAAAAATACCAATCTGGATTTTTCCATTAATAAATGAAAGTAAGTCAATGCAAAAAGAAGAGATAATGAGTCCGTGCAGACTGTAGTAAAAATATCGCCTTTCAAAAAACCATGCCAGGATATAGAGAGGAAGACTTAACACAATCATGGTAAGCCCGGTTGGCCATCCGTAAAAATAATGAAAGATTAATCCTAACCCGATCACCCCGCCATCGAGCAGATGATAGGGAACGAGAAACCCGTTTACCCCAAGGCTTAATAGTAAGCTGCCAATCAGCATCGCGAAAATTTTTTGTTTCAATGAAAATCACCCCAAACTTGTCCCTACATAAAAAGTATGAAAATGAATTCCAATTAGAAGTGTTGAAACTAAAAAAAGGATATTAAACAAAGCGGTTCTGTTTTAAAGATGTTGTATGCTGACAGAGAATAAGGAGAATACTTAAATTATGATATAATAGGAATAGTTGGTTTTTTATTATAAGCTTTTTTGTGAAATACAGGAGGTATATGATGCTTCAAGAAGAATATGAATTATTGCTAGAAAGAACGGTTGAGGTTGCTCCGGATTGGCTCAAAAGTGACATACAAGATATTTTGAATAAAGAAGGAAAACATGCTGGAGTAAGCTATGTCATCTCCCAGCTTCACGACCGATATAGCTTTAGTTTCAGACACATTTTGTCGGCCATTAATTTTTCAGATGAATGGACAATGGTTTCAAGAGAACGGCTAAGTTTTATTGACAATAACATTGAAGTGATCGTCGCTTTGTTCAATGAAAATAAAGGCAAAACAGGTAAAGATTTATAAAAAATAAAAGAGCAATCCAATTTGTACGTGAATTGAATTGCTCTTTTAATTATTTTAATCTAAAAGAAAAGATTTAAGATAAAATACGAAATAGCTGCTATACCTGCTGAAATCGGAAGCGTAATAACCCAGGTGATCAACATTCTTTGAGCCGTATCCCATTTTACTCCTTTTAAGCGGTGTGAGGCGCCAACCCCAAGAATACCGGAAGAAATAACGTGTGTTGTACTAACGGGTACATGTAAGAAAGTAGCTCCGAAAATAACAGCTGCACCAGTCATATCCGCAGCTACCCCGTTAATCGGTCTGATTTTCATAATCTTACCGCCAACGGTTTTAATAATTTTCCAGCCTCCGACCGATGTACCTAATCCCATTGCCAGCGCACAGGAGAATTGTACCCAAAATGGAACCTCTGCATTCGCACCTAGGTAACCGTTGGCAATGAGAGCCATCGTGATAATCCCCATTGCTTTTTGGGCGTCATTCGTTCCATGTGAATAAGATTGTAATGCTGCAGTGGCTATTTGCATATAACGAAAATTTCGGTTCGTCTTCGCTAAATTTGCATTCTTAAACACCACTTTAAAAATACTGTACACAATGTAACCCACCGCAAAAGCTAAGATAGGTGAAAGAATAAGTGCTTGAAGGATCTTCAAAAAACCAGTGTAGTTGAGTGCACCAAAACCCGCAGAAGCTAAAGCTGCTCCGGCAATGGATCCAATGATTGCATGGGATGAACTGCTTGGGATTCCGTAATACCAAGTTAATAAGTTCCAAAAAATAGCAGCAATAAGAGCTGCAAGAATAACCACTGACCCATTTTCAAGCGTAAAAGGGTCAACTATATCCTTAGAAATGGATTTAGCAACACCCGTAAATGTCATCGCCCCTACAAAGTTCATAATCGCTGCTAAGAGTATAGCCTGCCTCGGTCTTAGTGCTTTTGTAGAAACTGAGGTTGCGATCGAGTTCGCCGTATCATGGAACCCATTAATAAAGTCAAATGCAAGGGCACCAATGACAACTAAAATAATTAAGATTTCCATTTGTTTGCTCCTTATGCATTCTTCATGATGATGGTTTCAAGTGTATTTGCAACCGACTGGCAGCTATCTGCAATATCCTCGAGATTTTCATAAATTTCCTTGTACTGAATAATTCTGATAGGATCTTTTTCTACTGTAAATAAATGCTTAATAGACTGACGAAGAATATTATCACATTTTGATTCATAATCCTTTGTTTTGATTGCATGTTCTCTCATTTGAGGAAGTTTCTTATTCGCTAACAATTCAATTGCTTTATCGATTTCGTGAACACTAGCTTTTATCGCGTCAACGAATTGAAGCATAAAATCATCTGCCTGGGTAATGGAATACATTTCAAACAATGCAGCTGTGGCTTCTAGGCCGTCTAAGACATCATCCATGCTGTTTGCTAGATGAAGAATATCTTCACGTTCAATAGGAGTGATAAATGCATCATTTAATTGTTTGATTACTTCATGAACAAAGGAATCTCCCTTGGTTTCAATTTCCTTCATCTTTTCTGAAAAGATTTTCAAATCACTTATATTTTTTAATTTATAATCAGCAAAGTAATTTGCGCCTTCCTTTAAGTTAGAAGAAATATTACTTAGTAGTGCGGAAAATTTATCAACCTTTTTTGCCATTTTTGAATCCTCCTAAATAGTATGTAAAAAGTTTTTACACTAACGGACAACATTTTACCGAAAATAGACAAAAAAATCATAAAAAGTTAACCTAATTTACAAAAACTTAACAAAAGAATTTTCAGAAAACTATTGTGGGAGCAGCTTTATTTATTTTTTAATGTCTCCCGATCAAAATAGTAATATGTATTGTATAGAGCCTGGTATCTTCCTTTGCATGAAAATCAATTAATTGGGTACTTTAATCGTACACGGAAGCAATATTAATTCGTAAACAAACCGTGTTATAAATTGAGAGATCATAAAAAGGAGTGTTCAGTATGAGTTTCATATGGGCATTAATTGTCGGTGGCGTTATTGGTTGGCTAGCTGGTCTCATTGTTGGTAGAGATGTTCCAGGTGGTATTATTGGTAATATAATTGCTGGGTTTGTTGGTGCATGGCTTGGTACTTTACTATTAGGTGATTGGGGACCAAATGTAGCAGATTTTGCGATTATTCCTGCGATAATTGGATCTGTTGCCTTGGTTTTCCTATTATCCCTAGTAATGAGGGCATTTAGAAGAGCAAAATAATAAAAAGCATGAGAGGCCTCCTATATAGGGGGCCTCTTGAATTGACTTAGATACTATAAATATCAATACCTTTGAAGATAGGAGGCTGATCAATAAACGGGGCAAAACAAATAACGTTTTCACCTGTAATAGGGTGTGTGAACTCTAATTTTGCTGCGTGTAATGCCTGCCTCTTGAAAAGCGGTTTCCCGCCATATAATGTATCGCCCAATAAAGGATGTCCTATATGGCTAAAATGAACACGTATTTGGTGCGTTCTCCCGGTTTCAAGCCAGCATTTGACATAAGAATGACCTTTTTCCTCTTTAATAAATTGAAAATGTGTAATAGCGGCTTGTCCAGAGGGAGAAACACGTCTTCTTGTTGCGTGGTGCCGGTCGCGTCCGATTGGCTCCCTTATTGTACCTTTCTTCTTTTTTATATGTCCGTCGATGATTGCAAGATAGGTTCTTTTTATTTCATGTTTTTCAAGCATTCTGTCTAAGATGGCACCAGATAATGCGTGTTTTGCAAACAGGATCGCACCTGTCGTATCCTTGTCTAGACGGTGTACATGACGCACCGACACTTTTTCACCGTTTGATTGTACATGAAATTGTGCCGCATGTAACAGTGTACTTTTATCACTTTCATTATTCGGATGTGTACTCATAAAAGGTGGTTTATTAAAAACAATCACATGGTCGTCTTCGTATAGGACCTGTATATCATAGAAACAGTTAAGTAAGATGGGAGGTTCCGCTTCCTCAAATAGTTTAATTAGGACCTTATCCCCGTTTTTTAGAGGATTATTCCAATTTGCTTTATCACCATTAACTAAAACGTTATGTTCCATCCGGATTTGATGGGTTAGCTTCTTAGGAACCTCCCATTCCTTACGAAAGATATCCTCAATGGTTTTTCCTTCCCAATATTTTGGTGTAATCATTTCCATCCAATTGCCTTTACGCGTCGTTTTTAGCATTTTTTCTCCTTTTATCTTGAGATTTCTCCAGTATATACCGTGGTTATAATTACCACCGAACATTCATCCACAAATATGCTATTCTTATGTATATATATTACGATAGATTATGGCTATCACAAAGGTGGGTTACAAGTGAAAATTGTTTTTGCCTCGACACCGGGTCAGGAAGAAGAAATTTGTGAACTTGTGAGGTATATCTATTCAACTGTTTTTCCACTCTTTTTTACGGATAAGGAAATAAGTGAGTTTGAACAATTAAAAGTATTGCATACTCCAGATGACTTTAATACATTAAAGGATGCCTTTCAAGTTATGGCAAGTATGCAAACAGTGATTTCAATACTTGAGTCTCCAACTCTCGATGATCAATATGCAGCATTATTTAATAAAAATGTTACTAACCTACAAGAATTTGGTCTTTTCTTTCCGTTTGAGTTTGAACAATTTGTTGAAGCAAAAAATATGAAAAACAGTGTATTTAGTATTTATACCAAAGCAGCAAATGAACTCCTGGTTTAATATCTAGGGAAATGCCTCGTTAGCAGAGGCATTTTTTTTTATACAAAATTACTAATTACCCTAGGAAATAACAGAGATACAATATAAAATAAAAAGCAGGTGTAAGTTTATTGGGAAATTCAAACAATATGAAAATGAAACAACTGGGAGGATTTAGTCATGGATTGGAAAGAAAATGCAAGTAGATGGGTAGAATATTCTAATTTGAATGAAGAGTTGAGGCAGCAGCTTGAAGTAATTAAGAACGATGAAAAACAACTTGAGGAAGTTTTTTATAAAAATCTTGAGTTTGGTACTGGCGGAATGCGTGGAGAGATTGGCGTTGGAACTAATCGAATGAACCTATATACGGTACGCAAGGCTTCTGCTGGATTAGCAGCATACATAGAAGAACAAGGGCTTGAAGCAAAACAAAAAGGTGTAGTAATTGCATATGATTCACGACATAAGTCTCCAGAGTTTTGTATGGAGGCAGCAAGAACACTTGCAACGAAAGGAATTAAAACATACGTATTTGATGAACTAAGACCAACGCCAGAGTTATCATTTGCCTTAAGGTATTTGAACGCCTTTTCTGGAATTGTGATTACAGCTAGCCATAACCCGCCAGAATACAATGGCTACAAAGTCTATGGTTCGGATGGCGGTCAGCTGCCTCCAGATGCAGCGGACGAGGTAATTGCAAGGGTAAACGAAATTGAAAATGAATTGTTAATAGAGGTAGATACTGAAGAAAATCTCAGAGCCCTTGGGTTAATTAACACCATTGGTGCAGAAATTGACCAAGCTTATATAGAAAAATTAAAAACGATTTCTGAAAATCCATCGATTTCAAATGAAACAGATGTAAAAATTGTGTTTACACCTTTACATGGCACAGCGAATAAACCAGTTAGACAAGCATTGGCTGCGTTGGGCTATACAAACGTAACGGTTGTGAAGGAACAAGAATTACCAGATCCGGAATTTTCAACTGTAAAAAGTCCAAATCCAGAGGAACATGCTGCATTTGAACTAGCCATTAGGGATGGTAAAAAAGTGGGTGCTGATCTGTTAATCGCAACAGATCCGGATGCTGACCGATTAGGAATTGCTGTTCTTAACCCTGAAGGTGAGTATGTTGTATTAACTGGGAACCAAACGGGAGCACTTTTGTTAGATTACATTCTTTCACAAAAGCAAAGTAAAGGAACGCTTCCTTCAAATGGAGTAGTGCTAAAAACGATTGTTACATCAGAAATTGGCAGAAAAATCGCCCAAGACTACAAATTAGAAACAATTGATGTTCTTACTGGCTTTAAATTTATTGCTGAAAAGATTAATGAGTATGAGTTCACTGGAGAGCATACTTTCTTATTTGGGTATGAAGAAAGCTATGGCTATTTAATTGGGGATTTTGCCCGTGATAAGGATGCGGTTCAAGCGGCACTTTTAGCCGTAGAAGTGTGCGCCTATTATAAAAAACAGGGTATGTCACTTTATGAAGGTTTAATGCAAGTATTTGAAAAGTATGGTTATTATCAGGAAGGTCTTAGATCGCTAACCTTAAAGGGTAAAGAAGGTGCGGAACAAATTCAGCGCATTTTAGCTTCTTTCCGGTCCGAACCAATTAAGCAGCTAGGTGACTTAACCCTTTCCATGTCGGAAGATTACCTGACAGGTATTCGACAAACTTCAAATGGTGATGAAAAAATCGATTTACCAAAATCGAATGTATTAAAATATACCTTCACAGACGGCTCATGGGTTTGCTTAAGACCGTCTGGCACTGAACCAAAAGTAAAATTCTATTTTGGTGTAAATAGTACAAGCTTAGAGGAAAGCAGAAGTAAGTTACTTGAGATTGAAAAGAATTTTATGGGACTAGTGGATGAAAAAGTCAAAATGGTAACGGAGAACTAAAATTTCATCATGACATCTAGAGTTAACATGAAGGGAAGTTAAAAGTATGCTAAAGGACCAAATTGCTATTGTAACCGGTGCTTCAAGAGGAATCGGCAAAGAAATTGCGCTTAAACTTGCTGAACAGGGAATGAAATTGGCAATAATCGGCAGTTCTGCGCAAATATCTGAAACGGCAGATGAGCTAAAGCGAAAAGGATTTTCACATATCCTTCCAATTCAAGCTGATGTTTCAAAAGAAGAAGACTTACAGCAAGTGGTTAAAAAAACCATTGAAGAATATGGTCACGTAGACATGTTGGTCAATAATGCAGGCATAGGATTCTTTAAATTAACAGAGGAAGTTACACTTGAAGAATGGAAAAAGGTTTTTGAAGTGAATGTACAAGGTGTGTTCCTGGCTACAAAAGCAGTTCTTCCACATATGAAAGAGCGGAGATCAGGTACGATTATTACTATTGCTTCTGATGTTGCCAGGTATAGTATTCCTAACGGTTCAGCCTACACAGCTACAAAATATGCTGTACAAGGTTTTTCTGGGTCTGTAGCACAAGAAGTACGTGAATATGGTATCCGGGTGGGCACGATTAATCCAGGAATGGTCGACACGTATTTTGCTGAGTCGAAGCAAGGACTGCCAGAAAAACAGGATTGGCTTAAAGTTGAAGATATAGCAAATGCGGTCGTGTATATGGCTTCAGCACCTAAGTATATGATTATTGATGAGATCGTCCTTCATCCCCTTGTACAACAATATCCAATTGCATAATAGATGAACGATTAAAACGGCTTCCCCGAAGGAAGCCGTTTTTTTGGTGGAATTCTTTGGTCCGGTTTGGTAAATATTTCTCAACAGTATCCACTTGTTATTTCAGGAAAGACTATACATCGGTAACGCATTATCAGGTTCAACGGTTTCGTTAGCATGGTCGATATAACGAAGCAGTGAATATAACTTGTTTTCAATAACTGAATAGTCACGTTCAAAGTGATAGGCATGCAGGAATTGCTCTATCCGCTTTGATAAAAATTGGTCTTTCGTTCGTACCATGAGTATCAGCAAATTATCCCATTCAGATCGATGTGTATAATACAAAGCTCGATCATAATCCATTTTATTCATTTGTATTGTCTCCTCCTTACTAGGAGTTGAGTTTATTTTATGACATTTTGCAGATAACTTTCACAGAAAATGTTGGACAAACCGATATAACGGTGTTTTCAACTTTTACCTGTATAACAAGTAAGGTATTGGATTTGTTTTTGATAAGGAGGTCGTATGAAGAAATTATTGCTAATTTTGATATTTTTATTTTTACAATTTGAAACGGCTCCAATGGCAAAGGTTGTCGAGACGGCCTGTCCTTATTCGTACGATATGCTGAAACAGGATATTTCAAAAATCAATCATACCTATAAGAAAGTGGAAGTAAAAGGTATTGGAAAGACCCATTTTGGAAGAACGATCTATGGGATTAAACTTGGAGAAGGAAAGCGAAGTATCGTTCTTATAGGGGCACATCATGGGCGTGAATGGATGACCAGCATGCTTTTAATGAAGAAGCTGGAAGGGTACACTAAAGCATATCAAAATCAAACTGATTTTGGAACCTTTTCAACCAAGATTTTAAACGATGTTTCCATTTGGTTTATCCCAATGCTCAATCCAGACGGGGTTACGATTCAGCAAAATACTCTGGACAAATTCCCGTATGTTCACCGAAAACATCTGTTATCCATGAATGAAGGGGTAGACAATTTTGAAAGGTGGAAAGCAAACGGGCTGGGGGTGGATTTGAACAGGCAATATCCTGCTGGATGGAAGGAGTTAAATCATCAGCCTGATTCCCCTTCTTATCAATTTTATAAAGGCAGGAGACCCCTAGAAGCTAAAGAAGTAAAGGTATTAACACAATTCATTCGCGAAATTAATCCTGTGATTGCTGTTGCCTACCATTCCTCCGGCGAAGAGGTTTTTTGGAATTATCATAATGGTAAACATCTTCATCGTGATAAACAGATAGCTAAAAAAGTGTCAAAATTGACCGGATATAAGCTTGCTAAGCCGCCAAAACAGGCAACGGGAGGAGGGTTTACTGATTGGTTTATCACCCACTATCGCCGCCCTGCTATGACAATTGAAATCAGCCCGCTTGTTGGAGAAACATCCCCGCCGCTGTCGGTCTTTGAGACGGAATGGGAAAGAAATAAATATGTGGGACTGACTCTGGCAGAAGAAGCAAAGCAATTGAACAAGCGAAAATAAGAGATAGACTTGTTGTTTTTTACATCTTGTTTCATCATTCCCAGATTTTCTTCATACATTGTGGTAAGAGGAAAAGGGGGAATGGCGATGAATGGGGACGATCGCAAAGCTCTTGAATATGCAATTAGTGAAATTACCGAAATTGCACGAGGCTTTGGTTTAGATTTTTATCCAATGCGATATGAAATTTGCCCAGCAGAAATCATTTACACATTTGGTGCCTATGGAATGCCTACCAGATTTTCACACTGGAGTTTTGGGAAGCAGTTTCATAAGATGAAGCTTCATTATGATTTAGGTCTAAGTAAAATATATGAACTTGTTATCAATTCAAATCCTTGTTATGCCTTCTTATTGGATTCCAATTCGCTCATCCAAAACAAATTAATCGTCGCTCACGTACTTGCTCATTGTGATTTCTTTAAGAATAATGTCCGTTTCCAAAATACCAAGCGGGATATGGTTGAAAGCATGGCCGCAACAGCAGAGAGAATTCGCCGTTACGAAATTCAATTTGGTAAAAAGGAAGTTGAGACTTTTCTGGATGCCGTCCTGGCAATAGATGAACATATTGACCCTTCACTAATGAGACCTAAACTTGCCTGGTCACTTGAAGATGATATCGAAGAAGAAATCCAACAAACAGCCACTCCATACGATGATTTATGGAAGTTAGACGATAAAGACAAAAAGCAGCCGGTTCAGCCTAGAAAAAAACAATTTCCGCCTAGACCTGAAAAGGATTTATTATTGTTTATTGAAACATATAGCAGAGAGCTGACAGATTGGCAGCGGGATATATTAACGATGATGCGTGAAGAAATGCTTTATTTCTGGCCTCAGCTTGAAACGAAGATCATGAATGAAGGCTGGGCTTCCTATTGGCACCAACGAATTATTAGAGAGATGGATTTAACTAGTGGTGAAGCCATTGAGTTTGCAAAATTAAATGCCGGTGTCGTGCAGCCATCAAAAACAGGTATCAATCCATACTACCTAGGAATTAAAATATTTGAGGATATTGAGGAGCGATATAATAATCCAACAGAAGATATGATTCGAAGAGGGGTTACACCTGGTTCTGGGCGGGAAAAGATGTTTGAAGTCCGCGAAGTTGAATCAGACATTTCGTTTTTACGTAATTATTTAAATAAAGACCTTGTTATGAGAGAAGATATGTATCTTTTTCAGAAACAGGGAAGGGATTACAAAATAGTTGATAAACAATGGGAACATGTACGTGACCAGTTGGTTAATATGCGTGTTAATGGGGGATTCCCATACATTACTGTCAATGATGGGGACTATTTGAAGAACGGTGAACTGTATTTAAAGCATTGGTATGAAGGTGTAGAACTAGATGTGAAATATCTTGAAAAAGTATTACCATATATCCAACAATTATGGGGAAGACCTGTTCACATTGAAACGATGATTGAAGATCGAAGAATGTTGTTTTCTTTTGATGGAAAAGGCGTTCATCGAAAATATTTGTAAATTCAAGTTAAGTATAGCTAAAGGGAAAAAGGTTAAATTCTAACCTATTTCCCTTTTCTTATTTTATCATGTAGGTATTTTTACCTAATCCTATTTTTCCCGCCCTTTCTGTTTTTTAAGCGCTTAATTTGGGACTCTATATGACAAATTCAGGAGGGAAATTATAGAAGTCATTGGATATAATAACCAAAAAAAATTCAGAACAGTTAGTTATTTTATACAAAAATTTGTTAAAACTTTAAGAATAAACGAGCCTATGGTATGTATGGCAGCTTCTCTATTAATAATTAATTTTTAGATACTTCAAACTGTATTGATGCATCTCATTCACAAACTATAGTACGGAATGTCTAGGAAGAAAAATATTTTTTTTGATTCAAAAATATCATGTAAATATTGGTAAATATACCTAGAATGAATTTCTGTAAGGGTTGTCAATTGCTTTTTATCATAAATGATTTCATGAGGAGGAATTTTAGTTGGTAAAGGGAAATGAAGGATTTTCACGCAGAAAGTTTCTTAGTAATGCAGGAAAAATCGGAGGCGCCTCAGCAGTTCTTGGCGTCACAGGCACGATGGATTTATTTTTACCAGAAGAGACCGTCGCGAATGCGGAGGCTAGAGTAAATACCAAAAAACCACGGGAAAATAGCCACTATATGCTACTGAATGTATGTTTAGAAAGTGGTTATAAGTACGTAAATGGTCTGATTGTTGCGACGGAAACTGTATTACGAAACCTCCAAATTACCAATGGCAAGATTAACAGGATACTAGATACTAAAGCTACATACAATAAAAATTTAGATTGTTATGATGCCAAAGGTATGCTATTACTTCCTTCCTTTAGAGATATGCATATTCATTTGGATAAGACTTATTATGGCGGTCCTTGGAGGGCTGCCCATATGAGAAAAAATGGTATTTTTGATATGATTGCCCTAGAGGAGAAACTGTTGCCGGAGCTGCTGCCAACCGCTCAGGAGCGTGCAGAGAAATTAATTGAGCTAATACTAAGTTACGGTTCAACGTACGTTCGAAGCCATTGTAACATCGATCAGGTCGTGGGGTTAAAAAATCTTGAGAACCTGAAAAAAGCATTAGCGAATTACTCAGATAAAATTTCACATGAAATCGTTGCATTTCCTCAACATGGATTGCTTCGTTCAAATGTAGAAGGACTCATCCGGGAAGCGATGCAGCTTGGTGTTACCCATGTTGGCGGGCTAGATCCAACCTTGGTTGACGGGAATATGGAAAAATCGTTGAATGCGATGGTCCAAATTGCGTTCGACCATAAAGCTGGAATCGATATTCATCTCCATGAAGGCGGAGAAACTGGAATCAAAGCAATTAAACTATTGGCAGATTTAACCGAACAAGCTGGTCTGCAGGGAAAAGTGACAGTCAGCCATGCATTCTCCCTAGCATCGTTATCGACTGGAGCTGATGAGGAAATGGCTAACCGCCTCGCCTCTCTAGGAATATCGATTGCGTCATCTGTTCCAATTGGAACGGGTGTTATGCCGATTCCACTGCTTCAGAAGAAAGGGGTTAACGTTCTGCTGGGTAATGACAGCATTACAGATCATTGGGATCCATTCGGAATTGGAGATACATTGCAGAAAGCTCATCTTGCTGCACAGCTTTATGGTTGGAAACACGAACACACCCTGTCCCGTGCCCTTTCACTGGCTACTGGAGGTATTACACCTTTAGATAAGTCCGGTAAGCAAATATGGCCGAAGGTAGGAGACGCAGCAAATGTAGTCCTAGTTCCAGCAAGCTGTTCTGCAGAAACAGTTGCCCGTCTGCCTAAGCGTGCTGCCGTTCTGCATAAAGGCGTTCTAGCTTCAGGCTCTCTCGATGCTGTCAATTAAACCAAATGTCGTAAAATCATATATAATTTCAACCTATAAGCAAAAGTAACCAAATAATTTAAGAGGAGATGTAGGAGAATTCTTACATCTTCTTTTTTATGGAAGTGAAGCTATGAAATCAAAACATGGCTTATTAGCACCTGGTGCCATCCTTTAGACATAATTTAAACACAATCCATTGTACGATTTGCACAATTGAATGCATGGCTTTTTGGATTCGTTAAACGATGACGGTGTTATGCATTATATCTAAAATAAACATGTAAGCATTTTAGTTTGTTATCTAAAATTGTACAGCGCTGCCGTAGACTAAGATGTGTTTTGTAAGGGTAGTGCATACTAATTTAAATCCAAACCTGTACTAATTTTATGATAATGCTTACAAACTTTCTTTTTCAAAAGGAGGTTCGATCTGCTCAAAAGTTAATTTGACTGCAGGATTCTAGATTTATGGGGTGTTATTCGTGATAAATGCAATCTCTGGTGATATAGATTTTATAAAGGAATTTAATAACTCGAAATTCACTGGTTTTGTGCATAGTACATTCAATCGGACATTAAATATTAAATGTTTTGAAAATGGCGACTTATATACCATTGCATGCAGCAAACTTGATAACGGCCCCAATACTTTAATCATTGATGTTGATAATATGAAGTCCATGAAAATTGTTGTAGATGACCGGGTGCGTGTTGAGAATAATCTCTTGTATATTGCGAATAAGCACACTATTTCAATTGATAAGGTCAATATATGGGAAAGTGTTTTACCATCCTACACACATAATGTAGAAATCCTGAAACAAAATGTAATGAAAATGAAGGAATATATTAACTTCCACGGTGTAGGCGGCGGAATGAAAAAAAACGTAATAACCCAAAATGCTTTTGAAGCAGAAGTCTCAAATATGCTTGAGAATAGAACTCTTTTACTTTTCAATGAATTATTAAATCATCGAATTTCATCTGCCTTGCCACATGCGATTTCGCTTGTAGGTCTTGGACCAGGGTTAACTCCTTCTGGGGATGATTTTTTAACTGGATTATTTGCCGTTTTTAATATGAAAAACAGCCCTTTTTATCCTTACCGATCATTTTGTGAAGAGGTTTTAAAGAAAGCAAAAAACTTAACAAATGATATAAGTTATATGACTTTGAAAAAAGCAGCTATTGGTAAAGTGAGAGAGTCTATTATTTCATTACTTAACAACTTATTTGTTGAGGATGAAGAAGACTTATTTCTCTCTTTAAATAAATTATTAAGCATAGGTTCTTCATCCGGAACAGATATAGCTTTAGGCATTGTTTTCGGAATAGAGTCCAATATTAGAGCAGGAGGAAAAGTATGTTAGTACAAGCTTTGATTAAGCCAAACACATATTTCGATTCAGTATCTTTAATGTCGCTTTCCACTAAAGCGAATCAAATTGAAGAAGTTGAACAATCCATTATTGCAATGGGTACGGAAATGAATAAAGAGGTAATGAAAAATGTCGGATTAATGACACCTGAAGTAGAGTTAGCAGGAGCAAGTGATTTAATTATTGTTGTAAAAGCGTCAACTGACGAATTTTGCGAAATCGCTTTCGAGAAAATTAATGATTTATTTACTAAAAAGGATTCAGGCAAAAAAGGGAAAAGTGATATTAAATATTCTACTCTTTCTGCTGCAGCAGGAAATAACGCGGAAGCAAATTTAGCTATTATTGCAGTGAATGGTGCTTATGCAGCTAGAGAAGCGAGAAAGGCACTTGAAAATGATTTGCATGTCATGATGTTTAGTGACAATGTTGACATCGAGGATGAAATTGAATTAAAGAAATTAGCTCATGAAAAGGGCTTATTAATGATGGGGCCGGACTGTGGAACGGCAATTATAGGCAATACAGCCCTTTGCTTCGCAAATGCGGTAAGAAAAGGGAATATCGGTATTGTTGGTGCATCAGGAACGGGGAGCCAAGAAGTAAGCGTCCGAATTCACGAATTTGGTTTCGGTATCTCTCAATTGATTGGAACAGGCGGTAGAGATTTAAAAGAAGAAGTTGGCGGAATCATGATGCTTGATGGCATTCAGGCACTTGAAGACGATGAAGAGACAAAAGTCATTGTCGTTATTTCCAAGCCACCTGCACCTAGTGTGGAAGAAAAAGTATTAGCGAAAATTAAAACCTGTAAAAAACCAGTTGTCGTTTGGTTTGTTGGCGGGAATGAAGAAAAAATAACTGCAGCTGGCGCACATTTTGCGAAAATGTCTAAAGAAGCAGCTCTTAAAGCGGTACTATTAGCTGGGGCAGACGAAAGCAAGTTAAACAAACGTGCATTAAACATTCCACTTATTGAAGAAGTTCGGACAAAGTTAACTCCTGAACAGAAATATGTTCGTGGACTTTTCAGCGGCGGAACACTGGCAGATGAAGCTATGCATGCAGCAATGGAGAAATTTGATAATGTCTACAGCAATATTCAACCAAATCCAGAGTATCGTTTAAAAGACCGATATACAAGCCAAGAGCACACATTTATCGATTTTGGTGATGACGAATACACACAAGGAAAGCCACACCCAATGATTGATCCATCTACACGTCTTGAAAGATTTATTCAGGAGGCAAAAGATCCATCTGTAGGTGCTATCGTAATGGACTTTGTTATAGGTTATGGAGCACATGAAGATCCAGTTGGAGCTTTCCTTCCAGCAATCATTGAAGCGAAACAACAAGCGGAACAAGAAGGTAGACATTTAGAGATAATTGGATATGTTCTTGGAACAGAATTAGATCCGCAAAATTATGAAGAGCAAATTAATAAATTATTAGCTGCAGAAGTAACACATGCGAGCAGCATGCAAAATGCTGGGTTACTGGCTAGAGAATTTGTTGTGAAGGGAGAATAGGCATGAGTCGAATTAGCGATTTATTTAAAAGTAAACCACATGTTATTAACGTAGGAATTGAGTCCTTTAAAGATGATTTATTACAACAAGGTGCTGAAGTCATTCATTTAGATTGGACACCGCCTGGTAGAGGAAACCCAGCATTAATTGCTGCACTTGACAAGTTTGAGAGTCCAGAAATCTTGGGAAAAATCGAAGCAGCTAATAGATTAGCAGTCGAAAGAATTATTAATTCTCAACCAGTTTTAATTGGATATGATCAAGCGATTAATTGCGTACCTGGTATGACAAAAACGACGATTCTCCATGCAGGACCTCCAATTAGTTGGGATAAAATGAATGGTCCAATGAAAGGCGCAGTTACAGGTGCAATTGTATTTGAAGGATTAGCTAAGGATGTAGAAGAAGCAGCTGAACTGGCGGCATCAGGTGAAATCACTTTTTCACCATGTCATGAACACAACTGTGTAGGTTCAATGGCAGGTGTTACATCGGCATCAATGTTTATGCATATTGTTGAAAACAAAACATATGGCAATATTGCTTATACAAACTTAAGTGAACAATTAGCAAAAATTCTTAGAATGGGAGCTAATGATCAAAGTGTTATTGATCGTTTAATTTGGATGCGCGATGTTTTCGGCCCTATTTTACGTGATGCAATGAAACTAAACCCTAATGGAATTGACTTACGTTTAATGCTTGCGCAAGCGCTTCATATGGGAGACGAGTGTCATAACCGAAATGTTGCGGGTACAACATTATTAATTCAAGCTTTAACTCCGTATATTTTACAAACTGATTATACAATCGCACAGAAGAAAGAAGTATTTGATTTCGTTGCGAGCAGTGATTACTTCTCTGGTCCTACGTGGATGGCAATGGCGAAATGTGCACTAGATGCTGCACATGGCATTGAAAACAGTACAGTCGTTACAACTATGGCACGAAATGGTGTTGAATTCGGTATCCGTGTTAGCGGAATGCCTGGAAACACATGGTTTACTGGTCCTGCACAAAAAGTTATTGGTCCAATGTTTGCAGGTTACAAGCCAGAGGATTCTGGACTTGACATCGGGGACAGCGCAATTACAGAAACATATGGTTTCGGTGGATTTGCAATGGCAACAGCTCCAGCAATCGTTGCATTAGTTGGTGGAACACCAGAGGAAGCTATTGGTTATACCACTAAAATGAAGGAAATTACCACAACTGAGAATCCTAACGTGACTATTCCACTACTTGATTTTATGGGCATTCCAACAGGAATTGATGTTCGTAAGGTTGTTCAAACAGGTATTATGCCGGTTATTAATACTGCAATAGCTCATAAAGAGGCAGGAATCGGAATGATAGGTGCAGGAATTACCTATCCACCAGTCGAAGCCTTTGAAAAAGCGTTGCAGGCTTTAAGTGAAAACATTCAATAATATAAATAAAAAAAGTCCAGCATGGAGGAAAAAATGCTGGGCTTTTTACTTAACTCAGGTGGTTTTTTAAAAAATCAATGACTTGTTTTAGTGCATTTTGAACAATTGGATCTTGGAAGTTTTTATCAAATACATGCTCTCCATTGGGAATTGTAATAAGTCTTGCTTCAACCGATTGTTTAATAATGGCAGCTCTCATAAATACTGACTGTTCGTATGGAACATCCGTATCTTTAGTACCGTGTAATAATAAAGTTGGTGGAAATTCCTTTGTAACTTTACGATTCGGACAAAATTGATAGATAGCTTCTTTATTGTATAAAGGATTTACACCTGTAATTTCTTCGATCCAAACTCCATTTTGTCTCGCATAAACATAAAATAGAAACCGTTCATCTACTGATGCCTCGGTAATAATTCGATCTGTGATAAGTTTGTATGCGACTTCTTTAGAAACGGTATCCTTTTGACAATAATACTTACTTGGACTTGCAGCCCAGTTTCCAACAAGATCTCCGTATCCATAAAATGAAACAATTGCACGAGGCTTATGAGTAAAAGTTCCAGCAGCTAGGGCTAAAAAACCACCAGCAGAACTTCCTACTACTGCAATTTTCTTTGAGTCTATTAAAAATAGTTTTGGTCCTTCTAATTGAAGCCAAAGAATTGCATCCTCAATATCCTTAAGAATTTCCGGCAGTTTTGTCGCAGGAGCAAGCCTATAGTCAATTGAAAATAGTGCGAATCCATTGTCGGTGTAAAGTTTGATCATTTCTTCACTTATTTCTTCTCTTGTTCCCCAAACTAACCCGCCACCATGAATGTAGATGATGACAGGAGCATGTTCTTGTGCAGTCCCATAAAAATCTGCTTTAATTGAGAAATTTATATCCTCTTTATAAATAACTGTTTTCTTCACTTTTATTTACACGACCTGTCTAAGAATGATATCTCCTATTTTAAAGTTTTTCTACTCTAATATCTAGGACATATTTTGTACAAAGATTATTGTATAACCTGCCTAAATGAATGCCTTTCTTTTTGGTTTTGGTAGCCAATGACCTAGGAAGGTTAACCGACTAAAATGAAAGATGTAAGGGGTTACCAAATGTTATGATTGCTCTTTTAGATTTATAAAAATCTCCAGAGAAAAACAAAATTCTCTGCTACAAAACAAAAGGAGGCAAATTTAGTAGAAGAGTATGAAATAATGCTGTAAATTTTTTCACATCCAACAAACTATTCATATTTAGAGGTGAAACGGAATGGATCAAACAATTAAATTTTGGAAAAAAGGGGACTTGGCTGCTTATTTCGGCTTACTCGCCAATAACTTAACCAATCTTTTAACCATGATGTCATTATTAATTTTCGTCGTGGGTATTCCATCAGCAGTCGTTTATGGGAAAATTGCTCCAGCTTTTGGTATGGGGATATTTATCGCAAGTTGTGCTTATGGCTATTTTGCCTACCGATTAGCTAAAAAAACGGGTAGATCTGATGTAACAGCATTGCCTTCGGGACCAAGTGCACCGTCCATATTCACGGTAACTTTTTTAGTTATATTGCCAGTCTATACTCAAACAAAAGATTATGAATTTGCCATTGGGATTGCACTAGTATGGTGTTTCGTAGAAGCAATGATCCTAGTAGTGGGATCACTATTGGGTGATACGATCAGAAGAGTCATTCCTAGAACAGTATTATTATCTTGTTTATCTGGTCTTGGGCTTTTGTTATTAGCCATGAATCCGATGTTACAAGCCTTTGAAGCACCGATGATCGCTTTTGCAGTATTAATCATCATTTTTATTAACTGGTTTGGTAAATCGCCGATCTTTGCGAAAATTCCAACAGGTTTTTTATTGCTTGCAGTAGGTACAGGCATTGCCTGGGCTTTAGGTTTAATGGAGCCTGGTGCAATTTCACAATCCCTATCATCCTTTGGATTCAATCCTCCATCATTAAATATTGATGGTTTTATGCAAGGATTGCCACATGCCCTTCCATATTTGGCGTCAGCTATACCACTAGGTCTTTCTAACTATGTGTTTGACTTGGAGAATATTGAAAGTGCCCATACTGCAGGGGATGAATATCAAACAAGACAAGTTATGTTAACAAATGGTCTTGCTTCATGTGTTGGTGCAGCATTTGGGAATCCATATCCGGTAACTGTATATGTTGGACACCCAGGATGGAAATCAATGGGCGCTGGTATTGGCTATACAGTAGCAACGGGTATATCGATGTTAATTCTTTCACTTTTCGGTATTGGTGCATTTTTGTTAGCGGTCATCCCGGTCTATGCCATCGCTCCTATCCTTGTTTATATAGGAGTTGTAACGGCCAACCAAGTTGTTCGTGAGACTCCTAAAATTGAAGTACCGGTTATCTTCATTGCATTATTCCCATGGATTGCAAACTGGGCTCTAACTCTTGCTAATAATGTACTCGGTGCTGCTGGAACTGCCGCGGGCACTGTTGGAATTGATAAGCTTGCAAGTAAAGGGGTTTATTATGAAGGATTGTCTCATTTAGGAAATGGTGCTCCGATTGCCAGTTTGTTATGGGGATGTATAGCGATTTTTGCTATCAACGATAAACCGTTGCGTGGTGCTGCCGCAGCAGCAATAGCAGCCGTATTGTCCATCATTGGATTTATCCACTCTCCAACAGTCGCATTTGCTAAAGGTGCTTCTGTAGAATTTTTCTTTGCCTATTTAATGATCGCAGCCATATTTGTTATCAAATATGTGATGGATCGTAGTAAAGCGCAACTAAAACCTGACACCGGAAAAAATGTAGCATAATTAAATTTTTTTCAGAATTCACCTTCGATAGTTAAAGCTCGTCAGGCTTTCAAAGGTGAAATTTATTTATTACGAATCGATCGTTAAAGGGGAGAATGTTTATGATGAATCAAAACACAGAGCTAATCCTAGCAAGTGAACGTGGAGATATAGATACTGTAAATCAATTAATAGAAAACGGAGCTGACGTAGCTTTTAAAGACGCAGAAGGCCGAACAGCTTTGATGGCTGCTACACAGAAAAATCAACTTTCAGTTGTTAAACTCCTATTAGAAGCTGGAAGTGATGTAAACACAAGGGATATTACACAATTAACACCATTTATTTGTTCTGGTGCAAATGGTTTTCATGAAATTTTAAGCGCGATGCTCCAATATGGAGCAGATTTAAAAAGTGTAAATCGATTTGGCGGTACTGCATTATTACCTTCGAGTGAAAAAGGCTATCTTAAAACCGTACAAAGATGTTTAGAAGCTGGTATCCCTGTCAATCATGCCAATAATTTAGGCTGGTCGGCTCTTTTAGAGTCAGTAATTTTGGGTAACGGAGGCCGCTTATACTCCATGATCATTGAATTACTAGTAAAAGCTGGTGCAGATGTGAATTTACCAGATAGGGATGGAAAGTCTTCACTTCAGCATGCCAAAGAATTGAAGCATGAAAAAGTAGTAAAGATCCTTACCAATGAGTATGTTGAACAAAATCAAAATATAAAAAGAGCAAAAGCTTTATATTTAGATGATAAGTATGAAGAAGCAATTTCAGAAATGAATCAAGCCATCGAGACAGATCCAAATAATCTAGATTTTTATTTCTACAAAGGCTATTCTTTGCAAGAACTAAAGCGTTATGATGAAGCACTCGAAGAATTTAAAAAGGCGTTAGTGATTAATCCGAATGATCTTGATTTTTATTTCTATACCGCTAATTGCTTAAGGTTAATGAAAAAACCTGAGGAAGCACTTGTTGAATATGACAAAGTATGTGAATTAGACCATAATGAAACCTTTTACCGTTACCATAAATCAAATTATCTAAGAGAACTTGGCCGACATGAGGAAGCTGTAGGCGAAATGGTTAAGCTTTTAGCACTTCAGCCACACAGATATGATTTTTCCTTCCATAAGGCAAACAGTTTGAGATCACTTGGTAGGCATGAAGAAGCGATTGAGGCAATTGAAAATGCAATTGCCAACGACCCAGCCAATCCATTATATCAATTGCATAAGAACCTATCACTGGAACTATTAAAACAACAATTAGAATCACAGGAGGTAAACCGATGAGGAAATTGGTTATTGTTGCTATTGGTGGGAACTCTCTAGTCCGGGACAATGGCCGCGACTCTGTTCAAGATCAATATGAAGCCGTTCAAGAAACCGCCGTTAATATCGCAGATATGGTTCAAGAAGGGTACAATGTAGTTGTGACACATGGGAATGGCCCACAGGTTGGTTTTGGACTTAGAAGGTCCGAAATTGCAAACGAAATTGCCAATATGCCTGATGTACCCCTTGTCAATTGTGTGGCTGATACACAGGGTGGTATTGGTTACCAAATTCAACAAGCCTTAACAAATGAATTTACTAAAAGAGGTATAAATAAAAAAGTTGCAACCATCATTACCCAAGTTGAAGTTGACATTAATGATTCGAATTTCAAAAATCCAACAAAACCGGTTGGTTCATTCTTTACTTTAGAACAAGCGGAAGAGATGAAAATGGAACATCCTGAATGGATTTTTGTAGAAGATTCCGGACGTGGTTATCGTAGAGTGGTTCCATCACCCAAACCAATTGATATTGTTGAAAAAGAAGCGATTAATTCATTGGTAGATGCTGGATACGTTGTGATTGCAGTTGGCGGCGGGGGCATTCCTGTTGTAAAGACAGGAGATAATTCATATTTAGGTGTTGATGCGGTAATTGACAAGGATTTTGCTACCAGTCTTTTAGCGGAACAAGTCAATGCAGAGACTTTAATCATTACAACTGGTGTTCCAAGAGTATATATTAATTTTGGAAAACCAAATCAACTAGCTCTAGAAAAAATTACGGTAGAAGAGACAAAACAATATGTTCTTGAAAACCACTTTCCACCAGGCAGTATGCTGCCAAAAATCGAGGCAAGCCTAAATTTTCTGGAAAATGGTGGGAAGAGAGTAATTATTACAAACCCAGAAAGTTTAAAAGATGCGATTAACGAAAAACAAGGTACTCACATTGTCAAACAGCTAAATGAAGCTTGTTGTATGTAATTATATGTAATAAAAGCAAAGTCTGGCACTAAGTAAAAAAGTGCTGGACTTTGCTTTTATTATTGTTATTTACTTTTTTTCATTCTCCCGAAATTCTGTTGGCGAAAGTCCCTCTATTTTTCGAAATAAAGTACTAAAATAGTTTTGGCTGCTAAATCCTGAGTTTTCTGCTATATCCGCTATGGTCCAATTTGGATTAGTTATTAAAGACCTTTTCGCCATATGGATACGATACTGAATTAAATACGCCGAAAAAGATAGACCTACTTCTTCGTGAAATTTCCGACTTAAGTAGGTAGGGTTAGCATGAACCTCATTTGCGATATCTGAAAGTGAGACCTTTTCAGCAAACTTTTCGTGAATGGCCTTGAGCGAGCATTGAATTAAGCTGGAATAATTTTGGGATAATTGATGTTCTTTATACTTTGATAGAATCTTTAGCAATTCACTCTCGATAACAGGCTTAGTTAAATAGTCAGCAACCCCAATTCTAATTGATTGCTGAGCATAGCTGAAATCCTGGCAGGCAGTAACCATGATGATTTCTACATCTTTATTGCTTTGTCGCAGTTCCTCCCCAAATTCAAGGCCTGATTTTCCTGGAAGATTAATATCTAAAAAAGCCAAATCAATTTCATGATTTAGATTAATGATATGTGCTTGACTCGCATCGGAAGCCTTAAAAAATTTCCATGAAGGAAATTCAGATTGCAACAAGTATTCTAGTTGTTCTATTTCTAATGGTTCATCATCAAGTAATAAGACATTCATTTTCATGCAGCCCCTCTGTAAAGATTCCCACTCAGTTCTTTCATTTAATTTAAACAAAAGGATATTTGAAGTAAATATGATGTAGAAAAGAAGTAGAAAAAGTTTAAAAAAGAGTAATAATTCCGAAAATAATTCCGGGATTCTTTTTCTATAATTAATCTAACAATCAAAAATTGTAGAAACTACACCTGAATTGGTGGATTGGGAGGAAAAAAATGATTGATTTGCTGCTAATTCACGGTACTGTTATCACAATGGACGCCAGCAGGCGAATTCTTCAAGATGGTGCTGTTGCTATTAACGATGGCAGAATTATTGATATCGGTTTAACAGAAAATATAGCGTCAAAATTTGAGGCGAAGAAAGTGATTGACTGCAGTCACCATTGTATTCTGCCAGGATTAATCGATGTGCATGGTCATGGCGGGCATTCGATGTTTAAGACCATTGCGATGGATAATACTGATTTCTGGATGCCCATTATGACGAATACGTATAAGCATTTTGTTACCGATGATTTTTGGTACTACGAAGGAAAGCTTTCTGCAATTGAGCGATTAAAAGCTGGTATTACGACGGGGGTATCTGTTTTAGGGTCTATGCCGCGATCTGATGATCCGATCTTCGCAATCAATCATGCGAAAGCATACGCAGAAGTTGGTGTAAGAGAAGTTGTTTGTACTGGTCCATGCAATCCGCCATGGCCACATTTATTCAGCCGTTGGGTGGATGGTAAAAGGGTTACGAAAGAAGTAACATACGAAGAAGTGCTGCAAGGAGCCGAAGCTGTCATTGAAGCACTGAATCATGCCAATGAAGACCGGACCCGTGCCTTTATAACCCCATTTGTCATCGTAACATCTGTCGAACCATCTGGTCCAACGTCACCAGCGAGGCTTTATGGGTTAACGGATCATGATCTTTTTCAAGCAAAAAGAATCCGTGAGATTGCAAGGAAGTATAAAACACGGATCCATTCTGATGCCTTTGGCGGGATGATTCATCTTGCTGTCCATGATTGGGAAAATGCTTTGTTAGGTCCAGATGTGCACCTTCAGCATTGCCGTGGAATTTCATTCGATGAGGCAAGGATATTGGCGGATACAGGTACGAATGTGAGTGCCTCTCCAGGTATAACCCAGGTTAGTGCGCGAACTCCGGTGCCTGAGTTAATTGAACTGGGAGTAACGGTGGCTATCTCAACAGATGGGACATCACCATGTACTAGCTTTGATATGTTTCAGGCAATGAGAAAAACACAATTTGTTCACCAATCAGCTCTAAGAGATGAATATTATTTACCGCCTGGAAAACTATTAGAAATGGTTACGATTGATGCCGCGAAGTGCATCGGTTGGGACGATGAACTCGGTTCAATAGAAATCGGCAAAAAGGCCGATGTGATTACCGTTAACCTTAACCAGCCACATTTAACTCCTGAATTTATGCATATCCATCGCTTGGTATATCAAGCAGTTGCTAATGATGTCGACCATGTGATTGTTGATGGAAGGGTTATTATGGAAGGTCGTAAGGTCCATACCGTTGATGAAACCACAGTGTTACATGAGGCTAATGAAGAGGCCAATTCAACCATCAAGCGTGCCGGACTCGAAAAATATATGCAGCTAGCCAAGTATTTTTGGGGTCATGCTCGCGGCTATATCGATGAAAAGCGATATAACGAAGAAGATTACAGTATTACTAGATTGAAAGGAGAATGAAAATGGTAACAAAGCTTAAGGGAAAATATGTGATTGGTTTTGATGGAGATGATCATGTAATTTTAGAAGATTCAGAGGTTGTTTATGAAAACGATACAATTATTTATATTGGAAAAAGCTATCCTAGAGAAGTGGATGAGGTCATTGATGCTGGAAATGCGGTCATTAGTCCAGGATTTATCGATTTAAATGCACTAGGGGATATTGATCACGATATCCTTCATTTAGAAGCAAGCAGCGACAAACAGAAAAATCTGCTCTGGTCAAAGAGTTATGTTGAAAACGGACATCATGAAGTCATGACAGCGGAAGAAGAAGCATTTAAATCACTCTATGCCTATTCTCAGTTGATTCTTCATGGGGTTACTACTGCGATGCCGATTACATCAGTTTTTTATAAAAAATGGGCAGAAACATATGAGGAACTAGCCGCAGCAGCCAATCATGCCGGAAGATTAGGATTAAGAATCTATTTAGGACCAAGTTATCAATCTGGGATTAGAGTTGTGGAGCCAGATGGAACGATTAAGCTTTACTGGGATGAAGAAGCTGGGAGAGCAGGACTCAAGCGGGCGGTAAAGTTTGTGGAAGAATTTGATGATGCCTATAATGGATTGGTTAAAGGAATGCTGGCACCTGAACGAATTGAGTGTCAAACGGAAGAAAGCCTGAAACAGACTAAATATTATAGTGAAAAATTAGGTGTTCCAATCAAACTTCATGCGGCACAGGGGAGCTTTGAATATCACACAATACTTGAGAAACACGGTGTAACACCTATACGATATTTGTATAATCTTGGTTTTTTAGGACCAAAAACCGGAATTCCTCATGCTCATTTTATTGCCGGTTATAGTGAAGCACTCGCGGGTGAGGGTGATGATATAGCTTTGCTAACAGAAACTAATACAACAGTAATCCATTGTCCATTAATTATCGGAAGACATGCTTCAATGTTAGAATCATTTGCCAAATATAAAAGGTCAGGAATTAATTTAGCAATGGGGACTGATACTTTTCCTCCAGATATGTTTCAGAACATTCGCACTGGAAGCATGCTATCACGATTAATCGAAAAAGATGTGGAGGACTCCACCTATGCTGATTTATATCGTGCGGCAACTCTCGGCGGGGCTAACTTCCTAGGAAGGGATGACCTTGGAAGGATTGCTATAGGAGCGAAAGCAGATATTATTGCGATTGACTTAGACGGCTTCCATATGGGTGTGATTGATGATCCGATTCGTACAATAATCGTAAGTGGATCAGGAAGGGATGTTAAATTATCGATTATTAACGGCAGAGTGGTTATGCAAGACCGGAAAATCCCTGATCTGGATTTAGAAGAAATCAAATCCAAAGGTCAAAGATATTTTAACAAAATGAGAAAAGGATATTTGGAAAGAGATTATCAGCAGCTTCCCGAAAATGAACTGCTTTCTTCATCGTTTAAAATCGTGGATTTCATCTAATTTTGAAAAGAAGTAAAGATATTGAAAAATAAAGTAAATATTTTCGAAACAAAATAGTCTGAATATTTTTTATAATTAGACAAGCGCATATGCTTAATAAAAATATTCAGGGGGTTAGAGGCCATGAAAGAGAAATGGAGATTAGGAAGATTCTTACTAGTCATGCTTATAGCAATCGTTATTACCGGCTGTTCTACTAAAAAGGACGTCAGTACAAAGGAAAATAACGGCGATTCTGGATCAAATGACGGGGGTACATTAGTTATAGCTCGTTTGTCTGATGCCGAGAACTTAGATCATCATTTCATGTCGACGATCAACGCCGCAAGTGTTACACATGGCAAAATTTATGAGGGGCTTGTAGGACGTGATAAAAATGCCGAAATTAAGCCTTTGCTTGCAGAAAACTGGAAACAGCTTGATGATTTAACATGGGAATTTAATCTTAAAAAAGATGTGAAGTTCCATGATGGAACTGCCTTTAATGCAGATGCTGTAAAAGCGACATTTAACCGACTGCTAGATCCAAATGTTGGTTCACCAAGAGCAGTTGTATTTAAAATGGTAAAAGAAGTAAAGGTAGTGGATGAATTTACAGTTCAATTTATCTTATCCGAGCCATTTTCACCATTACTTTCTATTCTAGCCAGCCATGAAGGCGGTATTATTAGTCCAAAAGCGATTGAGAAGTTCAGTAAAGAAATTATCAATGAACCGAATGGAACAGGTCCATTTGTTTTTGAATCTTGGACTCCTGGTCAAGAAATTGTCTTTGAGAAAAACAAGGAGTACTGGGGAACAAAGGCTAAAGTTGATAAAGTTGTATTTAAGGTAGTTCCAGAAGAAACAACAAGAATCTCTATGCTTGAAACTGGAGAAGCCCATATTGCTGAGCCACTCTCCGTACCCATGACGTCTACTGTAGAAGCTTCGTCAGCAGTTGACGTTTACCGCAGTGAAGGATTTGGTACAGAGTATATTGGCTTTAACGTTCAAAAAGAACCATTTAATGACGTCCGTGTTCGTAAAGCAATCTCTCATGCGGTTGAAATGGATTCGATTATAAAGGGTGTATACAATAATGTTGGTAAAAAGGCGAATTCATTATTAGGCTCAAAGGTCTTTGGCTACCATGCTGCTATGAAAGCCTATGAATATAACCTTAATGAAGCAAAGAAATTGCTAGCTGAAGCCGGCTATCCAGATGGATTCGATACGACACTAAAAACTATGGATAGCAAAGAAAGAATCAATATGGCGGAGGTCCTTCAATCACAGTTAAAAGGAATCGGTGTTAAAGTAAATATCCAAGTCTTAGAGTATGGTACGTTCGTTGAGCAGGCAAACAACGGGGATTCTGAGATATTTATCCTCAGTTGGAGAAACGCAACCGGTGATGCCGATTATAATCAATACAACCTTTTCCATACCAATTCTCACGGAGCATCTGGAAATACCTTCTTCTATAGTAATAAAGAGGTGGATAGTTTAATTGATGCTGCCCGTAAAGAAAAAGACCCAAATAAACGTATTGAACTATATGCGCAGTCACAAGAATTAGAAATGGAAGATGCCGTATATATTCCAGTAAGGGTCATTGAAAATCTAGCTGCTGTAGCCAAAAATATCCAAGGCTTTGCAATCAGCCCATCTGGTTATTTAGAAATCAATGAAGTTTCAATCAAATAGGAAAAATTATAAGAGGGATATCCAAGTGGATACGCCCTTTTATCTTGTAACAGTAATAGAAAGGATGTTTTAATATGAGCCGTACTTATTGGTTAACAAATGCCCGCTTAGAAACGGGATATATAAAAGAAAATGATAGAGTAGCAGGAACAAAAACAGAACTATTTCACTTATTAATAGAGGATGGTAAAATCGAAAAAGTAATCAAAGGTTCAGTGTCTATTGGAAGTGAACTGCCTGTAAAGAATGCAAAGGGTTTGCTCCTGCTTCCCTCATTTATTGAAAAGCATGTTCATCTAGATAAGACATACATGGGTGAGGATTGGCGGGCTTGTATCCCCGCTTCAGGTGTTATTGAACGATGTGAAATAGAAAAAAACATTCTAGCATCCATTCCTTCCAGCACACAGCAACGTGCAGAAGCTTTGCTGGAAGTATTACTGTCTTATGGATCAACCCATGTAAGAACCCACGTGGATATCTATCCGGAAGCTGGATTGCACAATTTGGAAGGTGTCGGGCATGCACTAGAAACATATTCTAATAGGCTAAGTGCAGAAATTGTTGCCTTTGCCCAGCATGGCTTGCTGCGTCCTGGTACTGTTCAACTAGTAAGAGAAGCAGTAAGAAACGGTGCAGGGATTGTAGGGGCTGTTGATCCGGCAACGGTGGATAATAATATAGAAGCCTCATTAGTACAATTGATTGATTTGGCTGTTGAAGGAAATGCTGATATCGACTTACATTTACATGACCCTGGTCACTTAGGAACTTTCACAATGAAACGACTTGCTTATTTAACCAAACAAGCAGGGTGGGAAGGAAGAGTAGCAGTCAGCCATGCGTTCGGATTAGGAGATGTCTCGAAAGAAGAAGCAATTGAAATGGCAGGAATTTTAAGAGAAGCAGGAATCTCTATTGTGACCAGCCTTCCAATTGGACGGAATATTCCACCGGTAAACCTATTAAATGAATGTGGAGTGGATGTGGCCGTAGGGAACGATAATATCTTTGATTCTTGGTGGCCTACAGGAAATGGTGATGTACTGGAGAGGGCTGGACGTCTGCTTGAACGATTTAGATGGACTGATGAGGTTTCACTTGGTCAAGCGTTAAAGTATATTACAGGTGGAAAAACTCTATTAGATAAGGAAGGGAACCAGTTATGGCCCAAAGCAGGTGATGCTGCGAATATCGTCCTTGTAGAAGCCAGCTGTGCGGCAGAGGCAATAGCTAGACGATCAAAACGTATAGCAGTTATCTATAAAGGTAACGTAGTTTGTGGTTCTTTGCATTAAATAATTATTCATTTAACGGTAATTCAATGATAAAGGGGATGGATTTTTTCATCCTCTTTTTTGATAGTGTTTTTAGTAGACTTTTAGGACGACAAGAAACTACTAAAAGTAGTAAAGATAACGAAAATTGAAGTAAAGATTTTCGATAAAAATAATCTGAATATTTTTTACAATTAGATTAGCTGAAAAATCAGATGAAACTAGGAGGAGAGTTCATGAAAGAAAAATTAAATATCGGAAAATTTTTTCTAGTACTACTAATCGTTATGGTGATTTCAGGTTGTTCCACAAATAAAAATGCCGGGACAACTGGAATTGAACAGGGAGATAAAGCGAAGAATGGCGGTACCTTGGTAATTGTTCGTTTATCAGACGCAGAGAATTTAGATCATCATTTTATGAATACGATCAATGCAGCAAGTATAACCCATGGAAAAGTTTATGAGGGCTTGGCAGCAAGGGATAAAGATTCTCAAATCCAGCCATTATTGGCGAAATCATGGAAACAGGTGGATGATATAACCTGGGAATTTAAACTAAGAGAAGATGTGAAATTCCATGATGGAACACTATTCAATGCAAGCGCTGTCAAAACTAATTTTAATAGACTTTTAGATCCTAATGTTAGTGCTCCTAGATCAGGTGTCTTTAAAATGGTAAATGAAGTAAAAATCATCGATGATTATACCGTTCAATTTATCTTAAATGAGCCGTTTTCACCTTTACTCTCCATCCTAGCTAGTCATGAGGGGGGAATTATTAGTCCTAAAACGATTGAGAAGTTTGGCAAGAACATCATTAATGAACCAAATGGAACCGGACCATTTTCATTTGAATCCTGGACTCCAGGCCAAGAAATTGTATTAGTTAAAAATGATCAATATTTTGGTGATAAAGCGAAGGTCAATAAAGTTATTTTTAAAATTGTGCCTGAAGAAACAACAAGAATCTCGATGATTGAAACAGGTGAAGCCCATATAGCTGAACCGCTTTCTGTAACGATGAAGGACACAGTAGAAGCTTCGCAAACAATGGGAGTCTATCGTAGCGAAGGATTTGGTACTGAATATATCGGCTTTAATTATGAGAATGAACCATTTAATGATGTTCGTGTCCGTAAAGCAATTTCACATGCTGTTGAAATGGATACGATTATTAAAGGGGTCTTTAACAACATCGGAAAGAAAGCCAATTCCCTTTTAGGATCTCAAGTATTTGGATATAATAAAGGTTTGAAGGCTTATGAATATAATCTAAATGAAGCAAAAAAATTGCTTACTGAAGCAGGTTATCCGAATGGTTTTGAAACGTCATTGCTGACGATGGATGCCAAGGAAAGAATTAATCTGGCAGAGGTACTTCAATCACAATTGAAAACAATTGGTATTGATGTAAAGATACAGGTAATGGAAAATGGGGCATTCGTTGAGCAAAGAAATAATGGAGATACACAAATGTTTATCAGCAGCTGGAGAAACGCTACCGGTGACGCTGATTATAACCAATATAATCTCTTCCATACTGCTTCAAAAGGAGCAGCTGGGAATACTTTCTTTTATAGTAATAAAGAGGTTGATGGTTTAATAGAAGCTGCTCGTAAAGAAGAGGATCAAGAAAAACGTAAGGAGCTTTATAGGAAAGCACAGGAATTAGAAATGGAAGATGCAGTTTTTATTCCTGTCCGTGTTATAGAAAATTTAGCAGCCATTTCAAAAAATGTAGAAGGATTTAGAATTAGTGCAGCTGGATATTTAGAACTTAATGATGTTTCAATTAAATAACCAATAAATAATAAGAGAGGCTGATTCTAATGGTTGGTAAGTGACAACCATTTAGATTAAGCCTCTTCTTTCTATTCCTTTATTGCGTTTAATTCAAATTGCTTATTAAAATAATTTAAAGCTAAATATAAAGGAATGGCTAGAAATATCCCAGTAAACCAAGAAATACTTGTTAACGGACCAAGTAAGGGGACAAAATTACCCATTAAGCTTATTATGCCTGCGAAGATGGTTGCAAGCATAGCGGGGAAATTAATCCCGTTTGAATATCGATTGTGGTTACTAGAATATAATTCTTGTAAATTAATTTCTTTTTTACAAATTAGGAAATAATTCGTCAGCGTCACACCAATGACGGGACTTAACAATCCTCCTACAATATTTAAAAAGGCGAATATGCTTGTCGGGTTCTCCATTAGCTTCCAAGGCATAATAAGTATACCGATAATGGTTGCAGCTAAAGCTCCTGTTTTAAAATTCAGTCTTTTTGGAAAAAGAGAAGCAAGTTGATAACCGGCGGGTATGATATTTCCAACAATATTAACTGATAAAGTTGATAAGCAAATCGTTAGAAGTGAAAGGGTAATGGCAAATCTACTATCGAATCGATCCACCACTTCAAGTACATTCCAAATCGGAACTCCAAAAGCAATCTCTGAACCAACAATGATTGAAATGCTTGCTACAGCAAATAATAAATACGTAATAAACAACCCAGAAATCTGTCCCATTGACTGATCTTTATTAGAACGAGAAAACCTAGTAATATCAGACACACTTAGAATTTGTGCAACCCAGGTTGCCATAATTGCCGAAACACAACTTATGAAAACGAAAATACTATTTCCTTGGACCCCTCTTGAACTATAGTTTATTATTGGTTCAATTCCACCCGCGAGTTTGATGGACCAGATAGCCATTCCGCCAAAAACCACAAAAATTAATGGGGATACAATTTTTGTTAACTTGCTTAATCGATCGATACCAGCAAAAATGAATAAAACATTAATAATCCAGAAGAGTAGAAAGGAAAGGAGGCCAGAAAGGTTAAGTCCGAAAAAGTTAAAACCACCACCTAAAGATAAATACTCTGGCCAAAATTCCCCTATTAAAATACTAATGGCTAGACTGCCTGCATAGGTTTGAAGACCAAACCACATAATTGCGGCAATAACGCCTCTTAGGACCCCCGGAAAGAGAGCACCCTTTTTTCCATAGCTTGCACGTAGCAGAATAGAGAATGGAATTCCATATTTGCTGCCAGCATGCCCATTCAATACCATCATGACTGATAGTAATATGGAAGAAAAGATAATGATAAAGAATACCTGCCAAATAGATAAGCCTAATGCAAAGAATCCGCCAATTGTTACATAGGAAGGCACGTTATGAACAGAGCCCATCCAGATTGAGAAAAATTGACCTATCTTCCATGTTCTAGCCTCAGATGGAGTTGGTAATAAATCTGGGCTATAATGGGCTTGATTTTCGATTAGTGCATGACTTTTTCCCAAACAAACCGCCCCCCTATAGTACCTTACTATTATTTCTTGTTATTGTTTTATAGATTAAGACAAGTAAACAAAGAACTGTTGAAATCGTAAAGCTAAGCCATATTCCTTTAAAGTCTTCTGTTCTCGTTACTAAAATATAGCCTCCAATAGCTCCAATAAAGGATGAAAAGGGGACTATGAATGGAAGAACACCTTTACTAAGGATGATATATAAAATTGGGCTAATCATCGCCGCATAAATATTCCCAGTGAAAAATAATAGCGTGAGCGGACTGGGAGTAAGAATACTGACGATTACAAGTAAACATATACATACTGCCCCTGAAAAAATATAGGTGTATTTCCATTTCTCTTCGTTTGTTAGAGTAAAAAACATTTCCATTATATTTTTTACAAAAAGGGTAGTTGTTGCATGCAATTCTGCGCTGAGGGCCGAAGCAATTGAACAAAAAATAAAGACAACAAATAGGACGATTAGTATTGATGATTGGATTCTGTTGACTAATTCAGAGAACAAGGAATAAATATTTTCAAAACTTCTGCCGAAAATTGTAATCATTAACAAGGAGGATAAAGCCAGTGGGATGGTTGCCCAAATTAATCCTGTTAAGGTAAAGGCTATTTGAACCTTTTCTTTTTGAATGATAAACATTCTTTGCCATGATGCACGGTCAATCAAAATTTGACCAAAAAAGACAAAGATTGCTGTAAAAATAAACCAATAGGCATCCGTGTTCTTTATATACAATAAATAAGGATGATATAGCTTAATTCCGTCATAAACAGGATAAACCCCTTCCTGAATATAAAAGTAGACGGGGATAATAATGACGGTTGCAAAAATAAGGGTGACATTAACACCAGCCACCTGGTGAAGGCGCTGCATGCCTCCGGCTCCTCCGATAAAAAAACAAAAAGCTAAAAAAAGCAATAACCCAATAAAATGAGGAATCGGAAAAATCATATGGATAAGAATTCCTGCGCCCCATGCTTGGACAAATAAGGAATGAAAGCATGTAAGGATAAGAACTGTTATCATGAACCAATATCCGCTTGGTGTTAATTTTTGTCTTAAAACATCTCCAATCGTGTGCTGACCAGGGTAATTGTCACGGATTTTTTTTGCTAAAAATCCAAATAAAATAGAGGATAGCGCCCCCACTAGTGAGTATCCAATTCCACCGATAAGACCATATTTAATCAAGGTTTCGGGAGAGGAAAGGATTGTATTTCCTGTTACCCATCGAGCTAATAAACTAACAACTCCAAAGCTTACCCCGAGTTTAATGGCACCACTGATATATAACTGATAATCATTATTTTTCAATGGAATGTCTCCCTTAAGCGAAAATCCCTTGGTGATTGTCCTGTCATTTTTCGGAAAATTTGGCTGAAATAATGCTGGCTGTTAAAACCGCACCTTTCAGAAACCGTACTAATACTTAAATCAGGGTACTCAACAAGCATTCTTTGAGCTTCCTTTAAGCGAAACTCGTTTAAATACTCGGAAAAGCCCATCCCAACTTCCTCATGAAATTTTCTGCTTAAATAAGCAGCATTAATATGAATTTTTGAAGCCAAATAATTTAACGTTAATTTTTCACTATATTCCGCATGAATAATGCTAATCGCATTTACAATTTGCTCTGAGTAACGCCCTAATCTTTCATACTTGCTTAATACACCCATTAATTCATCTTCAATAATTGGTTTGGTTATGTAATCAACGACCCCAAGTCTTATCGAAGTTTGAGCATATTCAAAATTTTGAAAAGCAGTAACCATTATAATATCAATCGTATACGTTTTTGTTAGTTCTTTAGCTAAATCCAATCCACTCTTCCCAGGAATCTGAATATCTAGAAATGCAAGAAAGATGTCATGCTGCTTAACGATTTGGAGTGCTATGGAAGCATCTTGAGCTTTGAAAATCTTCCAGTTGGGAAATTTTTTAAGGATTAAATACTCGAGCTGCTCTAATTCTAGCGGTTCATCATCAACTAGCAGGATATTCATTCGTAATGTTCACCTTCCTTAAATTTCAGATTTCAGTATAAATGGAAAAGTAGCTAAAACACTTGTCCCATTGTCTAAGTTGATTAATTGTACAGATGTTTTACCATCCGGGAATAACAACTCTAGCCTTTTTGTAATGTTTTCTAAACCAAGTCCTCTTTCCAGTGACAGTTCCTCAGGACCTTCAACCGCATTGTTCCATACTGTGATAAGGATGTCTTTTTCCCGTTTTTCAATGGTTGTTTTTAAAAAGGCTTCACCAACATATTTCTCAAAAGAATGTTTAAAAGCATTTTCGATAAAGGTTTGAATAATAAACGGGATGGTAATGGCTTGGTTTACATTTGGATCGATTGAAAATTCATAATGCAGCCTGTCCCGAAAACGTATTTTTTGTATTTCTAAATAATAATTGACATAGGTTATTTCCTCATCGATAGTAATAAAAGCGTTATTTGTTTGATATTTAAATTTAAGCAGCTTTGATAGAGTCTCAATCGATCGGATTAATTCTGTTTTTCGATCCAGCCTTGCTAAGCTTAATATCGAATTTAATGTGTTAAAAAAGAAATGAGGCTGAATCTCTTGATTCAATTGGTTGTAAAGGGCCGTTTGCAGCTCTCTTTCTAAAGCAATTTCCCGTGTTTTTTTTTCCAGCAGGTCAATTCGCTTTTCAAAAATAAATAAAAAAAGCAATGTAAATGCCCCTAATAAAGGTGCAAGAGCCGCAATCATAATATTTAGGGAGAAAGCTTCAACTGTTAACATAACCGAAATTCTCCTTTGGATGAAGAAAAAGGGAGGCTTTTGCTTCTCCCTTTTTTAATATAATATTTTACCTTATTTTCTTATTATTAGAAAATAACCTTACATAAATTTTTCTGCGTAATGACAGCTGACCATATGATTTGTATCCAATTCTCTTACAGCTGGTTCTTCTGTTTTACATTTCTCTGTTGCAAATGGACAGCGGGTATGGAATCGACAGCCGTTTGGCGGATTAATAGGGGAGGGGACGTCTCCTTTTAAGATGATCCGCTCCCGTTTTAATTCCGGATTTGGTACAGGAATCGATGATAGCAAAGCCCGTGTATATGGATGTAGTGGTGTATCAAATAAATCTTTTTTATCTGCAATCTCAACGACTTTCCCAAGGTACATAACCATGACCCTATCAGAAATATGTCTGACTACACTCAAATCGTGGGAGATAAATAAAAAGGTAAGTCCAAACTGCTTTTGCAGTTTCTTTAGTAGATTTAAGACTTGTGCTTGAACAGATACATCCAAGGCCGAAACAGCTTCATCGCATATTACTAGTTTAGGATTAACTGCAAGGGCTCTGGCGATCCCAATACGTTGGCGCTGACCGCCACTGAATTCGTGAGGGTATCGGTCAAGTGCCTCTGGGGGAAGCCCGACATAGTCAAGTAGTTCAAGCATTCGATCCATTCTTTTTGACTTTTCGACTACATCTTGGATGGCCATGGCTTCATTTAAAATTTGCTTAACGGTTTGTCTCGGGTTAAGAGAAGCAAAAGGATCCTGAAATATAACCTGTAAATCCCCTCTAAGCTTTCTCATTTCTTTCTTATTTAATCCTAAAATGTTTGTCCCTGAATAATAAACCTTTCCATCTGTAGGTTCATCAAGTCTTAAAATCGCACGGCCTGTTGTGGATTTTCCGCAGCCAGATTCACCTACAATACTTAAAGTCTCTCCTTCGTATAGCTTGAAGGAGATGTCGTCTACCGCTTGTACATAGGCTTTAGGCTTAAAAAGGGAGTCTGTTTTAACAGGAAAATATTGCTTTAAATGTTCTACCTCTAATAATACTTTCTTATCTGCTGCAGCCTGCATTATTTTACAGCCTCCTCTTTTACCATTTTTGCTGTCCATTGATCTGTATACATCCAGCAACGAACCTTTACACCATCATTTTGTTCAATAAGCTCTGGCTGCCGTTGATGACAAATCGGTTGCTGATGAGGGCATCTTGAAGCAAAGCGACAGCCAGCAGGCATATTGTAGGGACTAGGGACACTTCCTTCAATCGTTTGTAATTCTTCCTGATCTTCATGAATTTTAGGCAGTGAATCTAGTAAACCTTGTGTGTATGGATGTCTTGGATTAGCAAAAATTTTCTCGGTTGGTGCATGTTCAATAATATTCCCTGCATACATGACGGCTACCGTATCACAAGTTTCGGCAACGACACCTAAATCATGGGTAATCATAATGACACCCATGCCCAGCTTATTTTGCAAGTCTTTAATCAACTCTAGGATTTGAGCTTGAATCGTTACATCCAATGCTGTTGTTGGTTCGTCTGCAATTAATACCTCAGGAGTACATGCAAGTGCCATCGCAATCATGACACGCTGACGCATTCCGCCGCTTAATTGGAAAGGCTCTTGTTTTGCCCTTTTTTCCGGGGAAGGGATCCCAACAAGCTTTAACATTTCTACTGCCTTTTCCCACGCGGCTTTACGTCCCATTTTTTGGTGCATTCGTAAAGCTTCAGCAATTTGTTCTCCAACCGGTAAAACAGGATTCAATGATGTCATCGGTTCTTGAAAAATCATCGAAATCTCATTTCCACGGACCGTTCTCATTTCATCTTCAGACAATGTCACCAAATCTTTTCCTTTAAACAGAACTTGTCCGCCCGCTATTTTCCCAGGAGGGGAGGGGATTAAACGCAGAATGGACAGAGATGTTATACTTTTTCCACAGCCGGATTCACCGACAATTCCTAAAGTTTCCCCTTTATGCAAACTAAAATCGATGCCATCAACCGCTTTACTTACTCCACGTTTTGTAAAGAAATGTGTTTTTAATCCTTTTACCTCTAAAATCGGTTTGTTATTCTCCGTCATCATATTCACCACCTGTTAATTTAATTCAATCCGTTTATTAAAGAATCGATATAGTACATCGACAATCAAATTCACTACGACGAAAACAAGAGAGGCAACTAATACCCCGCCTTGAACCATTGGTAAATCCCGCATTCGAATCGAGTCGACAATCATTCTTCCTAGTCCATTAATAGCGAAGATTGATTCAACTAGAACAGTCCCTCCAAGTAAAGCTCCAAATTGTAATCCAACTACTGTAATAACTGGAATTAACGCATTACGTAATCCGTGCTTATAAATAATTACAGTTTCACGTACCCCTTTAGCACGAGCTGTTCGGATATAATCCTGACGAATAACTTCAAGCATACTTGATCTTGTCATTCGTGCTACAATGGCCGCACCCCCCGCACCTAATGTCAGAGCGGGCAGGATAACATGAAGAATGCTATCCCATCCAGCAACAGGGAGGATTTGCAGTTTTACTGAGAAGAAATACATTAACATTAAACCTAACCAAAAGCTTGGTAATGAAATACCTAATAAAGCTACAATCATAACCGTTGTATCTTTTAGGGAATAAGGCTTAATCGCAGAAATAATACCAGCAGCCATTCCTAAAACAATGGTTATAACAATACTAAAAAAGGCAAGCTCAATAGTAATAGGTAATCTCACTAATATTTCATCTAGTACAGGCTGACTATTCTTAAGTGATACTCCAAAATCTCCACGAAAAACGCTCGTTAAGTAATCGAAATATTGTACCAATAATGGTCTATTTAAACCTAATTGCTCCCGTATGGCTTCAATGGTTTCCTTTGAAGCTCCTTCGCCAGCAAGCAATACTGCTGGATCACCTGGAACTAGCTGCATAATAAAGAATACGACAAAAGTTACCCCTATAATGACCGGAATCGTTTGCATTAACCGGCGTACTATAAACATCAACATTTAATATACCTCCTCTATTTCTTCATTCTTGGATCAAAAGCATCACGTAATCCATCTCCAAAAATATTAAAACCTAAAACTAGTATAGAAATAGCCAGCCCTGGAAATATAGCGATATAAGGTGCAGAAAATAAGAAATCCCTGCCGCTGCTTAACATCGTTCCCCACTCTGGAGATGGTGGCTGGGCACCAAGACCAAGGAATGATAAACCTGCTGCTGAAAGAATGACGGTAGCTAGTCTTAGTGTTCCTTGTACAATAATAGGTGAAAGAATATTCGGTAAAATATGTTTAAAAATAATCGTTAAATCATTTGCTCCAAGTGAACGTACGGCGTCAATATACTCGAGCCGTTTCACTTCTAAGGTTGAGCCGCGGACAATCCTGGCGAATAATGGAATAGAGTATGCGCCGACAGCTATCGTTACATTGATTAAGCCAGGTCCAAGTGCACTAATGATGGCTAAAGCAAGTAAAATACCAGGGAATGCCAAGAGAATATCCATGATCCTCATGATGGTCGAATCAATCCATTTTCCATAGTAGCCTGCGATAAGTCCAAAAATAATTCCAAAGAAGGCACCAATGATTACAGCGGTTATTCCAATCCCCATCGAAAGTCTGGAACCATATAGGATTCTGCTTAAAATATCCCTTCCTTTATCATCTGTACCCATCCAGTGGTCTATTGAGGGAGGTATTAATTTATTTTCTAAATTTATTTCGTATGGATCATAGGGAGCAAGTAAGGGTGCGAAGAGTGCGATAACAATATAGAAAAGAATGATAATAGCACCGACCATTGCAGCTTTGTTCATGGTTAAAATAGATAAGAAATCTTTTATTTTAGATTCTTTCGGTTGATTCATTGTTTGTTTTATTACAACTGGTTGTTCTGTTTTTGCTTCTAGTGTCATGTAAAACCCTCCTTATTTTATTTTTGAAAGAATGATGTCGTTTCTAGCTGTTATAATCCTCCTCTCAGAACCTATTATTTTTTTGTGATATGTACAAAATTATCAAAATAAATGGGAAAGTAAATATATTTTAATTTTTTTGTCAAAATAGTTTAAATTCTTGTAAATATTCTGTAAATATCCTAGTGATTCATCTTCTATAATGCAGATAAGGATTTCAATGGAACTGAGAAAATCAATTTTCCTTTTAAATTGAGAATCCTATAAATATACAACAAAGGAGAGGCGAAAAATGGAGAGAAAAAAACGATCCATAAAAAATGGCATTTTATTAGTATTGGTAGGATTAATGCTTATAGTTGCTCAAGCATGTTCGACAAAATCAAATTCTTCTAATGAAGCTGCAAGCAGCAAAGAAGAAACAAAAGAGGGTGGAACATTAACTGTTGTTCGACTTTCTGATGCAACCAAGCTAGACCCACATTTTATTACAGATATTCCATCAGCAAACATTATCTACCAAAAGGTCTATCAGGGACTTGTCGTACCGGATAAGGATTTTAAAGTTCAACCGCTTTTGGCAAAAGAATGGACAGTAGTAAATGATACAACTTGGGAATTTAAATTAAGAGATGATGTAACATTCCATGATGGAACACCATTTAATGCAGAGGCAGTTAAAGCGACATTTGATCGTTTATTAGATCCAAATACAGGCTCACCGCAACGCACGAAATTTGAAATGATTACAGAAGTAAAAGTAATAGATGACTACACGGTACAATTATTGCTTGCCTACCCTTATGCACCGCTTTTATCCATTTTGGCAAGTCAGGAAGGCAGCATCATCAGTCCCAAAGCTTTAGATGAAAATCCTGAAAAACTAGCTGAGCATCCGATTGGAACTGGTCCGTTCGTGTTTGGAGAGTGGAAGAGTGGTCAAGAAATTTCACTAAAGAAGAATGAAAACTACTGGGGTAAGAAACCTAATATTGATGCTGTTGTATTTAAGGTCGTTCCAGAGGATGCTACACGTCTTGCAATGATTGAAACGGGTGAAGCACATATCAACGACCAAGTACCGGTAACTGAAATTGAACGAATCGAAGCTTCCGATACAATGGGTCTCTATCGTACAGAAGGACTAGCTGTCGAATATCTTGGATTTAACACAAAGAAAAAGCCATTTGATGATGTAAAAGTCCGTAAAGCAATCAGCCATGCGATTGAAAGAGAAGCTATTATTAAAGGTGTATATAATAATGTAGGAACACTCGCAAACGTAGCGATGAGCCCTAAAGTATTAGGATATAGCGACAAGGTTCAGCCTTATGATTATGATTTGAATGAAGCAAAACAATTGTTAAAAGAAGCCGGATATGAAAATGGTTTAGAAATTAAATTATTAACAAGTGATCGAAAAGAACGAATTAACATGGCAGAAGTAATCCAATCTCAATTAAAAGGGATCGGCGTAAATGTCGAAATTCAAGTAATGGAATACGGTGCATTTATTGAAATGATCAATAATGGTGAACATGAATTGGTAATTAACGGTTGGGGAAATGCAACTGGTGACGGAGACTATAACCAGTATAATTTGTTCCACACTGCATCACAGGGTCCTGCAGGTAACCATTTTTACTATAGTAATCCAGAGGTAGATGAAAAAATTGAAGCGGCACGTCAAGAAACAGATGAAGCAAAACGTTTAAAGCTATATGAAGAAGTTATGCAAATAGAAATGGACGACGCGGTTTATATTCCAATTCGTAACTACGAGCATTTGGCTGCCCATAGCAAAAATGTCAGCGGCTTTTGGCTGAATGCAGCAAACTATCTAATGATTGATGATGTCGTTATAAAGTAAAAGAAGCAATCTGGAAAAGTACTTTTGAAAAAAAGTACTTTTCCTAATTTTTATAATAGGAGGAATAGGAATGACTACTTTTTGGCTAACAAATGTCCGTTTAGAAAAGGGTTTCAAATACGATAACCATCGTATTATTGGTACAGAGACGGAAAATTGTCACTTAAAAATTGAAGAAGGAAAAATTGCTGAAATCACCAATTTATTTCCGAATTCTGATGTAAAGCAGATTGATGCAAAAAATCAACTTCTTCTTCCATCATTAAGGGATATGCATATTCACATCGATAAAACCTACTACGGCGGACCTTGGAAGGCTTGTACTCCAATTACAAATGGTATTTTTACAAGATTAGAAGAAGAAAAAGAATTGCTGCCAAAACTTTTACCTACTGCTCAAGAGCGTGCTGAGAAAATGATTGAAATGTATTTGAAAAATGGCCATACCCATATTCGGACTCATTGTAATGTGGACCCCGTGATTGGTCTAAAAAATCTAGAGGCAACGGTGAACGCCTTGAAAAAATATGAGGACGTTCTTACCTATGAAATTGTTGCCTTCCCGCAGCATGGATTGTTAAAAAGTGATTCTGTCCAACTGATCCGTGCTGCAATGAAGAATGGAGCAACATTAGTTGGCGGCGTTGACCCTGCGACTGTCGATCGAAATATTGAAAAATCTTTATATACGATTTTTGAAATTGCAGTTGAAAACAATAAAGGCGTCGATATCCATTTACATGATCCTAATACATTAGGGGCATTTCAATTTGAAAGAATGGCCCATTATACGAAAGAAGCGGGACTTAAAGGCAGAGCTACCATCAGCCATGGGATTGCCTTAGCTGATTTACAAGGTGAAACACTAACCGAAATGGCTGCTATTTTAACAGAACAAGAGATTGATGTAACCACCACTGTTCCAGTTAATCGTGCTACCATTCCTATTCCTACTCTTGATAAGTTAGGTGTTTCTGTATCCGTAGGTCATGACAGCATTACAGATCATTGGTCACCATTCGGAACTGGAAATACGATTCAAAAGCTGGGGACTCTTGCAGAACGGTTCCGACTGTCTGATGAATATTCTCTTACAACAGCAATGAAATATGGAACTGGCGGCGTTACACCGCTGAATGAAAACGGTGAGCGCGTATGGCCTAAGGTCGGCGATGAAGCAACAATGATGCTCGTTCATGCTTCCTGTTCTGCGGAAGCAGTGGCAAGGCGAGCTTCGGTAGAATCATTGTTTTTCAAAGGGAAAAAAGTTGATAGTAAGTTAATAGAATCAAAACAGGTGCAAGTATAAAGGAGGAATAAAAAAATGAATACTCCCTATTGGTTAACAAATGTAAAATTAGAAACGGGATATATACAAGATGAAAAAGGTGTTTATGAAACGAAAACAGAGCTTTTCCATTTGAAAATTGAGGATGGTAAAATCGTTGAAAAGAAGTCTAATAGCTTTGCCATTCCACAAGCTGAAAAAACGATTAATGGAAATGGGCTATTAGCCGTTCCAACATTTAAGGAAATGCATAATCATTTAGATAAAACCTATCTTTCCCTTGATTGGAAAGCTCCTATTCCGGCAAAAAATTTGGAAGAACGTTTACGGTTGGAGGCAATGGAGCTTGAGGAATTAGCACCAACAGTTAAGCAGCGGGCTAGTACTATGATTGAGTTACTTCTTTCCCATGGTTCCACTCATATCCGTACCCATGTGAATATCGATCCTTATATTGGCTTGAAAAACCTAGAGGGTGTAAAAGCTGCGCTTGAAAATTATTCAGACAAGCTAACCTATGAAATTGTAGCATTTCCACAACACGGTCTCTTACGAGAAAATGTGATTCCATTGATGAAAGAAGCAATGAGATCGGGAGCAGACATAGTAGGGGGCCTAGACCCAGCTGGAATTGACCGTAATATCGAAAAATCGCTCTATGAAGTAATGAATCTTGCCACAGAATTTGACGCTGATATTGATATTCATTTACATGACAATAAACATGTCGGCTTTTATACAGTAGATAAATTTACTGAAATGATTGAAGAAGCAAAATGGTACAATCGCGCAGCCGTAAGTCATGCATTTTGCTTGGGTGAAGTACCGGTACCTCAGCAGGAAGAAATCGCAGAAAAATTAAGCAAGCTAGGTATGTCAATCATGTCGACCATCCCCATTACAAGAACCCTTCCGCCCATTGATTTGTTAGATCGAAAGGGAGTTAACGTCTACTTAGGATGCGATGGTTTCTATGATTCTTGGGGACCATATGGAACGGGTGATGTTTTAGAAAAGGTAACACGCTACGGTGAACTTTTTCGAAAAAGTGATGAACGCTCATTAGCACAGTCAATAAAATGGGCGACAGGCGGACCAACACCTTTAACGGAGGACGGCGAAGTTGCCTGGCCGCTTGAAGGTGATGAAGCAAGCCTTGTTCTTGTCCATGCATCCTGTTCAGCAGAAGCGGTAGCGAGAACCCCAAAGCGCGAGGCTGTTATTTTTAAAGGAAAAGTAGTATCAGGACAATTGTAAATGAAAAGCCCCGTTTGTTATTAATTAACGGGGCTTTGTTAGAATTAGGAATCTATGCGAAGTTTCTTATTTAACAGTCTAAAGATCTTAAGTGCTAATTGGACTTGAAGCAGTTCCTCTGAATTCTTTAAATCAGAATTTAATATTTCTTTGATTTTCTCAATTCTATAGATGAGTGTGTTCCGATGCAAGAACATCGCTTTTGCTGTTTCACTGATATTTAGGTTATTCTGAAAATAATTTTCTAATGTAATAATGTAGCTTGTTCCATGTAACTGATCGTGTTCATAAACTATTCCAAGCCGCTTCATAAAAAATTCTTCTAATTCTATGACTTTAATATTGGAATCTAAAAAGTGATAGATAGAATGATCTTCAAAATGGGAAACTCCGCCACTGTCTTCAAATTTTTGCATCAATCTTATCGATTCATTTGCTTCGGAAAAGCTTTTATGAAGAGAGCGAATCGTTTCGTACTGTCTGCCGATTCCAATTAAGAAGGTGGAATTGCTTATTTGCTTATTCAATAGACTGTATAGTTTATTCGTGTATTCTTTTGCTTCATAAACAGAAACGGCTGGTCTGTTTTCGTGCTGTCCAATTAAGAGTATGATTCGATTGTTTCGATGAAAGCAGGTAACTTCTCCGTCTGCTTTATTAGCGTAATCATAAATTAGCTCCACACATTTTCTTGCTTTATTCTCCAAACTAACCCTTCTGGCCACCATATCCTCATACTGCTTGAACTCCTCTGATTCTATATTAATCACAATACAGTAATACATATAATTTGAATGAAGACCATGCATTTCACTTAGCGTATGAATAGTTTCGCTAGAGGTGATTTTTCCTGTAAGTAAATCATCGAAAAAGTCCTGTCTGATTTTTAATTTAACTTCCTCAATTTCCTTGGCTTTAATCCTTTCCAGTGCAATGTTCGTCGATGCCTGCTCTAAAATAATGAAGTCAAATTCAGACAGTTCACGTACTGTTTGCCATACAATTATATATCCATAAATAGAGCTTGCTGCTGCAACTGGCAGAATTCTACATTTAATTTCCATTCCTTCTATATAATAAATTCGTTTAATCGTCTTTTTTATTTCACTAACATTTTTAGGAATAGAGTCAATGAACTCTTTCGAGAACGTGGGTCTATTTTTCACCAAATCAAGACAGTATGATAGGGGAACTTTATTATTTACATGTTCTGTAAAGTCCACTAGCTTCCAATCTTCATTTACAAAAATAATCGGATTATTAATGGTCTCAGATAACATCGATAAAATTCTATCAATTCCGCCGCCTTCAAGTGTAATTCTAAAAAATAAGTTATGTATGTCTAGGGTTTTTCTATTTAATAAATCGTATCTTCCCGATGCTTTTTCATTAATAATTGAGATTACTCTTGACAAAGTATATTCAAATGGTAACTCCAGTAAAGGTAATCCGAGCTTGTTTGCCTGGTCAATCATGTTCTGTGGGAGTTTATCAAAGTATCTTTTCATTTTGATAACTAGTCCGGCACAGTTAATTTCAGAAAGCTCCTTAATGATTCTATTTTGTAGTTCTTCATTGTCTTTAAAAATATATCCTGTAGATAAAAGCAGTTCATTTGGTGAAAGCCAGTCGAATGCCTCAGGATTTTCAATTATATTTACAAGAGTTATCTCATTATTTATTCCTTTTTCCCCAGCTACTATTTTTAATCCATCAATGGATTTAATTCCAAAAAGGTCCTTAACTGTCAACAATTCTTTTCACATCCTCCATAATCATTCAATACCATTAATTGTACAACATGCTCAAATGAATTCAAGTCTTTTTGGTCTGGATAAACAATGACGTTTATGGGAATTAGAACTAAAATATTCAGGGGAACAAGCATGCTTCGAAAAATCACTTTTTATAGAATAATGGATTAATAGCTATAATGACCAATCCTAATTGCTTATGAAGAAGCTATTATATAAAAAGGAGGTACATTTATCATGAAGTAGTTGTTTAGGATGTCTCAGACACAGTTTATTATGCATAATGCCTAAATGCATTAGGTTTATTTTAGGCAAGATAACCAACGAAATATTAAACTTATTTATTAGGTTAATAAATAATCATAGTTTGTTATAATTGACACTGTCCGAATCGTTCCAATAGGGTGCAGGACATTAACATTTTTGAAATTAGAAAGGTAAATAATACATCTATGAATACTGAAAACAAATACTTTGGTACGTTTCAATGGTTTATCTATTTACTAGCTAATTCTATTGCACTGCCAATTGTAATTGGTAATGTGTTTGATCTCTCTGCAACAGAAATATCTACATTAATGCAACGAACGTTTTTTATCGTAGGATTAAGTTCTTTTATTCAAGGGAAATTTGGTCATAGATCCCCAATAGCGGATGGTCCAGCTGGTTCTTGGGTTAGTATTTTTGTTATTTTTGCAAGCATTGGGACACAGCAAGGTTTTACTATGATGGAGACATTACAAACACTTGAGGCGGGATTGATCGTTACCGGTTTATTCTTAATACTGTTAGGGATAACAAAGTGGGTTCGTCATTTACTGTTTCTCTTTTCACCAATAGTAACTGGCACTTTTCTTTTTATATTAGCGATCCAATTAAGTGGAGTCTTTATTAAGGGGATGGTGTCAATAGATAGCAACACGGGTCAGATGGATGGAGTTAGCTTTCTCCTAGCAATTTTTATTTTTTTCTTTATTATTGTACTTTCCTTAAAATCTAAAGGATGGTTAAAAAACTATGCAATCTTATTAGGAATCTTAGTAGGGTGGAGTTTATTCATTATTTTTGGAAAAGGTCATCGAAGCATTTCAATATCAGCTGATTGGATAAAGCTCCCGGAAATTTTCCCATGGGGGGTCCCCTCGCTAACTGGGGGTGTATCGGTTACGGCTATTTTATTTACCTTTTTACTCATTTCTAATACATTCGCTGCCATTTCCGCAGCAGAGGAAGCAATTCCAAATAATAGAGGACAATTCCATGACAGGCTTAATCGGGGAACGTGGATAGGGGGAGTATCTCATCTTTTTTCTGCCATATTCTCAACAATTGCTGTTGTGCCATTACCAGCTACTGCTGGCTTTGTCAGATTAACAAAACAATATCGAATTATTCCTTTTCTGTTTGCTTGTGGGATTATGGTAGTCATTTCATTGTCTCCAAGTATTGTTGGCCTATTGGCTTCCTTACCTTTACCAGTAGCTAGTGCAGCTCTTCTAGCCACACTAATCGAGATGCTTGGGATAGCAATTCGCTCACTGACAAAACAGCCATTAAATGACAGGAATATTACCATTATTGGGGTATCCTTACTAGTAGGAATAGGAATCATGTTTTTACCCGCAGATATCTTTAACGGTCTTCCATCTATCATTCAAAATATAGGAAAAAACGGTTTATTAGTAGGGACATTTCTAGCGATTATTTTTGAACAACTTTGGAAACAAAAAAATTAAGCTGCAGAGACAAATGTTCTGCAGCTATTATTAATTTAATTTGTTAAAAAATCAATTTCAAGCCCACCAATACGAGCCCGATGAGAAAACCACAGACTGCACCATTTACACGAATCCATTGCAGGTCTTTTCCAACATTGTTTTCAATCATATTAATAAGAGTCTTATTATCCAGTTTTTCTAGATTTTCTTCCACGAGTTTTCCAATCTTTGAATGATTATTATCGACAAAAATGGAAATTTGCTGCTGAATCCAGGATTCTATGGCTTTTATTTTTTCATCATCTGTTTTCAAACTTTCTAGTGCCTTTGATAAATGAGGAAGAAGATAATCCTCGTAAAAATTAGGTAATTCAATAAGGGTGATTGCCTTTTCCTTAAGTTGTTCAATAAAATCAGTGATTTTATCCTCTAAGTTCCATTGTAACAGCATTTGCTCTTTTATATTATTTATTTCCATAGCTAGGTTTTCATCGATTTTAATATCTTGTAGTTTTGTGCTTATATGGAAAAGTAATGTTTGCCTGTTTTGATTAAATGGATCCCTAAAGCTTTGTACACCCTTTTGGATGAGACCTTGAATAATGCTGCCTAATTTTTCCTCATTCACAATATTCGTAAAGGATTTTAGAGCAAATTGCATAAAACCATCCGCTTTAATATTTTCTAGAGCGTCAACTGCCATCCTGCCAAGTTTTTCTTTTGTACTTTCTTTTTTCGACCATTCATCGATTTCTTTTAGGACAAAGTCCAGCGCTTTTTCATCATACTTTCTTTTAAGCAGTTGATCAATTACGACAGGAAGATACTTACTAACATCTAAATCTTTCAGCTTTAACTTCAATTCACTTTCGATGATGGGGGCGAATTTATTACTATCAACCGACTGGATTAAATGCTGAATTAATTTTATCGTAACATTTCTTACATGCTGACCTGTGATGGCTTGCTCAGCAAATTTAAAAAGCTTTTCGGTAAAAGGAATGCTCGATATTTTCTTTCTAATACTTTCTTTTGTCAGCCAATCATTTTCAAGCATTGAAATAATCGCCGCAATAATCCTCTTACGGTTTTTTGGTAAAAGTGCCGTATGTGGTATAGGTACACCTAGAGGGTGGCGAAATAACGCGGTAACGGCAAACCAATCTGCTAGACCGCCAACTAAGCCTGCTTCGAATCCTCCCTGAAGGATTGTTCCCCAAAGAGAATCCTGAAAAGGGATCGTTACAATAAAACCTGCTCCCATGACAACTAGAGAAATCGTCGCTAAATGCTTCGATTTATTCTTTTTCTTCGACATCTGTGTATCCCTCATTTTTTACTAAAATATGGTTGTTTAATGATATTATCTCAATAACATGAAAAAAAGCAAAAAAAAACTCCTCTAACGTTATTGAGAAGAGTTTTCTAATTTCCTTTTTTTAGGTGTGATGTGAGTTATGAGTCCATCCAATTCAGTAATATAGAACTGTGTTTCAGGAGCAGATTTCAAATAATTTTCTTGAATTAATTGATAGTAGTTCACTCTTCGCTGTGGATCAAATCGCAGCATAGGATATTCCTTTCGTTCCTTAACATATAAGTCGACGGCTTTTTGAACCATGTCCATTTCACAACAAATTTTCTTTTCATTTTCCGTAAAAAGATCATAGGTTTCCTTTGACATATAAAACTTCTTTGAAGGGATCCCGCCTAAAATATGGGCTAGATGTTTAAAATCGATACTGTTATCGTCCTCGACAATAAACGTCCGATAAACACCATTAGGGAGTGTATCTGAAAATTGCCTCACAGCTTTCCGAACCTGGTCAATGGTGACATCAATCACTGGATAATTATGTGCCTCTTTCTGTTTCCTTTGTAATGCATTTTTAGTCTGAGAGGTCTCATTTACAGGTTTTTTATAATATTTTTGTACGATTACGTATCCTGTCACTCCTCCAACCCCAGTCCCAAGAAAAGCAAAAATAATTGTAAACCAATGCTCCATGTTGTCCAACCCCTTTCTGTGCAGGTTAAAAACTCGATACAGCTTATAACTTTCTAATATGTATGCGCCTTCATTATATAGCTAACCATTTATTATTGCAATATAGAGCTCTTGTTAATTCTAAATATTCAGAAAGTTTTGTGCGTAATGTAGTAAAATAAGAAAAAGGGCAGCCATCTTTGATGGTTGCCCTAGTAATTATTTGAGAAAGTTGATTTTATTGACAATGTGTGTCCTTAAAATTTATTTGAATCTCATTTGCCACTTCGTTAAAAGATAAACAAGTTTCTGTATCCTCGAAAAACCATACATCATTTCCTTCTACATAGAAGTTAATACCATTTATTTCTTTCGTAAAGCCGATATTTGATGGTGACTCTGCAGAAAACGCAAGGCTGAAGCCCTTGTGTTTTTCACCAAAACCATCATATTGCGGATACATTCTCACAGTATGGATCTCGAATTCATTCGTAAACCACTTTGCAGCTTTTTCATCAATAGAAAGAAACATATAAATGCACCAACCTTTTCAAAATGGTAATCGTCATAAATAGATTGAAAAATGTAAATGAAAAAGAAATGTTAATCATTTCTTATGATATTAGATTAAGTCTTTTTATTAGATTTGCATGTGATATTTTTCACAAGGAATTCTGTCCTAAAGGTTATTTTAAAAAATATTCATATTTCTGCAATAAACGTCATGAAAAGTGGATACTAAAAAATACCGTTTAGTAATGTTTTAGAATTTGTAACATATTCAGAGTGTTTGATAAAATGGATTTAATACGAAAAGGGAGATACTAACTATGGAGCAAAAACTTGATAAATTAACTGAGAACATTTCTGATATTAAAACACTAATAAATACGTTTAATAAAACATTAGAAAACATCGAACATAGACTTTCTCGATTAGAGCAAATGGATAGTATTGAGCACCGAGTTGAGGTTAATCAAATTGACTTATCAGATATAAAAGAATCACTGCAGCGCATTGAAGACGTGCAAGGCAATGTCGTAAAACAGTTAGAGAATAACTTAGGAAATGGCGAGGAAATTAAGCATATTAATCGCCGCCTGGATTCACACCTGATTAAATTAGCAAAAGCGGAAGAAGAAATCATTATCCTATAAAACAGATAAATAAAAAAAGATCAGATATGATAAACTGATCTTTTTTTATGTGTTGAACAGAAGGTTGCAATCGCTTACAATTTATCTGCCAAATAGTGCTTTCAGCGCCTTATAGATAAACGCTAAAGAAAAAATAATCATTGCTAATGAGCCAACGATATCAAAAATTGGACCTAAGAAGCTTAAAAATGATACCAGTTCTACACTCATTAAAACAAATCCAGAAAGTATTGCCGCTAAAAATAAGAAAATTAATTCCATCGTAATTTCTCCCTCCTTTAGTTTTAGAATATGATTAGAAGTGTGAAGGTGATTGGATTTTAGGGGAAATATTACAATTTTATTACAAAAAAAAACAGACCTGCGTGGTCTGTTTCAAAAACACAATTATTAAGAAAGTACTTCTGTTTGAGGCAAAGCTATCTTATTCGTACTTGCTTCCTCATTTACAATCTTTGTTACCTCGATATATTTAATATGGTGTTCTTCCATATCAAGTATTTTAAAGGCATAGGAATCGTGATGAATGGAGTCTCCTTCTTTGGCCTCATAATTCTCCGTTAATATCCAGCCGCCAATGGTGTCTATATCTTCATCATTGATATCGACGCCCAACAAATCATTTACTTCCGTGACTAAAACTTTTGAATCTATAATATAATGGTTTTCCTTAATTTTACGTACCATTGGAATCTCATCCGAATCAAATTCGTCACGGATTTCACCAACAATCTCCTCAAGGATATCTTCAACTGTAACAAGACCGGATGTACCGCCATATTCATCCATTAAGATAGCCATGTGCATTCGATCCTTTTGCATTTTTACAAGCAAATCATGGATCGGTATCGTTTCGATAACTCTAATTATTGGACGAGTATAGTGTTCAAGTGTTTTAGTTGACAGGGTTTCTTTACTGATTAAATCCGTAACCATTTCCTTAATATTTACTAAACCAATAATATGGTCTTTATCACCATCAATAATTGGATATCTCGTATATTTTTCCTCACGAATCACTTCGAGAAAAGTATCCAGCGTATCATCTTTAGATAATGAAACGATTTCTGTCCTTGGTACCATAATTTCTTTGGCAATACGGTTATCAAATTCAAAAATTTTATTTACATACTTAAACTCAGATTGGTTAATTTCGCCACTTTTATAGCTTTCTGAGAGGATAATTCGAAGCTCTTCCTCGGTATGTGCCATTTCACTTTCAGATACTGGTTTAAGACCAAAAATGCTCGTTACAATACGTGCAGACCCATTTAATAACCAAATAAATGGATACATCACTTTATAAAAGAAAATTAGTGGCCGCGACATGACCAGCGTAATCAATTCAGCTTTTTGAATAGCCAGTGTTTTAGGTGCCAGTTCTCCTACGACAACATGTAAAAATGTAATGGTCGCAAATGCAATCCCAATTGATAATACGTGGGAAACACCTTCAGGAATCTCTAGTCCATTGAAAAGGGGAGTGAGTAAATGCTCAATGGTGGATTCCCCAATCCAGCCTAAAGCAAGGGCAGTAATCGTAATTCCTAATTGACAAGCTGAAAGATATTCATCTAAATTTGAAATGACTTTTTTTGCAGAAATAGCACTCGAATTACCTTCCTCAATTAACTGGTCAATTCTTGAACTGCGAATTTTAACAATAGCAAACTCTGAAGTTACAAAAAAAGCAGTTAACGCAATTAAAATGGCTATTAAAACCAAGTTAAATATGTCCAAATAAGTTCCCTTAGCTCGTTACATACGAGTTAAGGAGTCACCTCCTAGTAATTTAAAAAAATTAACTCGTTATTTTCAAAAGGGATTCCTTTAAGGCTGATTTTAGCATCATTAGATTTGTTGCGAATTTTTCTTTCTGCACGTCATCTAATTTTTCAATAAATGGAGTTAGGTCAAATAAATCATTTTGCAGCTGCTGCATTTGCTGTGTAACTGCATTTACATGTTTTTCCACTTCTGAATCACGAATTGTTTTGTCTTTCTTCATATCTAGTTTTCTTTTAATCTCGTCAAGAGGATAGTGCAAACTCTTACATTCCTCAATAAATTTTAGATCCTTTAAGGATTCTTGAGTGTATATTCGATAATTAGATTGGGATCGTTCTGCACTTAGTAAACCAATTGATGTGTAATAATCAATTGTGCGTTTAGAGACCATTGCAATTTCTGCTAATTCACCAATACGATAGACAGCCCCATCAAATCACCTCGAATAATCTAAATTTAAAAATAATTATAGTAAATTACAACTGTACAGTCAAACGTTCTGGTTTGTATAATTGGTTGGTATAAACATTTTATGAAAAAAGTCTTGTATGTATGAATCGGAATATTATAAATTTTCAAAAATAAAGTAGAAAAATAAACGTCTCCTACGAAGGAGACGAAGCAAGGGGTAATTTAATTGTAAATACGGTTAGGTCGGGAGTTGAAAGACAAGTTAATTCACCTTTATGTTTTTCAATGATTTCTTTACAAACGAATAACCCTAGACCTGTACCCAGCTTTTTTGTTGTGAAAAAAGGCTCAAAAATGGTTTTGCTCAATTCAGCGGGAATCATTGGTCCATTATTAGAAATCGATAAAAGGACATGTGAATTATTTTCTATGCAGCATTTTATTTCAATCGTTGGGTTCGGTATTCTGTGATGGTTTAACACGTCGATCGCGTTAAAAATAATATTAATGAAGACTTGTCTCATTTCATCTGCATATCCATAAAGGGTGATCTCATCGACGATGTCCTTTTTGATTTTTACCTTACCGTCTAAAATACTTGGGTAGAGGAAATTTAACACTTCATCAATTAATTTATTCTGATTAAATTGTTCCTTTTCCTTTCCAATTAACTCCTTTTTAGACAATAGAAGAAATTGTGAGATACGGAAATTAAGCTGATCCAGCTCACTGGAGATAATATCTAGATATTTCATTTCAGGGTAGTCTGCCTTAAGAAGCTGAATAAAACCTTGTATCGAAGTAAGCGGGTTTCTAAATTCATGAATAAAACTTGATGTCATTTGCCCTAGCAGGGTTAAGCGGTCTTGATGAGTCGAATCAATAAACATCGTTTTTTCTTCAATAATTTTGTTTTTAGCTTCTGTATAATGGGTAACTGCGTAATAAAGAAATTTATCAAAGCAGAAATTTATCTTATTAATGGATTCTTGAAGATCTGCCCATTCTAGACCTGACTTACTTAAATAACTATATAAAACAGTTCTGCCAAGATTAACATTATAAACAAAGTCCCCAATATTGATATTAGCTAAGGCTCTTTCTTCAGAAATTTCTAACGCATATTTTTGAATAGAATCTAAGAGTTCCTTTTCAGTCATTGTATGCATCGTTAAGACTATATTAAAAATGGCTATTCCATTTTGACTTATTTTGTCTTTATAGGGATCGCCTTTAGAAATAACAATAGAATTTTCCCACTCACGAAGCAATTCCTCTTTATTCTTATTAAAAAAAGCTATTAAATCCATAGGTAATTCAGATAACATCACAGTTTTTTCCTCCTAAGACAATGCCGAACTGATTAAATTAAATTCGTGATAATAGCTGGAAATCCCTTTAAATAAATATAGGTAAATTTTATCAATTTCTATCCGTGAATGATAGTTTACCTAATTATAACATGAATAGAAGTTTATCCTTGTAAAAGTCCTATAAAAATAGTATATTCGAGTATGAAAATAATTAAATATTTCCACAAGGGGAGCTGCTTTTGGCGGCTGAGAGTGAACGTTCAAGTTCTGACCCTATGAACCTGTTAGTTAACACTAGCGTAGGGATGTGGTTTGCCGAAAATTAATGCAAGCAATGCAGACAATCCTTATATGTCCTGCATTGCTTTTTTTGTTTTTAAGGCGCCATATTAATTTTTCAGTATAAACTTTCGAACGTTCTCCAAAATACAACAAATTAGGGGGAACATGTATGGAGAAAAAGCGCAGTAACACATTATTTTTAGTAGAAGTAGCAGTATTTTCAGCATTAGCTTATTTATTAGATTTGGTGTCAGGATTGTTGTCATTAAAAATATGGCCGCAGGGAGGTTCCATTTCTATTGCGATGATTCCGATTTTCCTAATGTCATTTCGTTGGGGTGTAAAAGGTGGAATCTTGTCTGGATTTTTACTAGGATTGCTTCAGTTCATCCTTGGTTTCTCACAAATCTACACACTTTTGCAAGGAATTATTGATTATGCAATTGCCTTTTCAGTAGTTGGTTTAGCAGGTATTTTTGCTTCACAAGTGAAAGACTCTCTTTCCAATAATAATAGGAAAAAATGGGTCACATTTGTGTTGATGGGAACATTTTTAGGCAGTGCGCTAAGATATCTTGCTCATGTACTATCAGGAATTGTGTTTTTTGGCGAATATGCACCTGAAGGACAGCCAGCAGCTGTATATTCCCTGGTATACAATGGAACCTATATGCTACCAAGCTTTATCGTGTGTGCGATTATTGTAATCCTTGTAATCAGTGCTGCACCTAAAAAAATGATATAAGTTGAAAAATAGAAAAGTCTGTGACTTTTCTATTTTTTTTTCGAACTTTTGTCACAAAATCAGCCATTTTTCAATGGTAAAATAATGATATAAATAAAGATAATCATTCTCAATTAACCTATGTAAGGGTGATAGCGATGTTCGGTTCGTTTAAAGTAGGAGATAAAGGGAAAATCATTAATATATCGAAAGTTGGCCGATTGGTGCAAAGACGGTTGTTGGACCTAGGAATAACGGAAGGTTCTGAGGTTTGTGTCAAATGTGTCATGCCTTTTGGGGGACCAGTCATGATCGAATCGTGTGGACAATGTGTGGGTCTCCGTCGTAAAGAAGCTCGCTTAATAGAAGTGGAGAGAGTATAAATGGAAATCGCACTGATTGGAAACCCGAATACTGGAAAAACTTCATTGTTTAATAATCTTACAGGATCTTATGAGTATGTTGGAAACTGGAGCGGTGTTACAGTTGAAAAGAAGGTCGGAGTTTTCAAGAATAATATAGGAAGACTAATTGATTTGCCAGGGGTTTATTCACTCAACCCATTATCAAGGGACGAAGGGGTAGTTACTGCCTTTTTCTTAGAGGAACCTGTAGACAGGCTGCTCAATATTTTGGATGCCTCGCAATTAGAGCGTAATTTGCATTTAACATTACAATTGCTTGAATATGAAAAACCAGCATTAATCGGTTTGAATATGGTGGATGTCGCGGCCAATCGAGGCATACAAGTTGATACGGAAAAGTTATCACAGATTTTAGGCGTACCAGTGGTTCCTGTTGTGGCGAGAAGTGGTAAAGGATGCGATCGATTAATAGAGGTTATTTCAACCAGTTCAAGTCATTCTAAGCTAAAAAAACATGTTTATTATGGTAAAGAAGTCGAAGAGACTATTGCTAAATTAAGTATTGATATTATCGGTAAAACCGATCATTCACCTAGATGGCTTGCTCTTCAATTATTTGAGGGAAATGAATACGTAAAAAACTATCTTTCTGACCTAATAGAACCTGCTAAACTTGAATCATACCTTTCTCAATTGGAGTCGTTATTCATTCAAGAAAATATTCATGTAAATTCGCTGGCAAACTATATTTACTTAAAGAGAAAAGAAGTTATTGAAAAGATTCTTGAAACCTCTGTTCGGAAGGTAAGTACGGTTGTACCACTGTCAGAGAGAATTGATGCGATCGTCACGAATCGCTATTTAGGAATGCCGATCTTCTTAATATGTATGTATTTGATGTTTATGTTGACCTTTGACTGGCTGGGAACTCCATTATCAGATGTTTTGGATGGAATACTAACCGGACCCGTGACCACGGGTGTAGAAAAATTTCTTGGAGCTGTTCATGCCTCAGCTTTTATACATGCATTAATTATTGAGGGACTTATTGCCGGTGTCGGTGGAGTACTTGTGTTTGTTCCCCAGATATTTATCCTTTTCTTCTTTATATCCTTATTAGAGGATTCTGGTTACATGGCGAGGGTAGCTCTTGTTATGGACCGAATAATGGAGTCCGTTGGGCTAAATGGGAAGGCGTTTATTCCGATGATGATTGGATTTGGCTGTAATGTACCCGGTATCATGGCTGCTAGAACAATTGAAACACCTCGTGAGAGACTAATGACGATACTGTTAACTCCGCTAATGTCATGCTTTGCCCGATTACCAGTGTATGCGTTATTTGTTGGAGCATTTTTTGTGGGTCATAAAGCACTTGTAGTTTTGAGTCTTTATGTTCTAGGTATCGTTGTCGCTTTGATATTAGCAAAAATATTTACTAAAACACTATTAAAATCAGAAACATCACTATTCGTAATCGAACTGCCGCCTTATCGCCTTCCACAAGTTCAATCGCTTTGGAGAAGTACGTGGGATAAGGGAAAAGGTTTTGTTCGAAAAGCGGGAACGTTCATTTTCGCAGGCTCGGTTTTCATATGGCTGTTATCTTATGCTGGTCCGAATGGTTTAAAAGTGGATATGGATGATAGCTTTTTAGCTGGTATAGGTAATTTGTTTGCTCCGCTTTTAGAGCCGATTGGATTCGGTACGTGGCAGGCAGCAGCATCTTTAATAACCGGATTCTTAGCAAAAGAAGCAATTATTTCTACCATGAATATTATTTACTTTGTCCCCAATGATGCTAGCTTACAAGGTTTATTGAGCGATTACTATTCACCGCTTGCTGCTTATAGCTTTATGGTTTTTATTCTATTATATATTCCTTGTTTAGCAACTGCGGCTACTATTTATAAAGAAACAGGCTCAAAGAAATGGACTGCTTTTTCAATCCTATATGCATTGTTTATTGCTTATGTTTTATGCTTGATCATTTATCAGGGCGGAAAACTGTTTGGGTTAGTCTAAGATGAGGATGTGTACCGTATGATAGCTAATATTATTATTGGCACTGCGATATTTGGTTACGCTGCTTGGGCATTGGTGAAGTTTATAAATAAATCTAAAAAAGGGAAATGTGCTGCATGTGACCTTGAAAAGACCTGCTCTAGTCAAAGTCAATGTGGAATCCCGCCAAAATAAAACCGTAAAACTGCTATTCATATATTGATAGCAGTTTTTTTCTTTTCAATATGATAGAACTTGTGTAAAATTACACTAATAGGTGTATTGAAGGAAGGGTTTTAATTGAATAGAGATGAAATTATTAGGATAGTTTCAGATAAACTGCGATTAATTCGTACAGAAGCAGGATATACTCAGGATAAAATGGCTGAGATTATTGGTGTATCAAAGAAAACATTGGTTCAAATTGAAAAAGGAAGAGTGCTGGCAGGCTGGTCTACGGTTGTCACCATTTGTGCATTATTTAGAGAAACAGAAACCGTCCAATTTTTATTTGGTAATGAACCGCTTGAAGTTTTGGAAACCGTGGCACGCGAAGGAATAGATTATCGAAGAATGAAAACATTTGGAGGCAGAATTTGGTGGCGTGAGGTCTCAAGAAAAAACGGATTTATCCTCCAGCAGAATATTCTTAGTAAACATTTCCGAATATTAGATGACAAACACTATCGGGTATACAGCAGCTTTGACGAAAAACAAACCAAAATACGCTTTAAAGAATTAACCAAGAACGATTAAAGAAAAGCATTCGAATATGAATTCGAGTGCTTTTCTTTTTGGCTTTTTTGGAAATATCATTCAGATAGGGAAAGCCCCAAATTGGGGAATGTTGTCCAAATATAGGTTGCGAGCAATTATACTTCTTTTTTACCAAATAAATTGGTTAATTTTTCCCCTTTTTGGGAAAAAGAAGATGATGTCCTTCATTTCATATTTTTTAAGGAGGAATTATGAAAAAGGTAGTGAATAATTGGAAGCGATGGCATATGAACCAGGTAATGGTTCTCTCGTTTTCTCTTTTAGTTTTGGGCTTTCTAGGGATTGTGTACGCTTATTCGATGGATGCAGATATTTCTTCCCTAAAGAATGAACTTCCTCAAGCAACTGTTTTTTATGATTTGAATGGCGAGCTTGCAAGTAAAGTATCTGCTAATAAAAATGAAGGTATTTCAATCGATCAGGTACCCGACTCGATGAAAAATGCAGTGATTGCAATAGAGGACCGTCGATTCTATGAGCACCATGGTGTCGATTATATCGGTATTACTAGAGCACTTATCCGGGACATAAAAGCTCGTGGAATGGTAGAAGGCGGCAGTACCATTACCCAGCAATTAACAAAAAACACTTTACTGACCTCTCAGAAAACCCTAAAAAGGAAGATAGATGAAGTGTTTTTAGCTATGGAAATCGAGAGACAATTCAGCAAATCAGAAATCCTTCAAATGTATTTAAATCAGATCTATTTTGGTGATGGTGCCTGGGGGATCAAGCATGCAGCAAGCAATTATTTTGCCAAAGATGTCGAGGATCTTACTATTAGCGAATCAGCCTTACTGGCAGGTCTAATAAAAGCACCTTCTTCGCTTAACCCCTATCAGCACTTGGATGAAGCAGCCAAGAGGAGAAATCTTGTACTCGCTCAAATGAAGAATCAAGGCTATATTACAACACAGCAATATGAACAAGCGATAAATGAAAAAGTAATCTTAAATAATAAAGGCGGAGATCCATTTCGTGGGAAGTATCCGTACTATGTTGATCAAGTTTTTGAAGAAGCGATCAATGTCTATCATTTATCACAGGATGAATTACTAACAGGCGGTTATCAAATATACACGGAACTCGATCCTGCCATGCAAAATGCGATGGAAAATACGTATCAAAGGGATGATTTATTTCCTAGGGGGTCAGATACTCTGGTCCAAAGCGGCGGGATATTGGTTGACCCCAAAACAGGAGGAATCCGTGCGCTTGTCGGCGGACGAGGGGAGCATACCTTCAGGGGTTATAACCGTGCCACGCAATTAAAAGCACAGCCAGGTTCTTCTATTAAACCGATTGCAGTCTTTACACCTGCACTTGAAGCTGGTTGGAAAATAACCGATATGTTAAAGGATGAACCAATGAGCTTTGGTGAATATGAGCCGAAAAATTATAATCATCAATATGCTGGAGAAGTACCAATGTACGAAGCAGTGAAAGATTCAAAAAATGTTTCGGCAGTCTGGTTATTAAATGAAATAGGAATTGAAAAAGGATTAATTTCAACTAAACGCTTTGGTATACCATTACAAAAAGGTGATCGGAATCTATCGCTTGCACTCGGTGGGTTAGAACAAGGTGTATCGCCGCTTGTGATGGCTGAGGCATATTCTGTCTTCCCTAATAATGGAGTTAGAATGAAAGCTCATGTCATTAAAAAAATTGTGGATGCAGATGGAAATATTGTTGCTGAGTGGAAGGAAAAAAAGGAAAAAGTCACTTCAAAATCTGTAACTGACCGCATTAACACCATGCTCCTTGGAGTTGTTGAGCATGGGTCTGGAAAAAGCGCACAAATTTCGGGAAGAGAAATTGCAGGAAAAACAGGTTCGACGCAAGTACCGATTGAAGGAGTCACAGGGGTCAAGGACCAATGGTTTGTTGGCTACACACCACAACTAGTTGGTGCTGTGTGGGTGGGCTACGATAAAACCGATGAAAAACACTACTTGAACACGACAAGTGGTGCAGGAGCTGCGGTTGTATTTCGTGAAGTAATGAAACAAGCATTAACAGGTACACCTTCTAGTAAATTCGGCGTCCCTCACATTGACATGTTAATTGAAAAGAAGCAAGAGGAAGAGGCAGAACAGAACCGAAAATCACTTGAAGAGCATTTTAATGAGGGTTCGAAAAAATGGGAAGAAAGGTGGAAAAAACAAAAAGAAAAATGGGAAAAGCGATGGAAAAAAATAGGTTCAAACATGAATCATTAACAGGAAGGCACGAAGAAATTCGTGCCTTTTGTGATAGAATTTAAATAATTCACTAAAATAAATGAACGAATTTAGCACTTTCACGTCTTATTCATAGACAGAAATAGAGGGTAGATGGGGGAAAGCGAGGACAAGTGTGATGGATCCGTTAATAAAAAGCGCAAAAGAAGGGGATCATCTTGCATTTGCCATGTTGTTTAAAGAAAACTATCCGTTCCTTGTAAAGTATTTAATGAAGATTACAATGAATCCAGATATGGCAGAGGAACTAGCACAAGAAACAATGGCAAAATGTATTCAAAAAATTCATCTCTATAATGGTCAAAGTAAATTTTCCACTTGGCTGATTTCTATTGCCACTAACGCTTATATCGACCAATGTAGAAAGCAAAAGAGGGAAAACAAATGGCTGGGGCAAGAAGAAGTTTTTCGAAAACTGAAATGGCATTTTGAAAGCCGGAATGAGGAATGGAACGATGCACTGGAGGCACTAGGTAAATTACCAGTTGACGTTCGGGTTCCTATTGTACTGAAGCATTATTATGGATACTCATACGATGAGATTGGTTCATGGATGAAAATTTCCTCCGGAACGGTGAAATCAAGGGTTCATAATGGAATTTTGGCAGTAAGAAGGGAGCTGAAACTAGGTGAAGAAACAGAAGGTCGTCATACTCGACAAGGAACAACAAAATAAACATGACTTGGATGCTATTCACAAACTGCAGGATGGGTTAAGCAAGGTTGATCAATTCCCTGTCTATACTCCGGATCTACAATGGTTTGAAAATATGGTAGTAACGGAAAAGGAAAATAACAGAAAAAATTTAATCAAAGAATTATCGTTATTTCTTATCATCGCATTACTGATATTAAGTGGAATCATTGTTTCTTTCTATCAAATGCCGGTTGTTTTTCTCTTCATTCAAATCATTACTCCGGTTTTTATTGCATTCTACACAATTACTGGGTTTCGTAAGAAGGTGAAAATCGATGAGTAATGAATTATCACCCGCTTTGATCATTATCGTTGCAGCGGTCCTTTTACTGCAAAGTATTTTTTTATTTTTAGACGCCAGGAAACGCAATCACAACTATTGGTTATGGGGAATCGTCGGTCTGATTCAAGCTCCGATGCCAACACTATTTTACTTATTATTTGTTCGAAAGATTTTTCGAAAAAGGGCTGATTAATCAATTGGAAAAATTCTGAAAAATAAGAATTGACATATAAATAAACTGGTGATAATCTAACAAAGGATGTAAAAAAAGGAAAAGGAGGGTTACAAAATGATTGTTTTACACAGAACTTTATCAACAACTGAATATCCGAATGTAACCTGCTCCCAGATGACCTTTTTTACTGAGTCTATTTTAATACATTGAGATTAAAACACAGGTTGCGTTCTTTTTGATACGTAACGTGTGTTTTTTTGTCTCTTTTTTTAGTTTCGAGGCATGCTGCACTCTTTTGCGGTATGTCTCTTTCTTTTTTTACAAGGGGGTAATGTGATGTTTTCGGTTTTAAAGAAATTGGGTTGGTTTTTCAAAGAATATTGGAAGCGGTATCTAATTGCGATATCGTTATTAATCTTGGTTGGGATTCTAGACGTTGTTCCGCCTAAATTAATCGGGATGGCAATCGATGATATTCATCTTGGCGTTATGGATAATGGAAAAATTATAAAATATTTAGGCTATCTTATCTTAATAATGGTTTTCTCATATGGAATCACCTATGTTTGGATGTATAAATTATTCGGCGGAGCTTTTCTCGTTGAAAGGAAATTAAGATCTCGATTTATGAACCACTTGTTAAAAATGTCGCCAACATTTTATGAAAAGAATCGAACTGGCGACCTGATGGCAAGAGCCACAAATGATTTAAAGGCGATTTCGATAACGGCAGGGTTTGGGATATTGACCCTCGTCGATTCAAGTGTTTGGATGCTAACACTTATTATTACAATGGGCCTATTAATTAGCTGGAAATTAACCATTGCTGCAATCCTTCCACTGCCAATTATGGCTTATATCATGCAAATTTATGGAAATAGAATTCATAAGCGCTTTATGGAAGCACAGGATGCATTTGGGGAGTTAAACGATCGGGTATTAGAATCAGTTGCGGGTGTAAGGGTTATTCGTGCCTATGTTCAGGAAGAAGCAGATGGCCGAAGGTTCCACCAACTAACAGAAGATGTCTTTCAAAAAAATATAAAAGTAGCAAGAATTGATTCGTTATTTGATCCTACAGTTAAAATACTTGTCGGAATAAGCTATATGATTGGTCTTGGTTATGGTGCATTTTTAGTCTTTAATCAGGCAATAACCTTAGGCGACCTTGTTTCCTTTAATGTTTATTTAGGAATGTTAATTTGGCCGATGTTTGCGATAGGTGAATTAATTAATATCATGCAAAGAGGAAATGCGTCCCTAGACAGGGTAAATGAAACATTGTCCTTTCAGGAAACCGTTGAGAATCCTTCAAAGCCAGTTACAGTTGAAACTGCGGACAGAATTGATTTTAATGAGGTAACGTTTCGCTATCCATCTTCTAAGGAGGATAATTTAACGAATGTTTCTGTTCAATTGCTCCAAGGACAGACGTTGGGGATTGTCGGAAAAACAGGCAGCGGGAAAACAACACTGATTAAACAGTTATTACGACAATATCCTCTTGGAACAGGTGAACTATCTATCTCAGGTGTACCTCTTCAAGAGCAGACACTAAATCAAGTTCGTCAATGGATTGGTTATGTGCCTCAAGATCATGTTCTTTTTTCAAAAAGTGTTAAAGAAAATATTCTTTTTGGGAATTCGGAAGCGACAGATGAAGAATTGGAAAAAGCGATTGATTTAGCTGCTCTAAGAAAGGATTTAGAGATGCTGCCGGAAGGATTAGAAACGCTTGTCGGTGAAAAAGGTGTTGCACTGTCCGGCGGTCAAAAACAAAGACTATCGATTGCGAGGGCGTTAATAAAAAATCCTGACATTTTGATATTAGACGATTCGTTGTCAGCAGTTGACGCCAAAACAGAAAAGAGAATTATTGATAATATTCGTGAGATCAGGAAAGACAAAACCACGATTATTACAACTCACCGAATGTCAGCGGTTGAGCATGCAGACCAAATCCTCGTTCTCGATGATGGAATAGTAATCGAATCAGGAACACATGAACAACTGCTTTCAAATGATGGCTGGTATAAAGAGCAATTTTTACGCCAACAAGTAGAAAATAATTTTGAAGAAGAGGTGACAGCATGAATACAGGCCGGCGATTAACACAGTATGCATTAAACTATAAAAAAATCATTTTGGCAGCACTATTTATGCTGACCATTTCGGTTGTTACTGATTTAGCAGGTCCATTTATTGCAAAAAATATTATCGACAAACATATTTTAGGTATTGAATCTGTTTGGTATGAAACATCTAGTAACAAAAACACAGCAGTATATAACGGGCAATTTTATAAAAAAGAAAAGAATTTTTCAAACGATGAACAAAAGGGGAAAGAAATAAGAATTTTGCAGGTTGGGGCAAGGTTTGTCTTCGTTGATGGAAATCTTGAATTTGATGGGAAAAGGACCTTTAAAGACGGTGTTTTAACCGTTCAAAAGGGCACGGAAAAGGCGGAATATAACGCACAAGTCCTAACTGCGAAAGAGCTAATGGCGTTTTACGAATTGGAGATTCCGGGGATTATTACGCTGTTGGTCATTTATTTTTGCTTATTAGTAATTTCAGCAATTTTCCAATATGGTCAGCGCTTTTTACTTCAGAAGTCAGCAAATCGAATCATTCAAAAAATGCGGGAGGATGTATTTGGCCAGATCCAGCGGCTTCCAATCCAATACTTTGATAATCTTCCAGCCGGAAAAGTAGTTGCTAGGATTACCAATGACACTGAAGCAATCCGCGAACTATATGTGACCGTTCTAGCTCAATTTTTTACCAGTGCTATTTATATTACAGGGATTTATGCTGCCCTATTTATCTTGGATGTAAAACTTGCAGCTATTTGCTTAATACTATTGCCGATCCTTTACGGCTGGATGTTATTGTATCGAAAGTTTGCTTCAAAATACAATCATGTTATTCGTTCTCGAATAAGTGATATCAACGCAACCATTAATGAATCGATTGGCGGCATGAGCATCATTCAAGCATTTAGGAGAGAAAAGGAAACAGCAAAAGAATTCGAGAAACTTAATACTGAACATTTTACCTACCAAAATAAATTATTAAGCTTAAACGCTTTAACTTCTCATAATTTAGTGGGGGTGCTGCGAAATCTCGTTTTTGTTGCATTCATATGGTATTTTGGCGGGTTATCACTAAATCCTGCTTCGGTTATATCTTTAGGAGTGCTGTATGCTTTTGTGGATTACATTAATCGTCTTTTTCAGCCAGTACAGGGGATTGTCAATCAATTAGCCAACCTGGAAACGGCCTTAGTAGCTGGTGAAAGAGTGTTTAAACTCATGGATGAGCCTGGTGAGAATGTAAGTTCACAAAGAATAGAGCGATTTCAAGGTAATGTCACATTCGACCATGTGTCATTTGGTTACAAAGATGGCGAGTATGTGTTGAAAGATATTCACTTTGAGGCTAAACAAGGGGAGACCGTCGCGCTTGTAGGACATACTGGATCTGGAAAAAGCTCGATCATGAATTTACTCTTCCGTTTCTATGATTGTCAAAAGGGCAAAATTCTTATTGATGGCAAGGATATTGTCAGCATACCACGTCAAACGATTCGTAATCATATGGGGATTGTCCTGCAGGATCCATATTTATTTACGGGTACGATTGCATCAAATGTGAGTCTTAGTGACCCATCGATAACAAGTGAGATGGTAGACAAGGCGTTAAAGGATGTTGGAGCAGATAAGGTCTTTAAAAACCTTGAAAATGGTTATGATGAACCTGTAATTGAAAAAGGAAGTACTTTATCCAGCGGTCAGCGTCAGTTAATCTCCTTTGCTAGAGCCTTAGCTTTTAATCCAGCGATCTTAATCTTAGATGAAGCTACATCCAGTATAGATACTGAAACCGAAGCTGTGATCCAAGAAGCCATGGATGTTTTGAAAAAAGGAAGAACGACGTTTATTATCGCGCACAGGTTATCAACCATCCGCAATGCTGACCAAATACTTGTGCTGGACCGTGGAAAGATTGTTGAACGTGGTTCACATGATGAATTGATGGTTCTAGGGGGAAAATACTATCAAATGTATGAACTCCAAAAAGGCAGTGCCGGACTTGCTGGCTAATGTTCACATAATGTTCAATTTCATGAGGAGAAACTGTTATATTTATCACAGGTAAAAGCCCTTTATTATGATAATTTATATATGTTTAAGCTCTTTCATAATTCAAAGGGGTGGAATTTAGATGGCAGACTTTTCAATCGTAAATGTAATAGGCAGTTTCTTAATTCTTTCATATTATATTGGTTATATGATCGTGAAACATTAAATGCAGACAAAATGTCTGCATTTTTTTTTAGTAAAAGGGAATAAAGTTAAGAATATAGATGCAAAAATGAAGAAGTGAGGCGGGAAGCTATGGAAAAGTTTAGAGTGGAAAAAGATACTCTTGGTGAGATTCAGGTCCCAATTGATAAGTTCTGGGGTGCACAAACACAACGCAGCTCTGAAAACTTTCAAATTGGCAGTGAAAAAATGCCCCTAGAAGTCGTTTATGCGTTAACCTTAATTAAAAAAGCAGCAGCAGAGGTTAACCATGATTTAGGTAAACTGTCGAAAGAAAAAATGACCGCAATTCTGTCAGTTTGCGATCGTACGCTTAAAGGAGAATTTGATGAGCATTTTCCCCTTGCTGTCTGGCAGACTGGAAGTGGCACACAAACCAATATGAATGTAAATGAGGTTATAGCAAATCGGGCGAATGAATTATTACGCAGTCAAGGAAGTGTTGAGAGGATTCATCCTAATGATGATGTAAATATGTCTCAAAGCTCTAATGATACCTTTCCAACTGCTATGCATGTTGCTGCGTACATAAAAATGACGGAGAATTTATTTCCAGCGCTCAACGAATTGAAAAGCACCCTTTTAACGAAGGAAAAAGCGTTTATGAATCTCGTGAAAATAGGGAGAACTCATCTTCAGGATGCAACACCCATCACGCTTGGTCAAGAAATCAGCGGTTGGAGGGCAATGCTGGAAAAGAATGAAAGAATGCTGAAAGACTCAGGTACGTATATTCTTGACTTGGCTATTGGCGGTACAGCTGTCGGCACGGGTATAAACGCTCATCCACAATTTGGTGATAAGGCAGCGGAAAAACTGGCCGCCTATACAGGGTATCCATTTAAAGCGTCATCTAATAAATTTCATGCATTAACAAGTCATGATGAAATGGTGTTTTTACATGGTGCGTTAAAAGCTTTAGCGGCAGACTTAATGAAAATCGCCAATGATGTAAGATGGCTGGCCAGTGGACCAAGAAGTGGGATTGGGGAGTTGATTATTCCTGCCAATGAGCCGGGGAGTTCAATCATGCCGGGTAAAGTAAATCCAACCCAAAGTGAAGCATTAACGATGGCAGCATGCCAAATTTTTGGGAATGATGCGACGATTGGATTTGCAGCAAGCCAGGGAAACTTTGAATTAAATGTTTTTAAGCCAGTGATTATCTATAATGTAATTCAATCAATCACACTATTAATAGACAGCATTCGTTCCTTTAATAAAAATTGTGCTATTGGAATAGAAGCCAACAAAGACGTCATAAAAAACCATGTGGACCGGTCCTTGATGCTAGTAACAGCACTAAATCCGTTTATTGGATATGAAAAAGCAGCAGAAATTGCCAAATTAGCTTTTAAAGAAAATTGCACGTTAAAAGAAGCAGCTGAAAAAACAGGCTATGTTACACCGGAACAATTTGATCAGTGGATAAAGCCTGAAAATATGGTCTAGGAATACGATGTTAATACAAATGAAAGCCCCCTCCGATAGAGGAGGGGGCTTAAGCCATATTATTTAATTTTTTACAGTGTTTTACTTAAAATTAGCGTTGGAATCCGCCAAGTTGTTGCTCTGCCATTGCTACAAGACGCTTAGTGATTTCTCCTCCGACAGAACCGTTAGCACGTGAAGTAGTGTCTGCTCCAAGGTTAACACCAAATTCTGAAGCGATTTCGTACTTCATTTGATCAAGTGCTTGTTGAACTCCTGGTACTAAAAGTTGATTAGAGTTGTTGTTACTAGCCATAGTTGAATAACACTCCTCTTAATAATTTTGGGGTCAGTATGGAATTGAACCATTATGGTTATGCTAACCATTGCCACCATGGCCTAACCCACATTGAAAGTAGTAAGATATTGGAGCATACTTTCTTTTGTGTGGCTGGGTTAGCCGGACTTGCACCGGCTTTAGACCCTTTAGTTGGTGAAAAGAGATTTCCTTTTCACTTGGTAACCCATCGATGTAAGGTTGTTGCTTGCTTTGTATGTTGTTGCTTGCTTTGTAATATTTATTATGATTAAAATTGGACAGCTTATTCGATTATTTATCTGGTAATTTATTCCTTTACATAGTGCCGTAATTGTAACGCAAACTAACCTCATATAAAAAACTAAAGGGTGAATGGAAATGTCAATATGCCCAATATGTAATGGTTTACGTGAAATGTATCTTTTGTGTACGCATTGCGGGGAACAAATGGTGGATAGCGGAAGACTGATTGATTTTTTTGATGATTACAGTCCGTACATGGAAATTGATTTAATGAAAATGGAGGACGGTTATCCGGACAGTAATTCAGGGCAAAAATGCCCGCACCTTTATACTTGTCCATCCTGTCATAACGATGATGTCATTTTTATTAAAGAATAGCAATACAAAAAAGGTCCCGCGATTTACGGGACCTTTTTGGTTCTTTGAGAATTGTCTAGCTACAGCGCCTAGGGGCTCGGGGTCATAAGCCAATCCGTCAAGAAGGTAAAGAGCAACCTTCTCGCCGGCTCGTCTTATGCCTGTCGCCCCTGGGCAAGGCGCTTCCGCTTTTCTACTCATTAGCCACACGGATACGGGACTCAGTTTCAGCGTCAAAGAAGTGGCCTTTATTTAAATCAAATGCTAGGTCTAATGTATCTCCTGGGTGAATGTCAGCTCTTGAATCTAGTCGGGCAACGAAGTCCTGACCGTCGATACTAGAGTATACCATTAATTCAGCACCAGTTAATTCTGCTACATCTACATTTGTGGTAATTTTAGTACCAGCAGATGCTTCAATAAATACAGGCTCATCATGGATATCTTCTGGACGAACACCAAGGATAATTTCTTTACCAACATACCCTTGCTCACGAAGAACTTTCATCTTACCTTCAGGAACAGCGATAGAAGTTTTACCAGCTACAAACTTACCATCTTGAAGTCTTCCATTGAAGAAGTTCATGGCAGGAGAACCGATAAATCCGCCAACAAATACGTTTTCAGGCTTTTCATATACTTCTTTTGGTGTTCCAACTTGTTGAATAAGACCATCCTTCATAACTACAAGTCTTGAAGCCATGGTCATTGCTTCTGTTTGGTCATGTGTTACATAAATAGTAGTTGTGTTTAAACGACGGTGAAGCTTTGCGATTTCAGCACGCATGGCTACACGAAGTTTTGCATCAAGGTTAGAAAGAGGCTCGTCCATTAAGAATACCTTTGCGTCACGGACAATCGCACGTCCTAATGCAACACGCTGACGCTGACCGCCTGATAATGCTTTAGGCTTTCTTTTTAAATAAGCTTCTAATCCAAGAATCTTTGCAGCTTCATTTACACGACGTTCAATTTCATCCTTTGGAAACTTACGAAGTTTAAGACCGAATGCCATATTATCATAAACTGTCATATGAGGATATAGGGCATAGTTTTGGAATACCATTGCGATATCACGATCTTTAGGAGCTACATCGTTCACTCTTTTTCCATCGATATAAAAGTCACCTTTTGAAATTTCTTCAAGACCAGCGACCATACGTAATGTTGTTGATTTACCGCAGCCAGACGGACCTACAAATACGATAAACTCCTTATCTTGGATATGTAGATTAAAGTCTGTAACCGCTGTTACTTTATTGTCATAAATTTTATAAATGTGATCTAATTTTAATTCAGCCATTGTGTAAACCCTCCCTGTTTTGATTAACTTAAGTGTACATGAAAAGGTTTACAAACAGTATGGACACAATGCACAAAGTTCCTAACGTCAAATTTGTGCATTGTGTCCTAACCAATTTCTATTTCCTTTGTTCAAAAAGCAGGCACGCTAAAAAGACGGTAAAAGCTCCGTAAAAGTCTTTTAATTGTACTCCCGTTTTATCAATAAATTTATCAATCCGATACTGTAGTGTATTTCGATGGATATATAATTTTTTAGCCGTTAAACTAGCATTCAGATTATTTTCAAGGAAGACTTTGATTGTCGTATATAACTCAGGATCTTCCGAGAATACAGAGGAAAGCTCCATTTTAATCTTTTCTTTCATGTATTGAGGCAGATTGAATGCCACAAAAGCTGGAAAGATTTTTTCAAAGGTAAGAATATTGGTACGTTCAAGATTTTCTTTAGCGAATTCAAAATACTCTTTTTCTTGTAGAAATTGGGTACGTAAATGATTGGAGAATGGGTAAACTTTCCCGAAATAAAAAGATATCTTTACATAAAAATCACTTTCTAACGTATCTGCCATGGAAGTTAACTCACTTTCGGTTAGGGACAATTGTCTTCTTTCTTCAATGACGATCCCATTATGGTCATCTTCCCAAATAATTTGTATTTCATCTGAAAAAAAGCCTTTGATTGCGGGCTCAATTTCTGTGGGGTCAACCCCAAGACCTCTAATATGAAACTGAATGAATCGAAAATTACTGTCGGTACTTAGTGAGGGCATGGGCCCATTTAATAGTAGAAAATCATGCCATTTTCGCGATAGTGTGGTTAATGGCTTCGAAGGAATTTTCACTTGTTCATATAGAACTTGAAGAAGGTTAAGTTCTTTTTCCGTTAGATTTGATTTCGGAATGGAAAGCCAGTTTTTTTGAGATTCGTCAAAAAATAGGTAAAATTGATCGGATGTATGTTGCGGCTGTTCAGTATATAAGATTGAATTTGCGTATAAAGACATGAGATTCTTTAACAAGATTAACTACTCCATTTTTAATATTTTTAGAATAATGCACTTATTATAACATTAATCCTGATTTAATTATAAAAGGCTGACTCGTTAAGGTGTCAACGTGTCAGCCTTTTTGCTTTATTCATTTACTTTAGATGGGGGTTCTTCTTCTGTCAGATTTCTTGCTTCTTCGATATTGGTGGTATCGTGACGCGAATGAACTGAGCCGCCTGATAATCCCTCATTAATAATTCTGTCAATATCTAAATAGACTTTATCTTTACCTTCATACTGCAAGTCTGTTTTTTCTTGAACATTTTTTCCTTCTTCCACAAAGACCAATCCCTTTCCTGTTTTCTAATAGTTTGTGGAAAGGGGAATATTTCATTCAGTCTAGACGTTATTCGTAAACATGGAATAGCATTAGCTCATGGACTTGGCTGGTTAATGTTTCAATATCATCTTGTTCGGGAGTATTCACTGTCCATTCAATTTTTCCGGTTTGGTGATAGATACCTGAAAATCTTTGTTTTTTATAGTAAAAAGAAAAATTCCAGCCTGGAATATTCTTATTTTCAAATAAAGGCTTAAATTGAAAGTGTGTCAACAACAGTAACATCTCCCTTAAAAACTAGTGATTACTACTAGCTTACGGGAAAAAATGAATACAATCCAGTAAAAGTTTTCAATCGATTTTATAGCCGGTTAGCTGCAGGAACAGCTGGCATAGATATTGAATTTTTCTTTCTTCAATATCGATCTCATCAAAGCTCATCGGTTTAGAATTCACCTCATAAATATAGAACTGCCCTGATTGACTAATCCCCATATCAATTGAGAATTCACCGAAAAAGCCCAACGTTTCGGATAGTGAGGCGCCAATATGTTGGACAATGGTTTCAATAAAGAAATCGTACTCCTCGTTTTGTAATCGCTCATATGGCAAAAGCCTTCCCCCTGAAGGAATATGAGTGGTGATATCCTGCTTTTGGGATTGTCTGACTCCAATTCCAGTAACCTTGTAATGATTTTTTTCGGCATGTGCCAGGATACGAAAATCGAATCTTTTTCCTTCATAAAGAATCGACTTTATTTCCTCTTGAGCCAAATAGTTTTTCTCCAATAGTTTGCTTTCCCACTCTTCCCAAAAATGATCAAATGAGACGAATACATGATTTTCTTTTAATCCCTTTACATGTACACATTTCTGAGTATCTAATTCTAATATAAAAATCCCGTTCCCTCTGGCTGACTGAGAAGGTTTTAAGTAGATGGATTGGTGTTGAGATAAAAAGGCAGACATCTTTTGTTTATGATTGGCTGGTATGGTGGCTGGCAAAAAAGTATGAAGAAAGGGATGGTTTTTAAAGAGGTGATATAGCTCAGATTTATCAATAAATCCGGGATTAAAAAAGGGAATATTTTTTTCCTTCAAGCGAGCAAAGAACATACTGCTTTTTAGTTCTTCTTCTGACGTTCGAAAGGGTATTCGATTATAAACGAGGTCGGGAAAAGGAGAGGTGATCCTTTCCCAGCCACTTTTTTCAGGATTAAATATAAATCCATCAATCGATTCTTGATGAACTCCATCCAGCGTAAAGATAAAGCTTATTCCATTAAGTGAAATAAGCTTTTTTTGCAGTTCAATAAAAAGTGTGCCATTCCCTGCAATTGAGCCATCCTTCTTCCGTGCAGTCAAAATTCCAATAACGGGAGTTTTTCCTTTGCTCCATGGATTGGTCACTGCCATTTGATAACTTCCTCGGGATGCAGGATAGATTGTTCCGTCAAAAAAACCGCGAACGCCATCGATAACTTACAGGTAAGCTGGTCAAAATTTTTTAGCGCAGGATGACTGAATATTGATCTCCCTGGCTTGGAATTCGCCTCAAATAACCAGACGTCACCCTGTTTATCTATTCCTAAATCAAAACCAATCTCGGCAATAATGCCTTCCATGTTGTCGGCTATTGCTGTACTTAACAAGAGTGCAGCATTTACAAGCTTTTCTGTAAAAAGCTTATTATTTTCGGGTTCGAAGATTTCTGCTAGTGTTTTTATTTCGCCGCCATTCCTTGCATGGGTAGTTACACTGCCAAGTCCTGCTATTTTAGCAGCCAATGCTGTGACATGCCAAACACCCTCATCATCTTTGTTTGTGTGTATGCGGAAATCGATTGGGCGCTGTTCATGCCGCAATAAGTGAATTCCTTGTTGAACAATCATTTTGTCTAGATTACGGTTAGCGAAAACGGTTTGAAACAATCCTTCTAAGGACGAGAATTTTCGTAGACGATTCACACCTTCACGATCTCGATAGCGGCAGTAATATTCGTCTTGGATTTTATCGTACAGGATTTGATGTACACCTAAGCCTAAGCTTCCGTTTATTGGTTTTAGATAGATGTGACCATATTTGGAAAGCATGTCTTCAATCATTGAAAAGGAAGTAAATGGGTGTGTTTCTGGGAGGTAACTAGCGACCGATTGGTCCTGATGTAATCGCTCATAAATATCGAGTTTGCTGAAAAAGCCGGGATTATACCATGGAATAAGATAGTCTCTTTGCAAAATTTCCTTCACTTTTGCTAGTTTGAGGTTTCTTTCACTTTTTCTATTCGGCAGGCGGTCATAAATAACATTTGGAAAGGGTATCTCCATACTCTGCCAATTGTGATCGTGATACATATATCCGCTAATTGTCCCTTTATCCCAATTGATATGCTGTTCTCCAAAAATAAATGGAATCGCCCCAACATTTGTTTTAACGGATAATAATTTTGAGAAAAAGTTCGTTCTTTCACCTATCGGGCGGTGGGGGAATGGGGTGAAACCTGCTGTAAATATTCCAACTAGCGGGCCAACATTGAGAACATGATCTTCAACAAATACATGCAATTTTATTGAAAAATCAGGAAAAAGCAATTGTTTTTTTACCTCATTGCTGATCACAATAGAATTGTTTTTCTTACGATGAGGTCTAAAGTCAACTTCGATTGCTTTTGATCCAAATGCAATTTTTTTAATTACCTTATCCTGCAAGAGCTCTTGAGGACAATATACAACGAATTGGCTGGTATCAGCTGTTTCAATGGTATAGCGTTTTCTCATAGCGGCTCTTCCTTTCTATACTTTCCGATTGAATAAGGTATTTACCATATAGAAGTGGTGCATGGAATAAGATTTCTTTTAAATCTGGCTCTGTTTTTAAAACAACTTTTCTTCCTGGCTTTGAATTTACGTCGAGAATCCATAGGGCTCCATTCTTTGCAATCCCGATATCAACCCCGATTTCGAATAATGGTGAAATTTCTTTTTCAAGAATATGCGGGAGATTGGTTGTTATAAAATTCAACTCCGAACAAATATATTCTTTGCTGGCTTGTGATAACGCAGAGGACCAGGTGGTAAAGTCCATCACCGAGCCTCCGGCACTTAAGTTTGAAAGAATTCCTCCTGTATTTCCTATTCGAATTCCCTTTCCACGGTCTACCCAGACACCCTGTTGATCTTTTTGCAGCAGGATTCTAATATCAAAAGGCCTTGAGGTGGTATTCGATAATTCAAGATATGGCTGAAGCAGGTATGGCCGAAAGTTAATCAGGGGCTGCAGCCATTGAAATAGCTTCGTTTCATTTGGGAATATTCTAGAGATAATCTGTTTATTCTTTTCCGTTTTGACATGGATGGTTTTATCGTTTTTCTTTAAATAATAGATCCCAAAACCTTGAGATCCATTAATCGGTTTTATAATAATCTTTTTTTGTTTGTTTAAGGCAGATAGTACGTCTGAGCAATCTTTAATCAAATGTGAATGAGGTAAATAGGGTGCTAATCGAGAGTTGGATAATGTTTCAGATAGTTCTAGTTTATTAGGCAGTCCAAAGCCCAAAAAAGTAATATCATCTCTGCTTTTTAACCAAGAAACAATCGGGACACAGCGCTTTGAATGTTGATCATCTCCGTAAAAACAGCGATCATAGATGAGGGAGGGTATTGGAAATTCGTCTTCAACCCAGCTCTGTTCCTCTGCACAAAAGCGTCTTCCTTGGACTTGTTGGGTCAGTGGATTAATAGAAGAGGGAAGAAAGTGAAAACATTCCATGCCGCAGGAATGACTGCGTACAGCTATTTCATGGATATAAGCAGCTTCACTTTCTATGTTTAAGGTCATTATTCCAAAGGTTATCATCTATGAATCCTCCATTTCTGAGGTTGTATCTAATGCAAGCTTGGTACAAAACTGAATAATCGCTTTGGCAGACGGTCTTATTTTCATTTGGCCATCTTCAAAGTTTTTCGATGGCTTTGAGTTCACTTCAATAATCCAAGGTCTGCCATCCTGGTCCATTCCAATGTCGATTCCTAGTTCTCCAGTAATTCCAGAAGTCTTTCTTTCAATAATTAAGGCGGTTTCGATCGCTAAATCTTTCATCTGAGATATGACCCACTTCGCATCGCTTATGCTCATGTTCTCTTTTAGAGCATTAATTGGAGTCATGATTTCCCCGCCCCTGGCAATATTCGAAACAAACTCATTTTCTGCCGAAATCCGGGCAACCACTGAAGTAACATCCCAGTTGTTTTGATGGTTTTTATGACATAGTACTCTATAATCCATCCCTCTAGAGTGATAGGTAAGGAGGGGTATCCCTTGTTGGATAATGTAGATTCGATTGTTCAACAAAGGTTTTAGATGTCCATATATCTCCTCAAAGGAAAGGATGGTCTGCTTGTTTTCTAATGATGATGTGACAGAAGATTCTAATGAAAAATGGTTATTTTCTTTTTGTAGTTTAAAGATATTTCTACCCTGACTACCATGTACAGGTTTAATAAAAATGGTTTCATACTTTTCTGCAAAAGCAGTCAGATTATCTTTTGTGAAAATATTTGTATCTGGTATATAGGAATGAAGATGGTTTTCATGGGTTAAGTGCTCATGAACTTCCCATTTTGAAAGAAAGCGATCATTAAAAATTGGAATACATAACTCAGCAAGCCTTTGGCGAAATAATTGATACTCTTTACCAAATTCCAGCCTCCGAGAATGGATACGATTATAAATAACATCTGGCAGAGGGAGTCCTGCAGGCTTCCATATCCCAGCGTCAAAATAATATCCTTGAACAGAAAAGTTTGGATAGGAAAATACATATAGAAATCCGCCATTATCTGTGATCCCGTGATGAAGTTCTTCACAAAAGTTATGGATTGAACCAAAATGGGGTTCATCATTTCCTTTATTTTTAAAATCTGTCACCAAACCAATGATTGGACCTAAAAAAAGTGAATTCATTTCTTTTTTATAAATAGCATGAAACTTATATGATTGAATCGGTAAACAAACCTGTTGAAATAGAATTTCAGGGAAATGAATCTCGTTAGGTGTCATCTCGACAGTTTGTATAGTTACTTTCACTATTCTCTTTCCTATAGAGACCTTGATTTGTTGTTTTTCAAGCCTCAGTAGTTTGAACAGGTGTGAGGACATCTGAGCAAACATGTCTGTCCTGTTTCCTGCTTCTATAGGAATAATTGTGATAGTGGGCATAGTCACTCCTCATTTATAGGCCAATATATGTTAAAAATAGGCATTCGTAGATATGGTATCCTATGTTATCGCCCAATGGTTGGTGATACTTAATTGCGGGCAGTTAACATCCTCGCATTTACCTACATAGTTTGTTATAGTTATTAGGATTATTTTAAGAGGAGTGGAATGAATGTCCGTTAATTTATACGATGCAGCCTATGCATTAGAAAAGGCAATTCGTCAAAGCGATGAATATAAACAATTACAGCAAATGTATCATGAAGTAAATGCCGACCCAACAGCAAAGAATATGTTTGACCAATTCCGTCAAATTCAAATGAATTTACAACAAAAACAAATGATGGGTCAAGAGATATCAGAACAGGAAGTCCAGCAGGCGCAATCAACGGTAGCCGTTGTCCAGCAAAATGAAAAAATAGCCCGTCTCATGCAGGCAGAACAGCGGATGAGCATGATCATTGGGGAGCTAAATCAACTAATTATGAAGCCTTTAGAGGAACTATACGGAAATTTATAATCCCGTAACAAAAAGCTTTCGGTTTTTCCGGAAGTTTTTTTCTTTTCTGCTGCACTTGTTCTATCTGTGAGTGAAAAATCATAAAAGTTATATAAGGGTATCTTCACCAAGAACAGGGGGCAGCGTAATGATTTATCGTTTGCTTGCATTAAATATTGATGGAACTCTATTACAAAGTAACGGGAAAATTCATAAGTCAACAAAAGAAGCCATTGAGTATGTTCAGCAAAAAGGAATTTTTGTAACGCTCATGACATCGAGAAGCTTTCCCTCAGCCAAGAAGGTTGCCAGGGCATTGAAAATAAAAAACCCGCTAATTACACATCAAGGAGCCTTTATTGCAAATATCCAGGATAAACAAAATTACGTCGAAAGAATCAACGAGAATATTACTTATGATACCGTTCGTTTCCTTGAAGGTCTGCCGTGTCAAATCAGGCTGGTACATGAACAATTTTCTTTAGCCAATAGGTTGAAGTTAAATAACAATTTGTTAGCCAAAACCATCTTTACATCAGGGGATCCTGTTTTTTATTCTCAGCAATTTGTTTCATCATTAAGTGAATACTTACATGATCAACCGGTTACGCCGCCGAAAATTGAGGTTTATTTTGAAGATGAAAGTGATCTTCAGGATGCAAAAAAGGCGATAGAAAAGATGTTTACAGAAATTGAAACGATTCAACTGGACAGCTTGCGATTAGATATTGTCCCAGCAGGTGTCTCAAAGTTAAAGGGATTAGCTTTCCTTGGCAGCCATCTTGGTATCCAGCTCAAGGAAATGGTCGTCATTGGCGATGGGTTAGATGATATCCCAGCGATCGAGGCGGCTGGGTTAGGAGTGGCCATGTGGAATGCTGACTTTGAAGTAAAAAGAGCTGCAGACTGGGTAACGAGATCGAAAAATGAGCACGGTGTCGCCTATATGGTCAAAGAACACTTCAGAAAACAGCAGCCAATTGAGTTTTTAAGAAAAATGAATATCATTAAAAAATAAATTAGCAGACATCATCGTCACGTACGGTGATGTCTTTTACGTTTGTGAATGATTTCCACTATATTGACCTTATTTTGGTGATTATGTACACTTAAAGAAGTTTATTTAAGGCTTTACGAATACAGCTATTTTGAAAGAGTGATTCTAATGAGAATTTCGATTATCGGGTTAGAGGATGCAAGATTCGATCGTCAGCTAACGCTGATTGCAAATTTGTTTTTTGAAGAAACAGAGATTGTGAAGGTTTTAGACGATGAGGCAGATTTAACTATAAAATTTATTATAAATGAAGATAACCATATTCATGTTTCGGCTGAATTACTTGATACAAAGGGTAAAACCTTTTCAACAGAATATCAAAAAGCAGTACAGCCCTTTCAAACGGATAAGGAATATTTTAAGCAGATAAAAAATGCTGTCGCTCATGTTTATTTAGTATTATTGCAGAATTGGACAGGAATTACTCAGAAGTGGGGTATTCTCACGGGGGTCAGACCGACAAAGCTTTTACATCGTAAAGTCCAAGAGGGTGTGCCTCAAGAACTTGCCCACCAGCAATTGAAGGATGATTATCTGATTACAGATGAGAAAATTCAGCTGATGCAGCATATTGTCAACAGGCAGCTGGCCATAGTTCCTGACCTTTATGACCTGCAGAAGGAGGTCAGCATTTATATTGGGATTCCGTTTTGTCCAACAAAATGTGCCTACTGTACATTCCCAGCCTATGCAATAAACGGCAGACAAGGATCTGTTGATTCCTTCTTAGGTGGTCTGCACTATGAGATAAAGAAAATTGGTGAATGGCTAAAGGAAAAGGGCATACGGATTACAACCGTTTACTATGGCGGCGGTACACCAACTAGTATTACTGCAGAAGAAATGGATATGCTTTATGAAGAAATGTATGATTCATTCCCAGACGTTGAGAATATACGTGAGATTACAGTCGAGGCAGGCCGTCCGGATACCATTACCCCTGAAAAATTAGAGGTATTAAAGAAATGGAAAATTGACAGGATCAGTATAAATCCTCAATCCTATACACAAGAAACCTTAAAGGCAATCGGGCGCCACCACAGTGTTAAAGAAACCATTGATAAGTATCATTTAGCGCGAGAAATGGGCATGAACAATATTAACATGGACCTTATCATTGGGCTTCCTGGTGAGGGGATGGCGGAATTCACACATTCACTTGCGGAAACAGAAAAGCTAATGCCAGAATCACTAACCGTGCATACTTTATCGTTTAAACGTGCTTCAGAAATGACGAAAAACAAGGAAAAATATAAAGTCGCAGGCCGTGATGAAGTCGAACAAATGATGAATCTAGCAACAGAGTGGACAGAAAGTCACGGCTATGTTCCCTATTATCTCTATCGTCAAAAAAATATTCTTGGTAATCTAGAGAATGTCGGCTATGCCTTCCCCAATCAAGAAAGCATCTATAATATCATGATTATGGAAGAGCAGCAGACGATCATCGGGCTTGGCTGCGGCGCCTCCAGCAAGTTTATTGACCCGCGAACAGGAAAAATCACTCAGTTTGCTAATCCTAAAGACCCGAAAACATATAACGAAAGCTTTGAAGCGTATACGGAAGAAAAAATAAAAATATTAAATCAAATTTTCTCTGAAAAAGGATCTCTTGCTTAAATTGCAAGAGATTTTTTTCTCTCCGCAGCATATTTCCTATATTATCAACCATGCAGAAGATAGTGTCCTCTTAGTAGATCCAGACATAGTCCCTTTACTTGAAAAATGTGCACATGAGCTAAAAAGCGTTAAGGCTTTTGTGATTATGACAGACGACAAGGTACTTCCTGAAACCACGCTTTCGCCAATCTATGATTATGAAACCTTATTAGCAGAAGCAAACCCTAAATTTCAATATCCAGAAGACATAGGAGAAAACGATCCTGCTGGTATGTGCTATACCTCTGCAACTACAGGTAATCCAAAAGGAGTTGTTTACTCTCATAGAGGAATTTTTCTTCATAGCATGGCGTTAGGGCTCGTAGATAGTGCCGCAATAAGTGAGAAAGACATCGCACCGCCTGTTGTGCCAATGTTCCATGCCAATGCGTGGGGCATGCCATTTGCAGCAGTATGGTTTGGGACGTCATTAGTGCTGCCAGGACCATATTTTACTCCAAAACTGCTTGCAGAGCTTATTGAAAGTGAAAAAGTTACCGTCACAGCAGGTGTCCCAACCATTTGGCTTGGTTTGTTAAAAGAACTTGATGAGGGCTCTTACGACCTTAGTAGTTTAAGAGAAGTGCTGTGTGGCGGTTCTGCAACTCCTAAAGGGATGATTAAGGCCTTTGATCAACGGCATAACATACCATTCCTACATGCTTATGGAATGACGGAAACAAGTCCGCTTGTAGTGATTTCAACATTAAAAAGCTATCAAGAAAATTTAGATTATGAGGATAGACTAGAAATAAGAGCAAAGCAAGGAGTTCTAGTTCCTGGCTTAAGCATAAAAATCGTGGGCAAGGATGGAGAAGTGGCTTGGGATGGTAAAGAAATGGGAGAGTTATGCATAAAGGGTCCGTGGATTGCCTCTGAGTATTATAAGGATGAGAGAACACAAGATGCCTTCCATGACGGCTGGCTCCACACTGGTGATGTCGTAACCATTGACGAAGAAGGCTTTATAAAAATAGTCGACCGTACAAAGGATTTAATCAAGAGCGGTGGTGAATGGATCTCTTCCGTTGATTTAGAAAACGCATTAATGGCGCATGAGTCAGTGTTTGAAGCCGCGGTGGTTGCGGTCCCGCATGAACAATGGCAGGAAAGACCAGTTACTTGTGTGGTATTAAAAGATTCATATAAAAATAAGGTTAAGAAGGAAGATTTAATTGAGTTTTTAACACCACAGTTTGCCAAGTGGTGGCTCCCTGATGAAATCTTGTTCCTGGAGGAAATCACGAAGACTTCGGTTGGTAAGCTTTTGAAGATGACGTTAAGGGAACAGGTTCAAAAGGAAGTGTTAAGGAAGTAAGTTCGGTAAAGGACAAAGGGGCTTCTCTTTGTCCTTTATGCGTAAAAAGATTTCCTATTTATCGCAAAGAAAATTCCATATATTATGAAAATTTATTTTTTACCAGCGGAATTCAAGCTATAATGGAAGTGACTAATGATTATGGGAGGGGTTTGGGGTGACGATAAATTTTGTAACGGATAAGGTGAAGTTGTGGGTGAACGGACGGGTTGCAACGGTGGAGATGAACAGACCGGAATCATTAAATGCACTTGACGTGGACATGATAAAGGGCCTAGTGAGCAAACTTAAGGAAATAGCGGAGTCGGATGATATTGATGTTGTTGTGTTAACAGGGAATGGCAGAGCTTTCTCCGCAGGGGGAGATATTAAAACAATGCTTTCCGACTTGGATGAAAGCGAATTTTTACCTGTAATGGATTGTATTAGTGAATTAATGATAACTCTTTATAGTATGCCAAAGTTAACCATTAGTGCTGTAAATGGTGCGGCGGCAGGCCTTGGATTCAGTCTTGCGCTGGCTGCTGACCACATCATAGCTGACAAAACGAGCAAACTAGCAATGAATTTCATTGGAATCGGTTTAATACCTGATGGCGGCTCTCACTTCTTTTTAGAGAAAAGATTAGGAGAAATCAAGGCAAAACAGGTAATATGGGATGGAAAAATGATGAGCGCACAAGAAGCGTTGGAAATAGGATTGGTACAAGAAGTTGCAGAAGATTTGCAAGAAACTTTAAATGCTAGAATATCCGATTGGCTGCAACGCCCAGTTCAGGCAATGATCAAAACGAAAAAGATATTAGCAGATATGAACAGACCACAGCTGCTAAAGATTTTAGAATTAGAAAAGCATGGACAGCTAAACATGCGCCGAACATTCGACCACCAAGAAGGAATTCGAGCCTTTATAGAAAAAAGACCAGCAAAATTTATCGGAAAATAAGTAAGACAGAAAAAAGAAGCATTTGCTGCTTCTTTTTTCTGTCTTATGGTTAAGAATGAAACAATAATAGTTTGCCACTTGGAGATGTGAAACGATGTGTTTTCTCTAGTAAATTCCTTTCTGATAATAATTTTTCAGCTAATTCTTTTGCGGCTTCATCATGTTCAGCTTGAATTGCCTCATCTACTATTTTTTCCCCATTTGCTTCAAAGGCTGTTAATTTGTAAGTCTTCATCCTATATCCCCCTTTGGTATTATTGATATTATAATATTTGCACAATTCTTGATATTTTGCAAAAATGAAACTTTTTCATAGGATTTTCGTATAGTAATTTTTGAGGGGGAATTTGAATGGTTTTAAAACTTGAACATGTAACAAAACGATTTGGTGATTTTACGGCAGTTAAAAATCTATCCATAACCATACCTGAAAAAGAAATGTTTGGCTTTTTAGGAGCAAATGGTGCAGGGAAGACGACTACATTTCGAATGATCCTGGGGCTGCTGGATTCTAGTGATGGAAGAATTACCTGGGACGGGCAGCCAATCAATTATTCTACAAGCCATTTAGTCGGCTACCTTCCTGAAGAAAGAGGTTTATACCCAAAATTAAAAGTTAGCGATCAAATTGTCTATCTTGCCAGATTAAGAGGAATGCGCAAAAATGAAGCACTTTCTGAATTAAAATATTGGCTGGACCGATTTAAAGTTCCTGAATATGAAAATAAAAAGGTAGAAGAGCTTTCAAAAGGAAATCAACAGAAAATTCAATTCATTGCGGCCGTCATACATAAACCCAAATTATTGATTCTGGATGAACCATTCAGCGGTCTGGATCCTGTAAACGTTGAAATGCTTAAAGAGGCAGTTCTCTCATTAAAGGAAAAGGGAACGACAATCGTTTTTTCTAGCCATCAAATGCACCATGTAGAAGAGATGTGTGAGCATCTATGTATTATGCATAAAGGAACTCCGGTCGTACACGGTGCCTTAAAAGATATAAAACGTGCATTTGGAAAAAAGAATCTTGTTATACATGCGGATTTTCCATTAGACAGTCTGAAAGGTTATCCAGGTGTGGTTAAGACTAAGTCCACAACAGAGGGAATGCATCTTCAAATTGATGGGGAATATGTTGCTGAAAAGATCTTGAAAGATATCGTCAACAAAGGATTCATCAGAAAATTTGAACTTGAAGAACCTTCTTTAAATGATATTTTTATTGAAAAAGTAGGTGATTCCTATGAATAAATTTTGGATTATTTTATTCCATACGTATTTTAACAAATTGAAAACAAAATCATTTTTGATCACAACACTGTTGACAGTCGTTATCACTTTAGGGTTAACAAACATGAATAATATCATTGAAGTTTTCGATAATGGCGGCGATAAAGAAAAGGTTGCTGTATTAGATGAAACAGGACAACTGTATGAACCACTTAAAGAACAAATGAGTGCATTAAATAAAAACCTGCAGCTGACAGAGTTTAAAGGCACCGAGAAAGAGGCAGAAAAGGCAGTAGAAGAAGGGGAATATGTTGGATTTGTCCAGCTGCGTTATGATGAAGAGCAGCTGCCTGAAGCTGCGTATAAAGCAATGAGTGTAGCTGATTCAACAATATATACCGATCTTCAGTCCGGGCTTCAGCAAATGAAAACCATGCTTGCAGCTTCAAAAATTAACCTGACACCAGAGCAGCTCCAGCAGCTGTATGAGCCGGTTTCTTTCGAGAAAATTGCTCTTGAGGAAAATGCGAAAACGGAAGAAGAACTGAATCAGGCTAGAGGACTTGTTTATGTTCTGCTGTTTGTTATCTATTTTGCTGTTATTATGTATGCCAGTATGATTGCAATGGAAGTGGCTACTGAAAAGTCTTCAAGAGTGATGGAAATCTTGATTTCCAGCGTATCACCAATAAAGCAGATGTTTGCAAAAATACTTGGGATAGGTCTGTTAAGTTTAACTCAGCTTGCCGTACTTCTATCTGTTGGGTATTTCTCGATAAAACGGAATTTGTCTTCGCTGGAAGGCGGCTTTTTTGACGCATTTGGATTTGGAAACATATCGTTATCAACGATTTCCTATGCTGTTATTTTCTTTATCTTAGGTTATTTCCTCTATGCTACCCTTGCCGCGTTTTTAGGTTCTTTGGTAAGCAGGATTGAAGATGTTCAACAAATGATTACGCCCATGACATTACTTGTTGTAGCAGGATTTATGATTGCGATGTTTGGTCTAGGTAAACCGGATTCACCATTTATCGTCATCACCTCCTATATACCATTCTTCACCCCAATGATTATGTTTTTACGGGTAGGAATGCTAAATATTCCAGTTTGGGAAGCTGCATTAGCGATTGCGATTCTGGTGGGAACAATCACCTTCTTAGCAGTATTTGGTGCCCGTGTATACCGCGGTGGAGTATTAATGTACGGAAAATCAAATTCCTTTAAGGATATAAAAAAGGCTTTGCAGCTAACAAAAAAAGAATAAAATGGAAGGGCTTTGTCAAAAAAAGGCAAGGCCCTTTTCTGTTAATATTTTTTGCTTTATGAGCTTTGAGAATTGTCTAGCTACAGCGCCTAGGCGCTTCCGCATTTCGGTTAGAACGTGCATTCGCTTTTTCGAGATGTTACAATGAAAGAAAACTCACTGAAAGGAGATTATTAATGAAACAGATATCATTTATACACGCAGCTGACCTGCATTTGGACAGTCCTATGGTTGGTTTAAAGCATTTACCTGCAAATATCCTTTCAAGAGTGAGAGAGAGTACGTTCACGGCTTTAGGAAAACTAACAGAAGCGGCCATCGATCACAATGTTGATTTTGTTATTTTAGCCGGTGATTTATATGATGGTGAAGATAGAAGCTTACGTGCACAATCACGCTTTCGTAATGAAATGCAAAAGCTTTTACAAAAGGATATTCCTGTTTATGTTATTCACGGAAACCATGATCATTTAAGCGGCTCATGGGTGCACCTTGATATGCCTTCAAACGTTCATTTTTTTGGCAGTGATGTCGAAATGAAGGTATTCCATACGAAACGTGGAGATACCGTCCATCTATATGGCTTTAGTTATTTACAAAGACATATTCTTGATAAAAGAATAGATCACTATCAAAAACAGGATCCTGCAGATTTTCATATCGGCATTCTCCACGGGAATGAAGGCGGCGGAACGGACCATGATAATTACGCTCCTTTTTCTATCAAGGATCTGCTGGAGAAAGAATTTGATTATTGGGCTTTAGGGCATATCCATAAACGGACAATATTATCGGAAACGACGCCGCCAATCATTTATCCAGGAAACCTCCAAGGTCGTAATAAGAAGGAATCAGGCGTAAAAGGTTGTTATCATATTACGTTGAATGAACTCGAAGCCAAAACAGAATTTATAGAAACTTCAGACGTGTTGTGGGAAGAAGTTACTGTCGATGCTGCTTTGGCACAAAGTTTTCAAGAAATCTTTCAATTATGTCAGCTGACCATCGAACGTTTGCGTAAAGCTGGACTAGGTACACTGCTTACCTTAAACCTAAAAAATGTTCAATTGGATGATTTTCAAGAGAAAAAAATTCTAGATACTGAACTTCTAGAGCTGCTGTTAGACTATGAAAATGATGAGGAATCATTTGTATGGGTTGTCAATTTAAACATAGAGGATCACCAGCAGCTAGATAGAAAAAAATTAATAAATGAAGCAGATTTTTATTCGGAGCTGTTTGCTGCCATCGATGACTTTCAGAATCCTGAGGACGCGATTGCACCTTTATATCAGCATCAATTGGGCAGAAAATATTTAACAAGTTTAACAGAAAGCGAACAAAAAGAATTATTGGAAAAGGCTGAGAAACTATTAATTGGGTTATTGTATCAATAGTGATGGGAGATGATTGATTGAAAATCCAGGAGATACATATATACGGCTTTGGTCAATTAAACAATACCGTGATTAAGGACCTATCTGATTTTCAAGTGTTTTATGGTGAAAATGAAGCAGGAAAATCAACGATCATGGCATTTATTCATGGAATTCTATTTGGGTTCCCAACGAAACAAACTTCAGAACTTCGCTATGTACCAAAAAACGGCTCAAATTACGGCGGAAAGCTGAGAATATGTTTTGATGACTTTGGTATTGCCACGATAGAAAGGATAAGAGGCAAGGCTTCTGGCGACGTTACCGTTACACTGGAGGACGGAACAACAGGTGATGAGGAACTGCTTAAGCAGCTGCTTGGAAATATGGATAAAGGGTTATTCCAAGCAATTTTTTCCTTCAACCTGCATGGGCTGCAAAATATCCACCAAATGAAAGGGGATGAATTGGGAAAGTTTTTATTTTCTACTGGTACACTCGGAACAGAACGACTAGCGAAAACAGAGGCAGAACTTCAGAAGGAATTAGAAGCTCGTTTTAAACCAAGCGGGAAGAAGCCGGTGGTAAATGAAAAACTCAAAGCCCTTCATGAACTTAGCAGCGACCTAAAAAAAGCAGCAGCCAAAAATCAAGGTTACGTGGCCTTGGTCTCAGATAAAGAAAGAATCTATAAGGAGATAGAAGACATAAGCCATACACTGCAGGATGTAAAGAGCGAGGTAGAAAAGTTAAATGAATGGCAAAAAATCCATTCACTCGTCAAAGAAGAAAGATGGATACATACAGAAATCAAGTTACTTGGAGAAAATACATTCCCTGCAAGAGGTATTGAAAGAATAGAAAAATTAAATCAGCTTATCTATCCATACAATGCTCAGATTTCAAGTTTACTGGAAAGAATCACTCAATTAAAAAAAGAAGTGGCCGTAATACAGCCGGAAACGCAGCTGCTTGCTGATGAATCCCAGCTTCTGAGTGCTCTAGACCAGATTCCTATCTATGAGCAGCTGACCTTAGAAAAACAACAGTACGAATTGAAATTAGCAGATTTAGAAGAAAGAATCTCGATTATAAATGAAAAACTACACTTACCTTTAAGGGAAGAAGAAGTTCTAACGATAAACACAAATATCTATATGAAAAATCAAGTAGAACAGGCTGCGAGGAAAAAGCAAAAGCTATTAGAAGTAAAACAAGACCTTGAGGAGAAATTTCGAGAAGAAAAAAACTCTCTTGAAGAGCTAGAGAGAAAAGTCAGCTTTGCAGAAACTCATATGATCCCAGCTCATGAAAGAGCGCGACTTGAACAGTTAATCAGTGAAGAAAATGAAAAAAGAAAAATCGAATACGAATTTAAGGCAGTCCAAGACAAAAAAGAGTATTATCACCATACTCATGAACAGGATAAGAAAACATTGGCTGCGATAAACAAACAAAAACAAATTCAATTTTTAACCATTGGAGTATTATTGCTGTTTCTATCACTTTATGGTTTGTATACCAGGCAATGGATATTGTTAGCTTTTGGTGTATTAGGAAGCTTACTAATCGGTTTTTTTCTAAGTAAAAACCATAATCGTAAAAATGATACAAAGATCACTCAAGCTTTAAGTCAATTGTTAGAAGATGAAAAAAGGTTACTTCAATTACTCGAAAGATATAAAAATAGTGACATCCCAGCCCTTCAAGAAAAATTGAAGCAGGATCATTACTGGAAAGAGCAGTACCAGCTGCTAAAAATAAAGCTCGAACAACAGCAAACACAATATGAAAAAGTAATCAGGAAATTTGAAGAGTGGGAGCTTGAAGAAGCAGAAAATAAGGAATTGATACTGAAACTGAGTAGTGAACTTCGTATACCTGAATATATTGCACATTCTTTTTTCCTTGAGGCATTTCAACTAATTGAACAATACAAGCTTATAGGCAGAGAAAAAAAGAATTCGCTTGCAAGGCTGGAACATATTAACCTTGAACAGGCTGACATTGCTGAAAGAATCACCTCTTACGCAAAACAATATTTAGGAGATAAAGTAAGTGATTTATCAAAAGCCGGATATTTATTACGGAACAAACTAAAAGATGAACATGGAAAGTTAATAAAAATTCAAGAAAAGCAAGGAAAGCTAGATGACCTTGAGGCAGACCTTAATCAAATAAAACTGGAACAAGCCCATCTCATCACAGAAAAGAAAAAGCTCCTTGAAGAAGCAAATGTTGAGGAAGAAGAGGCGTTCTATGAGCTTGGTAAAAAATTCGAAGCAAAATTAAAGCTCATTGAAAGGCTTGAGGATATTAGCAAGCAGGTACAATACTCTTTTCTAAAAGAACACGAAATAGAAAGACTGTTACAAATTCATAATGTAGAAGAACGATTAATTCATTATCAGGATGAGATTGAAACGTTATCGTCTAGACTAATTGAACTGCAGGAAAGGCAAGCTGCTGCCAATTACCAGATACAAATTCTTGAAGAAGGAGGAACATACTCTGAGTTACTCCACTACTATAAGCAGCAAAAGTTTGAGCTGGAGGAAGCAGCAAAAGAATGGTCCGTTTATAGTTTAGCGCAAACCATACTAACAAAAACGGTTGAAAAGTATAAAAACGTTCATTTGCCAAGAATGCTGGCAAAAGCTGAGGAATACCTATACTTCCTGACAGATGAACAATATGAGCGGATACACCTGAAGCAGTCAGGAACTGGTTTTCTCATTGAAAGAAGCGATCACACACTATTTGAGGCGAATGAATTAAGTCAAGCTACTACAGAGCAAGTATACGTTTCTATAAGATTAGCTCTTGCCACGACCCTTTACGAAAAGTATCGCTTTCCGATTATTATCGATGATAGTTTTGTGAATTTTGACGCTAACAGAACCAAAAAGGTGTTAGAGCTTTTAACCACGCTCAGGACTAATCAAATATTATTTTTCACATGTCATACACATTTGCTTCCATACTTTCAAACGGAAAATGTTCAGTATCTTCATAAAGGGAATGTCGAAGTAATTTCATAGAGAATGTTATACTTGTACTAATGGGAAGGAGAGAGACAGATGACTAAAGGAATACTAGATTATGATTTCGGAGTACAGGTTGATCTGTATTTACTTATTAAAAGTGCAGCAAAAGGGATTGCCAGCAATGGAAAGCCATTCTTAACACTTATCCTTCAAGATCAAAGTGGTGAGATAGAAGCGAAACTTTGGGACGCTAATGAAGAGGATGAAAAGAATTACACCGCGCAAAAAATCGTTAAAATTATCGGGGATATCCATAATTATCGTGGTAAGAGCCAGCTGAAAATTCGGCAGATTCGAAGAACAGGTCCTAGTGACTCAGTAAGATTGGAGGATTTTTTAGAGACAGCACCATTAAGCCAAGAAGAGATGACTAGTAAACTGACACAATATATTTTTGATATGAAAAATCCTAATATCCAAAGAATTACCCGCCATTTATTGAAAAAACATCAGAATGCTTTTTTAGAGTATCCTGCAGCAACGAAAAATCATCATGAGTTTGTTTCAGGACTTGTCTATCACGTTGTAAGTATGCTTGACCTAGCGAAGTCGATTGCTGCGCTTTATCCTAGCCTTGATAAGGACTTGCTCTATGCCGGAGTGATATTGCATGATATGGGGAAAGTAGTTGAATTATCAGGGCCAATTTCAACAGCATATACAGTGGAAGGCAATTTACTAGGTCATATTACCATTATGGTAAATGAAATCGGCAAAGCTGCTGAGGAACTCGGGATAACTGGTGAGGAAGTGTTAATACTAAAACACCTTGTATTAAGTCATCACGGGAAGGCTGAGTGGGGAAGTCCAAAGCCGCCATTAATTAAAGAAGCAGAGATTCTCCATTATATCGATAATCTCGACGCAAAAATGAACATGCTCGATCGTGCCTTAGAAAGAGTTAAACCTGGGGAATTTACTGAACGTGTATTTGCCTTAGAAAACCGATCATTCTACAAACCGCTATTTCATAAATAAGATAACCCATCTACTGGGTTATTTTTTTATCCTCAGTATGAATATTTAGCGATAAATCGAATATGTTGTATAAAAAAGTGGACAACCACTAACGAAGGGAGCAATAATAAATGACTATTCCTATTTGGGTATATGCAGTCGTGGTTGGTATCGTAATAAGCGCTTTAATGGCAATCAAAACGGGCAGAGAAGAACGGATGTTAGAAATGGAGAATATTGAAAAAGAGGGAGAAATCTATTTAACACGGCTGGAACAAGAAAAAGAACGCCGTGAGGGTGAAAGGGCAACAGCCGAATAAAATAAAAAAGGCAGTCTTCGTAACATTGTTGTTAAAATCCTAAAGCCGATTTTAACGTGGAAATAGTTATTTTGCGCTTTTGAATTTAGTTTGCAGGCTCTTTTCCTATAAAATATATACTGCTTTCTGGTGAAACTTTTTCACAATCATAAAATTTTGTTTCAAAAAGCAAAAGAGTATAGGAAAAGAGCCATAAAAAAGAAGGGACTCGTATTGAGTTCCTTCTTTTTGACTTTCTTATTGTGCCGCAGTAGCTGCTGCTGGATCAAGTGCATTTTCTAAGTCTTTATCACTTATTTTCACTTTTGCATCTTTAATTTCCTTTTGCATTACTTCGTTAATCTTTTCATTTGTTAATTTTGAAGATTTTAATTCTTTTTCCATTTCGTCTTTCATTTCTTCATAGGACTTCTTTTCTTTTTTGTCTGTTAATTGGATGATATGATATCCAAATGAGCTCTTTACTGGGCCGCTGATTTCATCCTTTTTGAGGGCATATGCAGCCGCTTCAAAGTCTGGATCCATTGCTCCAGCACCAAACCATCCTAAGTCGCCGCCAGCTTGCTTTGCCGCTTCATCAGTAGAATAAGTATTGCTTACATCTTCAAATTTTTCACCAGCGTCAAGCTTTTGCTTCACTTCTAATGCCGTTTTTTCATCCGCAACGAGAATATGACGAGCCTTAATTTCAGGCTTGTAGTTGTCGTAGTATTCCTTTACTTCTTTTTCAGTTACTTTTATAGACTTCATGGCAGCTTTTTCCTGCATCATACCAAGTTTCATCGTTTCTTTAAAGTCTTCTTCATCTGCGTAGCCGTATTGTGCCAGCGCCGCTTCAAAGTTGTCTCCAAGCTGCTCTTTTAATTCATCAACTTTTGCATCTAATTCTTTGTCCGTTACTTCGTATTTCTCAGATAGGACTTTTTCATAGACAAGCTGTTGTAATGCTTGTGCTCCCACCTTTTCCTTCATTGCTTCATAAAGTTCATCCTGTGTAATATCTCCTGCATTGCTCTCTGCCACAGTAGAACCGCCGCTCTGATTACACGCACTTAAGGCAATAACCCCGCCAGCTAATGTAAGGGCTAACATCCATTTTTTCATGAGGAACCTCTCCTAAACAGTAAATTCTTGTGGGTTTTTGTCCACAAACTATACTATAACATAAATGGTAACCGCTGCAAAAATATTTCCTGTATTTGTTTTCTGAATTTTGGGCATTTACCCATTGCGAACCCGAGAATTCGTACATACGATAACATGTAACAAAAAAGAAATCTATTCAAGTGCCCATCTGCTAAAAGTCATGTTTTCTATGGATAAATACCCAATTAGAAAAATGTGGACTTTTTCCTAAGAAAATAAGGTAAGCGCCTAGTCGAAATGAGTACAGCTTGAATAGTATATCGTAGTAAATAATAAAGGAGGTATTACGATGAGTGGTGGACACGGATACGGAGCAGGATTTGCATTGATTGTAGTCCTATTCATTCTATTGATTATTGTTGGAGCATCTTGGTTTTAATATAAGGGTAACACCTGATGCAGACAACAGCTTTACCATTTAAGAAAGGGGAGAATTGTGTGTCTGGAACTGGATTCCACGGTGGAGGATTTGCGTTAATCGTTGTCCTTTTCATCCTGTTAATAATTATTGGGGCTTCTTGGTTATAATCTGAAAACAAATTAAAAGCGATGAGAATTTTCTCATCGCTTCTTATTTTTCTCTAACATTGGTACATTACATAAAGTAAACCTATGTATACAGAATTTCCACATAGGACGAAATCAATAATATTGTGACAAGTACATTTATTGTGCGAAATACTTTATGCTGACGTTCTTCCGGAATATCCTTTTGAATACAAAGGGAATTGGTCATTTTATTAACGTAGAACAAAATAAAAATGGCCAAAACAATAAAAATGGAGATCATCATCGATTCCCTCCCTGATGTTCATGATATGTTAATACAGTATCAAAAATTTACAAAAAAAGATAGTTAAAAGGAATGGTAGAAAAGTAGGAAATAAAATGAAATAAAAACACTGAAAAGATTATTATCTGATCTCATTCAAGAATAGGTTTATTTCGGACTGAAAAAGGTAAATAATGAACGTAGGAATGTAAAGCAGTGACCGGAGGTCGAACTCAATGGATAATTACGTTGAATTACAAGCCCGTGTGAATCTTCTAGATTACCACCAAAAGTTACTTTTAAAAATGCTGACTGCCCCGAATCTTGAATTCTATAGATTGGTCATCGAGAATGGGATATCAGAACATGAAGTAGAGGCATTCAACCTGCTATGTAAGAATTTGAACATAAAAATGGAAGAACAAAAAGCGGAAGGGTTTATTAATTTTCATCCGCTTTTCAGTGAGTTTCTATATTCTTTACCGGAAAAACTTAACGCGAAGGAAGTCGTTCGTGCCTGTTTAAAGCAGCACCTATTCGAACCTCTTTTTACAGAGTTTGCTAAATGTCTTTAAGAGAGTTCTTGTTCTGTTTTTTCTGTCTTCTTAAGCTTTCCATCATTTTCGTTAAATTCAGTCTCAATATTATGGAAAGATCGTTCAAAGATTTCCATAAAATCTTCACCATATATATTTCGAACAATCGCCATCATTTCAATAATATCGGGAAACTTCCCATATAAATCTCTTAATGGCAGGGCACCAACAAATGCAGCATTGCCACTGGGGTGATAGGATTCCATTAAACGAAGAAAGATCTCTTCACCTTCTGGGGTGAGCTGAATATACGTATTTCGTTTATCATTTTCTTTCTTTGAAAATGTAAGCAATCCTCTTTCTTCTAACTTTTTTGAAAAATTGAACGCTGTTGAGACATGCATAACACCAAATTTTGCTACATCCGAAATAGATGCACCATTTAAATGGTATGCAATCCAAAGGATATGATGCTCATTAATATTTAAATCAAAAGGTTTTAACCATTGCTGCCAATCCTTCTCAATTGATTTCCATAGGGCTTTACTTAATTGTGCAATCCTTTGGCTAAATAGCATCGCTTCTTTCATTGAATACTGTTTCTCCGACATCCCCAATTTCACCTACTTTTTTATTTCTCTATTAACATTATGCCAATAAAATAAAAATTAATAAAGATGTAAATTCACAAAATTTTTAGAAATTACGTTTTTTTTGACTTGAAATTTATTTTTTTTTATTTTTAGTACAATTCTGAGAAAAAAGTTCTTCTTTATTTTACGTTTTTTCTCTAAATAATGCCAACCTTTTGAATATTCTACATAGGGAAGGACAGCAAATCATATTAATGATAGTATCAACTCTTGGTCTTCAATAGGGGGTATTATATGAAAAGTGTAACATCGATCCTTTTTTTGCTAAGTATATTGCTATTTGTCGGTGCTATTTGGAATGCTCTAGCTCTAAAAAGACCGGGATTTTATCCGCCTAAACAAGTTTTAAAAAAGCGGGCTGCAGCGTTAGCAGGCGGTGGAGCAATATTTTTGCTTTTGACGATTATTTTATCAAGCTTTTAATCATTTATTTGATGTTTATAGAAAGAAAAGAACCTTGCTGAGGTTCTTTTCTTTTGTGTTATTTTGAAATGACGATAGATGATGTCTTTGTTCTTTTTGCAACTGAAAGTGCAACTGGATACAAAATAACCATAATAATTGTGTTCAGTGCAATTGCAGGTAAAACACCAGCAGCAAATAAAGCTGTAAAAGAACTTGGTAAGCCTACAATGTAATAAGCTGCTCCCAAAAAGACAGATCCTGAAACTAATGTCCCAATTGCAGTTAAGACGGCAACACTAATAATGGAGTTACGGTATTGCTTTAAAGCCAAAAATAAACCAAAAAAGACTAAAGCAGTGATGGGCTTATCAATGATATTTGGGAGTTGACCGCCAGGAAAACCTGTGGTGAGTGCGGATAGTCCTCCGGTCACAATAGACAATAACATAACACTTTTAATTTCTGGAATAAGAATAATTCCCAAGAACATCATTGCCAGCATCATATCTGGTTTAATGGTTAGGAAGGCTGGCATCACCGTATGCAAAACTACCCCAATTCCCGCCAAAAGTGATAGGACTACTAGATTCTTTGTATTCATTTCTCATCTCTCCTCTGCTAAACTTAGCTATTTGTTCCTCCTGTAGTGCGCTAAATGCCTACAGCGAAAAACTTGTTATCATTATATCACAGGTATATAAAAATAATAAAGATATAATTTTCAGATAATTTGTTCTCTCGTTAGAAATGCTTATTAATATTCGCTGCCATCTCTTGCAGTGTCTGTTGTGTATAATCGCTTGTATTGCTTTTCCAAACAGCGCCAAATCCGTCACCTTTACCATAGCGTGGAATTAAATGAACATGGAAATGAAAAACGGTTTGCCCTGCATGTTCCCCATTATTATTAACCAGGTTTAATCCGAGCGGGCTAAATTCCTTTTTTAGTGCATTTGCAATTTCAGGTACAGATTCGAAAAGGTTTTTAGACGTTTCAGGAGTCAATTCAAACAAATTTCCTTTATGTACTTTAGGGATGACCAATGTATGGCCTTTTGTTACCTGACTAATATCAAGAAAGGCTAAAACATGTTCATTTTCATACACTTTTGCTGCTGGGATATCACCATTAACAATTTTACAAAAGATACAATCACTCATTTACTGCACAACCCCTTTATTGGTTTTTATATCCGTATTTTACCATATGTTTTAGCAATAAAAAAAGAAAGAGACAGGATCCGCATGGAATCCTGCCCTCTCGAAGGGGAATTGCTTCATATTATACGTTCATCAGGAATTACGTTTGATAAACACCTCATTTGACAATTTAGTGTTTTTATAAACCGTAACTATTGTTCAAGCTGACCATCCCCTATGTTGTTTTTATAGTTTCATCAACTTATAAAAACGGATGATAATCTGCCGTAAACACCTCATTTATTTTTTTGATAAATAGCTGGTGTTAAATGAACTCTAAATGGTTACAAAGCAACTTGTGCAAAACAACCATCCCCTTATTTGAAACGTTTAGAAGCTGCATGTTTGAAAAGTTAAATGTCTTTGACAGACACCTCATTTCAAATTTTGATGAATCACTTCATCGAGTAGGTGTTTCCCCTTCGAATATTATGATGTCCGTTTTGATTTGAAATATACAAAAATGAAATCAAAAATTTGAATTCCTATTTTTATCCATAGTGATTTGGTAAAATGAAGGTAATCATGCAATAGGAAGGACGTAGCATATGTCTTTATTATCGATTGAAAGCCTTACAGGAGGATATACAAGAAATCCAGTCCTAAAAGAAGTATCCTTTGAAGTTAATCAAAAAGAATTGGTTGGATTAATCGGCCTAAATGGTGCCGGCAAGAGTACAACGATTAAACACATTATCGGGTTAATGGAGCCGCATAGCGGCACAGTGAAAATAAACGGACGTTCCATTACGGAAGATAAGGAAACTTATCGAAAGATGTTCACCTTTGTTCCGGAAACACCGGTACTATACGAAGAACTCACCCTTGAAGAACATTTACGATTAACAGCTATGGCATACGGATTAGATGAGTCTACATATAAAACACGAATTGGGAAGTTATTAACTGAATTTCGGATGGAAAAAAGACTGAAATGGTTTCCTGCTCATTTTTCTAAAGGAATGAAACAAAAGGTAATGATTATGTGCGCTTTTTTGGTACAGCCTTCCCTTTATATTGTTGATGAACCATTTGTTGGTCTTGACCCGCTTGGTATTCAATCACTGCTTGACCTAATGAAAAAGATGAAAGAGAACGGGGCAGGAATATTAATGTCGACCCATATTCTTACGACTGCAGAGAAGTACTGTGACAGATTCGTCATTCTCCATGAAGGGAAAGTTCGTGCAAAAGGTACTCTTATTGAATTGAGAGAACAGTTTTCAATGCCTGGAGCTTCTTTAGATGATCTATATATCCAATTAACAAAGGAAGAAAATTATGTTTGATGAGAAAAAGCTATGGAAGGACAGATCTGTCCACCGTTTAAAAGAATTTGGTGTTTATCTTCGATATATTCTTAATGGTCACCTTGTCGTTGTTCTGCTTTTTTTAATAGGAACGGCTGCCTTTTATTATCAAAATTGGATAAGCTCATTGTCTCAGGATTTTCCTGCGGAGATAATAATTGCTGTTATTTTAGGTTTATTTTTAACTCATAGCCCTGTATATACTTTTTTATTCGAAGCGGATCATGTGTTTTTAATTCCGCTTGAAACCCGTTTAAAAGGTTATTTTTTACGTTCAGGGCTGCTTAGTTTAGTTTTTCAGGGATACATTTTATTAATGGTTTTAGCTATAGTCATGCCAATGTATGCACATGTCAGCGCAAACGGATTTCAATCATTTTTTATTTTCCTATTGATTCTGCTGGTCATTAAAGGATGGAATATTGCTGTAAACTGGAAAATCCACTATTATGTACAGCCATCCGTTTATACTTGGGACATGTTCGTCCGTTATTTCATTAATGTGTTATTTACCTTTTTGCTTTTTAACAACGCACATTTCGTCTTTTTATTGATATTTGCTTTGATTATGGCGTCTTATTACCGCTCCTTCTCTGTCAGGACGGAAAAGATGGGCTTAAAATGGGATTTGCTTATTGCTCAGGAAGAAAAGCGAATGGCGTCATTTTACCGGCTGGCCAATTTATTCACAGATGTACCAAAATTAAAAGATACGGTAAAAAGAAGAAAATGGCTGGACTGGTTTATTAATGGGATTTCCTTTTCACAAGAAAAAACCTATGATTATTTATTTGCAAGAACATTCTTGAGATCTTCCGATTATTTAGGTCTTTTTATTCGCTTAACGGTGATAGGTGCATTAGCATTGTATTTTATTTCCTTCGGGGCAGGGCAAATCGTGCTGTCTCTCTTATTTATCTATTTAACCGGATTCCAGCTTCTTCCATTATGGAATCATCACCAAAACAAGCTTTGGATTGATTTGTATCCAGTATCTCATAACCATAAAACAACTGCTTTTCATTCCCTGCTTATGAGGATTCTGATCATTCAATCCTCCATATTTACAGTCGTTATTTTGTTTAAAGGACAATGGATGTTTTCCTTATTAATCCTCCTCTCTGGACTGCTGTTTAGTGTTTTATTTGTAAAAGTTTATAGTAAGAATAGACTAAAAGCATGAATGGATTAGAAACAAACCTAATATCTTTTTGCTGAGGGGAGTGGGAGCATGAATGAATATGAGCTGAAGGCATATGGTGAAGTGGTCGACTGGAAAAGAAAATTAACCAGACGTTCAGGAATGATGAATCGAATTTCAAAAAAAGCGCAAGGGAAAATAAATGAAATGATTCCTGAAAAGGTTCACGAAGTCATGACAGAAAGCATAAAGGGAATGGTTAAAACCACCTTATTTGGATCCCAGCTTACGACCAGCAAAAACCAAGCTGCCGGCCTGACACTCGAAGAACGTGATGAATTAATGAGGAAAAAGACGGCAATCTTCCAAAAAACGGCATTGGTCGAAGGTGCAGGAACAGGTGCTGGAGGAATCCTTCTAGGGCTGGCAGATTTTCCTTTACTTCTTTCCATCAAGATGAAATTTCTTTTTGAAGCGGCAGCCATTTATGGATTTAACACGAAAGAATTTGAAGAGCGGCTATTTATTCTTCATATATTCCAGCTTGCGTTTTCAAGTGATGATATCCGCCGTGAAACGTTAGCTGAAATTGAAAACTGGGATGCGAGAAAGCAAGAGCTCGTTGAAATGGACTGGCGTAAATTTCAACAGGAATATAGAGATTATATCGATCTTGTTAAGATGTTCCAGTTAGTTCCTGGAATTGGTGCGTTTGTAGGTGCGTATGCCAATAACAATCTGCTCAAACACTTGGGAGAAACGGCGATGAACGCATATAGGTTAAGAATCCTAACAAAAGCCCCTGAACTTTAAACAGTTCAGGGGATCAGTTTATTTAGAGCTGTGTATTTTTAGTGCAGCTGTCCCGAGCGTTTTTGCGGCTATTAACATGGCGTTCTCATCAATATCAAACTTTGGGTGGTGGTGTGGAAAGCCTGGGTTTACACCTGGGGGTTTTGCACCTGTGAAAAAGAAGGTTCCGGGTACTTCCTTTAAGTAATAGGAAAAATCTTCTCCTCCCATTTGCGGCTCAGATTCTTCAATGGTCGTTACCTCAGGAACTTCCCTTGCCGCAGCAACGAGAAACTCTGTTTCTTTAGCATGATTCACTACTGCAGGATAACCTCTCTCATATAAAAATTTATAGGTGCTGCCAGACATGTGGCATGTGCCCTGAATAATTCTTTCCATTTCTTCCTCAATGTATTGGCGGACATCATCACTAAAGGTACGGACTGTCCCAATAAGCTTTGCTTTATCTGCGATTATGTTAAACGCATTTTCAGACATAAAGGAGCCCACTGTCACAACCGCAGACTCAACTGGATTCACTTTCCTGCTGACAATTTGCTGCAGATTTATAACTAACTGGGAAGCGGTGACAATCGCATCCTTGGTCTTATGCGGCTGTGCACCATGACCGCCTTTGCCCTGAATCTCAATTTCAAAACGATCAGCTGCCGCCATGATTGGACCGGTTCGATATTGGATGGTACCGGTCGGTTCACTGGCCCATAAATGAGTTCCAAATATCACATCAACACCTTCTAAGCAGCCATCCTCAATCATGGTAATGGCTCCTCCGGGTGCGTATTCTTCAGCATGCTGATGAATAAAGACATAGTTTCCCTCAAGGTCAGCCTTCAATTCATTTAGTACCTTTGCAAGGACAAGAAGAGTGGCAGTATGTCCATCATGACCACAGGCATGCATCACACCAGGAACTAAGGATTTATAAGGTACATCTTTTTCATCATGAATAGGTAACGCATCGAAATCTGCCCTTAATGCGACCGTTTTCCCTGGCTTTTTACCGTAAACTTTGGCTACAACACCATTTCCTCCAATATTTCCTTTTACTTCTATCCCAAGTTTTTCATAAAATTCCTTTATATATTGGGCTGTGTTATATTCTTGAAAGGACAATTCTGGATGCTGGTGCATAAACCTGCGTATTGTGACCATATCTTCATAGTAATCATCTAATTTTGAAAACAATTGCTTTAACATGTGTGAAATCCTCCAAACACCAAAGATTTTTATCCTATTTTCAAACTATTTTAACACTTTTACACTATTATGTAGATTTAAAAGTAAGTTTTATTTATAATTTTATAGTGTTTAGATAGAGAAAGGATCATTAAGCAGATGGTAAATAAAAGGAATACTTCTACATACTTAATTTTAGGTTTTTCTATTTTAATAGCAATCTATATTTCTATCAAAGTAGCTGCTAAACAAACTTTTTGGCTGGATGAAAAACTAGCGGACTTATTCGCTTATGTACCGGATACGTTTAACCCGTTTTTTCTTATTCTAACGGACCTAGGGGATAAGAAGGGGATTGGCATTGTTGCCCTGATTGTTTTAGGCTGGTTATTGCTAATAAAAAGAAATCTTTTAGGTGCTGCGGCCATTGCTTTGAGTGTTGCTCTAGGAAATGAAGTTAATAAACTTCTCAAGGACCTGATTGCACGCCAAAGACCAGAGCTTGACCATCTGGCACATGTGGATAGCTTAAGTTTTCCAAGCGGACATGCAATGGTTGGATTAATTTTCTACTATTTTATTGCCTATCTTATGCTGGAGGATATCAAATCAGCAGCAGCGAGAAGGTTGGTTATCATCTTTGCCGTTCTGCTGCTGTTATTAATTGGAGCCAGCCGCATCATTCTTCAAGTCCATTACCCTACAGATGTCATTGGAGGCTTTGCCTTTGGCTATATATGGGTGCTTCCATCCATATATATTTACAATTTCTTTAAAAAGAAACTGAAAAAGTAATCATAAAAAAGAGGCCGCAGCCTCTTTTTTATATTAGAAACATTGCGACGATCGTTGTAACTGCTAGACCGATTACTACAGGAAGCAGATTCCTCCTTGCTAATTCAAATGGGTCAACGTTACAAATAGCGGCTGCAGGGATTAACGCCCAAGGTACTAATGTTCCGCCGCCTACCCAGATGGCAGCAATTTGGCCAAGGGCAGTTAAAGTGGCCACACCTTTACCAATTGCAACTGCAAACAAGCCCGCGACTGAACCTGCGAGTGATATTCCTGAAAATCCAGAGCCATCCAAACCCGTAATCGCTCCTACAGTGGTAAGTGTTACTGCTCCGACCACCTTGCTCAATGGAACAATATTGGCTAACGCAATACCAAGGTCATTGACAATACCTTGAGAACCATCTGGTAAAAAGTCACCGATAATCTTTCCAAACCCAGCATCACCTAAATAGAAAAAGGCAGCGATTGGAATCACCGGACCAAAAACCTTAAACCCGAAAGTAAAACCTTCAATTAAATAGCTAGTTGTTTTTTCAAGACCCTTGTTTTTATGGCTGGCCATGGTAATAAGGAGGAGGATAAATATCGATGTCCCGCCAACTAATGCAGTTGCGTCGCCCCCAGTTAGGTTAAGGATAAACATACCGGCAACGTCGATGGTAAATAAAATCGGAACAAGAATCGCGAAGAATCGCTTTTGGCCAATAGTGAGGAGGTTTTTCTCGGATGTTGTTTCTTCGGTTGACTCCATAGGTACATATGGAGTTGGCTGTAAGACGCCATTTTTCATATCTCTTTTAAGAAAATAGAAGGCAGCAATAGTGGTCACAATCCCCATTACAAATACTAATGGTATACTGGCACTGATGACATCACCGATTGGAATTCCAGCTGCATCAGATGTTAATTTCGGAGCAGCCTGAATGACAAAGTCCCCTGATAAAGCTATACCATGCCCAAACAAGTTCATTGCCATTGCAACACCCAAAGCTGGAAGTCCTGCTCGTAAGGCAACAGGAAGCAGCACGGCTCCTAAGAGAGCCACAGCTGGGGACGGCCAGAAAAACCAGGAAATAACCATCATTAAGATACCAATGGTCCAATAGGCGAGTGCAGGGTTACGAATTAATTTTGTAAAAGGTGAAATCATCACATCGTTTATTCCGGTAGAAGTTAAGGTTTTGCTCATTGCCACAATAATAGATATGACTAAGATGGTTGATAACAACTCTGTAATCGCATAAATAAAACTGTTGAAGATACTGCTGACGGAACTGCTTAAGGAGCCCGTTGCAGTAATCGCAATAAGGAATATCCCGAGGATACAAATAAGGGTGGTATCTCTTCGTTTGACCATAAATCCGATAATAAGAGCAATAAAAACAACGTATATCCAATGGAGAGCTGAAAGCTCGACAAGCATACAATGACCTCCTTTCATTATCATCGTAGGGGGGGAGGAATATAGGTATTCGCCCTCTGGATGTAATACAGGATATGAATCTACTTGAAAGTGGTGAAAGGGATTTGAATAAATAATAAGGTTAAAAACGACTTTTTTTTGACACTTTTCATCGTAACCTATACACAAATAGGAATAATCGATATAGTGAAAACAGTGCTATGTACGCTATAAAGTTTTTAATTTGTTGCCACATATATTAAAATATAACGAGACATGTCTTTTGAAAGGTGGATTTATTTACATGACGAAGCAAATCAACGATACATTTTTAAAAGCAGCAAGAGGAGAAAAGACAGATCACGTGCCAGTCTGGTACATGAGGCAGGCAGGACGTTCACAGCCCGAGTACAGAGAAATCAAAGAAAAGTACTCATTGTTTGAAATTACTCACCAGCCTGAGCTATGTGCGTATGTAACCCGCCTTCCAGTAGAGCAGTATAATGTTGACGCGGCTATTCTTTATAAGGATATCATGACACCGCTGCCAGCGATTGGTATGCAGGTTGAAATAAAATCTGGGATTGGTCCTGTCATTGACAATCCCATCACATCATTAGCAGATGTTGAAAAACTTGGTGAAATTCATCCTGAAGAGGACGTACCGTACGTATTAGACACGGTTAAATTATTAACCCAAGAACAATTGTCAGTACCGTTAATTGGATTTTCAGGGGCTCCCTTTACACTCGCAAGTTACATGATTGAAGGCGGACCTTCGAAAAACTATAATAAGACAAAAGCATTCATGTACTCTGAACCGAAAGCATGGTTCGCGCTAATGGAAAAACTTGCTGATATGATCATTACATATGTGAAATCACAAATTACGGCCGGAGCTAAGGCGATCCAAATCTTTGATTCTTGGGTTGGGGCTTTGAATGTTGAGGACTATCGCTATTTTATTAAGCCAGTCATGAATAGAATTTTTACGGAATTGAAAGAAGAGAATGTTCCCCTGATTATGTTTGGAGTAGGTGCGAGTCATCTTGCCTTAGAGTGGAATGACCTTCCGCTTGATGTAGTTGGTTTGGACTGGCGTTTGCCGATTCAACAAGCAAGAGAAATGGGTATTCATAAAACCGTTCAGGGTAATCTTGATCCAGCCATCCTGTTATCACCTTGGGAAGTGATTGAAGAAAGGGCCAAAGCTATTTTAGATCAAGGGATGGCTCAAGGCGGTTATATCTTTAACCTTGGCCATGGTGTATTCCCATCGGTAAACCCGGCAACGTTGAAAAAATTAACCTCATTTGTTCATGAGTATTCTGCATCAAAACTAAGCAGATAGCTACTATTCTCGAGTGTTAATATTGGTAAGATAAGTGTTTTTTTGGCACAATATAATATGCATGAAAAAAGAGGGCCCTAAACAATTAGAGGCCCTCTAAATCCTGATACAAGCTATTATTTTAGGATAAAGTCCTATATTTTGGATAAAGCAGCAAGACATAAAAATGAGGTGCGGATGATGACGAAAAAGAAAATGGGATTACTCGTAATGGCATACGGAACCCCATATCATTTAGATGACTTGGAACGTTACTATACACATATTCGGCATGGAAGAAAGCCTACTCCAGAAATGATTGAAGAGTTAAGGAATCGCTATGAAGCAATTGGCGGAATTTCACCGTTAGCTAAGATTACAATGGAGCAGGCAAAAAAACTGGAAGAACACCTTAATCAGGTTCAAGATGAAATACAATTTAAAATGTATCTAGGTTTAAAACATATAGAACCATTTATCGAGGACGCTGTTAAGGAAATGCATTCAGATGGAATTAAAGAGGCTGTTAGTATTGTCTTGGCGCCTCATTATTCAACTTTTAGTATTAAGTCCTATAATAACAGGGCAAATGAAGAAGCAGAAAAACTTGGAGGCATTTCAATCACTTCAGTTGACAGCTGGTATGATGAACCCAAATTCATTAACTACTGGGCAGATAAAATTAAAGGAATATATGATCAGATGCCTCAAGAGGAAAAAAATGACGCTATGATGATTGTTTCAGCCCATAGTCTTCCAGAGAAAATACTACAGTTTGGTGATCCTTATCCAAGTCAGCTCCAGGAAACCGCGGATCTCATTGCAAAACAAGCTGGAATTACTAACTATGCGATTGGATGGCAAAGTGCGGGGAACACACCTGATCCATGGTTAGGGCCAGACGTGCAGGATCTAACTCGGGACTTGGCAAAAGAACATCCTTATAAAGCATTTGTTTACGCGCCGGTTGGCTTTGTATGCGAACACTTGGAAGTCCTCTATGATAACGATTACGAGTGTAGAATAGCAGCCGAGGAAGCAGGAGCGAAATACTATCGTCCTGAAATGCCGAACGCACATGATGATCTAATTGAAGCAATGGCAGCGGTAATTTTAAAAAGATTAGCCAACTGACAGCAATCAGAATAAAGAAAGAAGGGTGACATCCGTGACGGAAGAAAAAAAGAAGGTAGCCATTATTGGGGGCGGAATTGCGGGCCTTACTGCGGCATTCTACCTTCAAAAAATTATTACCAATAAAAAGCTGCCTCTTGAAATCAAACTGATCGAAGCTTCACAACGTCTCGGAGGTAAAATGCAAACCGTTATAAGAGACGGTTTCACCATTGAAAGAGGTCCCGATTCCTTCTTAGCAAGAAAAACCAGCATGATTAGACTAGCTAAGGAAGTAGGGATGGAGGAGCAGCTGGTATCTAATTCTACTGGGAAATCCTATGTTCTTGTAAATGACAAGCTCTATTCGATGCCTGGTGGGTCCATTATGGGAATCCCAACTGAAATAGGACCATTTATTACGACGGAATTGTTTTCAATACCAGGAAAACTTAGAGCTGCTGCCGATTTTGTTTTACCTAGATCCGCTGGAAATACAGACCAGTCTTTAGGGGGATTTTTTCGCAGAAGGCTGGGCGATGAGGTAGTTGAAAATTTAATTGAACCGTTATTATCGGGTATTTATGCTGGTGATATTGATCAAATGAGTTTAATGTCGACCTTCCCGCAATTCTATGAGGTGGAACAAAAGTATCGCAGCCTCATCCTGGGCATGAAAAAAAACACACCATCAAAACCGAAAACACAACAACCTGATGAAAAGAAAAAAGGTGCATTTTTAACCTTTAAGTCTGGACTTCAGTCCTTTGCTGAAGGTATAGAAGCGAAACTAGAACCTAATTCTATATTAAAAGGGCACAGAGTCGATAAAATTACAAAGACAAATGAACACTATGAACTTTATCTAAATAACGGTGAAACATTGACTGCTGATTGTATTATTGCTGCAACTCCACATAAAATAACACAATCCATATTCTCGGACTATCGTTTTTTTGACCCTTTCAAATCAGTACCCTCAACATCTGTTGCAACGGTGGCGCTGGCATTTCCTGAAGAAGCAATAAAAAACGATATTGATGGAACAGGCTTTGTTGTCTCTCGAAATGGTGATTATTCCATAACAGCTTGTACATGGACACATAAAAAATGGGCTCATTCTACTCCAAAAGGAAAGGTGCTGCTGCGCTGTTATGTAGGGAGAGCAGGCGACGAAACCATCGTCGATCTTTCTGATGATAGAATTATTCAGATTGTTCTTGATGATTTAAGCAGGACAATGGATATTGGAATGCAGCCTGAGTTTGCTGTCGTTTCGCGCTGGAAGGATTCCATGCCGCAATACACAGTGGGACATAAACAGCGTCTAGAGACCATCAGAAACCATGTTAAATCCGAGTTGCCAGGTGTCTTTTTAGCCAGTGCCTCCTTTGGCGGCGTAGGACTTCCTGATTGTATTGACCAAGGTGAAGAAGCTGTAAAAGGTGTATTAGAGTATCTAAATGTCAAAGAATAAACTCGAAGCTGTTTTATAAATAGCTTCTTTTTTTATAAATAAGGGGGGTTTTTAGATGAAGTTGACAATTATCGGTTTTTGGGGTGGATACCCGAAAAGAAATGGCGCAAGTTCAGGATACTTGTTGGAGCATGAAGGATTTAATCTGTTAATTGATTGTGGCAGCGGTGTTCTTGCGAAAATGCAAAATATCATTGAGCCAGAAGAGCTTGATGCGGTATTAATTTCTCATTATCATCCTGACCACATTGCAGATATTGGGGTCCTGCAGCACGCACGATTAATACAGGGTTTTTTAGAGAAGAGTTTTCCGACATTACCTATTTATGGCCATTCTTTAGACAATACAGAATTTGCGAAGTTAACCTACAAAGAAATCACGAAGGGAAATGCATATTCACCTAATGATGTTTTGACTGTTGGTCCCTTCCAAGTTGCCTTTTTAAAAACAGACCATCCGGTGCCTTGCTATGCAATGAGGATAGAAGCAAACGGAAAGTCGATTGTGTACACAGCAGATAGTTCCTTTAAAGAAGAATTTATTGAGTTTAGTAAAGGCGCAGATCTATTATTATGTGAATGTAATTTTTATCAGCACCAAAACGGCAAATCAGCAGGTCATATGAATAGCATTGATGCAGGAAGATTTGCTGCAAGAGCTGAAGTTAAACAACTAATTCTTACCCATCTGCCACATTACGGAGAGGTTTCTAAGCTAATTAGTGAAGCCAGTACGGAATATACTGGTATAATAAAACTAGCAGAAGAATTTCAAACTATTTCACTATAAGAAGGGGAAAAATCGTATGTTATTTATTGATAATAAGGGCATTACCGATCCAAGAATAAATCTTGCCATTGAAGAATATGCGTTGAAAAATCTTGATATCAATGAAACGTATTTATTATTTTACATAAATGAGCCATCGATTATCATTGGAAAAAACCAAAATTCAGTAGAAGAAATTAATACCGAGTATGTTGAGAGTAATGGTATCCATGTGGTGCGCAGATTGTCTGGCGGGGGAGCAGTCTATCATGACCTTGGCAATCTTAATTATAGCTTCATCACAAAAGATGACGGTGATAGCTTTCACAATTTTCGTAAGTTTACCGAGCCGGTGATTGCTGCACTAAAACAGATGGGAGTAAATGCAGAATTAAGCGGCAGGAATGATATTTTAGCTGAAGGCAGGAAAATATCTGGGAATGCCCAATTCTCGACCAGGGGACGGATGTTTACCCATGGTACACTGCTGTTCAATTCCGAAATGGAGCATATTGTCTCAGCCCTGAGGGTAAAAAAGGATAAAATCGAATCCAAAGGAATTAAGTCTGTCCGAAGCAGGGTGGCTAATATATCAGAATTTTTGACAGAAAAATGGACTATTGAAGAGTTTCGTTCTGCTTTGCTGAAGTTTATTTTTCAAGGGCAAGAAGTAACGGAATATGTACTAACGGAAAAGGATTGGGAGAATATCCATCAACTTTCAAAGGAACGCTATCAAAATTGGGATTGGAACTACGGCAAATCGCCGAAATTTAATCTCCAGCATTCCCATCGCTTCCCAGTGGGGCAAATTGATGTTCGCTTAGATGTTGATAGAGGAATTATTGAAAACTGTAAAATCTATGGTGACTTTTTCGGTGTCGGCGATGTAAGTGATATCGAAAATAAACTAAAGCATGTTCGCTACGAAAAGAGCGAGCTAGAAGCGGCACTTAAAGATGTCGACACAACCTTTTATTTTGGAAATGTATCAAAAGAAGAATTTATCAACCTTATATATTAGAGTTTTACACGGTGAAATATTCACCGTGTATTTTTTAGGCTTTCTATCTAATGGTTTACACAAACAAGGCATAAAACCTTTTGTGGGTTAATTTATTATTTCTATGCTGGTTGATTAAAAGTCCATGCCTTCTCTATTTCTTAGAATAAATTATTAGTGAATAAAAAACTAAAATGGGTAATCTTCCGATAAATTTGGCTTTTAATCAAAAAGGGGAAATAAAATGCGTGTTTCTGTTGGGAAATGGACAAAACATAAATTGATGTTGGAGAATGAAAGACTTGCATCCTTTTTGCCTGATACACAATATTTGAATAGAACTTCTTTAAATACAATGTTAGACAAATATAATCAAATAATGGTAAAGCCATGCAATGGTTTTCAGGGGAGAGGAATTATCCAAATCTCTTCATTACAAGATGAAAAATTCGCACTTCATATTGAACGCAGTAAAAAGTTCGTAAACGGAAAGGAGAACATCTACGATTACTTAAAAGAGAATCACTTTCCAAGAAAAAGACACCGGTATATCGTCCAGCAAAGAATTCCACTTGCCGCGATAAATAATAATCCATTTGATGTTCGGGTAATGGTACAAAGGAAAAAGGATTCATTGGAATGGGCAGTAACGGGAAAACTTGCAAGAGTGGCAGCAAATAATTTTGTTGTTACTAATGTCGCAAAAGCAGTTTTATCAGTGGAAGATGCTATTGAAAAATCACTGATAAACAATGAAAAAATAAAAGATATTGTCGCTGATTTAGAGGAAGTTTCCTTGTTAATTGCGGGGCAATTATCAAATTCCTATTCCCAAAAACGTGTATATGGAATAGATCTTGGTATTGATTTAGAAGGGAAGGTCTGGATTATAGAAGCAAACCTAAGACCGGCTATTTCCATGTTCAAATATTTGAATGATGGCTCATATGAAACCATTAAATCTTTTAAAAGAGGATGAAAAATGGCTAAGTTTAACATCTGCCCATACCTTTTAAAGTGAAATGAATATAAATTATGGTAAAGGTCCTAATTACCTATTTATATTAGGAGGCGGAGGATAGATGATGAATACGGTTGGTGTACTGCTTTCTAAAAGGGAATGGAGTAAGTTACTTAGCCAAAAAAACAAGAAGGACGAAATTTGGCATATTTATGCTAAGAAGGGTAGAGAGTTAGACCTTAAAATTCAATTCTTTACACTTGTTGATCTTTCTCTCGAGAGTTTAAAAACGCAAGCAATTGAACTTCAGAATAATTTAATGATAAAAAAGGAAACAATTGACATCCCATCGATTATCTATAACCCCACTATGTTTTATAAAAAAAAGAATATCAAAAAATTAAGGGAACTTTCTAACCACCCTAAAATTCAAGTCCTTAATGAGCACCATATAATAAAGAAAAATGAATTATGTGCATTAATGGATTCATATTTTGATATAAAAATAGATTTTGATGAAGAAAACGACGCTGACAATACTGTATTTACTTTATATGTATTAGGTCAAAAAAAGTTAAATAATAAATGGAAATCCCCGCTTATGTACGCAAAAGATTCCAGCCAAAAATTATACTATCTAGAAGATTCCTCAATGGATGAACTATGGGAGTATAGCCAAAAGGTTTTAAATATCATTCACTTTTATTATCCTGGAATTTTCGAGATTGGTATTGTATTTTCATTAAATAGTAATGGTTTCTATTCCTTAAGTTCAACCTGTCCGATCAGTACCATTGTTAAAGACATTTTTGGATGGAACACTAAGATGTGTGAAAAAATATGTAAATTCCCATTCAAGGTTGCCAAGGAAATACTGCGACAAAAGGATTATCACGATGAAATCAGTAATGAATATAGCCTTGCTTATCCACAATCAACTGAACTTATACCAAGTCAATCTGAAGATAAAATGATCAAGCATTCTAATGATCACAGTATTAATCTTTGGATCAAATTAAAGGAGTTTCAGGAAGAGGAAATGTGCCTGAAATTACCAATGCTTCCGTCAAAATTAATCACCAGTGACCAAATCTCCCTCCAGTTTGGAATTAAAGAACAAACTTGTAAAATTGACATCATTGAGAGCGATTTTCGTTTAAACCGAAATTCATTTACCAATCCTGCAGAAGTGATTATCTCTAGTTCTCTTTTAAAGAAGCTGCATATCCCCATGGACTTGACATATCAGTTAAAGATATCAAACGATAAAGTAATAATTGGTCCAACCATTGGGCTGCTGCTAGGAGAAAACAATCAACTGTACAGTCCAGCCTATATGGAAAAGTACTCTGACCGTTTAATGGAATATGAGAAATTTGGAGGCTTAGTTGTTGCCTTTTCCACGCGTTCCATCGATTGGGACGAAGAGATTGCCTATGGGATGCTGTATGATCCATTTCTTAAAGCGTGGAGATATGATTCTGTACCAATTCCAGCTGCCTTGTACCGTAGAAATTTCCATCAAAATCATGATAGGATTAACGACCTGATTGAAATGACAAATAAGAATTTATTCAATTCCCATTACTTTAAGAAATCTGATCTGATTTTATTAAAAGATGAAAAGGAAATTCGTAATCATGTCCCGGCCACACATCTATTGAAAAAAATCGACGATTTCATTGAATTTATTCAGGATAAGGAAAAGGTTATATTGAAGCCTGTCAGCCTTTCACGAGGGAGAGGCATTTTTATACTGGAAAAAAATCAAAAACAAGATGATGGCTATATCTTATACGACCATCAAAATGAGTTTATACTGCGGCATCTGATTCCTGATAACAAGAGATTAGAAGAAATGTTAAAGAAGTTAAATATATTAAATAAGCAATATTTGTATCAAACTTACATTCCGCTTCTGAAAATAAACAACCGCCCTTTAGATGTGCGAGTAGTGATGCAAAAATATGATATAAAAAGCTGGAAATGCTCTGGTATTGAATGCAGGGTTGCCGGTGAGAATGAGGTGTTAACCAATATTTCAAGAGGCGGAGAAGCAATGACCTTGGAGGAAGTAGTAATTGGATCAGGAATTAATCAATCATACAATAAGATTTATGAGAGTATTATAGGTCTTTGCCAGAAGTTCTGTTATTTAATCGATAAAAAAGACGAACACTATGCAGAATTTGGTTTAGATATCGGTCTTGATCAAGAGGGGTTTCCATGGATTATTGAGGCAAATATTTTTCCGAGTTTTAAAGGCTTTAAAGAAATGGACTATGAATTGTACTTAAAAATACGCACTCAGCCTGTCTTTTATGCTGTTCATTTACAAGGATTTTGCGTAAGTGAAAGTGAGGCAGGGAGTTCCTATGAAACATTTAATAAAAGAAATTCCCATTCCTACTCCAACAATTCTCTTCCTTTAAGTGCAGATTAGGGGTTAATAAAATTTACTGGAAAGAAGGAGATTAGGAATATGACTACTCTAACCGTAGGAATTTTAGTAGATGGGTTGATATATAGCCGGATTAAGAATAACAGGTCATATTTTAAGCCTGTCAGTTTTTATGAAGAAGCCTGTTTACAATATGGGATGTGTCCTTGCTTTTTTCGATTAAAAGATATAACGCTTGAGACAAATCAAGTTAATGCGTTAGTAAAAGGTGATAAGGAAAAATATGAATTGAAAGTTATCACCATACCGAAAATTATTCATAATCGAGGACTTTTTTTTAGGAATGAATCAAAGTTAAAGATAATGAATCTTCAAAAAATGGGGGTCATTATTTTTAATGATAGGAATCGTTTTGGAAAATGGGTTGTTCATGAAATTTTAATGAAAAATGAAGAATTACAGCCCCATTTGCCTGAAACGAAACGAGCAAGTTCAGAGAATTTCAACGAAATGATGGAGAAGTATAAAGAACTAATCATTAAGCCCAATAGTGGAAGTCTAGGCAGCGGGGTCGTTATGGTCGAAAAAAAAGATAGTGATCTTTGGGAAGTTCGATACCGCCAGAAGAGAGAGGCTTTTGCTAACGTATGGCCGGAGATCATTCGTAAAAAGGTCTTAAATAAAAACTACATCATTCAGGAACGAATTCCTCTTGCAGAGTATGAAGGAAGCCCTTTCGATTTACGTGTTTCCGTCCAAAAAAATGGATTAGGAGAATGGCAGGTAACAGGTGTGGTTGGGAAGGTTGCAAAAATAGGAAATTATGTAACCAATGTTGCAAAAGGTGGTACCTGTAAAACGCTTAATGAACTATTAAACGATTATTCTGACCTGGACTTTAATGAAGTCTACCAATCAATTAAGGACTTTTCAATTAAAGCTGTAACTGAATTAAATAAGTATTTTCCTAACCTAGCAGATGTTGGGCTGGATATTGGTTTAACTACTGAAGGTTTTCCCATGTTTATTGAATGTAATGGCCGCGATCTAAGAATATCATTTAAAATAGCCCAAATGCACGAAGTATGGAAAGCCACATATACAACACCAATCAGTTATGCACGGTATCTTTTTGATTCCAAGATTGATGAGGAGTAATTTTATGAAGACTCGGGATGTGATTTATTTGCAAGGAATCGGTATGCTCCACTTCCGGGAAGATCCTGCAGATGTAAAAAAGGCGTACCCCTTTGCAGCCGTTGCAAAAATGGAGGGAATTCACTTTTTTTACTTTTCATTTAATAATGTAGATTTTGACAACATGAAGATTGATGGCTGGATGTATGAGGAAGGGAAGTGGATTCAAAAACAAGTAGATTTTCCTGCCGTTGTGATAAACAGCTGTAACCCAAAAACGGAGAACCAGACTAAAATATTAAGGAAGTTAAAAAAATATGCCATTTTAACAAGCTTTCCTGTAGGGAACAAAATGAAAGTATACAAAAAAGTGAAAAAAGCAAAAGTGTTCGCCTCATATCTAATTCCTTCCACTACGCTGCACAAGCCTGAAGAACTTATTACATTTCTAAAAAATCAGCCGAAAGCCGTAATAAAACCTTTATCTGGAAATCATGGAAAAAAGGTGTTTTTTATTGAAAAAACGGAGCAACAGTATAAAGTAACAGAACAATTCAACACAATGTATTTGAATGAAAAAGAACTTAACAGATACTTTCAGCCAATTATTACGGGACAAAGGTTTCTGATGCAGCCATTCATTGAATGTAAAACAAAAAATGGTCTTACGTATGATTTTAGATTACATGTTCAAAAAAATGGTGAAGGGAAATGGGAAATCAACTTGATTTATCCTAGAATATGTGGAAATGCAAAAATGATTAGTAATATAAGCAGTGGCGGCTACCGTGGAGAATTAGCCTCCTTTTTAAAAGATGAATTTGGTGAGGATTCGAAAATGGTCAAGGAAAGCCTTGAGGTTTTTGCTTTAACCTTTTCTGCTCATTTTGATACTTTATATGAACATTCCTTTGATGAGCTTGGTATAGATGTTGGTATCGATGCAAATCAAAGATTGTGGATGTTTGAAGTGAATTGGAGACCAGGTTCAAAGAACAGGGAATTTGAAGTTGCCAAACGCCTTATTCCTTATTGTAAATATCTTATAAATAAAAATTGAATACCTTAAAATGAAGCACAAGAATGCATCATGCCTTTTAAGGTCATACAAATGCCCCTTCTTATTACAGACTGATAAAAGGTGTGTAAGAAGGGTTTTTTGTAATGGATAGTGTAGAGGTGGAAATTTGACGAATCTATTAAAGTTTTACTTGAATACTTAAATTTCTTTAAATATAATATATTTAGAAAATTTTTACGATTTAGTGAATGAGTATTCATTCACAAAAGGGAGGGAAATTATGAATTTATCAACTAGACTTCAGGAAACAGCTAAAAACGCAGCAGGCAAAACGGCCTATTATTTTATGGGACAAGGTACTACATATGCTGAACTGGATGGGGCGATTACAAAATTTGCGTCCGGCCTTGAAAAGTTAGGAGTTAAACAAGGTGATCACGTTGCTTTGTTACTTGGGAACTCGCCTCATTTTGTCATAGGCTTATACGGGGCTTTGAGGTTAGGAGCCACTGTCATTCCAGTTAATCCTATTTATACAGCAGATGAAATTGGTTACATTTTAAATAACGGTGATGTAAAACTTGTTGTTGCGCTAGATATGGCGATTCCATTAGCTGAAAAAGTCCATGCCTTCCTGCCTAAGGTAGAGAAGTTTGTATTCTGTGAAACTAGTAAAAATGGTATCTCTCAGCATAATGTTGAATCTCTCACACTTTACTCCAAAATGAAATCGTTTACAGAGGTAATTGCCTCTGGTGATCTCACCTACCAAGGCCCAGAGCTGAAAGATGATGACACAGCGATTATTCTTTATACTTCTGGGACTACAGGGAAACCAAAAGGTGCGATGTTAACCCACAAAAATTTATATAGCAATGCTAGTGATGTTGGCGATTATTTAGGGATGAATAATCAAGACCGTGTCATCACTACCCTGCCTATGTTCCATGTATTCTGCTTAACGGTGGCTTTAAATGCACCATTATTAAGTGGAGCTACCTTGTTGATTGCCCCAAAATTCAGTCCTAAGGAAATTTTTGAATTAGCAAAAGAGTATGAAGCAACGGTTTTTGCCGGGGTTCCAACGATGTATAATTTCTTATTCCAATACCCTGAAGGCAACCCTGAAGATTTTAAATCTCTAAGATTATGTTTATCTGGCGGTGCTTCTTTACCAGTTGCCCTGCTTAATAATTTTGAAAGGAAATTTAATGTCCGTGTTTCTGAAGGCTACGGTTTGTCTGAGGCTTCACCGGTTACCTGCTTCAATCCACTGGACCGCCCGCGTAAGGCTGGGTCTATCGGAACCTCAATCCTTCATGTGGAAAACAAAATAGTTAATGAACTGGGGGAGGAACTTCCTGTTGGAGCCGTTGGAGAATTAATTGTTGCTGGTCCGAATGTCATGAAAGGCTACTACAAAATGCCTGAAGAAACAGCAGCAGCCATTCGTGATGGCTGGCTATTTACTGGGGACTTGGCAAGAATGGACGAAGACGGATATTTCTATATTGTCGATCGAAAGAAAGATTTAATTTTAGTAGGCGGTTTTAATGTCTATCCTCGAGAGGTTGAAGAAGTGCTATATATCCATCCCGATTTAGTAGAAGTCGCTGTACTAGGCGTACCAGATTCAAATCTTGGAGAAGCAGTAAAATGCTATGTTGTGAGCAAAAATCCGAGTACGACTGAAGAGCAATTACTTGAGTATTGCCGAGAACATTTAGCCAAGTATAAAGTTCCTGCTTCCATTGAATTCTTGGAAGAACTTCCAAAGAATACAACAGGTAAAATATTAAGAAGAGCACTAAAAACTCAAATTACACAGACCGTTTAAAGACAAACTGGATATAAGGGAAAACATGGCAGAATTCTCGCCATGTTTTTTTATTTCATTATTTTTGAAAATTTGATAAAATTTACTTTTGATTCAAGGAATGAAGAAGTCTAGCTTCAGGCGAGGCAGGCGCCTTACGCTTTCCATAGGAGGGGGATAAAGTTGTCAGATTTTGCAATTGGAAAAGAATCTACTGAATTTAAAAAGGGTTTACAGGCAGGGATCAGCATTGGTATTGGTTATTTTCCCATTGCTTTGACTTTTGGATTTCTTGCAAAAACATCAGGACTTTCTATTTATGAATCAGTATTAATGAGCATGGTTGTATTTGCAGGGGCGTCACAATATATTTCATTAAGTCTGCTGGCTTATGGGACAGGGATAGTTGAAATTGTATTAACTACTTTCATTGTGAACATTCGTCATTTTTTAATGTCAACTTCTTTGAATGAAAAGTGTGAAGATGACCATCTTGGCAAAAAAATGCTTTATTCATTTGGAATTACAGATGAGACATTTTCAGTCGTGGCGACGAGAGAAGGGACAGCGACTACTGGGTTTATGTTTGGAGTCAATTTATTGGCCTATTCAAGCTGGGTAATTTTTACTGGGATTGGTCATTTGATAGGGGCAAGTCTTCCACAAACATTACAAGAAAGTATGGGCGTTGCGCTTTATGCAATGTTTGTTGGCCTCTTAGTTCCTTCTCTGAAAAAAAGCGTGAAGGTGTTATTTCTAGCCTCCCTTGCGGCGATATTTAATACGATTTTTACAATTGGCGGCTTTATGGCACAAGGGTGGGCAATTGTTACCTCCACCATTTTATCGGCTGTTATGATTGAGCTGATTGAAGTGATAAAAGCAAGGCATTGGGGTGTAAAGCATGAAAAGTGAAATAGTGTGGATGATTATTGGAATGGGTTTAGTTACATATATACCTAGGATGCTTCCGTTTGTTTTATTTAAAGGTATGGAGCTGCCGCCATTTATCCAAGGTGTACTGAAAAATGTTCCATATGCAACCCTCGGAGCATTAATTTTCCCTGCGATTATCTTTCTTCAAAAAGATGATATTTGGTATGGAATCGCAGGTGCTGCCGCTGCTTTTGGTGCTGCTTTTTTAGGGGCAAATGTAATTGTTGTTGTTCTCGGTTCTATCACAGTGCTTGCTCTATATTCATATTTTCTTTAAGTCGGTTTAACCCGGCTTTTTTTAGTTCTAAATATGAACTTTATAACTAAACTAAGTATAGAGAGGTTGTACAAAAAGGGGGACAAAACATTACATGGTTAGAAAAATGGGATTCTATGCAGTTTTGGCCTATGTGATATATGGGTTGTTTTTTTATTGGTATTTATTTCACTTTGCAGACTCAAGCCTGCCTTTTGAATATCAAGGAACGAAAGCAGATCCTGCAACTTTTTTAAATGGCAGAGAATTAATGTTAAGTGAAGAGTATTCAAAAATAAGAAATTTGTTATTTTTCCTTTCTACACCGTTTGAATGGCTTTTCTATTTTCTGATTTTATTATTTGGCTTATCAAAAGCATTCAAATCATGGGCAGAAAGTTCATCCAAGTATAAGCTGCTGCAAACGGCGATTTATCTTATATGGCTTTCTTTTTTTGCTTTTCTGGCTACATTGCCTCTAAGCTATATCAGTTACACCGGGTCAAAAACCTATAACATTTCAACACAAACCTTCGCCTCTTGGATGAAGGAGGAGTTAATCGATTTTTGGATTAATTACGGGACGTTATTGATTATTGTTCCAGTTCTATATTGGCTCATGAAAAAAAGTGTTAAGCGCTGGTGGCTTTATGCTTGGATATTGTCGATACCTTTTACCTTGTTTATGATGTTTTTACAGCCTGTAATCATTGACCCGTTATATAATGATTTTTATCCTTTGAAAAATAAAGAATTAGAAACGAAGATATTAACTTTAGCAGAGAAGGCGCAAATTCCCGCCGAACATGTTTTTGAAGTGAATATGTCTAAGGAGACTAATTCCTTAAATGCTTATGTATCAGGAATTGGCTCTAACGCAAGGATTGTACTTTGGGATACCACTCTAAATAAATTATCAGATGATCAAATTTTATTTATCATGGCCCATGAAATCTGTCATTACGTTGAAAAGCATATTTATATCGGAATCGCTTTATATTTATTGTTCTCACTTATTGGTTTGTATTTAACGTACCGCATCATGAGTTGGGTAATCGCACGATATGGAAAAGAACTGAAGATACCGGACGTAAAAGATATTCGTTCCTTACCGCTCTTTTTCATGATCATTTCAATGCTCCTGTTTGCATCCAGTCCTTTCTCTAATTTAATTTCTCGATATGAGGAAAAAAGGGCCGACAGATATGCGATTAATATGACTCAGAATCCTGAAGCTGCTATAACATCCTTCCAGGAATTAACCCGATCGGGATTAAGCCAGGTTAACCCGCCGTTACTAGTAAAGATTTTCCGTTACAGTCATCCTTCGATGCTTGAACGCATTTCAATGCTCGAAGAATACGAAGTAAAACAACGTAATAAATAAAGATGGGAAGGGAGAATTATTCTCCCTTCCCATTTTTATTTAAGGCTCTTTTGTCTACGTTCCGAATCGTTTGTTTATTTCGACTAATTGTTTTGATAAAAGGTAAAAGTTTTGTTTATCGCGATGGTCAATCGCACAGTCAATTTTCTTCAGCAGTTTTTCTCTTTCAACATTTAATTGAATCTCTGATAAGAGCATATCGATGTATAAATCTTGGACAAAATTCTCTTTCCGATGACGTTTCATGGCACCAATTTTCATTAATTCCGTGTATGATTTCTCATTCATCAAAATCACCTCGATGCTTTTTAATATTATATGGTTTTTTTTTGATAATATCAATGAACATTTACAATTTTCAGTTTTATTTTTCTGTAATAACTTTGTGAATAAATTCGCAACAATTCAGAAAAATAAATAAACCATAAATCAAACATGATATGATGGATAAAATTGCTAATGGAGTTGAAGATGTTGAAGCTAAAGCAAATTGAAGAATATGAGGCTAATCCATTTACGATGTTCGTTAAACCCATCGCGTACGGCAGTAAAATTTATTCGGAGATTTTCGAAGTAGAGGACGAGTTTTTATCCCCTTTTAAACCGCTCGATATTATAAGAAATAGTTGTGAGTACTATGGGAGTGATTATGAAGGCCGGAGGAATGGTACAAAACAGTTAGTTGGTTATGCACATAAGATTCCAATCGCGATTGATCCTACAAACCGCATTTTTTTCTTCCCTACCACATCACCTAGCCGTCAAGAATGTATTTGGATTTCCCATGAACATGTAAAAGATTACGATCGCATTAATCCCCAAGAAACTGTAATTCTTTTTAATAATAATCAGTCATTTAAATTCCCTGTTTCGTGCAGTACGATTATTTCTCAACTGGAGCGAACAGCTTACTTAAGAACAAAGTTAATGCAAAGAATTGAATACAATGAAAAAAAATCTTTTTATTTACTACAACGGCCAAAGGCCATGGAGGCATCAGAAGATTCTTATCATTATGGCAAACAGAAGATAAAGGATAAACATTAACTTCTTAACGGGACAGATACTGCTTTAGAAAATAGAACTCCATTAATTCTTGAACTTTATTGCGTATTCTTGGATTAAAGTAATTGTGTGCTTCTTCATACCCTTTATATAAGAACATATACATAGTAAAGGCATCGTCCCGTTTTGTTTCCATTACTTTCAGGTTATTCTTCTTCATATATCGTTTCACTTCTGCTAATTCCGTTTGAATACTTTTCATGGTTTCTTCAATTAGTTGTAAATAGGGTTTTTTTAATTTAAAAGGACTGTTTTCTACAACCGTTAAATCACGATTTAAGACAATTAATACCATCGGCAAATAGATGGCTTTTTCCATTATATTACGATCCTCCTCTGGAATTCTGGTCATCCCATCATCGGCCCCTTTCTGAATCAGTTAGAACACTTGTTCTTATATTATCATACAAAAGTCTTATTGAAAACGCAATGCTTTAAAGCTTGCGTTTTTTTTATTTGCAAAATTTGGTACTTGTATGAGAAAGTTTTTGATAGAAGGATATTTTATCGGGGAAAATGAATTATATATAGACACAAAAAATTTGTCCTTAAAAATATGACATAGATGGGTGAAGCCAGAATGAGATACGAGAAACACAAAAAAAAGAAAAAAAGAAAATCGGCCTCTATAGTATTGGTCCTGCTACTGTTATTTGGGGCTGCGGCTGGTTATGCATACTATCAGTATAAACAAGGAGTTAATCAATCATTAGACAAAATTAATAATGACGAAAATAATGTTAACGAAGAAGTCTACACTTTTGATGGTAAAAAGGATCAATATGGGGCTACCAATATCCTTCTATTAGGAAGCGATGCCAGAGAGGGTGAGGAAGTATCACGGGCTGATACTATAATGATTGCGCATTATAATGAGGACAAAGGAACTTATAAGCTAACCTCTATCATGCGGGATATTTATGTAAATATCCCTGGTGAGGGTAAGCATAAAATCAATTCAGCCTTTATGCGCGGCGGTCCTGAACTAATGAGGAAAACAATCAAACAAAACTTTGATATTGATTTACAGTATTATGCTATCGTTGACTTTGAAGGCTTTGTTCAATTAATTGATGAAGCGTTTCCTAAAGGGGTAGAGATAAACGTTGAAAAGAGAATGGAAGATTACATTGAGGTTCCACTCGATCCAGGACTGCAAAGATTAAATGGGGAGCAAATGCTTAGTTTCGTTCGGTTTCGGCATGATGCTGTAGGTGACTTTGGCCGGGTTCAACGTCAGCAGCAGGCCCTTCAGGCAATAAGTGATCAGCTTTCAGGAATTCAAACAATCCCGAAACTCCCTAAATTAATAGGTGTGGTCACACCATATATCAACACAAACATGGATACCGGAGATATATTGTTTATGGCGAAGGATTTCTTTGCAAAAGATAGAGGAAATATTCAGACCTTTAGAATTCCTATTGAAAATGGATATGAAGATGCAAAAATAAAAGGGGAAGGTTCTGTTTTGGATTTGGATTTAGAGATGAATAGGGAGGCCTTTCACCAATTTTTAACTCAATAATCCAACCAAACAGCTGCAATGCAATAAGGTAAGGAGCAATCATATGGACTTTGAAGCAATCAAGGCATGGTTCACACTAGAAAATATAATGGACTTAATTCAAGAGTACCGGTCCTTTGGACCAATACCCGGCGTAGTGCTTCCCCTGATTGAAGCATTTTTACCGTTTCTGCCGTTGGTTATTTTTGTAATGGCTAATGCCAGTGCTTTTGGGCTTTGGCTGGGATTTTTATATTCTTGGCTGGGATCTTGCCTGGGAGCGCTGCTGCTATTTTTGCTCATCAGGAAGTACGGACAAAAGAGAGTTTTTTCTTTTCTATCAAAACACCCACAGGTTCAAAAGCTGATGGACTGGGTAGATCGGCATGGTTTTGGACCACTCTTTTTACTCCTTTGTTTCCCATTTACTCCATCTGTGGTAGTAAATGTTGTAGCGGCTTTTTCGAAAATCAGTATTTACCAATACATGCTTGCTGTCGCAATTGGCAAAATGGTGATGATTTTCACCATAAGTTTTGTTGGCTATGATCTTCAATCATTGATTACTCGGCCATACCGTACTGGCATAGTTTTTCTAGTTATTTTTATTCTTTGGTATGTTGGAAAAAGAATTGAAGTAAGATTGAATAAGAGCATGGAAAATGACCATAATGAGGAAATAAATAGAGGTAAAGAACTGAAGAAAAGGAGGAGTTAAAAGTGAATATCGAATGGAAAAAAGAGGGGATTGAATGGATTAAAGCTTTTGCAATTGGAATTATTATTTTTGCTTTTATACGAACCTTTTTCTTTTCTAACTATGTTGTTGAGGGAGAATCAATGATGCCTACCCTCCAGGATGGGAACAAATTAGTCGTCAATAAACTAGGCTATCAAATTAGTGATTTGAGCCGTTTTGATGTCATTGTGTTCCATGCTAATGAGAAAGAGGATTTCGTCAAGAGAGTGATCGGGCTTCCAGGGGATAAAATCGAGTTTAAAGACGATCAATTATATATCAACGGACAAAAGTATAAGGAACCATTTTTATCTGTTTATAAGCAAGAAATACCCGGTGTCAAACTTACAGGCGATTTTAGTTTGAAGGAAATTACAGGTGAAAGTACTGTACCAGATGGAAAGCTATTTGTACTAGGAGATAATCGCTTAGGGAGCTGGGACAGCAGGCATTTTGGTTTCATCTCTGTTAACCAGGTTGTAGGAAAAGTCGACCTCCGTTACTGGCCGCTAAACGAAATGGATGTTCAATTCTAAAATAAAAATAGATTAAAACCCTGAGAGCGATAATCATATCGCCTCTTTTTTTGTTTAAAAATTACCATTACTGGTTTAAATCTGTATGAAGTGTTCCAAACGTTTGTGCTCTTTTTGTGATAAAATGAGAGTATTAAGTTTAAAGCAGGGTAATCGGAAAGCGAGGAAAAAACATGTCTTTAAGAATGGTTACCGGAAGGTCGGGAAGCGGTAAAACACAAATGTGTATGAATGAAATACAAGACCGGCTCCTGGAAAATCCAGAGGGAGCACCGATTATTTATATTGTTCCAGAACAGATGACCTTTTCAACAGAATATCGATTAGCGACTAATCCGAAACTTGGCGGAATGATTCGTGCACAAGTATACAGTTTCTCACGCTTAGCTTGGAGAATACTTCAGGAGACTGGCGGCATAAGCAGGTATCATCTAAGCAGTGTTGGGATAAGCATGCTGATTCGAAAAATTATAGAAGATAAAAAAGACGAATTAAAATTGTTTCAGCGTGCTGCTGATAAAAATGGTTTTGTTCAGCAAGTTGAACAGATGATTACTGAATTTAAGCGTTATTGCATTACACCAGAAGAGATCATTCAAAAGGCTGAAAAGGGCAATGGGAATAGTGAAACAACTTCGAGAGCCTTGCAGGATAAACTGAATGATTTAGAGATTATATATAAACAATTTGAAGATGAGGTCTTTGGAAAGTATATCGATTCCGAAGACTATTTTCGTTTGCTTTCGGAAAAGATTTCTGAATCAACCTACTTAAAAGAGGCCGAAATCTATATAGACGGATTTTATAGCTTTACACCACAAGAATATTTGGTCATAAAAGAGTTAATGCGGCATTGTCAGAGAGTAACAATCACCATGACGACAGACCGAACCTCCTTTGAAACGCAGCCAGATGAATTGGATTTATTTCGATTATCTAGTGATGCTTGCTGCACTTTATACGAATTGGCAAATGCAGAAGGAATTAAAATGGAGCAGCCTATCTTTCTTTCGCATCAGCAGAAGTGGAATAATCCATCTCTAAGCCATTTAGAAGGCTATTTTGATACACGGCCAGCGGCTCCGTATTATGGACAAACAGACATCCATATTGGTCAAGCGGTTAATCGCAGAGCGGAGATAGAAGGAATAGCGCGCGAAATTCTTCAGTTGGTTCGGACAAAGAATTATCGTTATAAAGACTTAGCCCTATTGATAAGAAATGGCAGTGATTATCATGAAATCGTAGAGCCTGTTTTCTCGGATTATCAAATACCATTTTTTATTGACCAAAAGAGAACGATGCTGAATCACCCATTGATTGAATTAATTCGGTCAACCTTGGAAGTAATTCAATCATTTTGGCGTTATGAGCCTGTTTTTAGGGTAATTAAAACGGAATTGATTTACCCGCTTCAGGAAAATTCAGATCGAATGCGTGAAAAAATGGATAGGCTGGAAAACTATGTACTTGCTTATGGAATTAAAGGCAGTAAATGGACAAGTAAAGACCGATGGACGTATCGCCGCTTCAAGGGTCTTGAAATGGAAGCAAATGTGCAAACCGATGCTGAAAAAGAAATAGAACAGCAATTGAATGAATTAAAGCTTATGGTAACTGCTCCGATACTACGATTATCAAGAAGGTTAAAAAAGGCAGATACAGGCCGAAAACTTTGTGAAGCAATCTATTTATATTTAGAAGAATTAGATATTCCTTCAAAACTAGAAAATTGGAAAATAGAAGCGGAACAAAAAGGCAATCTTGTAAAAATGCGTGAGCATCATCAGGTGTGGAATGCCTGTATTGATCTCTTAGACCAATATGTAGAAATATTAGGAGATGAAGCTGTTTCCTTAAAGTCGTTCTCCGCTATCCTAGAAGCTGGATTTGAATCACTCTATTTTTCACTCATTCCCCCAGCACTAGACCAGGTTATCATCGGAGATTTGGAAAAATCTCGACTGACAGACATAAAAGCAGCCTTTATTGTTGGTGTTAATGAGGGGATCTTACCCGCTAAAATTGCCGATGAAGGGATATTATCTGATGATGAGCGTGAAATGTTAATAAATGCAGATTTAATAGTGGCACCAAGCAGCAGAACACGCCTATTGGATGAAAATTTCATAGCTTACAAGGCCCTGACTACACCTTCAGAATCTCTTTATGTCAGCTATCCGCTTGCCAATGATGAAGGAAAGGCATTAATAGCTTCCTCATATATTAAGAGATTGAAAGATATGTATCCGAATTTAGAAGAACATTTTTATGGTACAGATCCTGCTGAGCTGACAGAAGAAGAACAGTTAAACTTTGTTACCAATTACAAAACGACTCTGTCTTACTTGACCTCACAGCTTCAGTTGAAAAAGCGGAATTATCCTATATCTGATTTGTGGTGGGATGTCTATAACTTTTATATCAACAGCGAGTGGAAGGGACGTGCTGAGAAAGTATTCTCCAGTCTCTTCTATACCAACCAGGCGGTACAGCTTTCAAAGGAAACAGCAGACGAATTGTATGGTGATATGATACAGGCAAGTGTTTCACGAATGGAATTGTATAATGGCTGTGCCTTTTCGCACTTTGCACAGCATGGGCTCAAGCTTCGTGAACGGCAGGTTTTTCGTTTGGAAGCTCCTGACATAGGAGAATTATTTCATGCTGCTTTAAAGCACATATCTGATTTTGTAAACGAGCAAAGACTTAGCTGGGCATCTCTTACAAAGAAACAATGTGAAGAACTGGCCAGAGAGGCAGTAACTGCTTTAGCTCCTAAGCTTCAAAATGAAATTCTTTTAAGCTCAGAACGTCATCATTATATCAAACGAAAATTAGAACAAATTATTACACGGGCCTCTCAAGTTTTAAGCGAACATGCAAAAGTAAGTGGATTCTCACCAATTGGATTGGAATTGAGCTTTGGACGTAATGGCAGCCTCCCGCCATTAACGTTTTCATTAAAAAATGGAAAACGGATGGAATTAGCTGGCCGTATCGACAGGGTCGATCAAGCAAAACAAAATGGAAGTACCTACCTGCGTGTCATCGATTATAAATCGAGTGAAAAGGATGTTAATCTTAACGAGGTTTACTATGGACTAGCCCTGCAAATGTTAACCTACCTAGATATCGTCATTACACATTCTGACGAACTGGTAGAAATGAAAGCAAGCCCTGCAGGAGTCCTTTATTTCCATGTCCATAACCCGTTAATAAGCACTGCTAAATTATTGACGATAGATGAAATTGAAAAGGAAATCATGAAAAAATTCAAGATGAATGGTTTAATGGTGGGTGACGCAGACGTTCTCAAACTGATGGACCAAACACTTGAATCAGGTGATTCACAGATTATTTCGGCGGGCATTAAAAAAGATGGGAGTCTGACGAAGAAATCAAAAGTAGCCAGTCTAAATGAATTTGATGAGCTAAGGAATTATGTTCGAAAGCTTTATCAAACTACCGGAGAGGCTATAGTAGATGGTCAAGTTGATATTGCGCCATATAAAATGAAAGACAAAACACCATGTACATTTTGTGCCTACAAATCTGTATGTCAATTTGATGAGTCAATTGAAAATCATTACCGAATCCTATCATCACAGCCGAAAGAAACGATTTTCGAATTAATTAGAAAGGAGGTTGGCAATAATGAGTAGTTTTGTAATACCTCCTAAACCTAAGGGAGCAACATGGACCGAAGACCAATGGAAAGCGATTATGGGGAAAAATAAAGACATCCTTGTTGCAGCCGCAGCGGGCTCTGGTAAAACCGCTGTATTGGTCGAACGAATTATCCAAAAGATTCTTTCAGAAGAAGATCCTATTGATGTCGATGAGCTCTTAGTTGTAACATTTACGAACGCATCTGCTGCGGAAATGCGTCATCGAATCGGAGAAGCATTAGAAAAAGCGATAAATAAGGATCCAGGATCCAGGCATTTACGAAAGCAGCTAAGCTTATTAAATAAAGCTTCGATTTCGACTCTGCACTCCTTTTGTATGGAGGTTATCAGAAAATACTATTATCTCATTGATGTAGATCCTGGTTTTAGAATTGCCGACGAAACAGAGGCACAATTAATTAGGGATGAAGTCATGGATGAGCTTTTTGAAGAGGAGTATGGAAAAAAGGATAATGAGCCGTTTTTTCGGTTAGTAGACTCCTTTACCAGCGACCGGAGTGATAGTGCTTTAATGGATATCGTCAGGGATATTTATGATTTTGCACGGTCGAACCCTTTGCCTAGTCACTATTTACAGTCAATGATAGAGATGTATGATGTTTCTGCTATTTCAAATCTCGAAGAATTACCATTCATTCAAGCGTTGTTATTTGATATTGAACTTCAATTAGAAGGTGCGAAGGAAATGATTGAGCGAGGCTTGGAAGTGACGAAGCTTCCAGGTGGTCCGGCACCAAGGGCAGAAAATTTCCTTGATGATATAAATGTGATTAATACTCTTATCCAGGCAAACCGTGACTCGTGGTCAGCCCTATATCATGCCATGCAGACATGGTCATTTACAAGAGCAAAACAAGTAAAAGGAGATAATTACGATAAAGAGTTGACGGAAAAAGCTCAAAAGCTTCGCGATAAGGCTAAAAAGAAGATTCAAGATATCAAAGAAGAGCTGTTTTTACGGAAACCAGAAGGCTTCTTACGGGATATGGAAGAAATGCGCCCACTCATTGAAACGCTTGTCCATTTAGTCACTGTTTTTTCCAAGCGGTTTGAGAAAGCAAAACAAGAAAAAGGGCTTGTGGATTATGCGGATTTGGAACATTATTGCCTAGAAATATTAACAGGGGAAATTACTGCCGCAGAAGAGTTTCTTCCATCGGAAGCAGCATTAGCCTACCGCCATCATTTTAACGAAGTATTTGTCGATGAGTACCAAGATGTCAATATGGTTCAGGAAACCATACTAAAGCTGGTCGCAAAAGAAGATGAAACCAATGGTAATCTGTTCATGGTTGGTGACGTGAAGCAATCCATATACCGTTTCCGTTTAGCTGAGCCGAATCTATTTTTGGGAAAATATAATCGGTTCAGGCAGGACGGTAATGGTACAGGATTGCGCATTGATCTTGCGCGTAATTTTAGGAGCCGGAAAGAAGTACTTGAAGGGACAAACTATTTATTTAAACAGATCATGGGTGTCAAGGTTGGAGAAATTGAATATGATGAAGCTGCTGAACTACGGCCGGGTGCACCATATCCTGAAGATGAACCATTTCCAATCGAGCTATTACTGATTGATCAAAATAATGATAGTAAAGAAGTGCCTGCAGAGGCTGCTGAACCAGAAACTGAGGCAGTACCTTCTGAATTTGATGAGGTGGATTTAGAAAAATCCCAGCTCGAAGCAAGAGTGATGGCTTCAAAAATCAAACAATTAATTGCAAATGAAACCAAGGTTTATAATCCCAAAACAAATTCTTACCGTCCTATTATGTATCGAGATATGGTGATTCTGCTTCGTTCCATGACCTGGGCGCCACAAATCATGGAGGAATTTAAACAACAAGGGATTCCGATTTATGCGAACCTTTCCTCTGGATATTTTGAAGCAACGGAAGTAGCCATCATGATGTCGCTGCTTAGAGTGATTGATAACCCATATCAAGATATTCCATTGGCTTCTGTTTTACGGTCGCCCATCGTGGGGCTGAACGAAGAGGAGCTGGCGCAAATACGTTTACACAACAAGGGAACATACTGGGAGTCTGTTAAAAAGTTCTGTAAAAGCAGCCCGACAGAAAAAACAGAACTTTTATACGAAAAGGTGCGCCGTTTTTATGACCATTTGGAACAATGGCGTTCTATGGCACGCCAGGGGTCACTCTCAGAATTAATCTGGCAGCTTTACCGGGATACACAGTTTTATGACTTTGCAGGCGGTTTGCCTGGAGGTAAGCAGCGGCAGGCAAATTTACGAGCTTTGTATGATCGGGCAAGGCAATATGAGCAAACCTCGTTCCGAGGGCTATTCCGCTTTCTGCGTTTTGTTGAGAGAATGATTGAAAGAGGAGATGATTTAGGAGCAGCTCGAGCGCTTGGAGAGCAGGAAGATGTTGTGCGGATTATGACCATTCATAGCAGCAAAGGTCTCGAATTTCCTGTCGTTTTCATTGCAGGGTTGTCTCGAAGCTTTAATATGTCTGATATCCGGAAGCCTTATATGCTTGATAAAGAGTACGGATTTGCTGCAAAATATGTAAATGTGGAAAAGCGAATTTCCTATCCTTCTTTACCTCAAATTGCTTTTAAGCGCAGAAAGAAGATGGAAATGCTCGCAGAAGAAATGCGGGTCCTTTATGTAGCATTGACACGTGCGAAGGAAAAACTATATTTGACAGGAACATTGAAGGATGCAGATAAAAAAATAGAACAGTGGACTGATGTATCTACTAATACAAACTGGCTGCTTAAGGATTATGAAAGGGCAGGGGCAGGCTGTTATATGGATTGGGTCGGACCAGCGCTGATTCGGCACCAGGACAGTATAAAACTAGGGAAGATGGAGATTCAAAACCCGTTAGTTCCTGATGAGATTACCTGTCACCCATCTGCATGGAAAATTACAGTAATGAATGCTGATGATATAAAAAATCAGGAAGTATTGATCAGCTTAGAGGAGGACACCTTTTTAGAAAAGGTAGAGAATAAGGAAATGATCCCCGTAACATCTCCTTATAAAGAGGAAATTGAGTCTCGCTTAACATGGGAGTATTCTTTTGAGAATGCCTCCACCCATCGCTCAAAGCAATCGGTATCGGAAATGAAGCGTCAGCGTGAAATGTCTGATGAGCATAGTGGTACCGAATTGTTAAGCAGATTTAAAAAATCGATTACAAAACGGCCAAAGTTTATGCAGGAAAAGGCGCTTACCCCTGCTGAAAGAGGGACTGCTCTGCATATGGTCATGCAGCATGTCGATTTAACAAGACCTGTTACGATACAATCTGTTAAGACACAAATCGAGTCGATGGTTAATAATGAACTGTTAACTATCGAACAGGCGGAGGTCATTGATACACAACTCATTGGGAAATTTTTCGAGTCAGATTTAGGTAAGAGGATAATAAATGCAAAGGTGGTACATCGTGAGATTCCCTTTACCCTGTCATTGCCTTCGTCAGAAGTATATCCGACATGGAAGGATGAAGAAGAATCTGTTTTTGTCCAGGGGATTATCGACTGTGTTTTTGAAGATGAAAATGGACTCGTCCTTATTGACTTTAAATCGGATGGGATAACGGATCGTTACAAAGGCGGTTTTGTCCAGGCAAGACCTATTCTTGAAGAGCGGTACCGATTACAAATCAATTTATATACAAAGGCATTGGAGCAAATTTGGAAGAGAAAAATTAATGAAAGATTTTTATTCTTCTTTGATGGAGCTCACGTATTAAAGCTATAGTCAAATAGAAAACGACATAAACATTCAGGTTTATGTCGTTTCTAATTATTCCCGCCTATTGGCTGGTCAAGCAAATTAGCATCAAGTACATTTGTGCCGCTTAAACCGCTAGCAGTAAATATAATTCCCCCTGTATTTAAGCCTCCAGAACCTGCATTGGTCTTTGAAGCACTTTTTGGAGAAATATATACAGTATCCCCGAATTGAACAATTCCACCACTTACATTCACAATCTGAACTGGACCAATTATCGCTGGCATTTACGAACATCCTTTTCTTTACTTGCCCTTAGTAATCTTGTGATATCGTATTCCAACGTCCTTGTCATTGTTCATCCTCATTATGATGCAGATGTCTGATATGTTTTACCCGTGCTTCCATGGAGACGTTTTGACTGTTTCCAACGTGCAGTATGGCATCCGAAGACATTGCAAGGATAGATATAGTATTGACCTTAATGATAGGAAGGCTATTATGAGTAGATATCGTCATGCTTTCATTGATTGGTAAAAAAGGGATTGGTTCCGAAAACACAGGGTAGTTTAAAAAATTACCTTCTTTTGAATTAAAAACTTCAGCTTCCCTTTGAACAGCTAAGGCGCGTGAAAATCCATTAATAATACGGGAATCTCCAAGCTGGATGATAGAGGCAAAGGAAGCCGAGGTTACATTAATGGCGTTTACGACAGAAGATCTCTGGAGCATGATCTTAAGCACACCTAAAAAAGTGGCACATAAGGCCCGATGATGAGTGATTCAGCAGGTGTGTCGAAAGTTGCTGCTAATTGAATCGTTTGTGTATCGCCAACCATTACGAGCGAAGAACTTGAAACGCCTAGAATTCTAATTGTATCTACATGGAGGTCTCGATTATATACTTCAAAGTTCATTTTGCGTATTCATTCCTTTCACATTCTCTGGTAAATGATTAATAAATATTAAAATACCTTTTCTAATTTCCTCTTTGAGTAATGCAATAATGCTCTCCTCTGTACTTTGTTCGTCGTCACGTTTATTGGCTGCAGTATTTTGTATATGGTAATCAATCCTAGCTGGAAGCTGTTGCATGATATCTTGTTTAATAAAAGCTAAATAGGAATCATCTAATCTAACATTTAATTGATTTTGGGTTTCCTTAAATAGTACTGGCAGTTCCGTTTCTAAATACCGATAAATTGATTCTTCTATTTTCATTGAACGCTGCATTTGTGCCTTGGGATGGATAGGAGTATTTAAGGATTGATTTTCTACAGCAAAATCTTCAATATTTGCCAAATCGGATGGATTTAGTCCAATGTTTAAGGTTCCTTCAAGAGTTTCAACCTTCAATTGATCAAATTTATATTCAATCTTATCAACCCGAATACTAGGCTTATCATTTAATTGCTTCATTTCTTCCTGAAGTTTTTGAATGGTGTGTTCCAGAGTAGCAATTCTATTTTCCTGTGCCTGCAAAGTCAATTGGACCCATTGAAGAAGTTGTGAATAATCCTGGTACATACCATCACCTCACTTTGAATCAACTTCTCTCGTGCCTGATAATGGCACTGCAGGGCTACTAGATTGCCCGCTTGTAGTTTGAGTACCTCCTGCAGTTGGTGCGGGCTTTGTAAAACCTCCTGTATTATACAAATAAGATGCAGGTTTAATAATTCCGGCGCTGCCGATCTGCAGGACAGAAGAATTGGTAATACTGCTAATTTTAATAAAGTTTATTTGAATTGTTTGCTGAATATAAAAATTCATATAAAATCAACCTTTCCTTAAGCATTAAGGAAGATTCCTTGATCAATACCATCTGAATCGTATGTGTTCGTATTGCTTAAATTATTATTATGAACACTTAAACTTTCACCCGTATTAAAGGAACCAGCACCGGAGAAAGTTTTTGCAGATGAAAATGGCATGATTTTGTAGACATCTCCAATATGAAAAACGGAACTGCTGCCAAGTGATATGACTTGTGCAACTCCTACAATCGCTGGCATAAACAACACCCTTTACCTTTTTTTCTCCTAATATCGTATGTATAGGTTGGTGTAATGTGATTCATTCGCCCAAATAAAGTAAATCTAATCTAAATTGTTGGGAAAATTATATAATTAGGTAATATTACCTATGTATTTTTAAAAAATGATATAATAGTAGGATATGAGATTAAGACAAAAGGACTTATGATAGGTTTAAGAGATCAGTCGGAAATGTAAAAACACTGATTCTCGATAAAGGCAAAACTGGTGAAAATCAGTGACGCAAAGCTAGAGGGGCTAAGGTGCATTTGCACTACGCCAGCCAGTTACCGAAAGAACAGGGCGTTTTTCATAGATAACAGCAATGTTTACATAGGTCTTTTTATGTGCATTGTTGTACTTCATTTGTTAACCCCCCTTTCGGTAAAGGCGGGGTTATTTTTATTGTGTTTCATTAAACCTCGCCTAACCGTTCATATCTTCTTTATGTTTTGTGAGCAAAATGGTTTTCAAAAAACAAAAACAAGGCGGGTGGAATGTATGGGGCTATTAAAACAAATCCAGCAAATTAATTGGGTACAAGATGTAGATCACAAATTGTACAAGTCAGCAAGGCTGGCTATTAGAAGGAATTCATGGAAACCTCTAGAGCTTCAGGATTTAATTCTTAACGGGACCATGACAAAAGAAATGGCACTCTTCCTCTGTACATGTGTGAAAGCTAGATTAAATATTCTAGTAAGCGGAGGAACAGGGGCAGGAAAAACTACGCTTGTTAATGCACTTTCCACTTTTATTCCAAAAGAGGAAAGGAATCTTATTGGAGATGTTCGTGGTAAAGATGTACGTGACATACTTCGGAAAGAAAATAAAGGACTGGATGGTTTTCTTGCAACAGGACATTCCAGCAGTCCGCGTAATATGATTGACCGCTTGGAAATCATAGCATATCTTGAAGGGATGAATTTTCCTATCCAAGCGATTAGGGAAAAAATCGCTGGAACAATTGACATCATTGTCCACCTTTCACGTTCACATGATGGAAAAAGAAAAATTACGAAGATAACAGAGGTTCAGGGAATTGAAGGGGAAAATATTGTCCTTAGAGATATTTTTTCGGTTAATCCTCTTGAAGGTTCATATTATTAGCAGCCAGTTTTATTTAGGATTTTTTGAATGCCTATGGTATGATAGTGTTGCTATAAGCTATTGATACATAGGAGGAAAATCAAATGATTCATGGTCACGTTACAGCTTGGGTTTTAGCCCTAATTTTATTTATTGTCGCTATATTTTTACTAAAAGGCGGAAAAGAAAAGGGCGCTAAAATTGTCCGAATGATTTTACGTGTGCTTTATTTGCTAATTATTGCAACAGGTGTTGGTCTAATTTTCATGCTGTCCAATATTGATTTGTTGTATATACTAAAAGCGGTAGTAGGGATATGGGTAATTGGTTTATTTGAAATGATCCTAAGCAAGGTTGCACAAAATAGAAAAACTTCAGTTTTATGGATACAGTTTGTTATCGCCTTCTTACTTGTATTGTATTTAGGGTTTGATAAACTGCCTATGTCGATTTTTTATGTATAACATCGCTTTAGGAGAAAGAGCTGCCGGGTCACTCCCCGGCAGCTCTTTCTACGTTAAAAAAGGATGACAATTATTGCAAATAGTTTTACTATTTAAGTAAGGGGAGAGGAGTGTTTGATATGCTAGTTAGAGTGTTTGCTAATCTCCGGCAAATTTGCGGCGGAGTTGGGGTTGAGGTTAACCCGGACGGTCAACGGGTGATTGATGTATTGGATAAGATGGTTGAAATGTTTCCTGATTTGAAGGGAGAAATATTTACTCCTGAAAAAGAGCTGCTTCCATTTGTTCATGTTTTTATAAACGGAAGAAATATTATTCATTTAGATGGTCTTGAGACTATTGTAAAAGAAACCGATCAATTTGCACTATTTCCTCCTGTAGCGGGTGGTTAATATGCTTGAGCAGGAATTAGAGTTTCGTGGAATAAATCGAAAGCACCTAGGAATGTATTTTGAAGAGTTAGGCGGTAAACAAATTACAGATCAATTTCCTTACATATATAAATCTGACCACTGGTATGGTGAAATAATAAGGGAAGAAGAGCTTTCAATTACTTCTACATTTAAAGTCAATCGTGTTTATATTCGGTTTTATGCCTCAAATGACATGACGCTAAAAGAGCTGATTAAAAATTATCGGGTGAAAACAAGAAGGATAGGCGGATAGCTAATATCCCAAACAAAAGGCTTCTGCACAATATGCAGAAGCCTTCGATTCTTGCATTATACTAATTGATTTTCCGGGTCGATAATCTCAAGCTCACGAAGCTTTGCTTCGGTAACTTTTCCAGCCTCCCAGCCGCGTACTTGGTAGTACTCTTTAAGCATAATATCCATACGGCTGACCTCACCTGCACTATTACCAGATGCAGGCTCCTCGGTGAAGCGTTTTGGCAGATAGTCATCTTCTTCTTTATCGAATCCAGCGAGGTTATTATAATAACGCTCAAGATTATAAATTCTTTCCCCAGCCTTCATCACATCATCAGCTGTCATCGGAATACCAGTCATGGCACTATATTGCTCAGCGTAATGCTCAGCGTTTTCAGAGAAAGATGAAAACTTACAAATATTCATAGAATCAGAGAAAGCAAGCATATCTTGGAATACTTTTAATAACTTACCTTTTCCTTCTGGCTTAAGGCGGTCTGTAGGCTCTGGAATACCGGCAATTTCACTGGCAACCGTATAGCCGCGTAAATGACAGGCTCCGCGGTTACTAGTTGCATAACCGAGACCAATTCCTTGAATACCACGTGGGTCATATGCAGGAATGGATTGTCCCTTTACAGACATAGAAAGTTCTGATGCACCCCAAGAAGCTGTTGCTTTTGCTGGACCTTCAGCAAGGATACCGCCAAAGCCTTCACGGAATGCAATTTTCTTCGTTAGGTCAATCATGGAATCCGCATCGCCCCAAATCAGCTCTTCCGTAATCAACCCTTTTTCATAAGCTTCCATTGTAACGGAGAAGCAGTGTCCTAATTCAATGGTATCAAGACCGTACTCATTACAGCGGTCAATCAGATAAGAAATGGCCTCGGCATCGCTTAATAAGCAGTTAGAGCCAAGTGACCAAGCAGATTCAAACTCAATACTTTCGACTCTAGTTTTATACTTTCCATCCTTGACTTCAACTTCGATTTTGCAGCCTACAGGACATGCATGGCAAGTATTATTTTTAATAAGTAAATGCTCGTTGACATATTCTCCACTATGCTTTTCTGCCTCATCCCAATGAGTGAACTGGGAGTTCTTTGTTGGAAGCGCCCCGACCTCATTGATAATATTGGTTAATACGTTTGTACCGTAAACGGAAAGACCACCTTTATTTGGTGCGGTTAATCCGCCGTCAAGAATAGCCTTTACTGCCTTTTTGTTAGCCTCTTTATATTCAGTTTCTAACTTAGGCTGTGGCATATTTCCTTTTTGAGGTGCTTTTATTACAACCGCTTTCAATTTTTTATAGCCTGCAACAGCGGCAGTTCCGCCACGTCCTGCAGCGCGGTCATGCTCGTTAATAAAGGAAGCAAACTTAACTGTATTTTCACCGGCTTGACCAATGGTCATGACACTAAGATCTTGTTCACCGTATCTAGCCTGCATTGTTTTAACCGTTTCTCTTGTTCCTTTGCCCCAAAGTTCTGAGGCATCACGCAGTTCCGCCTTACCATCTTCGATATAAAGATAAACAGGCTTGTCGCTTTTACCTGTAAGGATGATATTATCGACCCCTGCCCACTTTAATCGGGCTGCGGTCCATCCTCCCATATGAGAATCCGTAACTGTTCCTGTTAGCGGAGATTTAGTCACAACACAAAGACGTCCACTCATTGAAGACCGTGAGCCGGTTACAGGACCAGTCATAATACAAAGCATATTTTCAGGAGATAATGGCTCAACTTCAGGCCCATTATCAAGTACATATTTTACTCCCAGACCGCGGCCCCCAATGTACTTTTTTGCATCCTCTTCATTAATAGGTCTGTAATTAATCGTGCCTGCTGTTAAATCAACTACCACTTCTTTGTTTAAAAAACCACCTAGATTCAAATGTTTTCCCTCTCTTTCATTAATAAATTGAAGCTTATCTCCCATTTATATTAAAAAATATTAATAGGATATTCCTCTCAAAATTAATAAATAAATCCAATTTCTATTATACTATTATTTTTATATATTTAATATTTAAACTTTTTCAAAATTCAATTAAAATTAACGTATATTATGTGACTCGTTAAAATGTACTACTAATCTAGGAAAGAGGATTACACATGACTGATTTAGGAAGATACTCAAGGCAGATTCTTTTTTCAGGAATAGGGGAAGAGGGACAGTCGAAATTGCTGCAAAGCAAAGTAGCCATTGTCGGTGTGGGAGCATTGGGAACGGTATGTGCCAATCATTTGGTCCGATCTGGTGTGGGATACATTAGGTTAATTGATAGAGATGTTGTTGATCTTTCCAATCTGCAGCGTCAATCACTTTTTAATGAGGAAGATGTAAAACTAAATCTTCCCAAGGCAGTTGCGGCACAACAGAGACTGAGCTCTATCAACTCTACGGTTACAGTTGATGCAGCTATCACAGATTTAAATCTTGATAACGCAGAGGAACTATTAACGGGGGTTGATGTTATCGTTGATGGTACTGATAATTTTATGACCCGCTACTTAATCAATGATGTTGCGATTAAGTATGGGGTTCCTTGGGTCCATGGGGCTGCAGTCAGTTCTAGAGGAATGTTTGCCGTCATTAAACCTGGCATAACCCCATGTTATCGCTGCCTATTTCCACATGTACCGGCTGGCAGGGGGGAAACATGTGACACGATTGGTGTTCTGTCACCAATAACGGATATTATCGGTTCCTTCCAAGCAATGGAAGCAATAAAACTAATAATAGGAGCCGCTACAAGTTCTAACCTAGAGCAAATTGATGTATGGGATACTTCCTTTTTTTCAATGGATACAAGTGAGGGAAAAAACCCACAATGTCCTGCATGTGTAAACGGTCAGTTTGACTTTCTTGATCGTTCGTCTGTCGTTCAAGAAAGTTATAGTTCACTGTGTGGAAGAGATACCGTGCAAATATATTTTAGAGAAAAGCGTGAGCGAGACCTAAAAAAACTTAGTGATCACCTAAAGAAAAATGGAAAAGTAACCGGAAACCAATTTTTACTCCGTTTTTCTCCTGATCAAGAAACTTCAATCGTCGTATTCAAGGATGGTCGAGTCCTGGTCCATGGTACGAATGATATCGTAAAAGCAAAATCCCTTTACTCAAAATATATAGGAAACTAAAAATCAGAAAAAAGGTGTGTTTTTCTCTTATATGAAAAAACACACCTTTTCTAATTATGAAATCATCTTTTCGATTACCAATCTTTTTCCCGTATTTAAGGTGAATTCAAAGCGGTCATTTACCTTTTCGAAATAACAAAAATGGTGCTGAACATTACAAATTTGTTCCTGGTTATCGAAGACAATAAAGTTTACCCCATCTCTTTGATTATCATCGGATAAGAATGATAGGTGATTATAACAATAGATACAATCGTATATAGAAAAATCTAAAGAATTTAATGTCGTGACAAATTGAAAAAAGGCGTCATCATTCATTCCCTCTAAAAGTCTTTCTAATGAGTAAATTAAATGCTTTCTTATTCTAACCTTATCATGGTCACGAAGCATAATAATCTCATTCCCGCTTCGTACCTTTCCAGATTCGATTAAGATTCCTTTCCTCCAGCGATTCCCGCGAAATATTTCAATCTCTTGCTGTAGGAAGTCATCCAGCATCGCCGCTTCTTCAGTTTCTTCATCAAAAAAGATCCATTGATCACTAATTTGTTCAACTGCTCCTTCGTTATAGGCCCTCAGTTGAAAATCTAATAGTTTAATTCTTTGTTGTCGATTCATGTTTAACCTCCGTGCCTAATGCTTTCTTTTTCTTTGTAGACATCTTTGTGAGATTTTATAACTTGTTTATCTTTAATTTGGACAATTTACCAAATAATTTGGGCTGAATAGAATAAAAGCATGTAATGATATCCAGTCTCAGTTACTGGAGAGAGGAGAGTTTTATGTGCGGAGTTTCAGGGTGGGTTGATTTTACTAAAGACTTAAGAATTGAAAAAGACACGATTGAAAAAATGACAAAAACGCTTGCCAAAAGAGGACCAGATGAAACCAACCTCTGGGTTCAAACACATGCCGGGTTTGGTCATAAGCGCCTGATTGTTGTGGATCCTGAAGGCGGAAGACAGCCAATGACAAAACAAAAGGAAGGTAAAGAGTACACCATTTGTTACAACGGTGAACTATATAATACCGAAGATATCCGCAAAATTCTCCTTACTAAAGGATATTCTTTCAAAGGTCATTCTGATACAGAAGTTCTGTTAACTGCCTATATAGAATGGGCGGAAGAGTGCGTAAATTATCTCAACGGTATCTATGCCTTTGCAATCTGGGATCAGCAGAGAGAACAATTGTTTATTGGCCGCGATCGATTGGGAGTTAAACCATTGTTTTATACAGAATTAAATAACGGGATAGTATTTGCTTCGGAAATCAAGGCTATCCTTGCGAACCCAGGAATGAAGACTGAACTGGAATACGAAGGGCTAGCAGAAATTTTCGGTTTAGGACCTTCAAGGACTCCTGGATCTGGAATCTTTAAAGGCATTAAGGAGCTGCGGCCGGCACACGCGATGATTTTTTCAAAAAACGGCATAAAAATTTGGCGCTACTGGAATGTTAAGAGCGATGTGCATAAGGATAATGTCGAAGAAACAGCTGAAAAAGTACGCTATTTGGTAACAGACGCTGTAACAAGACAGCTTGTATCAGATGTGCCGCTTTCCACCTTCTTATCAGGCGGGCTTGATTCAAGTATTATTACAGCGATTGCTGCTCAAGGATTTAAAGAACAAGGAAAAGGCCAGCTTCATACGTATTCGATTGATTATGAAGGTAACGACCAATTTTTCAAAGCAAATGAATTTCAGCCAAATGCGGATGAAAAATGGATTAACATTGTAACCAATGAGTTTAATACAAAGCACCATTTCAAAACAATTTCTCAGCAGCAATTAGTGAAAGACTTAACAGAAGCGGTTCATGTTCGCGACTGTCCTGGTATGGCTGACATTGATTCATCCTTACTTTGGTTTTGTAAGGAAATAAAACGGGACTTTGTTGTTAGTCTTTCTGGAGAATGTGCGGATGAGATTTTTGGAGGCTATCCATGGTTTCATCGCAAGGCAGATTTAGAGAGACCTAGTTTCCCTTGGATGCGTTCAGTTAATGAAAGAAATAATTTGTTAAGAGCTGATTGGCAGCAAAGATTGAATTTAAAGGATTATGTGATAGAAAAATACAATCAAGCGATCCAGGAAACGCCTAGATTGGATGGAGAGAGCCCAGAAGAAGCAAAAAGGAGAGAGCTTTTCTATATTAATATGACACATTTTATGACAACGCTCCTTGACAGAAAAGATCGAATGAGCATGGGAGCCAGTCTTGAGGTCAGAGTCCCATTTGCAGACCACCGTCTTGTAGAATACGTCTGGAATATCCCATGGGATATAAAAATGGTCCATGGCAGAGAAAAGGGGATTTTAAGAAAAGCGTTTGAAGGAATTCTTCCAGAGGAAGTACTTTATCGTAAGAAAAGCCCTTATCCCAAAACCCATAATCCAGAATATACTTTAGCGGTTCAGCAGCAATTGAGGGATATATTAGCAGATAAGTCTACGGTACTTTACGAACTATTCAATCGTGATTTACTCAATCAACTGGTTGAATCTGGTGGTAATTCGTTCAAAGAGCCATGGTTTGGTCAGTTGATGTCAGGTCCGCAACTATTAGCATACTTTATTCAACTTGATATTTGGTTTAGAGATTACAATATTAATATAGTAAATGGATAGACGTTAATAGTTGGATTCACACCTTTATTAGATTAAAATGAGTGTATGGAAGGGGATTGAAGATGAAAAAAACCTTAATTACACTTATTTTAATCTTTTTTTTAGTTATAACATCATTGCCGGCACATGCAGAAACGGAGAAAGAAGACCGAAGCTGGCAGGATGAAACCATTTATTCTATCATGGTTGATCGTTTCTTTAATGCGAATACAACCAATGATAAGGAAGTTAATACACTAGATCCGTTATCCTACAATGGCGGTGATTTTCAGGGAGTTATCGATAAGTTGGATTATCTGAAAGAAATGGGCTTTACAGCCATCCGATTAACATCGATATTTGATAACACTGCTGGAGGATACCATGGTTATTGGGTGAATGACTTTTATAAGCCTGACGAACATTTTGGATCAATGAAAACGTTTAATAAACTAGTACAAGAAGCACATAAACGAGATATGAAGGTGGTTATGGATTTTGTAACCAATAATGTCTCTGCAGAACACCCATGGGTAATAGACTCATCTAAGCAAGATTGGTTCCATGAGAAGCAGGAAATTAATAACACAGAAGATCGGGATGAACTAGAAAATGGCTGGGTGAACGGTTTGCCTGACCTTAATCAGGACAACCCTGACGTAAAGGATTACTTATTGGACGCTGCTAAGTGGTGGATCAACAAAACCGATATTGACGGTTATAGCCTTCCGGAAGTAAATCACGTACCTGTGTCCTTTTGGAGTGATTTTTCAAAAGAAGTAAAAAGCGAAAAGGAAAACTTTTTTCTGTTAGGGATAACCTCTCCTAACAGTGCAGTAGACTTCGAAAAATATGAAAATGCTGGAATTGACAGCCTTACTGATTATCAACATAGCGAAGAGTTAAGAAATGTCTTCGCTGCTACTAATCAAACCTTTAGCCCTTTAAATGAAAGTAAGGTTCAAAAACCAGAATTGCAGCCGCAATTTTTTGATAACGAGAATACACATAGGTTTACACAAGATATTGTTACAAATAAACATTTTCCAGGGGCACGCTGGAAAACCGCATTAACTTATATTTATTCAACTCCCGGTATTCCCGTTGTTTTTTATGGAAGTGAAATTGCATTAAATGGGGGAGAAATTCCAGATAATCGTCAGCCAATGAATTTTCGGACTGAAAAGGAACTCATTGACTATATAACCAAGCTTGGTGAGTTGAGGAATCAACTTCCTTCGTTAACCCGAGGAAGTATGGAAATGCTTTACGAAAAAGATGGAATGGCAGTTTACAAACGTGTTTACCAAAATGAAACAGCGATTATCGCCATTAATAATACAAGTGAATCTCAAAACATTACCTTAAACAATGGGCAAATTGAAGGTGATAAGGAATTACGAGGATTGCTTAACGGAGATCTGGTTCGGAGCAATGGTGATCAATATGACCTTATCATCGACCGTGATGAGTCAGAAATATATGTGTTAACAGAAAAAAGCGGTATCAATCTGCCTTTAGTCGGCTCCTTAGTCGTAGTGTACATCTTGTTCATGATTTTCATCTTAAAGATTAGGAAAAGAAGAAGGTAAAAAGTCAGTGCGATACTCCAAACGAGTATCGCACTTTCCTTTATGGTCTATCCATTTACGATTTCTCCGCCGTTGACATGGAGGATTTGCCCGCTTACATAAGAAGAATCATTAGAAGCGAGGTATACGTAGCTTGGGCCAAGTTCAAATGGTTGGCCCGCTCTGCCCAGTGGTGTATTTGAACCAAAGCTTGCGACTTGGTCTTCATTAAACGTAGAGGGAATCAGCGGCGTCCAAATGGGACCCGGTGCGACGCCATTTACCCTTATCCCTTGTGGGGCAAGCGATTTTGCCAGAGAACGTGTAAAGGTCACGATGGCACCTTTTGTAGCAGAGTAATCTAATAATTGCTCATTGCCGGCATACGCAGTGACAGATGCTGTATTGATAATAGTACCACCTTGTTTCAGGTGTGGCAGAACCATTTTAGACATATAAAAATAGGAGAAAATATTGGTCCGAAACGTTTTTTCAAGCTGCTCTGAGGTAATATCTAACAGACTTTTCTGCGGGTGCTGCTCTGCGGCATTGTTGACTAAGATATCAATTTTCCCAAAATGATCCATCGTTTTACGAACGGTTTCCTTACAAAATTCCTCATTGCCTGCGTCACCGGAAAAAAGCAGACATCTGCGTCCTTCTGCTTCAACGAGTCCTTTTGTTTCTTCTGCATCCTGATGCTCATCCAAGTAGACAATCGCGACATCCGCACCTTCTTTAGCAAAATAAATCGCAACGGATTTACCAATGCCGCTATCCCCTCCGGTGATAATGGCTGTTTTACCGGTTAATTTACCAGCACTTTTATAGTTTTGGTCAACAGAAACAGGACGAGGGTTCATCTCACTTTCAATTCCAGGCTGGCGATTTTGGTGCTGTGGTGGATAAGCATTTTTTTGTTGTTTTTGGTTATTGGACATTCATTTTACCTCCAAGTTTATTTACCATGTTAGTTTGAGGAAAATGAACGAAAATATTAGAAAATAAAAAAGGCGAAAAGAAATTTTTCCTTTCACCTTGTAAATGAATTTTATCGATAGTTAATAAATTGAACATCGACGGTAAGGTCTGCTTCACGTACCAGCGCGATAATCTTTTGTAAATCATCACGGTTTTTACCGCTGACCCTGACTTGATCGTCTTGAATCTGGCTTTTAACCTTTAGACCGCTATTTTTAATAATCGTGTTAATTTTCTTAGCATTTTCTTTATCGATTCCTTGAACCAGCTTTGCTCTTTGGCGAACAGTTCCGCCAGAGGCTTTTTCCATTTTTCCATAATCGAGATTCTTAACAGGAACACCTCTTTTGATTAACCTGCCAAGCAGGACGTCTTTTAGTTGGTCCATTTTAAATTCATCATCTGAAACTAGAACGAGTTCTTCTTTATCCAGAGTAACCTCACTTTTGCTGCCCTTAAAATCATAACGGGTTTTAATTTCCTTCATCGTTGCTGTAATTGCATTTGTGACTTCAGTAAATTCCACTTTGGATACAATATCAAATGATTCATCTTTGGCCATAGTAATAATACCTCCAGTATATTTTTAATAAAGGTATTTAGTATTCATCGCACTGCTAAAGTTTCCCTTTATGGGTACATTATAGTAAAATATAGCAGTTCAAACAACCCTATGGAAAACGATAGGAAAGAAAAGGTGAGTTAACATGTCTCTACAAGAACTTATTGGTCAAACCGTTACTTTATCGGTAGCACGAAAAGCAGAATTCGGCTATTTTTTAACTGATGGAAATGAAGATGTTTTGTTGCATATAAATGAGGCGGACCGTGAATATGATGAAGATGAAACCGTCGAGGTATTTCTTTATGTTGATTCTGAAGGCAGAACGTCTGCGTCCACCACTATACCTGAAATAGCTATTGGGAAATATGCTTGGCTTAAAGTTGTCGATACCAACCCAAATATCGGTGTATTTTTAGATATTGGGTTAAAAAAGGATTTATTATTAGGAATTGATGATCTTCCAGTTCATAAGTCAGTTTGGCCAAAGCCAGGCGATCTGGTCTATGCAACTCTAAGAGTAAATAACAATTACCTGCTTTATGCAAGGCTTGCAACTGACCCTGTCATCGAATCGATTTCAACAAATGCCACTAGAAAAGATTTTAACAAAAACATACAAGGGCATATCTATCGTACAGCTAAGGTAGGAAGCTGGGTCTACACAATTGAAGGCTATAAAGGGTTTATTCATGAATCACAAAGACAAGAAGAGCCAAGATTAGGGCAAAAGGTGGAAGGCCGAATCATAGATGTTAAGGAAGATGGGACAGTAAATGTTTCCCTGCTCTCAAGAAAACAGGAATCTCAGGACCTTGACGCTGAACGGATTTTTGAGTATTTAATGAGTCGGAACGGTGCGATGCCATTTAATGATAAAAGTATGCCTGAGGATATCCAAGAGCGATTCCAGTTAAGTAAGGGTGCATTTAAGCGAGCACTTGGGAAGCTGATGAAAGACGGCAGAGTCTATCAGGAAGGAAGCTGGACATATCTAAAGAAAGATTAACTTTTTTCTACATACTCTTTTTTAAATTGACAACACTAATGTTGAAAGCATTTTGAAAGGGGTATGATTATGCCGCATACATCAGATAATGATAAAAAGGCTCAAGATAATAATGCACTTAGACACGAAAAAAATATGATGCGTGAGAAGAATCGCCAAGCAGGTAAAAATCAATATTCAAAGAAAACAGACCACAAATAAAAAAAAGCGGGGCTTCCCGCTTTTTTATTTTGGCAATTTATTTAAAAAGAAAATTGCAATGGTTCCTGGCCCGGTATGCGCGCCGACTGTTGATCCAATCGAAGTAATAAAGACTTCTTTTGGATGTAATTCTTCCTCAATCATTGCTTTTACTTCTAATACAGTATCTTCGGTATCCGCATGACTAATCCCCACTACTTGGTCACCAAAGCTTTCACCGCGTTCTTTCATCAGTTCAATTATACGTCTATAAACCTTCTTTTTTCCTCGTATCTTTTCAATTGGAACCAGTTTTCCGTCCTCGACATTCAAAATAGGCTTTATGTTTAGTAAGCCGCCCAAAAAGGCTGAGGCTTTGGATACACGACCGCCTTTAGCTAAATAATCTAAGTCCTCTACGGTAAATAGATGCTCCATGTGTTGACATCTGAATAATACATCTTTTAGTATTTCTTCCTTTGAGACGTTTTTTGCAGCAAGCCTTGCCGCTTCTTTAACGACTAGTCCAAATCCAAGTGAGGCACACTTAGTATCAACTACGATTAAATTAAAGTTTGGATATTTTTCCTTCACTTGGTCAAGAATCATAACAGATGTCTGATATGTACCAGATAATTCGGAAGAGAACGCAATATATATTCCATCTTCATTATTTTCAGCCATTTTTGTAAAGACTTCCTCAAATAATAAAGGAGATACTTGAGACGTTTTTGGAACATCGCCGCCACGTATGGCGTCATAGACAGTTTTTGGATCAATTGTTTTAACATCCTCATATTCCTGTCCGTTAACCTGAACCTTTAATGGAAATAATGTAACGTTATGTTCAGAATAAAAATCTTTTGGTAAATCGCATGCGCTGTCAGCTAGTATTTTTACCGGCATGAAGCTCACCTGCTTTCAAGCTAATATAGTTAACTTCAGTTTATCGGTTTCACATCAAAAATACAATTATCGGTTTAGAGATAAGTACCTTAAAAATTGAAGGAGATGGTGCTTTTGTTATGGCAGCAAACAAAAAAAACAATCATTGTTATAGTGGGTGCATTCCTAAATGCCCTGGCAATTAATTTATTTTTAATTCCAGCAAATGTATACTCAAGCGGTTTTACTGGAGTAGCACAACTATTATCAAAAGTATTAAGTGACCAAACGCCATTAAATATATCAATGGGATTCTTATTGCTATTGCTTAATATTCCCGTAGCAATCCTAGGATGGTTGAAGGTAGGAAAGTCATTCACCATTTATAGTTTTTTAAGTGTGGCTTTATCATCACTTTTTTTAGAATTAATTCCCATTACAGAAGTATCAAAAGATATTCTTCTTAATGCGGTATTTGGGGGCGTAATTTTAGCCGTGGGGGTCGGTTTAACCTTAAAATGGGGGGCTTCAACAGGCGGCTTAGATATTATTGCGATGGTTTTATCAAGGATGAAGGATAAACCGATTGGCAGCTATATGTTTATTATGAATGCAGTTATCATCATTACCGCGGGCTTTTTATATGGCTGGGAAAAAGCCCTTTATACCATAGTTTCTTTATATGCTTCGACCCGAGTAGTGGACGCCATCCATACTAGGCATGCAAAGCTTACTGCGATGATTATTACCAAAAAAGCTGATGAGCTAAAGAAAGCGATTCATTCTCAGTTAGTTAGAGGTATTACGATGATTCCCGCAAAGGGAGCTTTTTCTAATGAAGCAAGGGACATGCTGATGATTGTTATCACCCGTTATGAGCTGTATGATTTGGAACGAATTATCGCTGAGGTTGATCCTAATGCATTCACGAATATTATTCAAACAACAGGGATATATGGATTTTTTAGACGGGAATAGGGAGGGTGTAAATCGTGAGAATTGTTTTAAGTGTGATTTTGTTTCTTTTTCCCTTTAGTTTAAAAGGAGAGGCAAGTTATGGTGAGCAATTTCAGTTTTCAGTTGTTCCTAATGTAGGAAATGAGAGAGTGGAATTTGAACTTCTTATTAAGAATAATGAGGAAGCTCCATTGCATTTTGAGTTTCCTACCTCACAATATTATGAGATTACTGTTACTGACCGAACCGGGCATGAGGTATATAGATATTCAAAAGGACGATTCTTTTTACAGGCACTGCAATACCTAAAAATTGAACCGCAACAAACCTATCGAAAAATAGAAAGCTGGGATTACAAAGTAAATGGAAAAAGAGTTCCTGCCGGGCAATATACGGTTACTGCCACTCTTTTACCGAGAAAACTTAATGACCAACCATTAAATAACAACCAAAGTGTAGTCAGCAAGGTGAATTTTAATGTGCCAGCAGAAAATTCTGGCTTTCGACGACCGGAATCAAAGGAAAATTGAAAAAGTGGTAACCATGAAGGAGCCTAACAGAGCTATTAAAACAGAAAAGCTGGCACGTTTCTGAGACGTGCCAGCTTTCCCATTATTTTAATTGATCAAGCTCATTTTGCATTTCTTGGAGCTGACTTTGTTCTGCGAAGGTTGAATTAGCATATGCCGAACTTAATGCATTCTTTGCCTTCGAAATCACAGAATCGCGATCAGCAGGGTCGGCAGACTTTGCCATCTCAACAAATCTTCTTGCTTCTTGGAACAACTGGTTTCCCATCGTTATATTCCCCCAAGCGAGGATTCACGCACATTGGACATTTTCTGGGCTTCCGCTTCAGCGTAGGTCATGTGGTAAGGAATACGTTCATCATGCTTACTGACAGTATCCACTCCTTGCTGGACAAAGCGTTTTGATTTGTTTCGTTTACCCATTACAATCCCTCCAATTTGGTGAGCTTGGTGTAAGCAGGTTAACTGCCTCACAAAAATAGTATGCTCAAATCAGAGTATTTCATTTAGGTAAACAATGGTGAACCACTATCAATATTTTAAGTTTAACAAATCTGACAAATATACCCCAATCCCGTCTTCCTCATTGGTCAAGGTTACTTCATTGGCAATCGTTTTGACTTTATCAATGGCATTGCCCATCGCAATCCCTCGGCCAGCATATTCAAGCATTTCTAAATCATTATCTTCATCGCCAAAAGCAATAATTCTTTCTGCGGGAATGTTGAAGTATTCAGAAGCCTTTTTTAAACCCACAGCCTTGCTTATACCGGTCTTAATAATTTCAATGACATGCCATGGCGCCGCCCAGCTGCGATGATCAATCACTTCCGCGTGAACGTCAGACAAATGCTTACGTATATGTTTTAATTCATCTTCCTCTGTATGAATTAACAAACTAGTAGGAGAATCCTTTAAGTAATTTCGCAAATCGCCCGTTGTTACATTTGGATTGCCCATGCTAAAAATATCTAACAGCTTTTCATCATGATAGTGGAAATAAACATCATCAATCACTTCGGCAATAATATTGTGAAACTGAAAGGATCGGCACGCTTCTACAATCTCTTTGGCCACTTTTACGTCAAGTGGGTCATGAAAAAATCCCCAGCTGGCATCGAGCGGGTGATGCATGAAGGCACCATTAAAGTTAACAATGGGCGTGTCTAACCCAAGCTCGTGATAATAGGGTTCACTTGAACGATAGGGTCTGCCTGTGGCAATCATGACCACATGTCCTTCTTCTCTCGCTTTACTTAAAACTTTTTTAGTTTTCTCGGAAATCGTTTTATTATCTTTTAATAAAGTTCCATCTAAGTCTAGTGCAATTAAATGTTTTTCTGCCATATTGACTCCTTTTGAATCGTTTTCTAAACAATAAGTCTAAGCTTTAGATAAATAGTTAACGAAATGATACACTACAACTATGGATTTTTTTGTTGGAAAGTCATACCATTATAACTACTATGTTAACAATTTTATACCGTACCTGTAAAAAAATTCACTTCATAAGATTTTGCTTTCAGATATAATTATTTTACCCAGGAGGATTTACCTACGTGATTATCGTTGAAAAAAGTTTGGTTAATAATAATCCCTTCCTACATATAGTAAAGAAAAGTGGACAACAAGAGAAACTTCCGTTTATTATTTTTACTCATGGTTTTACTAGTGCCAAGGAAAATAATCTTCATTATGCTTATTTATTAGCAGAAAAGGGTTTTCGAGTCATCCTGCCAGAGGCGATTTATCATGGTGAAAGGGAACAGGGTTTAACCGAAAGAGATCTATACGGTCATTTTTGGGAAATTGTCATCAAGACAATCCATGAATTAAACATTTATAAGGAATACTATGTAGAAGAAGGATTAGCAGATCCTGAACAAATTGGACTGGCTGGAACCTCTATGGGCGGGATTGTGACCTTGGGTGCTTTGACTAAATATAAATGGGTCAAAGCTGCAGTTAGCTTAATGGGGATGCCAGCATATGAAGATTATCTGCATTGGCAATTAGCACAAATGAAAAATCTTGGTGTTAGCCTTTCTTTTACTGATGAGCAAATTGCAGAGCAATTATCAGTTTTACGTCAATATGATTTGAGTCTGCAGCCAAATAAGCTTGAAAATAGACCATTGTTATTTTGGCATGGAAAAAAAGATCCTATTGTGCCTTTTGAGTTAACATATCGTTTTTATCAATCTGTAAATCAAAACTATAGTAAAAACCCTGGTAATATTCACTTTATTACAGATGAACATGCTGACCATAAGGTAAGCAGAGAAGGATTAAAAGCAACAGTTGAATGGTTTGAGAAACATTTACTACAATAAATAAAAGGAGTGGTATAGATGAATGAAGAGTTAAAAGAAAATATTATGGGTGCATTAGAGCTAGTAATCGACCCTGAGTTAGGTGTAGATATCGTTAATTTAGGTTTAGTCTATGATACAGAAATGGACGATGAAGGAAATGTAACGATTACCATGACATTAACTTCCATGGGCTGCCCGCTTGCTGGAACTATTGTGGATCAGGTGAAGCGAGCATTAGCGGATATCCCTGAAGTAAAAGAGGTCGAGGTTAATATTGTGTTTAACCCGCCATGGAACAAGGATATGATGTCACGTTATGCAAAAATCGCATTAGGAATTCGTTAAGTAAACAAGAAAACAGCAGAGATTCTGCTGTTTTTATTTTGCACTTCACAATGTGGACATATTTTTTTAGACGTAATGTGAGGTAGTTCACTTATCCATAGTGGAATCCCCTATATAATTACAAGTAATAAGGCTGTTTGGTTTTTGAAATGGCCGTTTTAGGAGGCGTTTCATATGGCTTTTGGCCGAGATTTTAATAAAGATCCATTTATCGTTATATGGGAACTCACACGTGCATGTCAATTAGCTTGTTTACATTGTCGTGCAGAAGCTCAAGTAAGAAGAGACCCACGTGAACTAACATTTGAAGAAGGTAAGAACCTAATAGATCAAATATACGAAATGAATAATCCAATGCTGGTGTTTACGGGGGGAGACCCATTAATGAGACAAGATGTTTTTGATATTGCAAAATATGCAGTAGAAAAAGGCGTTAGAGTTTCCATGACCCCAAGTGCGACACCAAATGTCACAAAAGAAGCAATTGAAAAGGCGAAGGATGTTGGTCTTTCCCGATGGGCTTTCAGTATTGATGGACCAACCGCTGCTGTTCACGATCACTTCCGTGGAACTGCTGGTTCCTTTGATCTCACAATGGAGAGAATTAACTATTTGCATGAACTAGAAATTCCCATTCAAATAAATACAGTTATTTCTAGATACAACATTGAATACCTAGATGAAATGGCAAAAATGGTGGAGGATTTAGGATGTGTACTTTGGAGTGTCTTTTTCCTTGTTCCGACAGGAAGAGGACAGGAGTCTGATATGATTTCGCCTGTTGAACATGAGAAGGTATTCAGATGGTTATATGACCTTAGTAAGAGTGTTTCTTTCGATATTAAGACTACCGCTGCCCAACACTATCGCCGTGTTGTTATCCAGCAAAAGATGCGTGAAGCAAAAGATCAGACAGATGAAATAAATTATTTAAGTGCATTAACAGAACAAGGCTTAACAGGTTCAATTGACGGACTTGGTCGAGCACCTAAAGGTGTAAATGATGGAAATGGCTTTGTCTTCATCTCACATATTGGAGATGTGTATCCAAGTGGATTATTACCAGTTAAAACAGGAAATGTCCGTGAAACACCGCTAGCGGAAATTTACCGCGAGTCACCAGTATTCCAATCACTAAGAAATCCGGATCTTTATAAAGGAAAATGCGGGGTGTGTGAATTCCGTCATGTATGTGGCGGCTCAAGATCTAGAGCCTATGCGATGACAGGGGATTATTTGGAAAGTGAACCGTTCTGTGTGTATATTCCAAAAGCAATACGTGAAAAACAAGTGCAATAAAGGCTCTTTTCTTATACAAAAAAACAGTATCAATAAAAATATGGAAGCAATCGAATTCGATTGCTTCCATATCACTATTCAATATTGCAATAGATAGCAGGGCAATTTTCACAGCCAATTTCATCCTTTAAATATTGCAAATCTAGAATGGAGATTTTCCCTTTTTTAATATTGATGATCTTATCTTTTTTTAATTCACTTAGGATACGGTTCGTGCTCTCTCTCGAAGTCCCGCAGAAGTTGGCCAGTTCCTGGTTAGTTAATGGTAAATCGATTAATATTTCATTATCTTTATGAATACCATAGCTATTAGACATGCGGATTAGAGTAGAGAAAAGTGCTCCTCGTTTGCCATTTAGAACAAGATCACGAAATTTTGTTTGTGTTTTACGGAAATGGTCACTCATCCATTTCATAAACTCGAATGCAAGCTTGCTATTTTGGAAAATCTCACTTTCAATCACATCTTTTTTGATGGCAACGATTTCTCCTTCCTCCAATACTTTAGCACTTAATAAATATCTCGGATTGTCGGTAAAGAGTGTTAATTCTCCACAAATATCATTTTCTCCACATATTCTTAAGGAAAGTTCACGTCCATCGGATGTAATTTTACTGATTTGTACTTTACCAGAAACAATAATATAAAGTTCTTCTGCAGCCATTCCTTCTTGAAATAAATAGGTGCCTCTTTCACTTTTAATTTTTCGATCAGCAAATTTAAGCAGTTCTTTTATTTCTAATGAATGAGTTGGTTTCATTTTAGTCACCATGTATTTCACCTCAAAGTCATTTTTAGACTCATCTTCTAGTATCGATAGTCTTATTTTAACTTACGATTTGACCTTCGCGCGGAGTAAACAATGACAATATAGTGAAAACTCATCTAATTACATGAAACACGTTAAAAAAATGTAAAAGAAATGTTATGATAGTGAATAAAGTAACAGTATTTTTTATTAATAGTTGGTACACTTGCATTATATTATTCGCTTTTACAATAATGGAGTTGATATGAATGGAAAAGACCATTATTAAAGATAAATTCGCACGCCCATTACGTGATTTAAGAATCTCAGTAATCGATCGTTGTAACTTTCGCTGTCAATATTGCATGCCTGCAGATCAATTTGGAGATGATTTTGAATTTCTGCCGAAAAGTGCCCTGCTGACATATGAGGAAATTGAAAGAGTAGCAAAAGCTTTTGTAAGTGTTGGTGTAGAGAAAATTCGTCTAACGGGCGGGGAGCCGCTGCTTCGCAGGGACCTTCCCATTTTGGTGAAAAAGCTATCGGAAATTGATGGCTTAAAAGATATCGCTCTAACGACAAACGGAGTACTTCTTCCTAAACTCGCTGATAAATTAAAAGAGGCTGGACTAAAAAGAGTGAACATAAGCCTCGATACATTAAACGATGAGCTGTTTGGGATCATAAATGGACGAGGCGTCGGCACTCAGCCGGTGTTAGATGGGATTGAAGCAGCTAAAAAAGCTGGTCTCAGAGTCAAAATCAATATGGTTGTTAAAAAAGGCCTTAATGATTCAGAAATCATCCCAATGGCAGATTTTTGCTTAAAAAATGGATTAGAACTCCGCTTTATTGAGTATATGGATGTTGGCTCTTCTAATGGCTGGAAAATGGATGATGTGATTACAAAAAAACAGATTTACATTATGCTTAAAGAGCACTATCAATTAGAGTCTCTTGACCCAGCCTATTTTGGCGAAGTTGCAAAATTATATAATTATACGAACACGGACGTTAATGTTGGCTTTATCTCCTCCGTCTCAGAGTCTTTCTGCAGCAGCTGCACGCGCTCGCGACTTTCTGCAAATGGACAAATTTTTACTTGTTTATTTAATGGGAATGGTCATGATATCCGTAACTTTATGAGAAACGGTGCGACAGATGAAGAACTGCGAAACCGAATAACAGACATTTGGAATGGCCGAAATGACAGATATTCAGATGAAAGAACAGAAGAGACAGCAAAGAATCGTAAGAAAATTGAAATGTCCTATATCGGCGGCTAGACCTCTTTTACTATACGAGATGTTTTTTAAATAGAAAAAGAGGCTGTAAAATATACAGCCTCTTTAACTTACCCTTATTAAAAATATCTAGGGAATAAGATATTATTTTCTAAATGCACATGCATAAAAGTTAATCCTTCAAGATCTTCTAGCCGCTTATAAACTAAACGGTAGGTTCCACAAGCGTCTAAAGGCAGAGTGTAATCAGAAGTTACGGCACGAATCTGTCTTAAGATTTCACCTGCATGATCATGTTCTTTTTCTAACTCAACAATCATGTTAATCGCTTCTTCACGATTTTCTGCCGTTCCATCCGCAAGTTGTTTAATTAATGGAAAGACAACAGCTTCCTCTTTAGCCATATGCTCCATTAATTCTTTTTTGAATTCATAAAATAATTCATGAACCTTTAAAAGCTCTGGATGACTGTCGCCGTGTACACGGGAAACCTTGGTAACATAGGGGCTAAGCAGTGATAATTCTTCTTCAGAAGTATGGTGATAATGGTTGATAACATGATCAATAATCGTAGTTGAATCCGATTTAGTCCAAACTTCTAAATCTGTTTCAGCAGAACTATTTTTTTCAAATACTACTCTAAGTTCCTCCATTATTGCTTCTTCATTTATTCCATTTGCGGCAATGGCTTCGGATAATGGAATATTGCCTCCGCAGCAAAAGTCGATTCTGAATTTCTTGAACACATCACTCGTTTTTGGCAGTTCATTTACGATATCTCTAACCAATGTATTTGTAGAAAAAGGGAAAGTAATCATAATTTCCTCCTAATGTTTTGTTCGTTTCTAGCTTAAGAATAAGGCATTCCCCGAAAAAAGTGGGTGACCTGAATCACACAATGGCAATGATTTAATAATTTTTTTGTCTATGTTGTGATGTTTGCTATATTTGTGACGATTCGATAGGTTTATAATGATATATGAATAAACGATTTTATTTAATTTGATATGTTTCCTGCAGGAGTTGATTGAATTGTTAGAGAGAAGAAAACCGATCCCGATTGGGGATGCAGTTAAAAAAATAATGGAATACCAGTTAGATGGAAAAACTGAATATATATCAATCGATGAAAGTTTTGGCCGTTTTTTATCAGAAGACTTAGTTGCTACGAGCGATGTCCCTCATTTTGATCGAGCACCTTATGATGGATTCGCTGTCCGGTCTATAGATACTAAAGAAGCTTCCTTAAATAACACAGTAGAATTTAAAGTAGTCGACCATCTTGGCGCGGGAATGACTTCTTCTAAGATCATTAAAGAATACGAAGCAGTTCGAATTATGACCGGGGCAATGATGCCTGAAGGAACAGACGCAGTAGTCATGTTTGAAGTCGCAAAAGCGTATGAGAAAAATGGGATACCATATATGTCAATAAAGCGAAGCTTTAATCAGGGTGACAATGTCTCCTATCGAGGCGAAGATGCCAAGAAGGGTGAAGTCCTAGTGAAAAAGGGAACCTTGATCAACCCAGGGATTCAAGCGATGCTGGCTACTTTTGGCTATCACCAGGTTCCTGTTGCGAAAAAACCGATCATTGGCTTGTTTGCCACTGGAACAGAATTGCTCGAAGTGGATGAAGAATTAGTACCTGGTAAAATCCGAAATAGTAATTCACATATGATCGCGGCCCAAATCCAAAGAACTGGAGCCATTGTTCAATATTATGGCAAGCTTCCGGATGTTTTTGACACATGTTTTACAGCAGTAAAAACTGCGCTGGATAAAGTCGACCTGCTTATTACAACGGGCGGCGTTTCGGTTGGCGATTTTGATTATTTACCTGCCATATATGAAAAGCTAGGTGCAGAAATTTTATTTAATAAAGTTGCCATGAGGCCTGGTAGTGTCACGACAGTTGCTCAATTTCACGGGAAACTGCTATTTGGTTTATCCGGTAATCCTTCTGCCTGCTATGTTGGTTTTGAGTTGTTTGCACGGCCAATCATTCGCAAAATGCTGTTTTCCACTATGCCGCACCTGCGAAAGGAAAAAGCAGTCCTTGAGGTTGATTTTCCAAAGGCTAACCCATTCACAAGATTTGTCCGCAGTGCCTTTTCGATAAAAGAGGGGAGATTAAGTGCAACACCCAGCGGTTTAGACAAATCCAATATTATTATGAGTCTTTCTGGAGCTAATTCGTTGATGATTCTGCCTGGTGGAACGAGGAGCTTTAAAGCAGGGGATGAGGTTGATATTTTATTGCTTGAAGACCAAGCAGGAAGTGAGTGGCCTTGGTAAAGCCAATAATCTTTCAAATCGTGGGATACCAAAATAGCGGTAAAACCACGATCATATTGAAACTTATAAAAATCTTAAAAAATAAAGGTTTTAAGAGTGTTACCATCAAGCATCATGGGCACGGAGGCCGGCCAGACATTCTTTCTGAAAAGGACTCGGCTAAGCACATAAACGCAGGAGCAGCTGCATCGTTAGTTGAAGGAGAAGGCAGGTTATGCCTGCAAGCGGATGAAACTGCTTTAACTCTTGAAGAACAAATAAAATTGGTGGATTTCTTTTGCCCAGATATTATCTTAATTGAGGGCCATAAAAAGAAATCTTATCCCAAATTAGTGATTATTAGAGATGAAAACGATCTTTCACTTATTTCCGATTTATCTAATATTAAGGCTGTCATTGTCTGGAAGAAAGAATTGATAGTTGGAGTTAGAGGGCGGTTGGAGGTTCCAGTGTTTCCTATTACAGAGGAAAAAGCACTGATGGAGATTTCAAATAATTTGATAAAACTTGTTCATAATATTGATGAAAAAAATTAATAAAATTGTCAAAAATGTTACTTTTATCACTGTGGAAGATACATATTTGCGCTAAAATTCAAATTGGGGTTTATATGTTTGTTCAATAATAGATCAGGGTCGTCTTGCAATGCTCCAGCATATTCATTTTATCCATGGATATCTGGGGCATTTCTATATTTCAAACATAAAAGTGACAAAATTGTTAGAAGGTGTTCCGCCTTCGTTTATATTTCCACTATTTGTGATGTGTTTCACTTTTTTATTCTTTTGGCTGCTATATAGTGAAGGAAAGCAGAGGAATGAAGGAGTGGAAAAAATGAAGTTATTCTTACCGAAACAACATGGCGCGTGGGCAATGACCATTATCCCGTTCTGGCTTGGTGTAATCGATGGAGGATTTTTGTGGCAGCATATTCCATTTTTTATTGGCTGGATATTCCTATACTTAGCCACCTATCCCATGCTCCTGTTATTTAAAAAGAAAAAAATTCAATTTTATAAAAAGTGGACGATCATTTATCTGGTACCTGCTTTATTATTTCTGCTATTTCCGCTTTTAAAAATGCCTTCGATTATCATGTTCGGACTAGTAATGGTTCCGTTTTTTGCAATGAATGCTTACTATACTTCAATTAATAAAACCATGATTCGTGAGAAAATGAATCTTCAATTTAAATGGATCTCATGGGGATATCATACGTTATTGATTATCATCTGCTTAGTTTTTGGCTGCTCGATCTTGGCCATCGCATTCCTGCCAAGTATAATTAGAGCGATCATTTTTTATGGAAAACCCCTATCCCCTATGAAGATTGGCATTTACGAAATCATAAATTCAGCTATATTTTTCACACTGATGATTATACAAATCATTTTATTTAGTCTATTTTACAGATCTCTGGAGAACAGTCTTCACAATCAATTTCATTCTTTAGATAATCTAAGTCATGTATCGTAATGGAGCCTTTATCAATAGAGATAATTCCAGCTTTTCTTAAATCACTTAGCAATCGGTTGACTACCTCACGTGAAGTCCCGCAAAAATTAGCCAGTTCTTGATTCGTTAACGGTAATTCAATAAGAATTCCTTGGTTGGTTTTTATACCGTAGCTGTTAGTAATTCGAATGAGCGTAGAATATAATGCACCTTTCTTACCATGAAGAACCAAGTCTCGAAATTTGGTTTGGGTTTTCCGATACTGCTGGCTCATCCATTTCATGAATTCAAGTGACAGTTCATGGTTCTTTGCAAGCTTCTCCTCGAGAACATCCTTCATAATAACTGCTGCTTCGCCGCTTTCAGCCACGCGGGCGCTTAACAAATACTTAGGTGCAGGAGAAAACAGATCCAGTTCCCCAATAAAGTCTCCACTTGAACACATTCTTAATGTAAGCTCCCGGCCATCTGGAATAATCTTGCTGATTTGAATGATTCCGCTTTGGATAATATATAATTCATTTGCAGTTGAACCTTCCTGGAATAGAAAAGTGCCTTTTTCAATTTTCTTGATATGGTGAACGGTATCAAACAGTTGTGTTAACTTTACAGGTATTTCTTTTATTGACTGCATAAGAATAACCACCTTAAAGGGGCGAAATCAATCGCTAATTTGCTTTCCTAAATAAATGACAGTCAAGGTTTGATTTACTAGATAATATTATAATTATATTGTTAACAACGCTTATATATCAATAATTGTGGCATAAGTTCATACAATCGTCAAAATATATCCTCATCACTCATAGGCTGATTTTATTACATAATAATTCCTTAAATGTCCCTAGAGCAAATGGAAATAATAAAATCGTACAGGAAAAGGAGGGACAGAAAAAATGGGCCAAAGTCGTCATTTTAAATCTGGACAAAAAGCACCAAATAATGGTGTATATGTAGAAATTGGTGATACAGAGTCAAACGTCAATAATCCAAAGAAGATAAAGCTTAAAGCAGGAGACAGGTTTCCTGAAACGTCAAATGATGAACGTGTTTGGACTTACCAGCATAAACCTTAATCATTCGAAAAAGTCATCCCCGAGGATGGCTTTTATTTTATATTTCATTACATATTCGTATATAATAAAATCAAATAGGTCAAAAATGGTCAAAGGGGTGAAAAAGATGGATTTAAATCGAATGACAGAGAGGCTTCAAAAGGGTATTTTAGATGCCCAGTCTTTAGCAGTAAAAAGTAATCATCAAGAGGTAGATGAACCCCATTTATTCTTAACACTACTTCGTCAAGAGGATAGTTTATTAAAAGCGATTTTAACGAAAGCAGATATCCGTACGGAAAGCGTTGAAAGAGCATTGCAGTCTGTCCTTGAAAAAAAACCACAAGTGACAGGAAGTGGTGCTGAGCAAGGGAAGTTATATATTACATCCAAGCTGCAGCGGCTTTTTGTTAGTGCTGAGGATTTTGCTTCCAAGTTTACTGATGACTTTATTTCAATAGAGCATATATTATTAGCTGCTTCCTACGCAAAAGATTCTGAAATGCAAAAGATACTTAAGTCAAATGGAAAAACTGCTGAGTATATTTTAGCGGCAATAAAGGAAATAAGGGGGAACCAGAGAGTGACATCACAAAATCCAGAAGCCGTTTACGATGCGCTTAATAAATATGGAAGAGATCTTGTAGCCGAAGTGAAAGCAGGCAGACTCGACCCTGTTATTGGCAGGGACACTGAAATACGTCATGTCATTAGAATTCTTTCTAGAAAGACCAAAAATAATCCTGTATTAATTGGTGAACCGGGAGTAGGGAAAACGGCAATTGTTGAGGGGCTTGCGCAGCGGATTGTCAGGAAAGATGTTCCAGAAGGTTTAAAAGATAAAACGATTTTCTCGTTAGATATGAGTGCATTGATTGCAGGGGCTAAGTTCAGAGGTGAATTCGAGGAAAGATTAAAGGCAGTATTGAATGAAGTGAAAAAAAGTGAAGGACGGATCTTGATATTTATTGATGAGCTTCACACCATTGTCGGGGCAGGAAAAACGGATGGAGCTATGGATGCAGGGAATATGCTGAAACCTATGCTCGCTCGTGGAGAGCTTCATTGTATTGGGGCAACAACCCTCGATGAACATCGTAAATATATTGAAAAGGACCCTGCTCTAGAACGAAGATTTCAGCAGGTACTTGTTCAAGAGCCTAATGTCGAGGACACAATTTCCATCTTACGTGGGTTAAAAGAGAGATTTGAGGTTCACCATGGGGTAAAAATCCATGATCATGCTCTCGTAGCAGCTACCACGTTATCTGACCGGTATATCACTGATCGCTTCCTGCCGGACAAAGCCATTGATCTCGTCGATGAAGCATGTGCCCTTATTCGAACTGAAATTGATTCTATGCCTACAGAGCTTGATGAGGTAACGCGTCGAGTAATGCAGTTGGAAATAGAAGAAGCAGCCCTGAGAAAGGAACAAGATGAGGCAAGTAAAAAAAGGCTTGAGTCCCTGTTAAAGGAGCTCGCAGAATTAAAAGACCAAGCAAACAGCATGAAAGCTCAGTGGCTTCATGAAAAACAAGGAATCCAAAAATTGCAGGAGAAAAGGGAACAACTTGAGAAACTTCGAAGAGAATTACAGCAAGCTGAGGATAAATATGATTTAAACCGTGCTGCAGAGCTGCGTCATGGTCAGATTCCATTGGCCGAAAAAGAGTTGAAAGAGCTTGAATCTCAAACAGCGAAAAATGAACGGTTACTTCGAGAGGAAGTTACAGGAGAGGAGATATCAAATATTGTCTCAAGGTGGACAGGTATTCCACTAGCTAAGCTGGTTGAAGGTGAAAGGGAGAAACTTCTCAGATTAGAAACATTGCTGCAAGAACGAGTAATCGGGCAAAATGAAGCCGTACAATTAGTTGCCGACGCGGTATTACGAGCACGTGCCGGAATCAAGGATCCCAACAGACCGATCGGATCATTCCTGTTTTTAGGACCAACAGGTGTAGGAAAGACTGAACTTGCTAAAGCACTTGCAGAGGCGTTGTTTGATAGTGAAGAGCAAATGATTCGAATCGATATGTCGGAGTATATGGAGAAGCATGCCGTTTCAAGGCTGATTGGAGCCCCTCCAGGGTATGTCGGCTATGAAGAAGGCGGCCAGCTAACAGAAGCTGTCAAAAGAAGGCCATATTCGGTTATCCTGATGGATGAAATTGAAAAAGCGCATCCAGAGGTATTTAATATTCTCCTGCAGGCACTTGATGATGGCAGAATAACGGATTCACAAGGACGAATAGTCGATTTTAAAAATACAGTCATTATCATGACCTCCAATATTGGTTCCCATTACTTATTGGAACGAAATGAGGATGAAATTGAAATTTCAGAGACCACAAGGGAAAAGGTTCTAGGACAATTAAAGAGTCATTTCCGGCCTGAATTTTTAAATAGAATAGATGAAACGATTCTTTTTAAACCGTTATCGTTAACAGAAATAAAAAATATTGTTGTAAAAATGATGAAGGAGCTTCAAAGCAGGCTGAAGGAACAGGATATTGAGGTAACTATTACGGACAATGCGAAAGAGTTCATCGCAGTAAATGGCTTCGACCCTATATATGGTGCAAGACCATTAAAACGGTTTATTCAACGTAATATCGAGACAAAACTTGCAAGGGCCATTATTGCGGGTAATGTTCACGACCATTCCGTCATCAGCGTAACAACTGAAAATGGGGAATTAACCATCTCTATTGAGTAAGGAAACCAAAAAGGTCACCCAGTTTTAATGGATGACCTTTCTTCACTTTATTTAGTGTTTTTCAACAGGATCATTAGGAAGTACTGCCGTCGCAATAACAATCAAAATGAAAACGCCCACTGAAACAATGGCGCCAGACTGGAAGTTGAAAACTCCGCCTTCTGTCATTGAACTAACTACATATGAAAGCATTTGCACTAAAACAAACACCCAAAAAAAAGTCCAAAAGTATCGCACTATCTTTCACCTCTACCCTATTTATCATCTCTAATAATATTACCATATGCTATTGAAATAATAAAAGTAAAAATTGAAATCCCCCGCAGATAGCGAAGCGCGCCTGAGTGGAAAGACTCCACTTCTAACAATAAAAACACTGGTGTATGACTGTCCAATAGGCTATATTCCCTTTCATCTTATGTGAAATCACATACAATATTTTGAGGAAATATGTAAAAGGAGATTTAGCGATGGAGAACCGGAATTTTCAGATGGATACCCAGTGGAATATCATCCATTACCCTGAAAAGCCCACAGGTTTTGGAATTTTAATAATTGGAGATGAAAGGCATTTTGTTGACGAAAGCAAATGCTTTTGGACTCAGAATGAAGGTAAACTGTCCATTATCAACCAATTGAAAGAATCAGGATATACTATTTTTTCCTCAAATTTGTATGGGCGAAACTGGGGAAGTGACCATGCTGTAGAGCTTGCGCAAAGGCTTTACCAGCAAGTAATAAGAAGTGAAATCCTTAATAATAAAGTTCATCTAATAGCTGAGGGCATGGGGGCTCTTGTCGCTGTTAGATTAATGGAAAAAATGCAGGGGCAATTAAGATCAGTGGTTTTATTAAATCCCATTCTTTCTTTAAAAAAACATATCGAACTTGAAAAGGAACACAAGTTTTTCTATAAAAAGCTAATGAGAGAATTGACTGCTGCCCATAAGATGGATCAAATCACACTTGAGCATAAGCTTCAAGGTATGGAAGATGAAGTTAAATTGGATAGGGGTATTCCAATAAAGATTATCCATGTTATGTCCAGTGGTAAATCCTATAACCAATCTAAACAGCTGCAACAATTACTCGCTAATACGAATATTAGTCCCACATATATTGTTCCAGAAAAGAAGCAGCAGCTCGGAAATATGATGAAAAAGTTTTTCAATCAGTTTGAAAAGGTACTATAAATACCTTCCTCTCCCTATAGATAGATATAATTCTTCATGAATTCGCATAGGATTCACTAATGAAGCTTGGGGAGGAAGGAATTGTAATGGACAAGGTCGTTATTGTCGGCGTATTTGACTTTGTGAATTTTCATGTATGCAAAGCATTTCTTGATAAAGGGATTGAGGTAAGGGGAGTACAGCTTGAGACTGAAGAAAACGAGGATATGGTAATCGAAAAAAGATTAGAAATTGGGAGAAACGCTAACTTTTCTGAGGTTTCATTAGGGGATATATCAAATCAATCTTCCGATAATGATACAATTGTACTCTCTGTTTTTGACCTATATATGCGATATAAGGAAGATTACTTACTTAAAGAGGATTTGATCAGCAATCTAAACAGTCTGAACAAATGGGAAAACATTGTCATACTGGTGCCAAGTCAATTGTTAAAAAATATGATTGATTTAAAAGCTCAAGTTGTCATCGAGGACTTCCTAAAAAGAATTAAAGCTCAAAATATAAGTCTCCAGTTACTCTATTTACCAACTGTATTTGGACCGTGGCAGCCAGAAACTTTTATATTTCAATCCTCTATTTTAACGGATTTGAATAGAGGAAAACCGTTTAAAGGGATGCGGGAGGAGACGAATGACGCCCTGTTTGTCGATGATACTGTGAAGGCCATTATAGAAATAATTGAAAACAAGGAGCCAGGAAGATACCTGTTCCAAAGTGGAAAGAGCAATCAATGGGATTTATGTGCAGCACTGCTTCAAATAAACGAACATGGTTTAAACAATCGAAAAGAAGAAATAAACGAAGAGGATTTATCCAAAATAATCGTTCAAAGTAACGTTCCATTATCTGTTGCGTTGACTAGGCAGATAGAACATGCTCACCGTATAAATACAAATGAATAAAAGAGCTGCCGTATAGCACGGCAGCTTATTTTTTCTTTAAAAAACTTTCTACAAAGGGATAAACCATTTGAAGTAATGGTTTTAGGTTTTGGGAGGAATCCCTTAATTTGCTTATGTTTTCTATTATTGATTCAATATCAAGTGAAGATGGATTCGACTGAGGAAAACTATGATGTTTGCCCCGTATACTTTCTCTTCGATCCCCAAACATCATTCTTGAAAATGGATCTTCCCGATGACTTTCTTTTCCCATCTTTCTGTACCCCCTGCTTATTGTTAGATTCTCTTTTAGATTATGAAGTCTATGAACAATTGGTATGGACAAAAGCGGGGATGGTTTATTTAATTGTTGCTTAACTATACTTTTATTTGATAAAATTAGTACCAAGTCATAATAATTGATAATAATAAAGGCTTTTTTCGTAGAGATTGTTGTTAAAATCCTAGATTAATTATATAAGGGGATGATTCCTTGAACGCTGGAATTGTTGGAATTGGAAGGTATTTGCCAGAAAAGATTGTTACCAATGCAGATTTAGAAAAAATAATGGATACATCAGATGAATGGATTCGAACACGAACAGGCATTGAAGAACGCCGTATCGCAGATGATAACACTAACACTTCTGATATGGGGTTTGCCGCTGCTCAGAAAGCTATCCAAGATGCAGGAATCACACCAGAGGATATCGATTTAATTTTGGTTGCGACTGTAACGCCAGATCAGCCATTCCCCTCTGTTGCATGTATGCTTCAAGAACGGTTAGGTGCCAAAAAAGCTGCTGCAATGGACGTTAGTGCAGCTTGTGCTGGCTTTATGTACGGTATTGTTACGGGGAAGCAGTTTGTTGAAGCCGGAGTTTATAAGCATGTTTTGGTAGTGGGTGTTGAGAAACTATCAAAGATAACCGACTGGAATGATCGAAACACTGCAGTCCTTTTTGGCGACGGTGCAGGTGCAGTAATCATTGGAGAGGTATCTGAAAATAGAGGGATTCTTTCGTTTGAATTGGGTGCAGATGGCACTGGTGCTAAGCATTTATATCAAGATGAGTATATTATCATGAATGGACGGGAAGTCTTTAAGTTTGCTGTGCGCCAGATGGGTGAAAGCTGTATTAATGTTCTCGAAAAAGCTGGGCTGACAAAAGAGGATGTAGATTTTCTTATCCCTCATCAAGCCAATATCCGTATTATGGAGGCTTCTAGACAAAGACTTGAGCTTCCGGTAGAAAAAATGTCCAAGACGGTTCAAAAATACGGGAATACTTCAGCGGCATCTATTCCGATTTCTATTGTTGAAGAAATAGAGGCAGGAAGAATTAAAGACGATGACCTTATTGTTATGGTTGGTTTCGGTGGCGGACTAACGTGGGGCGCCATTGCGATTAGATGGGGTAAATAAAGGGAATTAGTTAAATATATAACGAAGTGTATTAAAGGAGATGTCTTATATGGATAAGCGCAGGGTTGTGGTTACAGGTTTAGGAGCGGTTACCCCGCTTGGAAACGATGTTGAAACAACATGGAAAGGGATTATTGAAGGAAAGTCTGGGATCGGCCCTTTAACAAGAGTGAATGCAGAAGAGTATCCTGCAAAAGTTGCCGCACAGATTAATGATTTTAATCCTGAATCCTTTATGGATAGAAAAGATGCAAGAAAAATGGACCGTTTTACTCAGTATGCCGTTGCATCAGCATTAATGGCTGTTGAGGATGCAAAACTTACCATTACTGATGAAAATGCGCACCGTATTGGAGTGTGGATTGGTTCTGGTATTGGCGGAATGGAAACATTTGAAGAACAATATGAAATCTTTCAAAAAAGAGGTTACCGCAGGGTAAGCCCATTCTTTGTACCAATGCTGATTCCTGATATGGCAACTGGTCAAGTTTCCATTACACTGGGTGCAAAAGGATTTAATTCTTGTACCGTCACAGCATGTGCAACGGGTACGAATTCAATTGGTGACGCCTTTAAAGTCATTCAGCGTGGTGACGCTGATGCGATGATTACAGGTGGAGCAGAAGCGCCGATTACAAAAATGTCGGTAGCTGGCTTCTGTGCGAATACAGCTCTTTCGACAAATCCCGATCCAAAGACTGCCAGCCGACCTTTTGATAAAAATCGTGATGGCTTTGTTATCGGTGAAGGTGCTGGTATCATTGTTTTAGAAGAATTAGAATACGCATTAGCACGCGGTGCAAAAATATATGCTGAGATTGTTGGCTATGGTGCGACCGGTGATGCGTATCATATTACAGCACCAGCCCCTGGTGGTGAAGGCGGTGCGCGCGCGATGAAAATGGCCATTAACGACGCCGGACTAAATATTGAAGAGATCGATTATATTAATGCTCATGGAACTAGTACTGAGTATAACGATAAATTTGAGACGCTTGCAGTAAAAGAGGTTTTTGGGGTCCATGCATACAAGCTGGCGATCAGTTCAACCAAATCAATGACTGGTCATCTTCTTGGCGCAGCAGGCGGGGTTGAAGCAATCTTTACTGTACTTGCGATGAAAGACAGCATTCTCCCTCCAACTATTAATTACGAAACGGCAGACCCAGAATGTGATTTAGACTATGTCCCGAATAAGGCGCGTCAAAAAGAAATAAAAGCCGCAATGAGTAACTCTCTCGGCTTTGGCGGCCACAATGCAACAATTGTCTTCAAAAAATATGAAAAATAAGAGCCTGACCAGGATCCCACCTGGTCGGCTTTTTCTTTTATGAGGACAACCAACACCCGAACCACTTTTCATACCATTCATAAAATGTAACTAAAAGATATGGTATGGAGTGAGGAAATGGGCATCATTCGAACAGATAAGTGGCTGGAGGAAGAGTTTAATCGTCCAATAAAACTATGCGAAAAGCTGCTCCACGTTTTCAAGGGGCAAAGTGCTTCAAAAGTCTATAATCAATTAACTGATTTCGGGATGTACCGAGCCTCTCGGAGGACCGAGGAAATTTTTTATTCGATGAAGGAAAAAATGGTTTGGGAAGAAGTGGAAGGTTTTTTTCAGGAATATAAAAGGAAATGGGGAGGACCAGATATACCTATCTACCTGTTTCCAATTGGACAAAATAGAAGCTTCTTTTTTAGACAAGAAGAAAAGATAAAGGGTGGGGTCTCCTATCCGGATAAAATGTTTTTATTTCTTTCCGACAGAATAACTTCAAAAGAGTTGGAAGCTCTATTTGTCCATGAATACCATCACATTTGCAGGTTAAATAAACAAACTAAAAGATTTAATGATTATACCTTGCTGGATTCAATCATTATTGAAGGGCTCGCAGAATACGCTGTTCTCGTTCATTGCGGGAGAAACTATTTAGCCGATTGGTGTACGATGTATTCAGGAGCTGAATTAGATGATTATTGGGAGGAATTTATAGAAGGCAATTTAGACATAAAAAAGAGCGAAAGCAGACATGATGATTTACTGTATGGAACAGGAAGAATTCCCAAATTACTTGGATACGCGGCTGGCTTTAAAATGGTTGAAGATTATTATCGCCATAATCATTATTCTACAAAACTATCCTTTACTCTGCCTGCTAAGAAGTATTTATTAACTGACCATAGCTATACTAAAAAAGGCCGAAAAAAATAGGCTTTTTTTTGTGTGCTCATCAAAGAGTATTTGGTTCTTCAGGAATAAATTAACTTATGTCTGCCCATACTGATTGACAAACAGTTTCTTGAAGTGAGGGGTTGTACAATGTTGTATCTTCATGATGTTTGGGTAAATTGGTTTGAAGGTGAAGAAAACGGATATAATGTGTGCCACTTTCATGAATGGCGCAAAGATGACGGTGTAGAGCTGTTAGACCAAGCTCCTTTGTTAAAAGTAGAACCGATTCTCTTTAACTATATCGAGAACGATCTCTCAGAATTACCTCAACAGCTTCTAGATGATATTTTTCAAAAGGCTTATTTAAGAAAAAACCATGAAAGAGTGCAGCTTGATTATTGCTTTGTGGTTACAGATGGGGTTGGAATATTAGCAGTTGATACAATCGGTTATTCCATACCGATTAGAAAGAGCAGGCTCATACCGAGACAGGAGCAGCTTGTCTACGAAATGATTGCAAATCATGATGCAAAAAACTATCATTTTCAACAGAATTCAGTGGATAAGGATTTTCATATTTTATCACCTGAGCCTGAATTAATGACTGGATTAACCCGAAAAGAGCGTCAGCTAAAACAGTTATTATTTATGGCCCTTGATCAATTACATACATCTAAGAACGAAGCAGAAGTGCGTTATTGGTTCACTGAATGGTGTCCAGAGCGATACTCGGCGATACAGGAATTGAATTTTGAGAAAGCATGGGAGCAGTTGTTTGAGGAAACGAAATACGGTTGGTCTAAACGGCATGAAACATTTTGTGAGAATCTAATAAAAGGTCAGCCATTTTTTGAAAAGCTATGGGAAATGGAGCACGGTCCAAAAGTAAATTAAAAAACAGGTCACGTAAAGTTAAAAACTTTCGTGACCTGTTTATTTGTTGGCTGTGTTAAATTTGTCTGTTGATTTGCGCTCCACTAAGGAATGCTTCTTGGAATAATCATCGCAGGGACAGGCGGTCTCTGCCTGTCCCGAGGCACTTCGCTTTCCGCGGGCGGTTCGGGGAGCCTCCTCGGCGCTGAAGCGCCTGCGGGGTCTCCCCTGTCCCGTCCTCCCGCAGGAGTCTTCGTGCCTTCCGCGCAAATCAACAGAGTGCAAATTTCCATTTAGCGTTACACAGCCTTGTCATTTTATCTTCTTTTTCTGCCTAATCCCATTGCATTTTCCATTTTCTTGAGGGTTTTGCTGGCTACTTGGTTTGCTTTTTCTGCGCCTTCGTCCAAGATTCTGTCTAGTTCCGTTGATTCCATTAGGTTATTATATTTTTCTTGAATTGGTTCAAATACGTCTACTACTACTTGTGCTAAATCGCCTTTGAAGTCGCCATATCCTTTACCATGATACATTTCTTCAAGCTCTGGTATGGTTTTGTTACTGAGAATGGAATAAATAGAGAGCAAGTTAGAGATTCCAGGCTTGTTGATTTTGTCAAATTTAACAATCCCCTCAGAATCGGTAACCGCACTTTTTATTTTCTTCACAATTTGTTTTGGATCATCTAAAGGTGTGATAAACGCTTTATTATTAGGGTCGGATTTGCTCATTTTCTTTGTAGGTTCCTGTAATGACATAATCCGTGCTCCAACTTCAGGAATACGAATATCGGGGATGGTTAAAACCTCCCCATATTTTTTATTAAATCTTTCAGCTAAGTCACGCGTTAATTCCATATGCTGCTTCTGATCTTCCCCAACCGGAACAAGATCAGTATTGTATAAAAGGATGTCAGCGGCCATTAATGGCGGGTAAGTTAATAAGCTTGCAGAAACCGCGTCTTTACCAGCTGACTTATCTTTAAATTGAGTCATTCTTTCCAATTCACCAATATAAGAAATACATTGCATCATCCATCCTGCTTGAGCGTGGGCGGGAACTTCTGACTGGATAAATAAGGTTGCTTTCTCTGGATCAATCCCAACAGCTAGGTAAAGGGCCGCTAAGCTGCGGGTATTTTTTCGAAGCTCTAAGCGATCCTGCGGGACCGTTATCGCATGTTGGTCGACGATGCAAAAGTAGCAATTATAATCATTTTGCAGCTCAACAAATTGCATCATTGCCCCAATATAGTTTCCAAGTGTAATGGTGCCACTTGGCTGAATTCCTGAAAAAATTGTTTTCATGACCGAAATCCTCCTAATTATATATATAAATAAAAAAAACCATTCATCCCCAAAAACGATAGGGACGAATGGTTCGCGGTACCACCCTAAATTACTCAAAAGAGTCACTCAATTCCAGAACTATCTTGAATGGATAGTCTGGTATCCTTTTAACGCAAGGTAAACGTCTTTTCCTACTGATCATTAAGAAGTTCAGAAAGAAGCTCAAAAGTCCATTCGGTATTTTTCCGTGTTTGTTTTCACCAGCCACAAACTCTCTGAATCGGTTAAAAATACGTACTACTCTTTGTCATCGCTAAAGCAAATAATTTAATTATTCCTATTATAAATAAATGTATATGGAGAATCAAGTCAAGGAAGGATTACTTCTTTTTCCCGCCAACGCTTTTCCATCCTGTTTGGAATCTCGCGCTTTGGTCAACGAATTCAGAACGTTTTTTTCCTCCGAAAACCTTTTCACCGAAACCATTTGTCATTACACCCATAAATGCAGTAATTCCAATAATTAAAATAGCAACCATCGATAAATCAGCTATGTATCCAGCCATGAAAATACCTCCATATTTCAATTCAAAAGTTATAATCAACTGTTTGTATTGTGTAAATCCCCTCATGTATATTTTAAAAGAACTTGGGTGTTATTGAAAGAGGTAAAGCAATAAAAACATTAAAAGTTGCACAAAAATGAAGGCGTTTTCATTAATTGAGGTTTAATTGAGAATATTTCCGGGTATAGAAAGGATGAAACCTTTTCCTAATTGATTCGTCTAATATAATGAAAAGAAAAAAATAGGCTAAAAGTTTGACATTCAATAAATTTTGAAAAAGGGATACCTTTTTTAGAAACAGTGGTGTATAATTAATGATATAAATTACTTATTTATAATAATTTTAATCAAGAAACATAAATTTTGATAGATTTACTATAGAACTGGATAGTAATTAAAAGAGGAGTGTGGAGACGAATGGTAACATTATACACTTCACCAAGTTGTACATCATGCCGGAAAGCAAAATCATGGTTAGAAGAACATGAAATTCCATATACTGAACGAAATATTTTTTCTGAGCCATTATCAATCGAAGAAATTAAAGAAATTCTTCGAATGACTGAGGATGGTACGGATGAGATTATCTCTACAAGATCAAAGACTTTCCAAAAATTAGATGTTAATTTAGATACAATGCCGCTTCAGGATTTATTTGAATTAATTAAAGCAAATCCTGGATTATTACGTCGTCCTATCATTATTGACGAAAAGCGTCTGCAGGTTGGATATAATGAGGACGAAATTCGTCGGTTTCTACCGAGAAGAGTGCGTACCTTCCAATTAAGAGAAGCACAGCGTATGGTAAATTAAACTAATAAGACAAAGCCTTCAAACTGAAGGCTTTTTTTGCACCTCTTTTAGTTTGAGATTTCGGTGTCATTTTGTTACAATGTAAGGAATATCTAATTAATAGGCAAATTAATGGTTTTTGCAATTAGGGGTAAATTTATTTCCCAATTTAATACTTTTGTCATAAAATGAAAGTACAAGGATTATATTCTTTTTTTACATTACAATAATAGATCCTTTATACTTGGGTAATTGCTAAAAAGCATTGTCTGCTGGGGGTATTTTGTCCCTTCAATAAGGAAACGGAAGGGAGAGGTAACGATGGAAATCGAACGAATTAATGAGAATACAGTAAAGTTTTACATCTCTTATGGTGATATAGAAGAACGAGGCTTTGATCGCGAAGAAATTTGGTACAATCGGGAGCGAAGTGAGGAGCTTTTCTGGGAAATGATGGATGAAGTTCATCAAGAGGAAGAGTTTGTTGTTGAAGGTCCGCTATGGATTCAAGTGCAGGCGTTAGAGAAAGGGCTAGAGATTCTTGTAACCAAAGCACAGGTATCAAAAGATGGACAAAAGTTTGAGCTGCCAATTCCAAATGAGAAATTAAAGGATCTGCCTGTTGATGGCAATATTGAAGATATCTTGGATCACCATTTCAACCCTGGACATCGCGATGATGATGATCTTTTACTTGAAGAAGAGTCTTTAGAGTTTTTGATTGCTTTTAAAGATTTTGAAGATGTCATTATGCTGTCAAATCGGGGCGGACTTGATGATTTAATCACTGTGTTGTACAACTTTGATAATAAATATTATTTATATACTGAGTTTCCTGAAGATTTGTTTGAAGAGGACGAAATTGATGATATTCTAAGTATCCTGCTCGAATATGGTTATGAAACACAGTTAACTATCCATCGTATTCAGGAGTATGGTAAAAAGATAATTTCTGAGAATGTTTTTTCTGAAATAAGAAAACATTTTAAATAAACGTGCCGATTTCGAAATTGAAATCGGTATTTTTTACATAGGTTAATCTTTGTTTGAGGGTGATGAGACTGAAAAACACAGTAAGGGTTGTCTTGTTTTTACTGGTTCTATCCGTACTTATGTTTTTCTTTAAGGAGTATTTAAATGATGGGATCTTTGGTTTTCTCAGCCTTTTAATAACGTTGTCTGTTATTTTTATTGGATTCGTTATTTTTTTGGAGAACCGGCATCCAACACAAACTATTACCTGGCTGGTTGTTTTGGGGAGCTTTCCACTAGTTGGTTTCTTTTTCTATTTACTTTTCGGAAGAAATTATCGTAAGGAGAAAATGTATCGGAAGAAATATTTTCTTGATAAACAAGCTTTTTTGGCAGTGGAGGGTGAAAATGACCCGCGAAGTGAAGAGAAACTTGGACTAATGGCCGAGCACCAGGCAAGGCTATTTACTTTGGCACAAAAATTGGGTAATAGTCCGATTTCCTTTGATACTGCTACGAAGGTACTAACCAACGGGGAGGAAACCTTTCATCATATTCTAGAGCAATTGAATAGAGCCAGGCATCACATCCATATCGAGTATTATATTGTCCGCGATGATAGGATTGGACAAGAAATTAAAGAGATATTAATTGATAAGGCTGCACAAGGGGTTAAAATCCGATTCCTATATGACGCAGTAGGTTCTTGGAAGTTATCCAAAAAGTATATCAACGACCTAAAAAACGCTGGTGTAGAAACGGTTTGTTTCGGTCCTGTTAAGCTGCCATTTTTAAATAATAAATTTAATTTTAGAAATCACCGTAAAATTATTGTCATTGATGGGATGATAGGGTTTGTGGGCGGCCTAAATATTGGTGATGAATATTTAGGAAGAAATCACACATATGGCTTTTGGCGGGACACCCACTTAATGTTACGTGGAGAGGCTGTAAGGTCGCTGCAGTTAATTTTTTTACAAGATTGGTATTATATGACGAACCATAGCTTTTTAACAGCAGAATATTTGTCACCGCAGATCGATGAAAAAAATCATGGCGGCGTTCAATTAATTGCCGGCGGTCCGGACAATGAATGGAGCGTTATTAAGAATATCTTTTTCTCGATGATTACGTCGGCAAAGGAATCTGTTTGGATTGCTTCACCATACTTTATCCCTGATGAAGATATATTTTCAGCGATAAAAGTGGCGGCTCTTAGCGGCATTGATGTAAGATTACTTGTGCCTAACCGCCCAGATAAGCGTATAGTCTTTCATGCTTCAAGATCCTATTTTCCTGAGCTTTTGGAAGCTGGTGTAAAGGTCTATGAATATGAACGCGGGTTTATGCATAGTAAAATTGTGATTGTCGATCATGAACTTGCTTCAATTGGAACTTCAAACATGGATATGCGCAGTTTTCATTTGAATTTTGAGGTAAATGCTTTTTTATTTCGTACAAAAAGTACTCAAAAACTAGTGGAAGAGTATCTTAATGATCTAGAATATGCCAAACAGTTGGAATTAATCTCTTTTGGGAAAAGACATATTGGATTACGGCTCATTGAGTCTACTGCAAGGTTACTATCACCGATGCTTTAAGTTCACAAACTCGTCATAATGGCGGGTTTTCTTTTTATTTAATAAAGGATTTTTTATAAGGTAACACGAATGTATGGAAGAAAAGGAGGTAGATAACCATTGCTGACAGCACAAACAAAATCAGGTACCATATTTAGCTTAGGTAAGGAATATAAGAAGGAGACGCTAGTATTTATAAGGAAAAATGAGGAATTTTTCTGTCCAGCTTGTGGGGAGCGAGTCTCTCTTAAATTGGGAACTCAAAGAATTAACCATTTTGCCCATCGAAGCGGTACGGTTTGCAGGGATTTCTATGAAGGTGAAACGCTTTATCATATGGAAGGAAAACTTCAGCTTTATCAATGGCTTGAAAAACAAGGAATTCCTGCAGTGTTAGAATATTATGATTCTGTAATAAAACAACGCCCTGATATCGTGTTTCTTTACGGCGGAAACAAATACGCTTTGGAATACCAGTGTTCGCCGATTTCAGAAGAAATATTTTTCAAGCGAACAGCGGCCTATTATCAACAGAATTACATTCCTCTCTGGATAATGGGCAGTAAACGTTTGAAAGCAAAAAGGAGTAATGTCATCTCTTTGTCGAACTTTGATTATTTCTTTTTCAGAAAAACAAAGGACAACCACTTGATACTCCCTTCTTATTGCCCCGATGAAAAACAATTTAAAATCCTCAGTTCGGTTTATCCTTATTCAATAAAAAATGCAATCGCAAACATCACCCATCATTCTATCCAAAAAACTGGAATTGAAGAAATTTTAGCACCCAAAATAAACCATTACTTAAGCTTTGCTAAATGGTCAATGGAATTGGAGAAATTCACAATGAACTGGTCACTCCATCCGAGTCCCGACCTAAATCGATTTCTTCGTGAGATTTATCACCATAACCTCAACTTATATTTGCTTCCTCCAGAAATCGGATTACCTGTCGGTCATTCACTATTCATTCAAACACCTTCAATTATTTGGCAGACTTATTTGTATTTAGATGTTTTGCAGGATAAAACACCTAAAGACCTAATTGACTTGAGGGAAGTAGAAAGACATTACAATAAGAGATTAATGAAAAACGAAATTATCAACAGGAATATACCGCAGCTTCCAAGTGAAAAACCCTTTCATTCGGTGAAGGAATATTTTTTCCAGTTAGAGAGACTTGGAATACTCATGAAAAAAAGCGAAACTGTTTTTCAACTCCAAACTAAAATTTTCATCCCAAAATCTAATCGGGAAAAGGAAGAACGCAGGAATGAATTTTGTCAAAAAAATAAGTTCATCCTGGCAAAAAAATAAATGAAATAAAACTTTAGGGCATAATATATTGGGTAAAACAAAAAAATTAAAGGAAATAACATGAAAAAAGGAGAATAATTAACAGGGTTAAAAATTTTTTCGTAATCCGAATATTTTTTGAATGGAGGAAGAAAAATGGCAAACGAAGCTGCGGTAAAGGCGTTGCCTTCAAGAAGTGAAATACCTGTTGAAGATACATGGAGATTGGAAGATATCTTTGCTAGTGATAAAGAGTGGGAAAATGAATTTCAAGATGTGAAAAGCCAAATATCTGGAATCAAAGAGTTTGAAGGGAAACTTGGGGAAAGTGCCGATACTCTTTATAATGCTCTCCAATTTCAAGATAAGCTGCTTGAAAGAATTGGCAAGCTTTATACATACGCGCATATGCGTTATGACCAGGATACAACGAATTCCTTTTACCAGGGATTAGACGACAGGATGAAAAATCTATATTCACAGGCTGGAAGTCAATTAGCTTTTATTGTTCCTGAAATTCTTTCATTAGAGGAAAGTAAGGTTAATGGATTTATAAATGAAAAACCTGAATTAAAGCTATATGAACATGCAATTGAGGAGATTAATCTTCAGAGACCACACGTTTTGTCAGCAGAAGCGGAAGCGTTATTAGCAGAAGCTGGCGAAGTAATGGACGCTTCCAGCAATACCTTCGGAATGTTAAATAATGCAGATTTAAAGTTCCCTTCCGTAAAAAATGAAAATGGTGAAGAGGTTGAGATTACTCACGGCCGATATATCCGTTTTCTCGAAAGTGTCGATCAAAGAGTTCGCCGTGATGCCTTTAAAGCGGTTTACGACACGTATGGAAAGTTCCGCAATACTTTTGCAAGCACAATCAGCGGGAATGTAAAAAAGGATAATTTTAATGCAAGAATCAGAAAATATGATTCTGCCAGGCATGCAGCACTGTCTGCCAATAATATTCCTGAAAGCGTGTATGATAATTTAGTAAACACGGTAAATGATCACTTACACTTATTGCACCGTTACGTGAAACTCCGTAAAAAAGTTTTAGGGGTAGACGAACTGCATATGTACGATCTTTACACTCCTCTTGTAAAAGATGTCAAGATGGAAATTCCTTATAAGCAAGCAGAAGAGCTTGTGATAAAAGGGCTTGCACCATTAGGGGAGGAATATTCACAGATTCTAAAAGAGGGCTTTGAGAATCGCTGGGTAGATGTACACGAAAATAAAGGAAAGCGAAGCGGGGCTTATTCTTCAGGAGCATATGGAACAAATCCTTATATTCTTATGAATTGGCAGGATAATGTGAATAACTTATTTACTTTGGCTCATGAATTTGGCCACTCCGTCCATAGCTACTATACAAGAAAAAATCAGCCTTATCCTTACGGGAACTATTCTATCTTCGTAGCGGAAGTGGCCTCAACTTGTAATGAAGCACTATTAAACGATTATTTATTAAAAACGATTGACGATGAGCAAAAAAGAATCTATTTATTAAATCATTATTTAGAAGGCTTCAGGGGCACTGTATTCCGTCAAACGATGTTTGCTGAATATGAACATTTAATTCATCAAAAAGCTCAAAATAATGAGGCCTTAACAGCAGATTCATTAACCAGTGAATACTATGCTCTAAATAAGAAGTATTTTGGTGAAGAAGATATCGTAATCGATGAGGAAATCGGCTTAGAATGGGCTAGAATTCCACATTTCTATTACAATTATTATGTATATCAATATGCAACCGGCTTTAGTGCAGCAACTGCGTTAAGCAAACAGATTCTAGAGGAAGGCGAGCCGGCGGTTAAACGCTATATCGATTTCTTAAGCTCTGGAAGCTCTGATTACCCAATTGAAGTACTAAAGAAAGCCGGTGTAGATATGACAAGCGCCGACCCAATCAGAGACGCATGTAAAGTATTTGAAGAGAAACTAAATGAATTAGAGCAATTATTAACTTAAAGGGATGTGTAAAGCTAATTTCTGATATTAGCACTCTGTTGATTGGAGCGGAAGGCACGAAGACTCCTGCGGGAGGACGGGGCAGGGGAGACCCCGCAGGCGCTTAAGCGCCGAGGAGGTCCCCGGACCGCCCGCGGAAAGCGAAGTGCCTCGTGACAGGCAGAAACCGCCTGTCCCTGCGGTGATTATTCGAAGAAGCTTTCCTTAGTGGAGAGGAAATCAACAGACAACATTAACACAGCCAAATAGTTAAAGGGAGAGTATCGAATTGTACTCTCCCTTTAAAACCCTTTAAATCTTTTTCTATCATTCAGGTAAAAAAGAAACATAAAAATTCCAATAAAAAAAATTGGAATACTAATGATCAAAGGAAAGACCTTCATTAACGCAAGGATATGGAGAGAAAATCCGAAAAAAAGAAAGAGAATCATTAAGATAACAGGTAAATTCTTCATTGGACATGCCACCTTATTTTTGGTATCAACTAGTACTAGTGTATTGTCCAAAATAGAATAATATGATATTTTGACAATTATGTGAAATAACGCACAATCACATTGTCAATTGGTTCCCTCGCATGGTATATTCTATACGTGAAGTTAATCACAACAAACATATACCCCTTTGTTTGACCGTGAAAAATTTCTCCCATCCCCTTTGTTCGTATTAATAGAAAAAGACCTTGCAGTTATAAGCTGCAAGGTCTTTTCATGTTCAATCTTCAACATACCGCCAAAAGGTCCCGTATTTAGCTGGAAGCTGTTCAACCTTTTGAAGTAATAGCAATTTTTTCATTTCCCGTTCAACCTGAGAAATGGACATGTTATAAACGACTGCAATTTCCTTAGAGGCCACTAGTTTAAAATACTTCAAAAATGTCTCTAATGGCGGGGGTTGATTTTTTACGGGCTGTTCAGATAGCATTTCTTCAAGAATTTGCACATAGACTTCATACGGATAGGAACCAGTAATTTTTATCCCTTCATCTTCTACATTCTCGTTAAAAAATACAAGAGTCGGAATTTCTTGTACCTCCATTTCGGTAGTGATTTTTAAGTCACACTGAAAGGCTTTAGCTGAACTTTCAGAATGGAAATCAGAAATGAATTCCTCGACATCTAATCCCGCACTCTTAGCACAAGATTTTAATACCTCAAAATGGGAGATGTTTTGTTTATCAATAAAGAGTTTTTCTTGTACCTTGCGGAGAAACCGTATACCTGCTCGTCTGCCTTGCAGTTCTGCTGCTTTTATTGCAACAGAAGCAATGTACGGGGAAGCTACAGGGTTTTCTAACCAAAGGCTCCCATCACAGGACATTCCTGATCTGCTTGCTGTCTTTTCCCATAATTCTGCAATCACTTCATAATTTTTCTTTTTGCTTACATTTAAATTTGCGATGCGCCCGCTTAAAACGTGTTTAATGGAAAAATAACGGCCATATTCAATGTGCAGTTTTTTTAAGATTGGCTCGAGTGCCCAGCACTCTGGGCATAAAGGATCGATGAACATATATATTTCAAGTGGCTTCTTGTCATTATTGTAGACTTGCTGCTTTGAAGTGAACCAAGGGTTACTCACGAATTTTCACCTGTTATCTCATTTTCATCTGGCTTATTAATCATATGTTGTGCTGTAAGATAGAGCCTAGAATAAAATTCATCCCTTATCGGACCCTCTATTCCAGTCTTGTCCATTGCTTGTTTCATGCAAGATAACCATGCTTTTGCACGGATAGGAGTAATAGGAAAAGGCAAATGACGTGCACGCATCATCGGATGACCATGCTCTTCAGAATACAATGCTGGTCCCCCTAAATATTGTGTTAAAAATTGCTTTTGTTTCCGGGCAATTTCAGAAAATTCATTTGGAAAGATAGGTGCAAGATCAGGATGTTGTGCAACTAGACCATAAAAAGTATCCACTAGGCGGTGTAAAGTATCTTCGCCAATGGCCTCATATGGAGTAGGCTTTTTCTCATTCATGTTGACAACTCCTTTAAATATGTTTGTATTATTATTTTATCAATGCATTTTTCATATCTCAAATAAACCGCTTATATTTTTTTCTGATAAAACCGTGCAATCTTATTTGGTGTTTTTCGTAAGGGTATACGATATTGTTCGAGCAGCTCCTTGAATGCAAGCTGACCACGTTGAAAATCTTCCACTTCGTATTCTACCTCGTAGTCTTCAGTATCTAGATATAAGCTATGATCCAATACTAGGAGACCTTCCTTGTAAGCAAATTCAGCCCTTTTGGTTGTGAGAGAACCGAAATATTCTAAAAGGACAAACGATATATCTAATTGTTCCAATCGCTCGTGTACGATTCCTTTAGGGAGAATTCCATTTTTTATCGCAGCCAGGAATTCATCTTTAGATAAATATTGTGTGGTTTCTAACAGACCAACATCAGCTGGCTGCTTTAATGTCATTTCATAGTGATCATTTTTTTCCCTGATCCTTAAAGCTGAACCTAAATCCTTTAATGTAAAACCGGGTGTGTCAAAATAATGATTTCTTTGGCTGATGATTTGTTCATCCTTTACTTTAAATGCATGAAGCAGTTTTTCATACTCCGCTTTTGTGAGCAGGTTTTTAAATTCTATTTCAATAGTCTCTGACATCCTTAGTCCATTCCTTTCTTTTCGTCCTTTTATTTTATCTTATCATTTGACCGAACCGCAATTCTTGGGAGAAATGGATAGATTATGCTAAAATAGTAGGCATGTGGAGGTAAAAATGATGAATAAAAGAATATTAATTAGCAAGGCAGACATTACGAATAATAAAGTAAGATTACAAGCAAATGAGCCAATTACCGGGTTGACCCCAGCAGAACAAATTCTTGTTGATTCTAAGCAATTTTCTTTTGTTTATTTAATGGAGAATCAAGAGGGATATACATATATCGACATTCCTGAACCCATTTGGCCATTATTAAAAGACACATTAACAAAACATATTCCAGTATGGATTCACTTTGAAGAGGAAGAATTGGAGTTAACTAATTTTAATGAGGAATTTGTTGAACTTATCAACAACATAAGAGGAAATAGTAATTATGGTGAAGAAATGGTCACAAAAGTAGAAGGGATCTTTTGAACAAATTATAGTTTCTTATTGAGGTGGAATCATGAAGCATTGGGACCAATTCTTAGCTCCATATAAACAAGCAGTATCAGAGTTGAAAATAAAATTAAAGGGCATGAGAGGACAATTTGAGTTAGACTCCAGCCATTCACCGATTGAATTTGTGACTGGCCGAGTGAAGCCGATTGCAAGTATCCTTGATAAGGCAAATCAAAAAGGTATTCCACTTGATAAATTGGAAGAGGAAATGCAGGACATTGCCGGTATGCGTATCATGTGTCAATTTGTCGATGATATACATCATGTTGTCAGCTTATTAAGGAATCGAAATGACCTTGAAATTGTCGAGGAAAGGGATTATATTTCACATAAAAAGACGAGCGGATATCGTTCTTACCATGTTGTGATACGTTATCCGGTACAAACGATCCATGGAGAAAAGAAAATACTGGCTGAAATTCAAATCAGGACATTGGCAATGAACTTCTGGGCGACAATAGAACACACGTTAAATTATAAATACAAAGGAATTTTCCCTGCTGATATTAAAATGAGGCTGCAAAGTGCAGCAGAGGCAGCGTTTCGTCTTGATGAGGAAATGTCCTTAATCCGTGGTGAGATTCAAGAGGCTCAAGCTTTTTTTACAAGAAATAAGGAGTTTAAGCAAGAAGAGAAAAGCTGATAAAGGCATTGTAAGTATTTCAGTACAAGGAGAAAACATTTATGAAATTTGCGATTACATCCAAAGGAGATCAAAAATCGAATATCTTAATGCATAAAATGCGCACTTATTTACTTGATTTTGATCTTATATACGATGAGGATCAACCGGATATTGTCGTTTCGATTGGCGGAGACGGAACACTTCTTTATGCTTTTCACCGTTACAGCAGCCGCTTGGATAAAACTGCCTTCGTCGGAATACATACAGGCCATCTTGGCTTTTATGCGGACTGGACACCTGATGAAATAGAAAAACTGGTGATTGCAATCGCCAAAACTCCCTATCAGGTTGTTGAATATCCTTTAATAGAAGTCATCATTCGTTATCAGCATGCTGGAAAGGAATCTCGATATCTAGCGCTAAATGAATCAACCGTCAAAAGTGTCGAGGGCACATTGGTTATGGATGTCGAAATCCGCGGACAGCATTTTGAACGCTTTCGGGGTGATGGTCTATGTGTCTCCACACCCTCCGGCAGTACGGCATACAATAAAGCGCTTGGCGGGGCGATTATCCATCCTTCGATATCGGCACTACAGGTTGCGGAGATGGCTTCGATTAATAACCGAGTCTTTCGTACAGTTGGTTCACCGCTCATTCTGCCGTCCCATCATACTTGTATGTTAAAACCCGTTAATCGCCTGGATTTTCAGGTAACCGTAGATCATCTAACTTTACTTCATAAGGATGTAAAATCGATTCAATTTAGGGTTCCAGATGAAAAAATTCGCTTTGCTCGTTTCCGGCCATTTCCTTTCTGGAAGAGAGTTCACGACTCCTTTATATCAGATTCGGACTAATCATCATGCGGAGGACGCCACGTGAAACCAAATTTTGAATTGCAATGGACTATTAATGAAGATCATGAAGGTCGAATGATCAAGGAGTTCCTGAAAGAAAAGGAAATATCTAGGATTGCTTTAACGGATATAAAATTCAAAGGCGGTAAAATTCTGGTTAATAACATGGAAGTGAATGTCCGCTATATGTTAAAAGCAGATGATATCGTAACCGTTATTTTTCCTCCTGAATACCCAAGCGAAGGTGTTATCGGGGAAAAAATCAAATTAGAAATCCTTTTTGAAGATCCATTTATCCTGGTTGTTAATAAACCAGCGAGGATGAGTACCATTCCATCTAGGGAACATCCTAATGGAAGTTTGGCAAATGCTTTGGTTGGATACTACGAAGAAATTGGTATTAGAGCCACCTCCCATATTGTTACCCGTTTAGACCGGGATACCTCAGGGATTGTTTTAATTGCAAAACATAGGCATGTCCATCATTTATTAAGTAAGCAACAGCAAAACGGTCATGTTAAAAGAACGTATGAAGCATTTGCTGAGGGTAGTTTAAAGCTTGAAAGGGGCTCAATTGAAGAACCGATTGGCAGGAAGACTGACAGTATAATAGAGAGAGAAGTCCGTAATGATGGACAATATGCCTGCACCCATTACAAAGTGTTAAAAAGGTATAAAAAGTTCAGCCATGTTGAGCTGCAGCTAGAGACTGGCAGAACTCATCAAATACGGGTGCATATGTCATATATTGGTCACCCGTTACTGGGAGATGATTTATATGGGGGAGATCTTTTTCTAATTGAGCGACAGGCCCTGCATTGTAAAAAAATCCACTTCATACACCCTTTTAACGGCATGGAAATGAATTTCACTACACCTCTTCCTTTAGATATGGAAGAAATAAAAAAGGCTGCCCTATAAAAGGGCAGTCTTTATTGCGTTTTTTGATGATTTCCTAGGAAATTTGTCGATGTACTTAGGATTATTTTCCCTATTTTTAACTAAAGTCTTTAAACTTCTCTTTAACATATGGCATAGTAGACTCTACAGAAACCATTTCCAACTCAGGGTAACGAAGGGCTGTTAACTTACCGCCAAAAACAGCACCAGTATCAATATTATATGTATTATTGATTACTCTTGGTTCTTTTACTGGGGTATGCCCATATACGATAATTGCATTACCTGTATATTGTTTGGCCCAATCTCTTCTAACTGGGGAACCATCAGGATGTTTTTCACCCGTTATATCTCCATAAAGGACAAAGGTCTTAACTTTAGAATTTGTTTTTCCGATAAATTCTTCTTTTATTCCAGCGTGAGCGATAACTAACTGTTTTTGATCTAATACTAAATGAAGCGGTGATTTTTCATAAAGGTCGACGAATTTATTTCGAATGGACTGCTGATCTTTTTTAGGTAGTGACTTATATTCTGCTACGGTGGTTTCAAGTCCATGTGTTTCCTGGACCTTATTCCCAATGAAGTAACGGTAAAGCTTATTGCAATGGTTCCCTGGCGTATAAAATGCCTGTTTCTGTTCGATTACAAGGCGCCAGACTATTTCTGCAACTTTTAAGGAAGCTGGACCTCGGTCCGTTAAATCCCCAACAAAGGCTAAGCGCCTGTCTTCTGGGTGTACTGGGATTCCTTGCTTCCATTCGTAACCGCATTTTCTTGTTAAGGCTTCAAATTCGGGTAAACACCCATGTATATCACCGATGATATCAATTTTCATTGAAATGATTCCCCCTTTATATTATTTTTTGTAGATTTGGTGATTTTTATAAAAGAAACGAAGGAGGACGTCTTATGGAACAGCATGCGTCTGTAATTTCTTTATTAGTGGTCGTGACAGTTGCCTTTGTAACCCCTATTTTACTCCACAGGTTAAGAATAAATTTTATCCCTGTTGTAGTTGCAGAAATAATTATGGGGCTGGTGATTGGGAAAAGCGGTTTTAATGTGGTCCATGAGGATATGTGGCTATCTACTCTTTCTACACTGGGATTTATTTTCTTGATGTTTCTTAGCGGATTAGAGATTGATTTTACTGTTTTCACTGGGAGCAAGAAACCTGCCACACTTCCGAGTGGTAAAAAAGAACCGAATACCTTCATAGTCTCATCTTTGATTTTTACAGGAATATTTATCTTTTCATTAGGTTTATCCTTTTTGTTTATCATTGCAGGTTTTATTGAAAATGCCTTTTTAATGACACTCATTATTTCAACGATTTCTTTAGGAGTCGTTGTTCCAACCTTAAAAGAAGCACACCTAATGAAGACAAATATAGGTCAAATTATTTTATTGGTCGCCGTTGTGGCGGATTTAGTGACCATGATTCTCTTGGCCATCTTTGTGTCTATCTATGACCCAGGACAGGGGAATACATGGCTGTTACTAATATTGTTTGCAGCCGGTGTTGTTTTGTATTTTGTGGGCAAACGGTTTAAGAATCGTCCTTTACTAGAGTCACTGTCAAAAGGGACCGTACAAATTGGGACTCGTGCGGTTTTTATGCTCATTATCGTGTTAGTCGGGCTCTCTGAAACGGTAGGGGCGGAAAATATTCTAGGAGCCTTCCTTGCCGGTGTATTAGTTTCTCTTCTTTCACCAAACCAGGAACTGGTCCATAAACTAGATTCCTTCGGCTATGGATTCTTAATACCAATCTTTTTTGTAATGATTGGTGTGGAACTAGATATTTGGTCACTTTTTGCAGATAAAAAGCTATTGTTATTAATCCCATTATTATTATTGGGCCTTTTACTTTCAAAGGTTGTCCCGGTTTATTTACTTAAAATCTGGTACGATACCAAGACCGTACTAGCTTCGGGCTTTTTACTCACATCTACCCTATCCTTAGTAATTGCTGCAGCTGCCATTGGGGAGCGGATGGAGGTTATTACTCCGGAGATGAGTGGGACACTGATTCTAGTTGCCGTCATAACTTCTATTTTTACACCGATTGCATTTAAAAAATTATTCCCATTAGAAGTGGCGGCGGACCCAAAAGTAAGAATTGCCTTTTTAGGGGCAAACCAAGTAACACTGCCTGTTTCACGAGAACTTAAGTCGGGTCTATACGAACCGGTATTATATCATACGAAAATGGAAAAATCCGATATAATGATATCAAATTCATTGTTTGATATAGTCGAAATCGTTGATTATTCGTTGGAAACAATTGAAAAAAATAAAATTTTTCAAAATGAAATCATTGTTATTTCTACCGGTCATGAACAGACAAACGCAGATTTAGCTATAAAAGCCAAGGAAATGGGTGTATCGAGGGTAATAGCGCGTATTGAAGGTCCCGAACTTGAGCAAAGCTTGAGAGAAAAGGATATTGAGGTTTTCTCATCCTTCATGTCAACCAAAACACTGCTCCGGGCCTTAATTGAAACACCTAGTGTTATTAACATTTTAACAAATCAAGAAACATCACTACATGAAATAAGAATGCAAAATGAACAGTTTGATGGTATGACATTAAGGAGATTCCCGTTTACAGGTGATGTAATCTTTGTACGAATTTTCCGGGGCAAAGACTCCATTGTTCCTCATGGGGACACTGACTTGCTCTTAAATGACCGTTTGATCGTTACTGGATCAAAGGAATATGTGGATGAATTGAAGAGGGAGCTCGAGTTCTAGATGTTATTAACTTTTCATTTTTTAGTAAATAGTGTAATATTAGTACCAAGTACTAATAACTAATATAAATGTTTAAGTAGGGGGACTATTTCTATATGAATCTTTCTTTAGCAGGAAAAACATATGTTGTAATGGGTGTTGCAAATAAACGTAGTATCGCATGGGGAATTGCGCGTTCGCTGAACAATGCAGGAGCTCGATTAATCTTTACCTATGCAGGTCAAAGACTTGAAAGCAGTGTAAGAGAATTGGCGGAATCATTAGAAGCAGAAGGTACACTTGTACTGCCATGTGATGTAACAAAGGATGAGGAAGTGGCGAAGTGCTTCACTGAAATTAAGGAAGCCGTAGGTACCATCCACGGTGTTGCACACTGTATTGCTTTTGCTAATAAAGAAGAATTAAGCGGAGAATATTTGAACACAACAAGAGAAGGCTTCTTGCTGGCGCATAATATTAGCTCTTATTCTTTAACTGCTGTGGCAAAAGAGGCTAGAGGGTTAATGACAGAAGGTGGAAGTATTGTCACATTAACCTATTTAGGCGGCGAAAGAGTCATTCAGAATTATAATGTCATGGGTGTTGCAAAGGCTTCTCTTGATGCCAGTGTTCGTTATTTGGCTGAAGACCTTGGAAAAGAAGGTATTCGTGTCAATTCAATCTCTGCTGGTCCAATTAGGACATTGTCAGCAAAAGGTATTAGTGATTTTAATCTTATTACAAAGGTGATTGAAGAAAAAGCACCTTTACGTAGAGCTACAACTCCAGAAGAAGTCGGTGATACCGCACTATTCCTATTCAGCGATCTGTCTCGTGGTATTACGGGAGAAAACATTCACGTCGATTCAGGTTTTCACATTTTATAATTGTCATTAGCCCGCTATCTAAATAGCGGGCTTTTACTATGTATATTTTTTAAGAACGAGTATAGGCAATTTGCATACATATAGAGTGTAGGGCTAGGTAAATGGAGGTGAATTGGATGGAGAAAAAGGCAAAACGTGGACCGTTACTTTACGTCTCACAGACCTTTTTAAATACACCTGTAAAAAACATGCAGGAAATTTTTACAAACCGGCAGGAGGTTCAACTGCCGATTGAGGAACTACAGCTAGAGGAGGAAAGCAGCAAGAAAGGCCTTGAGGTCTCACTGGCTAAGACTGACTTACCAAAACAGTCCAAAGTAAAAGAAGTGAAGCAGGAGGAAAAATCCCAAAATAATCAGGAAAAAAAACGTACATTTAATCGTGTAAAAGGCTTTAAGGAAATGAATCTTATTGAGCGGCTAGAATACCTGGACAATTTCCCTAAAGCATTACCACCTGTTCCATGTGTCTTTTATACCGAAGAAAAGAACTACCAAGGCTATTTAGTCGAGTATAACGAACAAGATGTAACCATTCGATTTCCAGATCAAACAACTGAAACTATACCTTTCGAGAGTCTGAAAAATGTCATGATGATAGGAATAAAACGATAAACAAAAAAGCCAGCCGGGTTTAATCGACTGGCTCATTTTATTACAAAGTATTAGTCACAAATACCAAGATCTACATCGGCAATACACTGTATCGCACAGAAACAATTTAAATCAACTGTAATACAGTCATTGGTTGCTCTGAAGCGATTAACCTGACAGACTCTTTCAAGGTTAATACAGCATCTGTCTCCGCCTGCAACGAGATTAACCGGCATAAATCTACCATCATCGCTGCGTCCTGGAATGAGGACACGAAGTGTTGCACAACAGTTATCAAATACGTCTTCCACGCGGAAGAAGATTGATACGCAAGCATTGTTTTCACCGCTAAAGAACGCGTGGAATGGCGAGCCATCAGCGTTTTTTAATACAAATACACGAGTATCAGCACGATCTCTCCTTGCCGGTGAAACTAATGAACCAAGCGGCTCCAAGAAACAACTTGGACAATCTACGCACTCATCATCTAATACCGCATTATCCTGGATGTCTTTAATTGCACGTACTACATCGCATACGCAGCCGCTATTACTGCGAGAGTCACTATTTCTGCCACAACCCATTAATTACTCCTCCTTAATCCGTGATATTTATCTTACATTACTAACATATTTAAACAGGACCATTTGGGTAACGGACAAACGCCTTTTTGAAGAAAATTAGGCTATTATATGGAAAGGACGGAAAAGATGAACATTGATTTATTAAATTTTACTATATTGGCATTGGCCTCATTCCGATTAACCCGGCTCATTGTATTTGATAAAATCACAGAATTTCTCCGTGATCCGTTCTTTGATGAGGTCGAAGAAGAAAATGAAGAAGGGACAATGGAGGTATATTACCTTCCGAAGGGAACGCCAATAAAAAAATTTATTGGGGAGCTGCTTAGCTGTTATTGGTGTACAGGAGTTTGGGTTTCAGCGGCAGTGGTCGTTGGATACCTGCTTTTACCTATTGTTTTCGTGCCATTTATTCTCGTGTTTGCTGTTGCAGGTTTAGCGGCCATACTGGAATCCATTGTTTAGCTTTGGATTTAGGATAAATAAGCTAAAATAGTTGTCCGCCCGAGACAAGTTCTTAACTTCTTTCATATCTTATAAGTAGGACTAAGTATGGGAGTGGTGAAAAGTGAATCAGGGGAATAAGAAAACACAATCCACAAAAAAATCTCAAACAAAAAAATCTGCAAAGAAAAAAGGCTGTGGCTGCGGCAAAAAAACTCAAAGATAATCGTTAAACTGCCCGTTTTATGACGGCAGTTTTTTTGTCCAATTAGGAACTAAATACAAAAATTATCCTAACCTTGTCATAATTTCCGATAATCTCGAAAAAACTACTATGTAGTGAAATCTATAATTTGAAAAAGGGAAGGGAAAGAAATGGTCTACATAATTCGAGTAATAACAATAGTTTGCGTAACATTATTGGTCTCGTGCAGTCAGGAGCAAACAGAAAAGAAAAGCCAATTGGCTCTCATGAAAACGACCAATCCTAACCCGACTGTGACTGAAAAAAATAACGGCCAGGACAAAGTTGAAGGTATTGAGCGGGAAGTTGAGAGTATGGATGAGATTTATGATGTGGCTGTTGTGAAGGGGAAAAAAGCAACACTTGTTGTCTACAAAGTAAAGCATATGCAGCGTTTTAGAATGAAACAAATTGAAAAGGACCTAAACAAAAAGTTGGAAGAGAAATACCCAAAAGAAAAATTCACAGTTTCGAGCGACTATAAGATTTTTCTAGAAGCAGTACGGCTTGTTGAAAGAAGAGATAATGGAAGCCTCTCGGACAAGCAGGCTGAGAAACGGTTAAACGAAATTGTAAAAATGACATCAGATATGAAGTAAGGAAGGGATGGACACCAAATGGCGAGCAAGCAGAAAAAAATGACGCCTCAACAGCAAAAGTATCAACAGCTTCAACAGAAGCATGAACTAAAAAGACCTGTATTAAAGAATTGTATTAAGGCGTTTTGGGTCGGCGGATTGATTTGTGCTATTGGTCAAGCAATAAGTTACTTTTATATATATTTTTTCCATTTTACTGAACAGAATGTTGGTAATCCTACCGTTGCGACAATGGTGTTTTTATCCATGCTGCTAACAGGATTCGGTGTTTATGACCGTCTAGGACAATTTGCAGGTGCAGGAAGCGCTGTGCCTGTCACTGGCTTTGGAAATGCTGTGATATCGGCGGCCATCGAGCACAGAACAGAAGGATTCGTATTAGGCGTTGGCGGAAATATGTTTAAACTTGCTGGCTCAGTTATACTATTCGGGGTGTTCTCTGCTTTTGTTGTTGCGCTAATAAAAACGCTACTTGGAATGTGGGGGGTTTTGTAATTGTTAAAAGGGCAGCAATCCTGGATCTTTCAGAACAGACCAATGATCATGGCAACGGGTGTCTCCGGCGGACCCTTTGAGGCAAATGGCAACTTAGCAGACGACTTTGATATTTTACATGAAGATTTATGGATGGGACAGGATTCCTACGAGAAAGCACAAAAAGTTTTACTTGAAGAGGCTATAACGACTACATTAGAAAAAGCAAGGATGGAAAAGGAACAAATTGAATTTTTATTTGCTGGGGATTTGATCAACCAAATCACTCCATCTAGCTTTGCAGCGAGGACGGTGCAAATCCCTTATTTTGGACTGTTTGGTGCATGCTCTACCTCGATGGAGGGGTTGGCGTTAGCCTCTTTTGTGGTCAATTACAAAGGTGCCCGCAACGTGTTAACAGGGGCCTCAAGCCATAACGCAGCAACAGAAAAACAATTCCGTTATCCAACTGAGTATGGAGGACAGAAGCCGCCTACAGCACAATGGACTGTAACAGGTGCAGGGGTTGCAATGTTGACTGAAAATATCCCTGGACAGCAGCACCCCGTTACCACATCTGCAACTATTGGAAAGGTCATTGACATGGGATTATCAGATCCTTATAACATGGGAGGTGCCATGGCACCTGCGGCAGCGGATACTATTATGGCCCATTTTCGGGATTTGGAACTAGATCCTTCCTACTATGATTTGATTATTACCGGTGATTTAGGAAGAATCGGACAGGAAACAACCTTCGAATTAATGACGAAAAACGGTCTTAAAATAAAACGGAAACAATTTCAAGATTGTGGGCTATTACTATATAAAGATGACCAGCCTGTTCAAGCTGGAGCGAGCGGTGCAGGATGTTCGGCAACGGTTTTATATGGTCATTTGTTAAATCAGATGAAAAAGGGAGTATTTAAGCGAATATTAGTGGTTGCAACGGGTGCATTGTTATCGCCCCTTAGTTTTCAGCAAAAAGAGTCGATTCCTTGTATTGCACATGCGGTGAGCATTGAAATGAATGAAGTGGGAGGGTAAGTTATGTTAGCAATGTATTTTTGGGCATTTGTGGTTGGCGGTTTAATTTGCGTTATCGGACAGCTTTTATTTGATGTCGCCAAGCTTACACCTGGACATACCCTAAGCTTATTAGTTGTAATAGGAGCCATTTTAGATGGTTTCGGTCTCTATGAGCCACTCATTAACTTTGCTGGTGCAGGAGCCACCATTCCAATAACAAGCTTTGGTAACTCATTGGTGCACGGTGCACTACAGGATGCAGAAAAGCATGGCCTGATTGGAGTTTTGACTGGCATGTTCCAGGTTACCAGTTCTGGAATTTCAGCGGCGATTATTTTTGGATTTATCGGCGCATTAATCTTTAAACCAAAGGGTTAAAAAATTTCACAGGTTGTCTGTAGAGTGCCGCCCAGTACACTTTAAAGCTATATCTCATATGTTATTAATGAGACTACAAAGTGAGGTGACACTCTATGTTCTGTGGATATGGCGGCTATGGCCACGGCGGTGGATATGGCGGCGGTTCAACTTTTGTTTTAATCGTCGTATTATTCATTCTTTTAATCATCGTCGGTGCAAGCTTTTATTAAGAAACTGCATAAACGTGCAGGCAAAGAAAAGGTTGGCCATATCAGTAGGCCAGCCTTTTCTTTTATCTATTTTTTTCACGATTTATAGCCTTCCTTCATACACTATCAGTAGCCTATGAAGGAGCGTGATATTTACCATGGATAATGGTTTTTTTAAAAATGTCGAAAAGAAAACTGGCGTAAATATGAAAGATATTTTTGATTTAGCGAATTCCTTACAAAATGCAGACTTTAAAGATGAAAAAACGGTTCGTAATGTAATCCGCCGTGTTTCACAAATTGCTAACAAACCCGTAGATAAGGCCACAGAAGATAAAATTGTACAGTCTATTATTAACGATGGAAAACAGCTTGATTTTAATACGATTTCAAAAATGATCAATAAGAAATAAGTGATTCTAGACAGATTGTCGTGAACATTTTTGGGCTGCAAAAAGTTTTGTACATTTTTCATGGGGTTTTGTACACTTTTCAGTGAGTTTTGTACACTTTTTCGGGGGTTTTGTACATTTAGACAATATTTGGAAAAAATTACACGAAAAAACTGAGCATCACAAAAAGTAAAGACCTCTTTCCTTGATGGAAACAGGTCTTTTTGTTATTTTTTCTGTCGTTTCAACAAAGGTGTTAAAAAACGCGAAGGATTAGCCTTCTTGCCTCTTCGATTTTGGGGAACAGACATAAGAAGCTCATGCTTTGCCCGTGTCATCGCCACATAAAAAAGTCTTCTTTCCTCTTCAAGGGCAGCAAAGTCGCCATTTCTAGAGCTGTCTAGTGCGTAATCATGAGGCAGACTGCCATCAACTGCTCCAATGATATATACATTGCTGTATTCTAATCCCTTTGCCCGGTGGATGGTACTTAGACTAATGGCATCGGGAAAATGCTTGCTTAAATTTTTGATTTCCTTGTTCATGGCAGACATATGCTCGGCATGAGACAAGAAAGCTTGGATACTGGTAAAGCTTTTTGCTGCAACTTTTAGATCCTTTAAATCATCAGAACCTTTATCTTGCTGATTCGATTCATTGCCGCGTTTTTTCAAAAAGTCTAGAAAACCCAGTTCCTTTTCAATCGTTTCAATTGACTTTAAGGGGGCGGTAAATTTCAACGAGCGAATAAGCTGTACTGCCTTTTTTAATTTCTTTTCTTGAAAAGCATGTTTCGTTTTTAAATGGGATAGGGCCTCTAGATAGGTACAATCTTTCAGTATGCTTTCAGCCTTTATATCCTTAAGCACAGTCTGACTCAAAAAAAGACTTGGTAAAATATCAGATAATGCCTGATTGTCATCTTCATCCAAGCTTATCTTTAGAAATGAAAGGACACTTTTTACAATGTGCCGCTCATAAAAAGCCTCTGAATCTAAATCTATTTTAAAAGGCAGGTTCGAACTTGCCAAACGTTCAAATACAGCCCGAGAACCTGCATTCGTCCGATATATAATCGCAAAATCAGATGGTTTTGCTCCTTGAACGATTTTTTCCTGGATGTCTGTTACAATCATCGTTGCTTCTTCCTCTTCATCATAAGGGAAAAAGAGGATCGGAGAAGTACCAGATTCAAATTGTGCTTTCATTTTCTTTACTCTTCTAACTTTATTCTTTGAAATCATCTCATTGGCTGCAGAGACGATTTCATGAGAGGAGCGGTAGTTTTGTTCAAGTGAAACCAATTTTGCAGATGGAAAATCTTTTTCAAATTCTAACAGATAAACTGGGTCACTTCCTCTAAAGGAATAGATGGCTTGATCATCATCTCCGACAGCACAAACATTTTTATATTTACCTGAAAGCAGTTTTATTAGTTCATATTGAACCTTATTAATATCTTGAAATTCATCAATTAGAAAATACTGAAAGCGGTTCTGGTAAAGTTCAAGTAATGACGGGGAATTGCTCAATAGCTGATAGCAGCCAATCAGCATATCGTCAAAATCAAATAAACCTTTTTGTGCTTTATATTCTTCATATTTCTTATAAAGGTAAGCAGCTTTTTCCTCCCAATCAGTAAGCGGCTTCACTTCATGAGGAAATAGAAGAGAATTCTTCCAAAATCCAATTTGCTGAAGGGCTAAATCATAAGCAAATTCCTTTTCAGATAAATCGATTTCCCTGCCTGCCTCTTTCAAAATCTTATCGCGCTGCCATTCTTTCTTCAGTAGACGCTCTGACGACCAATTGCTTCCTTCATGGAACATAAGAATACGATAGAAAATACTGTGAAAGGTGCCTGTCACCAGCTTGCTTATTTGTTCCTTCTTAATCTGAGGATAGGATAGCAGACGATTTTTCATTTCACCAGCAGCTTTTGAGGTAAAGGTGACGAGCATAATAGTGCGCGGGTCAATTTTTTTAACATCCAGCATGTAAGCAGTACGTGCTGTAAGTACTCGTGTTTTACCGCTGCCCGCACCAGCAAGGACTAATAATGCTCCTTCTGTTTCCACAACTGCAGCGGCTTGACTTTTATCAAGGATGACTCCATTTGCTGCTAGTGCCTTTAAATAGGAGTCGCGTTCAAGATGGTTTACACCTTCCGATTTTTTAAATGGAATAGAGCATTCAATCGTTTTTGCTGGACGGAATAAGCTTGTATTTTTTGTTGTTTCAATAATCGTTCTTCCTTGGGGGATACGAAATCCATTTCGTTCCACAATGACCGGTTCCAATTCTTCCTTGATGACTGGGTCTGGGCATTTATGTTCAGGAGATTTAATATGGTAAAAATAAGGTTCTTCCTGGATGCCGAGAAATAACCGGACTTTTTCATTGCAAACAGGACAGGATAATTCGCCATTTTTTCCGTGCATATATAGTAGTTGATATTGTTCCCTCGCGGATTGGTCAAGAACAATCCTTTGGTTTTGGTGCATAGCAGTTTTCATTTTTTAGCCTCTTTTTTCAAAAATACGACAAACTCTATGATAACAAAACCTGCTAATATCGAAAAGTGCCCTTGTATTCAAGAAATGAAAAAAGCACTGCCGCTAAAAGGGCAAGTGCTTGGAATTAAATTTTTTTTATCATTGTCTTATGTGGAATTCCTGCGTCTAAAAATTCCTCTGAAACTACCTCATATCCAAGGTTAGCATAGAAAGGGATAGCATGTGTTTGAGCGTTTAACTTTAACTTATGCAGCCCATTTTTTTGAGCATAAGCTTCGATTTCTTTCATTATTGCTTTTCCAGAACCAGTATTTCTAGCTTCCTTTAACACACAGATTCGTTCTACCTTACCGAAACCATCCATAACACGAAAGCGGCCAGCTGCCACGGGTTCACCTTCATGGTAAGTAACGAAATGTACTGCGTCTTCCTCAAAGTGATCAATTTCTTCTTCTTCAGGGACATTTTGTTCGTCGACAAAAACGGTTCTTCTGACAGAGAAAGCATCTTGTATTTCTTTTTCATTTTCACAAACCTTTACATTCACAGTTGTTTATTCCTTTCCTAGGCGAAATGTTTCATAAACCGTCCATGAACCATTTTCTAATTGATATAGTAAATGGAAGCGGTCAATAGTCTCTTCATGGTCAAATCTCTTCATCCTTAGTGAGCCATAAACATCTGAATGCTCATCATTCGATAACTTTTGACCAATGGTAATATGCGGAACGAAAGCATATTCTAAATTTTGCTCGCTAAATTCTTGATTGATTTCATGGTGCAATTGGTTTAACTCTTCAGTTGGCTCTACTTTAAAGTAGATCACATTATTTACCGGCTGAAAAGAGCTGATTTTTGTTGTTTTTAAGGTAAAGGCATTGGAATTACTTGCAATTTGGCGCAATTTATCTGCAAAATGGACAACTTCTTGTTCAGTTGCCTCAAAAGCATTCTTCAACGTTAAATGCGGAGTAATTAGTGAATAATGCGGGTCATAACGCTTACGATAGGAATTCGCTAAATCTTGTAGTTTTTTTGATGGAAAAATAACAACCCCAAATTTCATATGTCTAACCTCCAGATTTACAAGAATTTTTCTGTGATTAATCGGTGCAGTCATGGACCTTCCTGATATTATAGCAAATATTCAAAAAATATGAAATCACATTTAAAACATCATCTTAAGGGCTCTCTTTAAATCTGGCTGCCAATGTGTCCAAGTATGGCTGCCATCAAATTCATCGTAGAAGTATGTAAATGACTTGCTGGAAAAGATAGATGAAAGCTTGCGATTTGGAATAAGGAAGTCACTTGTTTCACCATTAGTGGTTTGGACCTGTGTTTCTAGATTTCCAACGATGTGATATATTTCTAAAAGTTCAGTTTCTGTAAAGCTGTTAACCATTTCCAAGACCTTTTCATTTACATATGGTGATTGTAAAAGAACTTTTCCAAAACTGTGCGGGTATTGGAGGGCGGTCATTAAAGATACGGTTGCTCCAAGTGAGTCACCAATTAGCGCTCTGGTAGAGCCCATATGGTAGGTTGGAAACTCTTGATCCAGGAACGGAACTAATTCGTGTGCTAAAAAACGAATGTACTTTTGATGTTGATCACCATCGGGGTGGTATTTCCTGCGGCGATCACCTGCCTCTTTATAGGGTATCCCAACAATGATTAAATTTTCAATTTCTCGTTCAAAAAGGTACTCATCTGCTAATCGACCGATTTTACCAAGTTGAAAATAGTCTCGGCCATCTTGGGCAATTAACAGTGAGTACTTATATAATGGTGAGTAATTTGCTGGCAAATAGATGAGAAGAAGGATTTCTTCCCCCAGCTCATTACTTTTAATAGTATGTTCTTTTATCGTGCCTTTTGGTATCTCCATGCGACAATTCCCCCAATGTTCGATAGATACAAATGCATTTTATCATAATTATGTTGGAAATGCTCAAGTGGAGAGAAGAGAATAGGAGGAGGGTGGATTAGTGTAGAAAACGATCAATGGGGCGAGTATTTGGCATTAAAGATAAGATATTTTCCCGGCGGAAGGTGCGAACCTGTTTACGGAGCAGACAATAAGCGCGAATGTACTCCTCATTCACTTCCTTCACAATTAATTTTCGTTGTGAAATTTGCTGGTCTTGTGATAGATAAATCATTTCTAACGGAATATTTTCCTCTATAGAACGTAACAAAAGTCCATCCATGTCTTTCCCGCCTTTCTTGATGTTTTATACTATTATTATATCCGAACATTCGTTCCTTATTCGAGGTATTTTGGAACATGTGTTTTTTTAAAAAACTATTGACTTTTTAAGAATTTTTACTATAATAATATTTGTAGCTTAATTAGAGATCTGTTAGCTCAGCTGGGAGAGCGCAACCTTGACAGGGTTGAGGTCGGGGGTTCGAACCCCTCACAGGTCATCGATACAGAGCCTTGGTAACCGTTGTGTTATCAAGGTTTTTTCTATATAACAGGAATTTTAGTTTGAAGTAATACAGATGAATTGGTGGCAAATTGGTGGCAAATTTAAAAAGTTTAAATCAGTAATAAACAACTAGAACGTATATTATGCTTGTTCTTTTTTATTTGTTGTAAAAAATTGGTCAAATTGACTTGCTGCTGCTTCATCGGCACTTTCAAGTGCGTGGCCGTAAAGATCCATTGTTGTACCAATCTTTGAATGTCCTAATCTAGCACTAATTGTCTTCATATGGATACCTTGGTTAATTAGCAATGTTGCTGAAGTATGCCTAAGTTCATGAAACGTAATATACGGTAGTTCAAATTTATTTAATCTTCTTCTCCACCATGTGGTTTGGCGGCTTTTTTCTTGTTGTACTAACGAAGCAGGTTACTTCAATAAGAATCTTATTTTAAATGGACTGAAAATTAAAAATTTATTCGGAAAAACAATCAGGTAAAGACTTTTCCAGACCTGTTTATCGTGAAATGAGACCTAAAATGAGGTTCGGTGATGTGATTTATCGTTCATGAACTAAGCCGATTCGGAAGAAATAAACAAGAAATCCGTAACGAGTGAACAATGATGATCGATGCAGACATAGACATTGTGGTCCTGAATATGCCGATTTTGGATACAAGAAAATATAAGGAGCTTGAGGGTGTTGGTCAGCTGGTTTCCGATCTAGTTTTAACGCTTTTGTCTTGGAGGGTGGATGAAGAAGAAATCGGATCAAGACCGCACAGCGTGAAGGGATTCAAATTGCAAAAGAAAAAGGAGTGTCTACCGGAAAGAAAAGAAAATATCATGAAGCTGCAACAGGTAAAGATAAAATTATTTATGAAGAAGTTGTAAGGTTATTAACTGCCGGTATAAGCGTGATGAACATACATCACCAAACTGGTCTTTCCAGTAATACTATATATAGTATTAAAAGGGAAAATGATAATTTATTGTGAATATTAATTAGAGATCACATGAAAAGTGAAATTACAACTCAGGGTTATTGCTTAAATTTTCTTTAACAATGTCTAGTTGGGGGAGAAGTATCATCCATTGATTTCATCGCCATTTGTTCAGAAAAGAAAGCCTGTTTTCTTAATACACTGAAACAGTTAATACTCTTAGCTTTTAATGCGTCTAGTGACTCATAATTTAAATGATCTTAAAATAGCGCCCTTAATGTCACAATTATTTATCCGCTCTAACGTGCAGTAAGACCCCCGCCTCAAAGCTAGAGGAAACAAAGAGGCTTAGGTGGGGGACAACTGCCTATAAGAACCCGAACAAAGGAACACAGACTAAGACCGCTACATCCTGGGGCCTACTAACCATCAGTGGGGGATGAAAAAAGCCCATACTGATTGAAGGTTTACTATATATAACATATTATTCCACCAGCTGTCTCGCTTCCATAAACAACGCTTGGATAAATTTTTTCATGTTAATGCGGCTCTGGTTGCTTGCTTTTTCGCTTTTGTCATCTAGCTCCAGCATTTTTTTGCGGACTTCCGAGAATTCAAAAAATGTTGAAGAATAGGCTTCGAATTTTGGATTCGCATAATCTGTCAATCCTAATGAAGCGATATGGATGAGTGCCTGGTAAAGAGCACGACGGACACGCTGCTCTGAAGCTTTCATTTCTTTCTGGATGTCGGCCTCTTTCGCTTGATCTCCGAGCTTTTCAGCAGCGATGCCTGCAAAAATTTCCTTTAAAGATGGAAACGTGTAGGCAGAACCGAGTCTTTGCTTTTCATTTTGGAGGAATTCTAAAATTTTTAGTAAATCCTCGCTTCCCCCTTCGCCAATCATGCCTAAATCGGAAATTAAGGGACGTCCGGCTTCCATAATATTTTTTGTATGATAGGAGGACACGAACGGAGACTGCGGTTGTTCTGTAAATACGTTCAACGATTCTTGAATGCCCCGAATCGATTGTTCCAACAGCACCCGCTTGTTTACTTTTTTTAATATGCCAGTAATTTCAAGATGGTTCAGCGGTTTTGTAATGTAGTATTCCGCCCCTAAACGATACGCCTCTCCAATTAGTTCCTTCGTTTCTACTTGAGAAATCATCACAAACTTTCCTTGAAATCCATCAGCAAGAGCCCGGATCGTTTCAATTCCGTCCCTTATTGGCATGAGCAAATCAATTAAGACAACGTCTGCTTTTTTTAATGACAACAAGCCATTATCCACTAACGATCCGTCCTCCGCTTCTCCCACCACGGTTCCTAAATCTTCGTCTTCAATCATTTCTATCAGCATTGCTCGAATGGCAATATCGTCATCTATAATGAAATAATTCATCTCGCTAACCCTTTCTCGATCATCGCATTCATTGGAAGTTCTAAGATGAATACGGTTTCTTTATAGTTATCCATAAGCCTGATATGTCCTCCCCATTTTTCAACCGTTTGTTTCACATACGATAAACCGATACCCGTCGAAGGGTTTCCAGCCGCATCAAATTTCTTTGTAAAGCCTTCTGTAAAAATGACTTCCTTCAGTCTAGGTGCAATGCCGGGGCCATTGTCACTGACGCAAAACTCCACGAATTGATCTTTCCTTTTCACATGCAGCGATACATATCCCTCTTCTTTAATGGCTTCCACGGCATTGGCCAACAAATTATTGATTAATGATAATACCATATATACATGGTAGGGCGGATGGTCCCCATCTACATGCAAGGAAAATGAAACATCTTTGCGAAGGGACTCTGCATATCGTCTATTGGACACGATCATAATGTTACCAAGCTCTTCGATTGTCATATAATCTTGCAGGTTTTTGGAAGACATGAGTTCCGACAACCCTGCATAAATCCGCTGGTTATCTTTTTTGATCTCATGGACGAGACTGGCAATCTGCAGAGCCGTTTGCGCATCATGGCCATTGGTCTCCCGTGATTTTAACCGGCGATAAAAATCATAACACATGCTGGTGATTTCTTCTGCATTTAGCATCGTTTTCTTTAGTTGAACCGACTCTTCATACAAATTTGAAATGAAAAGCAGCATTTGCTCCTTTTGCCTGCGTTGCTCTTCTTCTGCGAATTTTGCTTCTCTCAACTTGAAAATATTAAAAAAGCCGAGAACGAAAAAGCTTCGAATAAAGGCAATGAAAACGAGTTGTTCAATGGTCAGCAAGGATATGTCTTGATTTGCCAGGAAAGAACGGATCGCCATTTCCGATACGCTTGCAAAAAGCTCGATCAATACCCCTAAAAGCCCGATCATAAACGGCTGATCATGCCGTTCGTTCAATTTCGTCCAATGGAATACGAACGCGTACATGACGTAATAGAAAAAGGCGGGAAAATGTAGATACATCGCTTCCTCAACAGATATGTCTCGTATCCCAACAGCCAGCAAAAAACGTAAAACAAACACACTCAACCCCGTTAAAACGCCTGCAATATTGGGATGAATCCCCCTCCCCCACAGCAAAAACAAGAAAAAGACAGGCGTCCCCAAACTGACTCTGAATGTATCGTCGAATGGATAAAACTTGAATTCACCCGCAAGAGGCACCGCAATCATCATTAATAGTAAAATCCTTATACGCTCTTTCAATACAGTCCCTCCCCAGTCACTATATAAAAACATAACACATTGTACTAATGGTAAAAAAGAGGAAAGGGTTTTGACTAAGATTTTTAATTTTCCTATTTTCCCTTGTGGGTTTCAGTAGGTTTTAGTTGGTTTTAGTGGGGTTGAGTATAAACTAAGATTAATAATAATGAAAGCGTTAACAAAAAAACAACTAATATAAGGGGGAATTTATTTGAAAAAGTTTGGATTAGCTACACAAATTTTTGTTGCACTTATACTAGGTATCTCTGTCGGTGCAGTATTTCACGGGAATGAAACAGCCATGGCCATTATGGCGCCAATTGGAGACATTTTTATTCATTTAATTAAGATGATTGTCGTTCCGATTGTCATTGCTGCATTAGTAGTCTCAATCGCAGGAGTCGGCGATATGAAAAAACTAGGAAAATTAGGCGGGAAGACCATTCTCTATTTTGAAATTGTCACCACAATCGCCATTGCTATTGGATTACTGGCGGCAAACTTGTTCCACCCGGGTTCTGGTTTAGATACAAGCAATCTTGAAAAAAGTGATATTTCAAATTATGAAGAAACGACGAAAACAGCTGAAAGCCAGGGTTTTGCGGAATCCATTGTTCATATTGTTCCGAAAAACATATTTGAATCCATGGCCCAGGGTGACTTGTTGCCGATTATTTTCTTCTCTGTGCTTTTTGGTTTAGGAATTGCGGCAATAGGAGAAAAAGGAAAACCTGTCCTTGGCTTTTTTGAAGGTGTATTAGAAGCAATGTTTTGGGTGACAAACCAAGTGATGAAGTTTGCCCCGTTTGGTGTGTTTGCACTGATCGGTGTAACCGTTGCTAAATTTGGCATTGTAACATTAATTCCATTAGGGAAATTAGTGCTTGCTGTTTATGTGACGATGGTATTCTTTGTGTTCGTCGTCCTTGGGATTATTGCGAAAATGTCCGGGACAAGCATTTTTGTTCTCTTGAAAGTGTTAAAAGACGAACTGATTTTGGCATTTACAACGGCAAGCTCAGAGGCCGTATTACCAAGGTTAATGGACAAAATGGAGAAATTTGGCTGTCCAAAATCAATTACTTCTTTTGTTATTCCAACAGGCTATACGTTTAATTTAGACGGTTCATCGATTTATCAAGCAATAGCTTCACTTTTCGTGGCACAAATGTATGGTATTGATCTATCAATTACACAACAGATAACGTTATTACTAGTATTAATGGTAACGTCAAAAGGAATGGCCGGCGTTCCGGGTGCGTCATTTGTTGTCATTTTAACAACACTTGGTTCTATGGGACTGCCACTGGAAGGGGTTGCGTTTATTGCAGGTATCGACCGTATTTTAGATATGGTACGAACAGCGGTTAATGTCGTAGGGAACTCATTAGCGGCGATTGTCATGTCAAAGTGGGAAGGAGAATTTAACCAAGAAAAAGCAAACCATTACGTTGATTCAATTAAACAGTCAGACGTAGCATAAACTTGCCTAAGGATAAAGGAGGAAACACGATGTCAACAATCAATATAGATCATAACGTACGCATTGAAAAAGATTTCTTAGGTTCAAAAGAAGTACCTGTAGATGCATACTATGGGGTCCAAACATTGCGTGCGGTCGAAAATTTTCCGATTACAGGCTATCGTATTCATGAAGAATTAATTAAAGCGTTGGCTATCGTGAAAAAAGCAGCAGCTTTAGCAAATATGGATACGAAACGTTTGTATGAAGGACTTGGTAACGTGATCGTTCAGGCAGCAGACGAAGTGATCGAAGGTAAATGGCATGATCATTTTATCGTGGATCCAATCCAGGGCGGTGCAGGTACATCAATGAATATGAATGCGAACGAAGTCATTGCTAACCGTGCACTCGAATTGCTTGGAAAAGGGAAAGGGGACTATGTTCTTCATTTAAGTCCAAACACCCATGTGAACATGTCACAATCAACAAACGATGTGTTCCCAACCGCAATTCATATCGCCACCCTTCGTTTACTCGAAAAATTGTTACCTACGATGCAGTATATGCTTGATGTCTTTAAGAAAAAGGCACAACAATTCGACCATGTGATTAAAATGGGACGGACACATCTTCAAGATGCGGTGCCAATCCGACTTGGTCAAGAGTTTGAAGCATATAGCCGAGTAGTAGAGCGTGATATTAAACGCATTAAACAATCACGCCAACATTTATATGAAATAAATATGGGAGCAACAGCTGTGGGAACAGGATTAAATGCAGACCCTCGCTACATCGAAAGAGTGGTTAAGCATTTGGCGGATATTAGTGGCCTTCCACTAGTTGGGGCAGAGCATCTTGTTGATGCGACACAAAATACAGATGCTTATACAGAAGTCTCTGCAGCGTTGAAGGTATGTATGATGAATATGTCCAAAATCGCGAATGACCTACGTTTAATGGCCTCAGGTCCTCGTGCGGGTCTTGCGGAAATTAGCTTGCCGGCCCGTCAGCCAGGCTCATCCATTATGCCGGGAAAAGTCAATCCGGTTATGCCTGAAATGATCAATCAAGTTGCGTTTCAGGTCATTGGCAATGACCATACTATTTGCCTGGCATCTGAAGCGGGTCAGCTTGAACTGAACGTGATGGAACCAGTGCTTGTGTTCAACTTGCTTCAATCCATCAGCATCATGAACAATGCATTCCGTGCCTTTACAGACTACTGTCTCGCAGGAATTGAAGCAAACGAAAACCGTCTAAAAGAGTATGTGGAACAAAGTGTCGGAATTATTACGGCTGTTAATCCGCATATTGGGTATGAAGTGGCAGCTCGTATCGCAAGAGAAGCGATTTTAAAAGGTAAATCCGTACGTGAACTATGCCTGCAGTATGATGTGTTAACAGTGGAAGAGCTTGATCTTATTTTAAATCCTTTTGAGATGACAAAACCAGGAATTTCTGGGGCAGCTCTATTTGACAGAGATTAAATAAGTTTTTATAAGTATGAATCTTAGAAAATTGGCAACGGTAATTGGTTTGCGGGAGTAGATATAGGTGACATAAAGGGGAGAAAACTAGAGTAAAACCGAATTAGGTAATAGTACAGAAATTAATCAAGCTTTGACAAAGAAATGACTGCAACACAATAGAGAGTAGATTCAGTATGATGTTAAAGAATATGTTGCTTTTGAAATTATCTATCAGTCTATGAGAAAAGAGGAAAAGTAATCTTTTATTGGGGGGATTTTTTATGTGGGTGATCACTCTCTATTCAGAGGAAAATACTACGATGTTTGAATTTGACACAGAAAAAGAAGCAAGGGAAGCTTTTGAGAATATTCGAGGATGCAAGATACTTTCCGAGATTGTTTACTTTAATGATCATTGTTTGCTTTAGCTACCTTTTAAGATCCTGACCATGATAACTAGAAGGAAAATGGGCTGAAATCCAAAGTTTTATAGCTTTTCGATTAGTCCATTTTCCTCACTTATTATAAGTTAGCGATAAGGAAAAAGATAACCTTTACTTTATTTGCAAATTATATTTTTAGAAAAATATATTTATTTAAATAAAAGGTTTCGATAAAGAAATCGTGTTGATGTTCAGTTGCAGAAAAACGGAGTATATAAACTAATATTAATTCTATGAAATTCACTTAAGGATTTGCAGATTAACAAAATTTTATAACTGATAGTAGGGAGATGAGGTTCATGATTCTAAAAAATGCCCTGGACTTAAGTAAGTGTATCAATGACTATCGCAAGGACATGTACGAACATCTTCAACTTATTCTGTAAAAAAATGGATATGTATATGCTAGTGCCCAAGGCGCAAACTAAGCAATGGATTACCAGGATCTTGTAGCGGTGATCGTACAGTAGGTACACCTAGTAGGATTTCCAATACCACTGGAAAATACGGTGTAATTATGGGGCAATGTGAGTATATGTCGTATAATGGAACTGCTACAGCTGGTACGGCAGGTAGTTTCACAAGAGCAGATATTTACAGTGGTAGTTCTAAGATTTATTCGCAGTTAAAAACGACTGATATACCTTAAAGAAGTTGGTTGCTTTGTCATTCTTCAAAAAAATATTAAATAGCATTTACAATTTTGACAAAGCACTTGTTTATAGAGTAAAGAAATAATTTCACTCTTAAACAAACGGGCGCGTTAGTTTAATAAATAAGCAAGAAAACCATCTTATCTAAGGTGGTTTTTTAACTTTGTGTTATTTAATTTGAAGGATTAAAACAAAAAGGTAATTTAAGATCGGTATCAGGAGCCAGCCTTTTTTTAGTTTTTATATTTCGACATTTTTCTGCATTCTAAGAAGTGTAACAAAATACATAAGAGATTAGAATCATAAAAAGTTTGTTGATTTTATTGACTTTGCCAGTCATTACCGTTGCTAGTGAGTATATTAATTTTTGTTAAGTTGAGAATTTGTCAAATCTTGACCTTTTTTTTAGCTTTAATAACTTTCGCATTATTTGTAAAATATAAAAAAGTCAAAAAACATTTGTAGGAATAACTAAATGAAATTGGATTTATTAGTGAAGTGAGAATTATAAAAAGGGGAAAGAACAAAATGTACAAGTATACAATCTATGTAACACATAAAGGTAAAGTTTATCAAACCAACGTAATAGCTACAAAAAACCAAACAGAAGAAGAAGTTTATCGTATAGCAAAAGAACAAGTTCTTAAACAATGGGAAAATTAAATAAGGTATCCTGGGATTAAAAGGATTTCGAATGGAACTTCCGCTTGAAGAATAGATTTTGGATAGCTTCCTTTACTTGAATATCCCGTTGCCAATAGCGACTTTGAAGGATTTTATGAAAAATACTAATTATATATAAATTATAATAAGAGGAGTTGGTGGGTTTATGAAGAATATTAATAACCTTACTATAGAGGAGTTGGAAAGACGTATTGCTCATTTTGAGGATCGTCTTACGGATTTTATTATTACCGAGGAACAAAGAGAGTTAATCAAAGAAAGCTTAAGGGAACTAAAGAACGCTAAAGAGCGGAAGGCTTCCTAAACTTTTTAAATAAAATAATACATATAAATTAAAGAGCATTATCTGTGGAACATATATAGATTTTTATTAATTTTTCCACCATTTGGAGAGAAAAATGTATAAAGTTCTTATTAAGCTAACTGGGGGCTTTACTTGAATAAGAACAACATAAGAATCGAAAACCAGATATGAAAATTAAGGAGTGGCAAAAATGGTTGTGTTTATGTCTTCTTGTAAATACTTTTGAAAAATGTTAAACTTTAGAAGAATTATTTTTGTTCGGTGTAAAGGATAGTCTAGGATTAAATTTTCGTCTTGATAATCACTGAGTGCAAGGATAGTAACACATTGTGTGCAAGGCACACAGCAGGAGGAAACAAAATGGAACAAGGTAAAGTAAAATGGTTTAACGCAGAAAAAGGTTTCGGATTTATCGAGCGTGAAGGCGGAGAAGACGTATTCGTTCATTTCTCAGCTATCCAAGGCGAAGGTTTCAAATCTTTAGACGAAGGTCAAGCAGTTAGTTTTGACGTTGAGCAAGGTCAACGTGGAGCTCAAGCAGCTAACGTGCGTAAAGCTTAATAATAAAACCAAACTCAAGCAGGCTCTTTATAGAGTCTGTTTTTTTATTTATCTTAAAAGCAAGGAACCCTACTCACGAATGAGTAGGGCACATTTAAACAGTAAATCAAATGGTAGACAATGTGTATCACATAATCACGAATTCTCCTAATTACCTTTGAATAAACATTTTAGAGTGGCTAAAATTGTCAATCTTTTTTGGTGTAATTCAATTAAGCGGGTGCTTGAATTTAAGAGGATTGGCTTCTGCGGCAGCCTTTTCTTATTGGACTATCGGGCAGGTTAATTGAAAAATTGAATAATAACCTAACAACTATGTGTTAAGATATAAGGCAGAATTAATGAAAGGGTTGAAAGAAAATGTCAAGAGGGGAACACTTACTGCAAGAACAACATGAGACTATAAAGAAAGCATCCTCTTTTTATGAGAACCAAATGCTTAATTACCTAAATGATAAGATGATAGATTTTATAGTTAAGCAAGGTATGATGTTTATTGCAACAGCTGATTCTAGTGGAAACTGTGACTCCTCTTTTAGAGCTGGCTCAGTAGGTTTTGTAAGGGTTATTAATGATAAAACATTAATATATCCTGAATACAAGGGGAATGGTGTTATGGCAAGTTTAGGAAACATCGTTGAAAATCCCCATATCGGATTAATGTTTATCGATTTTTTTGAGCATTCCATTGGGTTACATGTAAATGGTACAGCCTCTATTATAGAAAATGGACAATTAGCCTCATTAAAGATGACAGAAAAGATAATGAATGATATTAAAGAAAAAGAAGGTAATAGACCAGAACGTTGGGTTATTATAAAAGTTGATGAAGCTTATATTCATTGTTCAAAACATATCCCAAAGCTAAAACAGATTGACAAAAAAATATATTGGGGAACTGATGATGAGAAACAAAAGGGTGGGGATTTTTTCAAAGCAAAACAAAGTAAAAAAGATTAAACATAATATAGCTAGCGGGTGGGATTGCTTAACAAAGTGGTCGCTTTTTTCTTATTCAAGTAACGAAGCAGTTTAGTTGCAGAAGGAATGTCACTGCCTTTCCAAGACACACTTAATAGGGTTTACAAAAAACGCCCAGAATTAGCTTCTGAGCGTCTGATTCGTTATCCTAAAAAATTTGCCATTAAAAATTGATGTAATTTAAAATAATATAGCATCCAGTGAATATTGTCCTGCACCTGTTAGTGCTACACCAATTGCAACAACTAAAATAGCAAGGCAGTATTCATATCCACCTTTTGTAAGCCAGTATCCATTTGGTCCATGAACTTTTAAAATCGCTACAACCATGCTTCCAGCAATTACAATGCCTGCAAGTGGTGTTAATAATCCTAAAGTGAACAAAGCACCACCTATAAATTCATTCCTCCACCACCAAATGAGCCGAATAACTTTTGGGCTCCATGAGCCATGAAGGATAATCCAATTACTAAACGTATTAACAATAAACCTAATCCTAACACCTTTTGTTCCTCTCCCTTAATTATCTTTATTTAATTTGTTCGTTGTTGAGTTACTCCAATACTTATAACTATGTCTTAAATCCCTTAATCTGCTGGAGTTTCAAATTTTCCCTCTTGATAATCTCGATAAGCCTGTCGTATTTCTTCTTCTGTATTCATTACAAAAGGTCCATATGCTACTACAGGCTCTTTGATAGGTTCACCTGCAAACAGAACAAGTCGTAAGTTTTCGTTTGCAGAAACATGCATACTACTCATATTCTCAGCATCTGCGGAACCTAGCCACATCGCTTGCCCTTTTTTCGCTTCGACTTGATTTTCTCCGAATGTGCCACTTCCTTCTAATACATAAATATAGCCGTTGTAGGTACCAGGAAGGTCTTGAATAACGGATGCACCTTTTTCCAAAATCATTTCTACAAATGTGACAGATGCGTAATTCAGTGTATTAGATACAATATCTCCTGACGAACCTGAATATACCCTAATTAAAGCACCATTCTCCTCACGAACAGGCATGTCTTTTGCGTGCATATTTTGATAACGGGGTTTTACCATTTTATATTGACGAGGTAGGTTAACCCAAAGCTGAAGAAGATGAACTGTTTCACCGTCTAGTGGTGATTCATTATGGATTACTCCTCTACCAGCAGTCATAAATTGAAGGTCCCCTTTTTCTAGGATTCCACCCGCCCCCGTAGCATTGTCATAATGATTAAGCCTTCCGTCAATGATAAATGTTAAGGTCTCTATACCACGATGAGGATGCTCACTAAATACTCCTTTTTGAAATTTATCTTCCATTAGTAATAAGAACGGGTCATAATCTACCCAGTTGCCAGGTGCAAGGATAGGACTTGCGGTATGAATATTGCTTATTTTTTGTTCGGTTACTGTCCATAATTTTTTTATTTCTCGACGTTTAATATTTTCGGTATTCATATTACTTGCCTCCTTTTCATAGTCATAATAAACTATTATAATTAATTTAGAAAGTATGCACTTTGAGGAGATATAGTATCCAAAAAGATACTATTGGAGGTTAAGATGAAAATAAAACCTGAATATTGTAAAGTACACGATGCACTTTCCATCTTGGTCGGGAAATGGAAGCCCATTATTTTATTGTATCTAATGTCGGAAGGCACAATGAGATATGGAGAATTAAAAAAAGCACTGGTAGGTATTACCCCCAAAATGCTAACAAATCAATTACGGGAATTAGAGGAGGAGGGGCTCATAAATCGAAAGTTATATCCTGAAGTCCCACCTAAAGTGGAATATTCTATAACTGAATATGGAATGACATTGAAGCCAATTTTAGATTCAATGCACGAATGGAGTATGCAACATAAAAAGAGGAAATTGGAAAATACTATGGATTAACATTTACTTCCTTCTTTTGCGATGTCATAGGAGCTACTGACGGTAGCTCTTTTTTATGAGGAAAGTTTGTGAAGAAGTGTACTTACACTATAGGGTGCAAGAGTTTAATAACGAGTTGCTGCGGCGACTCTTTTTTCTTGTTCCACTAACGGTGCAGGTTAGTTGAAGATTGGTTCTAGTTATTGATAGAAAATTGAACGAGCTGTTTCCTTGTACTAAGCAAAAAAACCTCTCCAAATTCCTGTTAGGAATTTCACGAGAGGTTTTTTTATATGTTGCTCTTCGAAAAATATTTCTGAGTACCTTCACGTATTTGTTTGGGTAAGACACGATCAAGCTCTTCATCTAACCATGACAGTGTTTTACTACGCAAGTAATCACGCATTTTTTCTTCTGCGGAGAGCATAACTAAATTGATGGTGCAAGAGGAGGGAGCTGAACAGCAGTTTTCTCTATACAAATATCCATTGTCTTTAATATTTTTGCATTGAAAAATAGGTTTAGGACCTTCAACTGCTTCAATTACATCCCAAAAGGAAATATCTTCTGGGGACTTAGATAACCTATATCCTCCCTTTACACCAGGTACAGAACTTACAATGCCAGCCTTAGATAATTTACCAAAAACTTTTGAAAGAAATGTCTCAGAAAGTCCTTGGAATTCTGCCAAATCCTTTATCCCAACACTTTCAATGGAAGGAACATCGATTAAATAGACCAGACAATGTAAAGCATATTCAACTCCGACACTATACTGCATATAAACTCACCTGCTTTTGATTTTAAGGGTTACCAAACTGTATCTTAGGAATATTTAGAGTGTTAGTCAAATAAAAGAAATCTCTTTTGGGTAAATCATATTCTATTTGACAAAGATAATTATAGCATATATTATAGACAATGTTAATCGTCGATTAATTTAATCTCTAATTGGAATCTAAAATTCATCTTAAAGGGGAAATAAAAATGAACAAAACACTTATTATTAACGCACATCCAAAAATAGATGATACTTCTTCAGTTAGCTTGCAGGTTTTTAACCACTTTTTCAAAGCATATAAAGGATTGATTCAAGATAGCGAAGTAATTGAACAGATTAACTTGTACAGTGATGTAGTACCGATGATAGATAAAACGGTTTTAAGTGCATGGGAAAAACAACGAAAAGAACAGGAGCTAACTAGCCAAGAACAAAAAGTAACGGAGCGTATGTCCGAAATCTTACAACAATTTAAAAGTGCAAATACGTATGTCATCGTTTTACCTTTGCACAATTTTAATATTCCATCAAAGTTAAAAGATTATATGGACAATATCATGATTGCACGTGAAACTTTTAAATATACAGAAAATGGCTCAGTTGGTCTACTTAAAGACGGACGAAGAATGCTTGTCATACAAGCAAGTGGATCAATCTATACCAATAATGATTGGTATTCAGAAGTTGATTACTCTAATAAATACCTGAAGTCAATGTTCAACTTCCTTGGTATTGAAGATTATCAAATTATTCGAGCACAAGGAACTGCTTTACTAGAAACAAATGAAATATTACAAAAAGCATATAAGGAAGCTGAGGAAGCTGCTTCAAGATTAGCACCTAAATTAATACGGTCTTAAAGGAAAAGAAGTATAAGGAGGTAATTGAATTGGAACAACGAGTTGATTATTACAATGTAGCACCAGAAGCACTTAAGATAATGATGGAAATGGAGAAGTATACGAAAACAACAGGTATAGATCGTAAACTTCGTGAACTTATAAAAATTCGGACTTCTCAAATAAATGGGTGTGCATATTGTATTAACATGCATACAGCCGATGCTAGAAAAATGGGAGAAACGGAACAACGTCTATATTGTATTAGTGCTTGGAAAGAGTGCGAATTCTATACAGAAGCAGAAAAAGTAGCTTTAGAGTTAACTGAACATGTGACATTGATTCCGACTAAGCGTGTACCTGATGTATTATATAATCGTGTACGTAGATTCTACACAGAAAAAGAATACGTGGACCTTGTTATTCTAATAAACCAAATAAATAGTTGGAACAGGATTTCAATTTCTATGGGAAATATTGCAACCTTAACGAAATGATATTAATTTTAAATGTCTTTTTAATAAAAATACCCTATCTATGAAGATGGGGTATTTTTATTGTATTAACGGGACTAATGTTAAGGTAGAGTGATTTCTGTTTGCCAAACAACGATATGTGAAGGAATGTACTTAAAGTAACGGGGTGCTTTAGTTTAACAATAGAAAATACTAAAAGTCAGTTCCTTTACAGGAATTCTACTTTTATATATTGAATTTACTAAGCGTTGTAAATCCGCATTTTCCTGACGCTACCCCTATATGGGGTTAAATCTTTCTTCATGTTTAAAAATCAGTAATAAATGGAAAATAAAGAAAGGAGGGATGAGTATGAAAGTACTTATTATTGGTGGAGATGCAGCAGGGATGAGTGCTGCAATGCAAATTGTACGAAACAGTTCTGGACATGAAATCACTGTTTTAGAAAAGGGTGGAGTGTATTCGTACGGACAATGTGGCCTACCTTATGTGATCAGTGGGAAGATTGAATCAACAGATAAGTTAATAGCACGTACACAGTCTACTTTTAAAGAGAAATATGGCATTGATGCACGAGTATATCATGAAGTCCAAAAGGTAGACACGGAAAATAAAATGGTAAGTGGAATAAACCATAGTAATGGTGAAACGTTTAGCTTTCCGTATGACCGCCTTCTTATCGCAACCGGCGTAGGCCCGGTCATTCCAAAGTGGGAGGGTGTTAAACTTCCAGGTGTTTTCACATTAAAGGCAATTCCTGATGCAAAGACAATCATGGATTATCTTGAGAAAGATATAAAAAATGTGACAGTTATTGGTGGCGGATACATTGGACTCGAAATGGCTGAAAGTTTTGCGGAGCTCGGCAAGAAGGTAACGATCATTGAAAGAAATGAGCAATTAGCAAAAATATTTGATAAAGAAATGGCAGAACTTATCCATGAAGAAGCAGTGAAGCAAAACATTGTGTTAAAAATGGGTGAATCTGTTGAAGCATTCCGTGGTAGTGAGCATGTTGAATATGTGAAAACCGATAAAGGGAAGTATGAAACAGATTTAATATTAGTCGCTATAGGTGTGAAGCCAAATATTTTATTTTTAGAAGGGACTGGAATCAAAACAAGTGTTAATGGTTCTATTCAAGTAAATGCGTATATGCAAACAAGTATTAAAGATATCTATGCTGCAGGAGATTGTGCAACACAATATCATCGAGTAAAAGAAATGGATGATCATGTCCCATTGGGAACACATGCCAATAAGCAAGGTCAAATCGCAGGATTAAACATCGTTAATATACATAAAACATTTAAAGGTGTTGTAGGCACTTCAATCATAAAATTTTTCGATTTAACTTTGGGGAGAACAGGAATAACAGAAACAGAGGCAAAAATGCTGAACATCCCATGTGGTTCTGTAACAATTAAATCAACAGATATCGCTGGATATTATCCTAATAATAAAAAAATGAAATTGAAACTTGTCTATCATAAAGAAACATATAAAGTTCTTGGTGGGCAAATTATTGGGGAAAATGGGATCGACAAACGAATCGATGTTCTAGCAACTGCAATATTCCATTCGATGACAACCGATGAGCTGCTTGATTTAGATCTTGCGTACGCACCTCCATATAATGGTGTATGGGATCCTATTCAGCAAGCAGCTAGAAGAGTAAAGTAGCTTTAATACTAACTATTAACTATATAATGTACTATCGGGGTGCTTTTCCTTAATAACAATCTTCAGCAGCCAGGCGCATTTCCTAATAAGGAATGTGTCTCCTTTTTTCAGATTTAGAGGATATTAAGTAGACCAGGAAGGATACGACAAGAATTATGTAAAATATTATACTTAAAGTAACGGGGCAGTTTAGTTGAAGAAGGATTAGGAACTTATCGTATTGAAATAGTAAATATAATAAGGATTAGAAATGCAAAGGAGAAAAAAATAATGGATTACAAAGTTATTATAAACCTTCCAGTATCTAATAATGAGGTACCAGATTTAAGAGAGAGTGTTGGATGGGCAAGACGTGATAAAGATTATCCTGCTTTGTTTGAACGTTGTAATTTCTAGGCTGGGATGAGGGATGAAAATAATAAACTTATAGCATTTGGGTATGTTTGTGGAATGGGCTTGGAACACGGATATATGGAAGATATTATCGTACATCCTGAGTATCAAAAAAAGGGAATTGGAGTTAAATTGGTTAAAGAATTGTTGCGAGAAGCAGAACGCTTTGGATTGGGAATTGTAACTGTATCCTATGAGGAATGTAATACAAACTTCTACAAAACTTGTGGTTTTTTACCTGGTTCAGGGGGAGTATGGCAATCAAATAAGTAAAAAATCTTACTCAACTACCATGAAAATTAACTTCTGTGAGATCCGAAAAATGGCAATACTTAAATAGACGCAGCTCATTCATCTTTTTAAAAGGGGAGGAGCGTCTGATCTTTGGTGTTTATATACTTGTGTTAATGGATTAGGAAGCTTCTGTTATTGTAACCGTATAACCTAAGTTTTCTAGTCTTCGAACCGAATGACGTACAATAGATACCTGTCTTCGTTTATCAAAGTAGTCTTCGCCTAAGTCTACATACATCTCTTTTCTAGTTAACAGGTAATATGCGATTCGCAATATCGCATGTGCAACTACAATTGCTGCTCTTTTGTTGCCTTTTCGTCCAGCTGTTCGTCGATACAATGCACCAAGATAGTTTTTTGAACCCCTGACTGATTGAGCTGCTTCAGTTAATGCTGATCTTAAATACTTATTTCCTTTTTTAGATTTAGTTGATTTTCGTTTTCCAGCACTTTCATTATGTCCAGGTACGAGAGCTGCCCATGAACAAAGATGTGCCGCAGTTGGGAATTGGTTTTTAACATCAGTACCGATTTCAGCTAGGATTTGTTCAGCCATTCTTCTGGCGATTCCAGGAATTGAATCTAGTCTTTCAATATCTTCTTCATAAGAGTTAACTCGATCAGCTATTTCTTGATCTAACATTTCGATTTGCTCAGTTAGAAAATCAATATGAGTTAAAATTGTTTTAAGCATCAATCGTTGATGTGGGTTAACATAGCCTTTAAGTGCCAATTCAAGTTCCTCTTTTTTCTTTTTCAATGTACGACGAGCAAAGTTTGCTAGCTTTTCAGGATCATCTTCGCCATCTGCAATTGCTCGAAGCATATCTTTGGCTGAAACCCCCATAATATCAGAAACAACAGACCCTAGTTTGATATTGGCCCCTTCTAAAACTTTTTGAATCCGATTATGCTGTCTTGCACGTTCTTCTATAATACTACGTCGATAGCGAACTAGTTCTCGCCATTCTCTTTGAGTCCGATTTGGAATGAAACTCGCTTTAAGTAAACCATGGCGAAGAAGTTGTGCAATCCATTCGGCATCTTTAACGTCGGTCTTACGACCTGGGAGTGCCTTCATGTGTTTAGTTTACAACTAGAAACTCAATCCCTTCAGATTCTAGTAGGTTGACAATAGGTTTCCAATAAACACTGGTGCTTTCCATTGCGACATGGGTACAACCATGTTCCTTAACCCAGTCGATTAACTTAAGTAGAAACACTGTTTTAGTAGAAAACGTTTGAATCTCCTTTCCATCAGGTGTCATAATACACGCAGTGACATTATCCTTATGGACATCCATACCACATGCTCTTTCAATGATTACATCCATTGAAATTCTTCCTTTCTAGGCTAGTAAATTGGAGGCTGGTGCAACAATCAGAATAGGATTAATCTACCATGAGTGCTTCCCGCAAGGGAGCGACAGTTTGTGATGCACCGTGGTCGTTGGAGTCAGACTAACGGATGGGCTCTATGGCACCATAGTTGATCGACCTTCCTCTCCAGCCTTAGAACAAGTATGGACGGATAATACATTTTCATTCTTTGTGGTGAAGAGCTGTTTTTTAGCGATTCATGGATGGCTAACGGGCAGTTTAGTAAAAAAAGGAATCCATCATTCGATGTCGAATTTTTACTATTATAGAAAAATTTGTCAGTATGGTGGTGTTTTTTTGATTAAATTAATTAAGCAAGAAGAAAACGAAACTATTTATTGGGAAGTTTGGCAAAACGGTAGAACCTTAATCATCCATTACGGAACTGTCGGGGATAGTGGAGAAACAGAAGAAATGAAATTGCCATTGTTTCAAAGGGCAGAAAAAGTAATGGATGAACTAGCTGAAGAAAAAGTTAACGAAGGTTTTGAGTATTTAGATGAGGATGAATTAATTGAGCTAGTTGTTCAATACAGCTATAAAGAAGATGAAATGCAAACAGCATTGAAACTTAGACACTCCGTTGAAGATCTAATGAATGAATGTTTAGGCTGGACGGGTAATGGTTCGTGTGATGGCGGTGATATTGGCAGCGGTACAGCTAATATCTTCAACAATGTTGTAAATGTAAGAAAGGCGACACAAACAATAATAGAGGAACTTAAAAAATAACAATTTACTACAGGGTGCAAAAATTGCTTATTTAAATCCTGAAGATGAAGAATATATCGTTTTATATCCTGATGGAGCAGAGTTTGAACTTATTTAAAAGGCATTGAGAAATCTCAATGCTCTTTTTTTGGTGCTAATTATATTGTAAATTAAATCCTAAAGCCTGTAACTAAGTGGAGTGTAGGGGCTATTACAGCTCCCTTCCCCTATCAAAACATAATTAGAGATTGTGAAGGATTGTACTTACGCTAACGGGGTGCAAGAGCTCAAGAAGATATCGCTGCGGCGATCTTTTTTTGTATTGGTAAAGAAGCAGGTTAGAGGAACAAGAGGGATAAAAATCCAGCTTTCTTTTTACTTCGCATTTGAAAATGCGAAGTAAAAGTCATAGATTACATAGCATTAGTTAGATTTAATCTTTATCGAAAAACCTGAAATTAATATCAAGCTATACGCCCACAGTAACCAAGCAGCGAAAAAAGGTAATGTATCAATAGGTAAGTTTGAAAACACTTTGTTAAAATAAATAACACTTAGTATATCCAAAATCATTCCTGGGAGAGCAATTTGGACTGATGATATTAGACGTTTCGATTCAGATATCTTCCTCAAATAATAATAAGGATACGTAGCTAGTGCAATCAAAGGTATTGCCAGAATAAAGGTAATAAGCAATAAAAGTGCATTCCCAGGGGTTAGAAACATTTGTCCGAAGAAACGGAAAAGCATTGTCGCTGAAATCCATAATAAAATGCCCCAGAAAACATTTATCATAAAATCACCTCTAAATTGGATTTAAGTTAAATTATTCGATATATATTATTAATCTCCTCGTATCATTGGTAAATTTTATGTAAAGATTAGCTAGGGATTAATATTGTTATTCCACAATTCGAGGATATTGTGAAGCAATGTACTTAAGCTAAAGAAGCAGTTTAGTTTAAGAAGAAGTGGTATTATTTAGGGTAGGAAAGTATGGGAAAGGAAGAACTTTATGAAACGATATTTTAGTTGGGACGATGAAGATTATATTGGTGGCACAACATATATAGAAATTGATGAAGGATATGCAACAAAACAAATTGCAATAACACCAAACGAGTATATAGCTTCAAACCGAAAAGACAAAGAACATCATTTTTATTTAGCAGAGGGACTAGTCGATATAGATGAAATTATAGAGTACGGTGGTTCCGAGATAAGTGAAGAATATTTTTATAGTGTATGGAACACATATAAAAATAACCTTATTGATAAATGGAACGAGACCAAAGAAAGATTCCCTATTGGAGATGAGATTAAAGGAATAATTGAAGTTTTTTATCCTCAAGGGGTAATTATTAATGTTTCACAAGATGTAATTGGTATCACTGACTATAATAAGTGTAGCGACAGTACAAACCCAGAAAACCTTTATCCAGGACACAAAATAATAGGAAAAGTTGTTAGATATGATGAAGAAAATATGTGGTTAGTTATTGATAATCCAAGGGTGTTTTGACCGTTGTTCTTATTCAACTAACGGGTAGCAAGAGTTCTAGAACAGGGATTGCAGCGGCGATCTCTTCTTCAGATAACGGTCAGTATAGTGGAAGAAGGATAATAATGTAATAATATAATATTCATAAGAAATACTTATGTTATTTTATAATATTTCGGTAATCAACTTATGATATTTTGTGAGATATAATAGAATTATAAAGTTGGTTGCGGTTATCAAGGAGGGTATATTATTGGATAGTGAATTAAAGTTTAGAATAGCTACTGAACAAGATCTAGATAAAATTGTAGAAATGCTTGCTGACGATGCTTTAGGTAGCAAAAGAGAGCGATACGAACAACCTCTTCCAGAAAGTTACATAAAAGCATTTCAGGCTATTACAGCTGACCCTAATAATGAGTTAATAGTGGCTTGTAACGGAAACGATATTATTGGGGTACAACAAATAACTTATACACCTTATATTACTTATCAAGGTGGATGGAGAGCTACTATTGAAGGGGTAAGAACAATATCCTCTGAACGTGGTAAAGGGATAGGTACTGATCTTATACAATGGGGAATCCAACGTGCAAAAGATCGTGGTTGTCACTTAGTTCAACTTACAACAGATAAAAAGCGAGAAGATGCTTTACGTTTTTATGAGCGTTTAGGTTTTAAAGCTACTCACGAGGGTTTAAAAATGAAACTTTATTAGTTTTCTTATTCAGCTAACAGGTGCTTGAGTTGAAGATGGAGTTGCAGCAGCAGCAGCAGCTCTTTTTTTGTTGATCAACTAAAGGGCAGGTTAATTGAAGCAGGGCATTCGTATAAATAATGAGAATTAATCTAACAGACTTTATAAACAGGGGTTGGGAAAGTATGGCTGAATACATAAAAGAAATAAGAGAACTAATCGGAAATAGACCATTAATTTTGGTTGGTTCTACTATTATTGTTATGAATGAAAAAAAAGAGATCTTATTTCAACACCGTTCCGACACAAAGGAATGGGGTTTGCCTGGTGGAGCAATGGAAATTGGTGAAAGTTTAGAACAAACGGCTGAACGTGAACTTTTTGAAGAAACGGGGTTAAAAGCAAAGAATTTTAAGTTTATTGATCTTTTGTCAGGAAGTAATCTTTATTATAAATACCCTAACGGTGATGAAGTGTATAACGTTATTTGTGTTTACTTAGCAGAAGATATAAGTGGTGAGTTAGCTATGAATGATGGTGAAAGTTTGGATTTAGAATATTTCTCTATCAATGAATTACCTACTAAACTTGATGATAGAGCAAAGATAATTATTGAAAAACACTTTATTTAAGATCCATTTTTCCGTTTCGATTCTTTAAACAAGGAATCTCCCTTTTTTTCATAAAGCGAAGTAGATTGTGCAGTAATGTACTTAAAGTAAAGGGTGCAATAGTGGAAGAACGAGGATTGCTGCGGCAATCCTTTTTGTTATTGAGCTAACTGGCAGTTTAGTAAAAGAAGGATTTCTAATTGAATGTACAGAATATGGATGAATAATTTTATATTTATGGGCTTATATGATTTTCTGAAAATATTTTTTAGGGAGGTATGAACATCAATGGATTCTGCTCAAATAGTAAATAAATTAAAAGAAAAAGGTGTGGAGTTTACAACAGGATTAAAGGAAGAAGAAATAGCTGAAATAGAGGAATTATACAACATTCAGTTCCCACCAGACTTAAAAGAATTCCTTATGTTTGCCTTACCTATATCGGACGGATTTGTAAACTGGATCGATAAAAGTAAAGAAAATATTGAAAGCATAACTGACCGATTAAACTGGACATTAGAAGGCATTATTTTTGATATTGAACATAATGAATTTTGGATGAATGATTGGGGAAAAAAGCCTTCCTCATTAAAAGATGCAGTAGATATTGCTACTATGCAATACAATAAAGCACCAAAATTAATACCAATATATTCCCATAGGTACATTCCGTCTAACCCCTTGGAAAAAGGGAACCCCATTATGTCTGTACATCAAACCGATATTATATATTATGGTGAGAACTTATTTTCCTATTTTTTAGTTGAGTTCGATTTTAAGGAACATAAGGATATAGATTTTGAAAATATTAAAAGAATTCCTTTTTGGAGTGACATTATAAACCAGTGGGATGGTGAAGAATAAAAGCAATGTAACAATCGGGAGGTAAGGAATATACTCAATTTCCTTATTCAACTAAAGGGGGCTTATGTTAAAGATGGGATCGCTACGGCGATCCCGTTTTCTTATTGAGCTAACGAAGCAGGTTAGTTGAAGAAAGAAAAAAATCACCCCTATTAATCGTATTAAATGTTAAAATATTCAAAAAGAGAAAATGGGGAGAGAGTTTATTTTGAAAACTAAATATATATCTTTAATTTTGTTAACCATCATATTAATGGCAGGGTGTGTCAAGGAAAATAAGGTAGCAGTTTCAACAAATGATTTAGAGAAAATCAAGTTGGAATTAATTAAAAAACAAACTTCGAAAGAGGGAATTTTATATTCCATTAAACTAATTAACGGCAGTGATTTCGTTATAAAGCAAAATAACGTTTTCGTTTCCTTCCCTATAAAAATAAGTCAAACTGCTTATAAAGGTAACGAATATAAAGTAGAAGCTAAAGGAAACAAATTAGATATTAAAGCAGGAGAAAAGATTACATTAAATATTTTTATGCCGTTTGAAGGTATTGGCGAAAAATCTTTGCTGGGAATTGATAACCCAAGTATTCAATTAATTGGTTATTTAGAAAATGTTGATAACAAGCATAAATTCAGTATTGGAGGAGACTTAATCAAAAACTGAAAACTAAGTCTAATACGAGGTTTTAGGTTTATTATCTAAAGATTTTCTTGAGGTTGTTGTTTAACTAACGGGTGCTTTACTTGAAGAAGCCAAAAGGACCTAAATGGTCCTTTTATATTTGGTAATAAAATACGAATTTTCATTTATTGTATTGGAAATACTATCTGTCGAGGTGAAATAAATGAGCAGATTTAAAGTTGTGTTTGAGAATACAATCCAAAGTGGTGGGTTTTCATTGGAGCAGTATTTGATAACATTACATCAAGAAAAAGATATGTTGGATTCATTTGATGGTCATGATGATTACGAGAACTGGCTGCTGAGATGTAGCCTTTTTCTTATTTGACTAAAGGGGCAGTTTAGTTTAAGTACATTCCTTCACAATGTTATTGAAAAAGCCTATAATTTCTTTTATGTAATCATAATAAATCGTCCACAAATTTTAGTATTAGAACTAAATTTAAACATTCATCCAATTAGGAAAATGCTTTTTTTGATGAAACCTATAATTAAAAAAGAATAACAAGGATACCATTTATATTTGGTATCCTTATTGAACTTCACTCATAAGAAAATTTATTGGTTAAAACTGATCTTATCTTGCTGTCTTTTATATAATACAGAAATTTAAATGCCCCCTCATTAATGAAGGGATCTTTCAAAAATAATCTCAAAAAATGAAGATGAACCGTTTCCAGATGTAACAGGGGAAAATAATTGGACGAATCTCCAGCCATCCTTCGCATGGTTGGCAATGATTTCATGATAATTTTCTTTCGGTTCATTGTTCCATTTACTAAGTTTAATTTGAACAAATTTATATTCGTACATAATTCAAACCTCCATTTAAAGAATAATAGTTATTAAAGTGATATTAAATTTAGGTAATAGTCCGGAAAATTAACAAATGAGTTGGAAAATGATTTGTTTGAAATAATACAACTTTTAATCATTGCTTTTTATCAACCATTCAACGAGCGTCCAGTGTATTCCGTACAAACACTTAATGGTTTAGCCCGTTTCTATTCTTTATACTTAAAATGCGTATTGAATAACAAAATTGCTAAAAAACAGAAGGGCAATCAAATAAAGTGCAGGGTGAACTTCCCTCCCTTTCCCCATTAAAAGCTTCAACAATGGATATAGAACAAAGCCGATTGCCATACCATCTGCAATGCTATAGGTTAAAGGAATTAATACAATAATTAGAAGTGCTGGTAAGCTCTCTGTCAGATCATCTATTGAAATATGAACAATGTTTTGCAACATAAGGACCCCTATTAATATCAAAATAGGCGAAACCGCACTTGCCGGAACGATTTTAATAACTGGTATGAACAATATCGAAACAAGAAACAATAGACCTGTCACGATGCTGGTTAACCCTGTTCTTCCGCCGGCTGTTATTCCAGCTGCTGATTCCACAGATGCTACAGTGGGACTCGTTCCAAGTATTCCTGATGATAATACCGAAATAGCTGTAGCCTGTAGTGATTTCTTATTACCCTCATAGCGATTTAACAACTTGCTATGCCCATGAATCAAACCAATATTTTCAAAGACAATTACCATTGCAAAAGAGATGGAAGTCAGCCAGAAGACCACGTTCCCTGCTTGTGCCCACGATAATTGTCCAAAAACACCAATGTATTCTTGTAAAGATGGAATGGTAAGAGAAATCCCTACGAAGGTAGCTCCTC
>NZ_JBIVOI010000007.1:0-38895 GCF_044754045.1 Neobacillus sp. NPDC093182
CTCTGTGCACATTTGAGGAGTTAAAAAAGAGAATTGAAGATTACATCGATTACTATAATAACAAGCGTATAAAGCAAAAATTGGAGGGCATGAGTCCGATACAATACCGTATTCATACCCACCAATTGGCTGCTTAAAATAAAACTCTAACTTTCGGGGGTCACATCAGAACCGTCCCTCTGGAGTTTACTTCATTAGTTTCTCATAAAAACTTAATCTTTGCTGTGCATTCTCTTTTATGATAATATCCACACCGCTGTCTACGAAGGGTTCGACATTTTCTCCCTTGATCACTTTCATGGCGGTTTCAACGCTTAAATAGCCCATATCATAAGGGTTTTGGGCCATCGTACCAGGAAGGGTTCCGTCTGCAATTAATTCCAGCATTTCGTTCAGACCATCTGGCCCAATGACAGGTATTAAGAGCCCGTCTTCCTCTAACTCCTTGGCAACTGGTAACGCAATCGTGTCATGTGAGGTCACCACACCCTTAATATCAGGATGGTCACGCAAAACCCTCGAGACGGCCTTATGAACTGCTTTGGGATCATCCGCTATTCCTGTTTTGGTATAAGCGATTTCAATTCCTGCATTTTGTAATGAAAGGGCAGCACCTTCGATACGCTCCTTAAACACCGAGAAAGATATATCACCACCGATAATCGCAGCCTTATCGCCTGGCTGCAGCTGGGAGGCTAAGAAGGCTCCTGCTTTTTTACCTAAGTCATTATTATCGGTTCCAATATAAGCTGTTTTGTTTTTGATGGCAAGGTCTGTATCTACTAGTAAAATGGGAATATCCGTGAATGTTTCCAATGTCGGCCCGACAGATGAGCTGTACGGAGCCGTTATAATCACATCGGGCTTTTCTTTGTACGTCTTCGTTAATAATTCTACTTGTTTTTGTGGTATTGCTTCACTTGGTACTATTACTTTGCCATCAATCCCAAAGTCTTTAAACCCTTTCTCCATACCAGCCTTCATAATATTCCAATATTTTGAGTCTGCTGCTTTCAACACAACGACTACAGTGGGCTTTTTATCAGCAAAAGTTACGGATATAAATCCTAGAACGATCATAGAAATGACCGCACCAATAATCGGGAACATTTTTCCTTTCTTTAACACGGCATTCTCCCCCCTTTCTTCTGTGTTAAAGAATGACTAAGCGGTGGTTAAGCTGGGAATGAGCTGAAATCGAACAGAGAAAGTGGTCCCTTCATCACCCGTTTCAATTTCAATTTGGGCGTCATGCCGTTTGGCTACACTGTAACAAATGGCTAACCCCAAACCTGTTCCTGTTTCCTTTGTGGTAAAGAAAGGTGTCCCTAATTTTGATAATACCTCTGGGTTGATTCCCTTGCCTTCATCTTTTATTTGCAGAACCACTGTTTCTTTGTGATTATATGTTTTAATCGTCAAATTTCCATTAGAAGTCATGGCATCTAAACCATTTAAAGCAATATTTAAAATGAGCTGGCGAATTTCTTTTTCGTCCAAGGAGATGTCTGGACATTCTCCTAAGTCAAGCATAAGCTGTTTATTCGAACGAAACGCTTCCGCTTGAATTAAAGGAGATAAAGCTTCAATAATGGTGTTTAAGTTTTGCATCTTTTTGACACTGATTTTATTTTTTGCAAGATTCAAAAATTCTGTGATAATCGAGTTTGCCCTGTTCAATTCCTCTAGCATTAAATCGATGAAATCAGTAGATAAATTGTCAATTCTATTCCTTGATAATTGTAAAAATCCTTGAACCGTTGTCATCGGGTTTCTGATCTCATGGGCAATACCTGCTGCCATTTCGCCGATTAAATTTAATCGGTCCAGCCGGTACATTTCATTCTCGAGGTGGACCCTTTCTGTAATATCATTTAATACGACGAGCGTACATGGTTCAGAATCGATATCAATCATCTCCGTGGATAATAACCCTGAGCGGACTTCCTCGTCTTTCGTCTCATACCTGATTTTCTTGTTTCGGATCTTCTTATTAAAATCAATAGACTTCCCCGTTATTTCATCAATAAAATTCTTACACTTAATTTTTTGATGGATCAACTCGTTGCTGCTATAACCGGTGAAACTTGTCCAGCTGGCATTGATGTCGAGGAATGTGAGATCCTTCTGTGATAAGATTGCCTTTAATAAGGGGCTGGAATCAAAGATTTTTCGAAACCTATGCTGGGAACGGAACAAATGGTCGGCCATTTTTTTTCGTTCTTCAATTTCCTTTTGCAATTTTTCGTTTGACTTGGTTAGCTCAAGCGTCCGCTCTTTGACGATATGTTCTAGATTATGAAATTGCTGTTTTTTCACTTCTTCGATTTGCTTTCTTTCCGTTACATCACGTACGGTACAAACAAAAATCTGTTCATCCTCAATGATGGTTGATGCAATTAACAGATCCGCGAAGAAGCAGCTTTTATCCTTTCGACAAGCCACCACTTCAATAATCTTTCCTACCGATTGTCTAATCGTAGAAAGAAATGTGGATAGGTCACCGAACACTTCAGCCTCCCATTTAGGAAAAAGATTGAGAACATGTTTTTCCACTACTTCCTTTGCCTGGTAGCCAAACATGCTAGTGATGGCCGGATTCACGGAAAGTATCGAACCCTGATTATCAAACGTGATAATGGTATCGGTTATCGTTTCACTTATGGCTTTTGATAAGGCCTCTGTCCGACGTAAATTTAGAGTGGTTCTATCCAGCCTTTTATTGACTTTATTCAGCTCAAGCAAATGTCCGAGATCCGTTTGAATAATCGTTTCTTGATGATTTTGATGGATTTTGACAAACTGTTCAATTTTCTTTTTTAATGTTTCCGGCTGAAAGGGTTTAAAAATATAATCTATCGCACCTACGGAGTAGCCTTGATGAACATGTTCCATTTCTTGACTAATCGCTGTAATAAAAATAATCGGGATATTTTTTGTTTTTTCTCTCGCCTTAATAAGCTTAGCCGTATCAAAGCCATTAAGACCTGGCATTTGAACGTCTAGTAAAATGACCGCAAAATCATATTGAAGCATACATTTTAACGCTTCTTTTCCAGAATGTGCGCTAATAAGATTGTAGTTTGGTGAAGTGAGCACTGCCTCTAACGCCAGAAGGTTTTCTGGATGGTCATCCACCATTAAAATATTCACCTTTTGAGAAGGTGTATTATTTAACTTTTCGATAGAGCCTTTCGGGTCCATCAAATTCTCCGTAACAGTCTTCATAACGTGTAAATTGTACCCCCTCTCTTTTTCCTAAACCAAGAAAACCTGAAGTGCTTAGGCTTTCATATAGTAATTGATGAACATGATTTTGAAGGTTCTTATTAAAATAGATAAGTACATTTCGGCATATTATCATATCAAACTCGTTAAAAGAATGATCGGATACTACATTATGCTGGGCAAAAATCATATTTTTCTGAAGAAACGGGTGGAAACAAACCTTATCGTCAATAGCTTTATAATATTCAGAAAAGGCCCGTTTCCCTCCTCCTTCAATATAGTTTTTGGTATAGAGCTTCATCTCTTCCAACGGGAAGGTACCCTGTTTTGCTTTTTCAAGAATATTCTTATTTATATCGGTTGCATAGATTCTTGTTTTATCGTAGATCCCTTCTTCATGCAGGAGGATTGCCATTGAATACACTTCCTCACCTGAAGAACATCCAACATGCCATATTTTAATCAAAGGATAATCCTTTAGTAAAGGGATCACCTTAGTCCGGATACTCTTAAAAAAGGACGGATCCCGAAACATCTCTGTCACATTGATGGAAAAGTCGGATAGTAACCTTGCCATCACACTAGGTTCACGAAGGATTTTTTCCTGCAGCGCGGATATACTTGATAGTCTTTCAATCTGAACGCGATGGTTGATCCTCCTTTGGATAAAAGGTAAGGCATAGTTTCTAAAATCATACCCATAATAGCGAAACATAGCCTCAAGTAATAAATCCATTTCAATCTTCTCGATTTCTTGTGCCTGAAGTAGATTACTAGATTCATGGCGTTTTTCCTGCGCGATTTTCTAGCCCTCCTTCGTAAACAGCCAAACTTGCATTAACGAGAACAACTGTTCTAGGTTAATTGGCTTACTAATATAATCGGTAGCTCCTGCTTCCAGGCATTCTTCTCTGCTGTGTTTCATCGCCTTAGCTGTAAGGGCGATGATTGGTATGGTTGCAAATTTGCTTATCTTACGAATATGCTGGATGGCTTCAAACCCATCCATTTCCGGCATCATAATATCCATTAAAATCAGGTCTGTATTCGGATGCTCTTTTAAAACTTCCAATGCTTCCCTGCCGTTTTCGGCAACTAAGATATCCATATCATGATTTTCGAGCGCAATCGTTAAGGCATATACATTACGGATATCATCATCGACGATAAGAATTTTCTTGTTTTTTAGTATCGATTTCCCATGTTTGAGCATTGGCTCTTCTTTTAAAACATGCTCATTGCTGTTCACTAAATAGTTCGCTTCCACACTGACCGCTGCTTCCGCTCGAGCTGTAGAGATATTTATGATTTTTGTATTCATATGACGGTTCGGCAAATATAACGTAAATGTGCTGCCATTCCTAATTTCACTTGATACTTCTATAAACCCGCCCAATAGATGAGCAAGTTCCCTGCAAATCGAAAGACCTAATCCCGTACCGCCATATTTCCTGCTGGTCGTCCCATCTGCTTGTTTGAAAGCATCAAAAATGGTTTCTTGTTTATCTTTCTCAATTCCAATACCTGTATCGATCACAGAAAAAGCGAACATTCGTTCAAGTCGTTGTTCTTCTCCTCTAATCCCGGTGATGTTTTTCATCACACTGCGGATTTGTAAGGAAACACTGCCGCTTTCCGTAAATTTAAACGCATTGGCAAGTAGGTTTTTTAGGATTTGCTGCAGTCGTTGTTCATCCGTAAAGAACGTCATTGGCAATGCTTTGTCCAATTCAATTGAAAAATGAACTCTCTTCTGATTTGCAATCGGCGAGAATTGACGATAGATAAAATCTCTCAACTGATTCATTTCTACTTCTTTTGATATCACATCTAGTTTACCAGACTCTACTTTTGCCAAATCTAAAATATCATTGATTAAATTCAATAAATCATTTCCGGACGAGTAAATGGTTTTAATGTATTCCTGCTGTTTATTTGTCAGATTCCCTTCTCCATTTTCAGTGAGGATTTGTGCTAGAATGAGCAAACTATTTAGAGGCGTTCTTAGCTCATGTGACATATTTGCTAGAAACTCAGATTTATATTTAGAACTAAGCTCCAGCTGCTGTGCTTTTTCTTCCAGTGCCGCACTGACTTCTTGTATTTCAACGTTCTGTTGTTTAGATGCTTCATACTGTTCTTCTAGTTTTTCATTCGTCGTCCTTAACTCCTCTTGCTGCATTTGGAGTTCCTCTGATTGAGCTTGCAGTTCTTCTGTCAGGGCTTGAGATTCTTGCAATAATTGTTCTACCTTCATGTGGTTGATAATACTATTAATCTTAATACCTAAATTGTTATTTACTTCTTCAAGCAGCTTAATATGTAATGGGGTTAACGTCTCAAAAGAAGCAATCTCCATAACAGCAAGTACTTGGTCTTCAAATAATACGGGTAAAATGATAATGGTTATAGGAGAGGCTTCTCCTAGACCTGATCCGATTTTTAGATATTCTTCAGGAACCTGGTTTATATGGATGGGACGCTTTAACAGTGCACATTGCCCAATTAATCCCTCTCCTAAACGAAATTGCTTTCGTTCTTGCTCCCCGCCTAAAGAGGCGTAAGAAGACATTCTTGTTAAATACTGGTCACTTTTTGTAACCTCTTTTAAATAGAAGACGCCGTAGCTCGCTCCTATCATAGGTACTAGCTTTGTGATGAGCATACCAGCCAGTCCCTGCACATTTTCTACTTCCGGATACAGTGTTGCAATTTCAGCAATATTTGTATTCAGCCAGCTCAGCTCTTCGGCTTCTTCTTTTAATTGCTTCTCTATCTTATTATGTTTCTCAAGTGCTTTTGCCATTTTATTAAAGGCCACAGCGATTTCACTCAGTTCTCCTTTTGTGGTAATCTCGATACGCGGTAATGTATCAAAATCACTGGCCGCTGCCTGTTTCATTACGTCCGTTACCTTGTTAAGGTTGTTGCTGGTGCTTTTTATGATCCATATCGCAAAACTTATACCGATGATTAAGCCGATAACTAGGTAGATATAAATATTTTCAACTGCCCAATTATAAGTATCTTTTGAACGTACCAGTTCATTCTTCATTCCTTGCTCTTGAATGCCATGAAGCAGTTCTGCCATTTGAGCCATCCGCTGACTGAATAGTTCAATATCAGCCAAAAAAGCAGGAGTTAGTTCAGCGTCAGGATTGATTTTTCTTTCCATTAACGCTTGTTGACCCATATTTCGATAAGATTCATGTAAGATTTTAAGTTTACCTAAGAGTTCCTGCGATTTTTCTTGAGTGTCTTTTTTCTCCAGTGCGTCGATTGCAACTTGTAAATTTGAATTGGAATTTTCCCATGCATTTAACAAGTCTGAATTGACTGCATTTCCGCCATCTTTCAAAATGGTATTCAATACGCCTGATATGATTGAAGTTTCTTCTTTAATGGTAGAAGCAATTTCAATTCTCTCATTAATATCACTAATCACGACGTTCATTTTAACTGTCGATTGTTCAAGCATGTTCATTAAGATCATGACGATAATCGTAATGAACAAAAGTAATGACCCTATGCTCGTATAGAGCTTCGTTCGAAATCTCATAAAGCCTCCCACTAGTAGAATTATATTGTTCCATTCCTAAATTACATATACTAGTAAAAATTTTCTCATTTTTAATCATACTTTATAATCCTTACCATCGTCCATATGATATTTAAACCTTGGGGACGGTTCTAATGGTTTTTTTGAACCGTGTGAATCGTACTAGTACCATCGGAACCGTCCCTCTAGCGTTTCTAAAACAAAAAATACTCACAAAACGTAATTTGTGAGCAAAAAAATTCTTATTTGGACTCTTTTCTATTTGCTATTGCATGTTCACTTAGAATATGGGACAACTTCTCTTTTGTTTCTTCTGAAGTAATGATACAGCTAATCGGGAAGAGATTTGTCTTAATTTTCAATTCATATCCGTTGTTGACCTCATTTGAATAGCCATAAAATTTATGGGATGCATCAATGGGGATAAAATCCTAATGGTTTTTTTGAACCGTGTGAATCGTACTAGTACCATCGGAACCGTCCCTCTAGCGTTTAGAATTTTGGCTAACTTCCCTTGTCGATGTTCCTATATCATTGTCTCTCTCTTACAAAAAGAGCCAATATCATTAGCAAATGGCAATTACTATTTCAATGCGATACAAATATTTTTCGCTTCTGTGAAAAATTCCATGCTGTGATGGCCGCCTTCACGTCCGACACCGCTCTTTTTAAAGCCGCCGAATGGAGCACGGAGATCACGAACGAACCAGCAGTTCACCCAAATCGTACCGGCACGAACAGAATGTGAAATCCGGTGAGCACGCTGGAGATTCTCTGTCCAAACGACGCCGTTCAACCCATATTCTGTATCATTGGCAATGCGAAGGGCCTCTTCTTCGGTATCAAATGGAATAATGGTCACGATTGGGCCAAAGATTTCTTCTTGGCAAATACGAGACTTTGGATTTTCTTGAAGATAAACAGTAGGCTCTAAATAGTAGCCATCTTGTAAATACTCCGGTAAAGCCGGGCGTTTTCCACCACAAATTAACGTGGCATTTTCTTCTTTGGCAATCTCTAGATAACTGGTGACCTTCTTATAATGCTCTTCACTCACCACTGGTCCCATTTTGGTTTCCACATTTTGTGGATCGCCGACTTTTAGTTCCGTTGCAGCTTTCTTAAATCTTTCAAGGAACTCATCTAAGATCGTGCGTTGCACTAAGATTCTTGACCCTGCAAGACAGACTTGACCGGAATTCATGAACGCTGCATGAATCGATACAGGAATCGCTTTATCAAGATTGGCATCTTCGAATACAATATTCGCCGCTTTTCCGCCTAATTCAAAAGAAACCTTCTTTAATGTGTCGGCACCGCTTTTCATAATTCTCTTTCCTGTATCCGTCGAGCCCGTGAAGGAAACAAGATCTACTTCAGGATGGGTAGTCAAAGCCGTTCCAACCACTCCGCCTAGGCCATGAACCACATTGACTACACCATCTGGAATTCCTGCTTCCTTTGCAATTTCTCCAAGAAGTGAAACAGAAAGCGGAGTCATTTCAGCTGGTTTAATAACAGCTGTGTTTCCCGCCGCAAGACAAGGTCCAAGTTTCCAAGTAGTCAGCATAAACGGAACATTCCAAGGAGTAATGAGTGCAGCTACTCCCACTGGTTCGTACAGAGTATAGTTTAAATACTCTTCGCCCATTGGATATACCTCTCCGCCTTGCTGCTCCATGAAGTCGGCAAAGAATTTGATATTGTTGGCAGCGCGTGGAACCTCATGGTGGACCGTTGAATGATAGGGTTTTCCGACATCGGTCGCATCTAAGCGAGCAATTTCTTCTTTTCGCTCAAGGATGATTTCAGACATACGACGAAGCTTTGCACAGCGCTCCGCTACTGTCATCGTTCTCCACGGACCATTTTCAAAAGCGTCCCGTGCAATACGGCAAGCACGATCCACATCTTCTTGTGAGGCTTCACTGACTTTCGCAATGATCTCTTGTGTCGCAGGATTTTTCACTTCAAAAGTAGCACCATCGCTTGCTTTTACATATTCCCCGTTTATATAAAGACCTACTTCTCTAACTCCAGTCTGAACGTTTGTCATTTTGAAACCTCATTTCTCTTTTTAACTGATTCTCCAGCAATACCCCAATGTTCAGGTTCTAGTTCATTTATCATCACACGCACACTTTGAATGGGAGCATCTAACACATCTGATACCAAGTCAGAAACTTCTCTTATTAATCGTTCCTTTTTTTCAGGTGTTCTGCCTTTAAGAATATTAATCTGAATAAATGGCATAAAAACCTCTCCCTTCACCTTGAAGTTTATTCCGTGAATACCGCTTCAACACAGCCTAGTCCGTCAAAGCCAGCGGTGAAATGGTCACCCGCTTCAATTTTAATCGCCGCGGATAAGGAGCCGCTTAACACGACTTCTCCTGGTTGAATACTCTGACCCACCTTGTACAACCGATTGGCTAACCAAGCAATCGCTCTCGCCGGATGCCCCATCACCGCTGCACCGGCACCTGTCGCCACGACTTCTCCGTTTTGTCTAAATACCATTCCCATCAATTTTAAATCGAAATCTTTCGGCGAACAGAATCTTTCACCAATAATAAAGCGGGAAGAAGATGAGTTATCTGCCACCGCATCTGCTAAGGTAAAGCTGAATCCATGGAAGCGGCTGTCAATGATTTCAACAGCAGGTGCAATATATTCCGTTGCATGAAGTACATCCGCTACTGTTACATGCGGACCTTTCAATTCTTTACTAAAAATAAAGGCAATTTCCGGCTCCAGCTTAGCGTGGATGAAAGGTGCAAGTGAAATCTTTTCCCCTTCAAACATCTGCATGCTTTCAAGCAAAACCCCGTAAGATGGCTCGTGTACACCCATCATCTCTTGTTTCGCTTTACTCGTTAGTCCGAGTTTCCAGCCAATCCTTTTTGTGCTCTCTTCTAAGCATCTCATTTCGATTAAGCGTTCTTGTATTTGATAAGCTAAGGCTTCATCCAGTTCAGGATAGGCGTCCACAAACTTACCTACTGCCCTTTTTTGTTTTTCTGCCTCGAAAAGTTCATAAGCAATTTGATCGATTACATCTGTTTTAATCATGTTATCACCCAGTTTCTTTTGATTTCCCATCGATCTGTGCGGGTGCAAGCCCCGCGCCGATCCAGATTTCATTTTATTCTTTAAAAGACACACTGACTGAACCAATATGGGCAAACTCCGCCGTAAACGTATCATTTTCCTTTACTTCAATCGCACTTGTTAAAGCACCTGAAAGAATGACTTCCCCTGATTTTAACGAGATATCGTACTTACCTAATGAATTGGCCAGCCAAGCGACCGAACGAAGTGGATTTCCAAGGACTGCTGCCCCTGCTCCTGAATCGATCATTTCTCCGTTTCGATAAGCGACCATCCCGATATGAGTGAGATCTAAGCCATCAAGCTTTGTCGGTTTCCCGCCAATAATCGCAGAAGCAGAGGAGCCGTTGTCTGCAACTGTATCTTCAAACTTGATCTTCCAATCTTCAATCCGGCTATCAATCACCTCAATGGCCGGAACGATATAATCTGTAGCCTCGATGACATCCAGGATGGAAACATTCGGACCTTTTAAATCCTTTTTTAAAATAAAGGCAATCTCAAATTCTACTTTCGGTTGAATAAATTGTCCTAGTGAAATCGCTTGGCCTTCAAAAACCATCATATCTGCTAATAAATGACCGTAATCAGGCTGATTGACACCAAACATGTTTTGAATCGCTTTGCTTGTTGCGCCAATTTTTTTCCCCACAATGATTCCGCCATTTGCAACTTTTCTCCGGATAATCTCTAACTGGGTGTGATACGCTTCATCGACGGTAATCCCTGGATAGGAAACCGTTAACGGCTTGATCACCTGCTTTGTTTCCTCTGCTTCCAATAAACGAGTGGCAGCTTCTTGAATGATCGACACACCTGTCTCCTCCTAACCCTGGAACTATACTGTAATCCCTTTTTTCTCCGCTAGTTCAACCGCTACATCTAAAATCCAATCCTCTTGGCCAGCAACCGTTTGCCTTTTACCAAGCTCTTCCATAATTTCGGATACGCCGACACCAAACTTTTCCGCAGCGTGTTTTACGTGTAATAAAAAGCTGTTATATACTCCGGCATAGCCGCTTGATAAGTTGCCGCGATCAATTACGATAGGAGTCTGGATGAGCGGAGCTACCTTTTCCTCTGCAGCATCCATTAATATTGCTAGATTGATTCCGGTTTCGATGTTCATTTTATTAAGGACCGCAACAAGAACTTCGGTTGGTGCATTTCCAGCTCCCGCCCCCAGTCCTCTTAACGTTCCGTCAATTTGATCGGCACCCGCTTCCAGTGCCGTTATGGTATTGCCAATCGCCAAGCCAAGGTTATTATGAGCGTGGAAACCAACTTGAATGGACAACGCTTCTTTTAAAGCAGACACTCTTTTGCGAACGCCGCTTTGAACAAGGGCACCTGCTGAATCAACAACATAAACGCAATCGGCACCATACGATTCCATCAGCTTTGCCTGCTCCACAAGCACACTGGCAGACTGCGTATGAGACATCATGAGGAAACCAACTGTTTCAAGTCCTAATTCTTTCGCTAAGCGGAAGTACTGCTCGGTCACATCTGCTTCCGTACAATGAACGGCGATCCGGAGCACCGAAATACCGAGTTCGGCCGCTTCTCTTAACTCCTTGCTCGTCCCGATCCCCGGAACGAATAAAGAAGCAATTTTAGCTTGTTTCGCAGTTTCAACGGCTACTTTAATCAAGTCATATTCAGAATGAATAGAGAACCCTTGCTGAATCGTCGAGCCGTTTAATCCAGAACCATGGCTCACTTCAATAACTGGCACACCTGCTTCATCTAAATCTTTTACAATCACCCGTACCTGTTCAGGTGTATAACTATGGCTAACCGCATGATCGCCATCTCTTAGTGTTGTATCTGTCAGTCTAGGAATCTTCATCGTGTTACCTCCTTAACTCCAAGAAAATGTGCGGCATAGACATCTCCGACTCGGTAGGCGGAGGCCGTCATGATATCCAAATTACCGGCATAGGTAGGGAAGAAATCTCCCGCTCCAATTACTTCATTCATGATGACCACAGTTGGCAAGCGGCCCCATGGAGTTTCACGATAATCTACAAATGGCGTACCTTTTAAACGATAGCCTGGAACATAGCTAGAAATCTCAGCTGCAATCGATTGAACCGACTCAATGACCGCTGCCTCATCGAATTCTTCTTTAATGACTGCATAGACGGAATTTGTCATATTAATAGGCGGCTGCGCTGGATTGAAAACAGGTATGGCTCGTGCGATTTTCGCTCCGCCAATTTGCTGAACCGCATTTGCCGTTGTACGAACAAACTCATCGACATTTTGTCTTGTTCCCGGTCCAATCGATAGACTGGCCGCTGTCGCAATGACCTCTGCATAATGAACAGGTACCACACGATTGACGGCGTGAACCAGTGGTGTCGTCGCCTGGCCGCCGCAAGAAATCAAGTTAACATTCATTGCTTCAAGATGGTCATGTAAATTAACGGTTGGCACGACAAACGGTCCAACTGCTGCCGGAGTCATGTCTACGGCTAGTTTCCCTTGTTCTCGTAGTGCTTGCGCATTCAACTTATGGGCTTTTGCGCTTGTTGCATCAAACACAATCTTAATCTCTGGATCTTCTAGAATCGCATCAATTCCATGATGGCTAACTGCAATTCCCTTTTCCTTTGCTCTCGCTAGTCCTTCAGAATTGGGGTCAATCCCTGATACTAAGGCTAACTCCATGTTTCCATCATTTTTTAAAATTTTATACATCAAGTCTGTCCCAATATTTCCAGATCCTAAAATCGCTGCTTTTACTTTCGTCAAGACCCTGCACCTCGCTTTCTAGTAATTAATGAATTAAGGTTTTACAACTTCTTTTACACCTGCTTCACTAGCTGATAGTGGTGTTCCTTGCGTCCACCAGGATACTGGGAATTCTGTTCCAATCCAAGTATCACCGTTACCCGGAACGTCTTTCATATCCCAAATTACTGGTTTCCAGGCTGGATCACTAATGATATAGCCTGCATCTCCGAACAATTCAATGCGGTTGCCGCCTGGTTCAATCACATACATACAGAATGCTTGGGAAACTCCATGCTTATTAGGTGGAACTTCAATCTTAAAATCATGATCTTTAAGCAGATCAGCCACGTCATAAAGGTTTTGCGGAATGCCGTACCAGTAGCAAAGATGGTGCAGTTTTCCTTTCACGCCATTTGGCTCTTGCATATAGGCAATTTCATGAACAAGATTGGATACGCTGATCCAGCTTCCAAGCACATGTCCGTTATCTTGAATTTGCTCTCTTAAACGGAAGCCAAGATGGTCGATTAAATAGTCCGTGTCGGCTCCAGGATTGGAAGTCATAAGATTGATATGATCTAAGCGGCGAACCGGCACCCCACGATCTGGACGTTTGGATGGACGATTTAATAGTTTTGAGCGCTGCTGCTCTGAAAGATTGTAATATTCGACGTCCCAAAGAATTTCCATTAAATGACCATCAGGAGTAGTAAATTGATACGCTTTTCCATGACCGATATCTCCGTCAATCCAGCCTTTGCCTAATCCTGTCTTTTCAATTTCTTCTACTCGGCGCTGTAGTGCCTGCGGAGATGTTGCCCGCCAAGCAACATGACCAACCCCTGCTTCTTTTGATTCAGTGATTTTTAACGTATTATGGTAAAAATCTTCATATGCACGAAGATAAACGGAACCTCCTGATCGAGCGGTTACTTCCATTCCTAGAAATCTTGTAAAAAATTCAACAGATTGTTCTAGTTTTGGAGAAAGAATTTCTACGTGTGCGAGTTGTGCTACATCAAAAATTGGTTCTTTAAAAATAGTCATGTCCGTTCCTCCCAAAATTTCATACTGTAAAAGGTAAGATTCCCTCATAGCCCCACTAAAGAGGAGCTTAAATAGACTGGTCTTGAAACCTCATCGTGAACAAACCCTTTAGGCAATCGTTTCTTCCAAGAAAGTCGAACACTTTCCCATTCATAAAAAGGGAACCCTTGCCCTTGGAGTAAAGTAAGCCTTCCGTCATGAACGACCGCGATTTGCGTGGTCGTCTCCTGGTGAAGGTTTACGGTGACTTCATACCAGCCTGAAGCAGGCATCAAATAATAAGGATGGAGTACTACCTCTGCATGTTTTTTACGGAATACAATCCTGCCCTCAATTTGATAATCATTCCCTAGATATGAAGCGATCTTTTCCATTTCACCAGCCAATACCAGATTTCGAATGAGCGTAGAACTGATTTTTTCGCCATCCCACTCTATTTTATCCACCTTGATTCCTTCAATTTTTCCATCTGAATCGCTTTTCATGGTATCCATATTGCCTTCTCCCCGGTGTCCATATGTAAAGTCAAAACCCGCTGCCACCTGTTTTGCTCCAAAGTCCAGAAGATAGGTTTGAACAAATTCCCTTGGAGACAATCCAGCAAATTCCTTAGTAAACTGAATCAAATAAAAATAATCTGCTCCTAACTCTTCAAAGATCCTGCGTTTATCGTTCATTGGCATGAGATAAGGGATGATTTTTTTCCCATTTGATAAGACCTCTTTCGGATGAGGGAAAAAACTCATAATTACCAAAGGGAGTTCTTGTTCTTCCGCAGCCTTTTTTGCCTCTTTTATCACCTGTTGATGGCCTAAATGAACTCCGTCAAAAAAACCTAGAGCCGCCACACATGGCTTTGTTGGTAAAAGAGTTTGTTCGCGGTTGTTGCTTGTCACATGAATGAATTCCAAGATATCTCCCTCCATTGTTCACAATATATTTATCCCTTTATGCCCTTCTTCCGTAAGCAAAATTCCCCTATCATTCTATTAAGACTTCACGACTTCCTCTGTTTTCACAGGTGCGAGCGGTGTTCCCTGCGTCCACCATGATTGTGGGAATTCGGTTCCAATCCATGTGTCACCATTGCCAGGAACGTCCTTCATATCCCAAACCACCGGCTTCCATGCTGGGTCCGTGATGATATATCCTGCATCTCCGAATAATTCAATGCGGTTTCCGCCTGGTTCAATCACATACATACAGAACGCTTGGCTGACTCCATGCTTGTTCGGTGGAACTTCAATTTTAATACCATGGTCTTTCAGCAAATCTGCCACATCATAAAGATTTTGAGGAATTCCATACCAGTAGCAAAGATGATGCAGCTTTCCTTTTACTCCGTTAGGCTCTTGCATATAAGCAATTTCATGAACAAGATTGGAAACACTAATCCAGCTCCCTAGCACATGGCCATTATCTTGGATTTGCTCTCTTAATCTAAAACCGAGCGTATCGAGCATAAAGTCTGTATCAGCTCCTGGATTCGAGGTCATGAGATTGATATGATCTAAACGGCGAACCGGCACGCCGCGGTCTGGGCGTTTGGATGGTCGATTTAATAGTTTTGATCTTTGGCCTTCTTCCACATGGTAATACTCAACGTCCCAAAGAATTTCCATTAAATGACCATCAGGATTAGTAAATTGGTAGGCCCTTCCATGTCCGGTATTTCCATCAATCCAGCCTTTGCCGAATCCTGTCTTTTCAATTTCCGCTACACGACGCTCTAGCGCTTGCGGGGAAGCGGCACGCCAAGCCACATGGCCGACACCCGCTTGTTCCGATTCTGTAATGATTAACGTATTGTGATAGAAATCCTCATAAGCACGAAGGTAAACGGATTTTTCAGAACGAGCGGTTACCTCCATTCCTAGAAATCTTGTAAAAAATTCAACAGATTTTTCAAGCTTCGGAGAAAGAATCTCCACGTGAGCAAGCTGTGCTACATCAAAAATCGGTTCCTGGTATGAAGTCATGGTAATCCTCCTATTAAATATATTGGTTAAAATAGACTACTTATTAATGAGACTCACTTCAGACGTTAAGGAGCGATATTGGACATTAAAGAACATGAGCGGCTCTTACTCTGCTTTATGATTTGATAACCACTTCTTTTTCTGCTGCCTCTGCCCATGTTTTGTTAGTCCAGCCCTTAAGGTCATAATCGCTTAATGCAGAATCGACGAATGCTTTTTGCTGATCGGCAGCACCTGTTTCCTCAAAATGGAATAATGCTTCCATATTTATGTTTTCATGGTTTCCACCATAGTTGACTTCATATAGTTCATGACGGCCGCCAAACTCTGTACCGATCGTATCCCAAACCATTTTTAATAATTTTACGCGCTCTTCCGCGCCAATTCCTGTACCGCGGTAATAGGTGTCCAAATAAGGTTTTAAATCTTCATTGAGGAAATCTTTTGAACTTGAAGGCAATTGAATTAACCCGCCAGCTACGACTTGCTCAAAAATATTTTTCACCTTCACCCAAGCCAATGGAGCTAACGCGCGATAAGCGGAACTGGAGTAAGAGTTTGGAATCACTAAGCCATTGGGCCCTTTTTCAGGATCCGTTGCCATTGCGGTGGAAAGGCCCCAGAACATATTTCGTAATGCAACGACTTCGCCAATTTTTGTCTGAACCCCACGGAAATCTTTCGTTCCTGCTCCTTCAGTTGCTTTTAATAGCAGCCCCGTCATAAAATCTAATTTTACGGCGAGACGTGTACAGCCATGGAAGGTATAGCGCGGAATGAAACCGCTTACTTTTGCAAAATTATTCGACACCTCAATATTTCGATATGCCAACACATTTTCCCAAGGGATGAATACGTTATCGAGGACAATCACTGCGTCATTTTCGTCAAAGCGGCTGGATAACGGATAATCAAAAGGAGTCCCGTTCTTGGCAGCATGTAGTTCGTACGATTGGCGGCTAATCATGCTAAGGCCTTCCGCATTCATAGGAACAAAGAAGATCAGTGCATGACTATCATCGCCGCCGCCTAAATCTTTCGGTCCATAGTTCGCAACAAAGTTATAATGAGTTAATGCTGAAGCTGTTCCTACCATTTTGGCACCGCTTACAATAATGCCGTCATCACGCTCCGCAACCGCACGAACAAAGACATCTTTATTCTCGTGTAATGGTTTTGAACGATCGACCTGCGGATTAATAATCGTATGATTAATGAATGGTACTTCCTTTGTTGATTTTTTGTACCATGCTTTCGCATTGTCTTCGAAACCTTTATAAAAATGACCAAACGCATTTAGGTGACCAGTAAAAGAAGCTTTATAATCCGGGGTACGTCCCATAAATCCATAGCTTAGCTTTGCCCAATGAGCAATGGCATCTCTTGCCTCTAACAAATCCTGAGCGCTAGTAGGAGTTTTGAAATATTTATGTGTTCTGTCGCCAAATTCGCTTGTGGTTGTTAAGATATCACGTGTCGCTGGATCATGAAGAGCATCGTACATTCTTGCATAGGAACGAGCAGCATTCCGATAAGCGGGATGTGTTGTGACATCTTTAATTTTTTCTCCGTTTAAATAAACTGCCCTGCCGTCATTGAGACTTTCCAAATATTCTTTACCTGTGTACATTTCTTCAACTCCATTCTTAAAATCTTACTATTTTTATAGTGACTGATCTGTTCATCACTAGTTTTATGATAATTTATCTGAAAATTCTTAACAATGACACAAGATGACAGAAAACTTAGTAAATACTGCTACTTCGTGTCAGTTACGCAAAAAAAAGCCAGACCCCCCTAATTGATTTTCTGCGGGAAGTCTAGCAAATTTTTAGCTGATAGGCTTTTATGTTTTTTAAATCCTTGATTTCTTGCTTCAGAATCAATCCATTTACTCTGCTTGAATTTTTTTGATTCTTTCATGCTCAACAATTTTCAATGCTTTTAAAGCCATCATCAACTGAAATTGTCTTTGAGGATCTCGTAAGTCACGATCAAGAAGGTCGGTAATTTTGTTGAGGCGATAACGAAGTCCACTTTTAGAGAGTGCGAGGGATTCCGCTGTTTGATCCAAGTTTCCGCCTTGCTCAAGAAAATGGTAGAGTGTTTCAATCAACTCTAGCTTATTCTTATCGAGATTCTCGTACAGAACACCAAGTTGTTCTCGGATCATTTTCTTTATGGCTGGTTCATTTTGGTCATTGATTAAGATTCCAAGCACGCCTAAATCACTAAAAAAGGAAATCGGTTCATCCCTGGAAGAAAGGCGCACTGCGGAACAAGCTTCTTCCATTGCAGCTCCTGCTTCAAGGATGTTATTGTTTTGTGAGCTTATTCCTGCAAAGAATAGAGCATTTTTTATTTGCTTCTTTAAAAATAATACTAAAGTCCGAATCGTTTTCTCCAAGGTTTGCTGACGGACTTGTTTCTCGGTAATCAGGAGAAGTAATGTGTCAGGCCGCTGACCGATTAACACATTGAGGTTTTCTTCTTCTCGTAGGTAAGCAGACACCGTTTCAAATGTTTTTTTATGAAGCGTGAATTCCTTTTCATCACATGAATTTAAAAACTTGTAGTTCAATGCCACAATATGATAGTGATCGGATAAATCTAACTGGATAAAATCCGCTTTCCTCATGATTTCTTGCTTCGTATATTTCCCACTAATTATTTCTTCAAGAAAATGACCTTTCACTTGTTCCATCGATTCTACTTCTGTTTTTTCCTTTAAAAACAAAAGCGAGCAAATTGACGCTAAGCGATCAACAATCATCGAGTCAATCTCATAATTCGGGGTTCTCTCTCTTTCGTATAGAAAAAAACAATACCCTACAATCTTGCCTAAGAGATAAATCGGAGTCTTTAGACTTATCCCCTCTTCAAATGAAAAAATACTGACCTTGGAATGGAATTGTTTTTTATCTGGAATCTCAGAAAATGTATCTCTAATAGATTCAATTTTTTCTAGGTTAATGCCTTTATAGGCTATAACATTTTTACGACTATCCTCCACAACTATGGGCAGGTGATTTTGCTTATGTAAAATATCGAGAATCGATTCGATGCTATTGCCTTCGATTAGTTTATTGGTCATCTCATTATACGTTTTCGACACAAGTGCGAGATTATTTCTTTCCAGCATAAGCTTTTCGTTTGTTTGCTCCAGTTCCTTTAAAATCGGCAGTTCTTTACTATAAGAAAAGAATTCCTCCGCCTCTTCCTTCCATTCCGAAACAAGACGCCCTTCCCAAACACAACACGGGGCCCCTTGTCCCTGACATTGCAATTCTTTGAAAAAGACGTCTACTCCAACTACACCGGAAATATATCCCGTGGCATAACCAGTCAACGTATAACAAACAGGCCCTTGGCTAATCCCAAAATTTTGAAGATGTTGTTCCGCTTCATAAGAATTTTCCCAAACTCCTTTAAAGCGAAACGATTTAATTTCGTTTCCCTCTACTTCAAAGTCTTTTTCGGTGATGCGGGATTTCGTATGCCCTTTTAAGGCATGAATAATCGGACCATATTCGATTTTTTCAAGTAAACTCAAGGTATCTCTTTTAGCCACCTCTTGTGCATCTTCAACTCCCAATTGATAGCCATACTTAAAAAAAAAGGTTTTCATCCGATTAATACCAATATTCTCAATTAAATCTCGCTGCATCGCTCCGAATGCCCTGGTCGAAACAAAAACAGATCTTTCATTGTTTGCAAACCATAACTCATTCTCTTGGCGAACATGTAATAAGTCATTTAGTTTTAGCGTTTTCATTCCATTGCTCCCTTTTTTCTAATTTAGTTAAGAACAAAGTAAATCTTACCTACGAGTGAATGTAAGAATGAAAATTGACTTATGCTATTTCTGGAGATTAATAGTTTCTATTATACTCAAGGATTCATTATACGAAAAGGCTTTCACGTACAAGCAATACACTTCAGTATGTAAATTGGATAATGTCTTTTAAATATACTTAAATGCAGTTTACATAATATAATTATTAGCATTCACTAATGAATAAAAAAACGCTCCTTACAATGTGCAGGAACGTTGTTTTTATTGATTTAGCATAATGTATTTGCTTTGAACCCAATTTAATCATAACCATACGTCACTTAACCAAAAGAAACCTCAACTTTTCCTAACTGACTAAACTCAGCTGTAAGGACATCTCCCTTTTGAGCTGCAACAGCTGCAGATAGGGCCCCAGATAAAATGATTTCCCCAGCTTTTAACGTCACATCATATTCTGCTAGCTTATTTGCCAGCCATGCAACACATGTTGCGGGATGACCTAACACATCAGCCCCTGTCCCTTTATTCATGAACTCACCATTTTTATAAAGACTCATTTCGATTTTCGTTAAATCCATTCCATTTGGATCGAACCTTTGAGATCCTAATGTGAAAAGTCCACAAGAAGCATTATCTGCAACTGTATCCTCTAATTTAATCTTCCAATCGGTAATGCGGCTGTCAACAATTTCTATAGAAGGAATAATATATTCTGTTGCTTGTAGGACATCTTCTACTGTAACAGCTGGCCCTATTAAATCCTTTTTCAACACAAAAGCAAGCTCACCCTCTACCTTAGGGTTAAAAAGGGTTTCCATTGGAATGGTGCCACCATTTGGAATATCCATACTATCCAATAAATGACCGTAATCAGGCTGATCCACTCCTAATAGCTTCTGCATCGCAAACGAAGTTAGCCCGATTTTCTTCCCCACTACTTTTTGTCCGTCCTTAACCTTCTGATCAATACTTTTTATTTGAACTCGGTAAGCATCTTGAATCGTGATATCAGGATACAAATCCGTAAGTGGGGCGACAGACTTTTTGTTTTTTTCTGCTTGAAGTAAATGCTGATAGGCTTCAAGCACTCGATTCGTTTGTTGAATATTCATAAAAAATCTCCCCCGTTTGATCCTTTTCAGTCCTCATCCGCCGATCCCAGACGATGGTCAAGTTTCCTTCAAGCCATGATGGAACTTGATTTTTACTCGTAATCATTACGCTTTTCTCGTTTACAACCACTTCGGTCTGCAAAGAGTTCCACTTATTTTTCAAGGTAACTTCATAGCGCCCAGGAGCAGGGAGTGTATAATTCGAATAGGGTGTTAAAACCAATCCAGCACATACACAATTTAATTCGTAAGAGTGCCCGATAAGATAGGGCAGCTCCTCGACATTCCCGTCTAATAGTTGTTGTCTGATACGAGTCGAACTGATTTTTTCTCCTTTGTACTCCACCTTGTCGACCGTAGTTATATCAATCATATCTCTGGAATCTTGTTTCAATGTTTTCATATTCCCTGCTCCGCGGCTGCCATACGAAAAGTCAAATCCTGCTACTGCATGAATAACACCCAGTTTGATAAGGTATTCCTTAACAAATGCTTGAGGTGACAACCCTGCAAAGTCTTTATCGAACTCCACAAGGTAAATGGTATCAACACCTAGTTCACAAAGCCTTTTTTCTTTTTCGGACTGCGGCATTAAATAGTGAAAACACGCCTTCCCAGAGGTGACTGTTTTCGGGTGAGGAAAGAAACTCATGACTGAAAGTGGTACGTTTCTTTCCTTTGCTTCCTGCAATCCGGATTGAATCACTTTTACATGCCCACGATGGAGACCGTCAAAACATCCAAGTGCCATAACATTTGAGCTTGCTAGATCCTGATAAGCAGCCAAATTCCCCTTATTTAAATAGATGGTTTCCATACAGTCTCCTTTCATGTTCCGATAATGAAGTCAGTTTATACTTCTGCCAATGCACGATATTTTCCGTTAAAGAAAACAAGAGGTTCCTTTTCTTCAAGATGAATATCGGTTACTTTTCCAATAAACAACGTATGATCTCCTTCAACATGCTCCGCGGATACTTCGCAAGCCACCTGTGCACATGCGCCTGCTAACACTGGCTTGCCATCTAGACGATCAAAAACAACTTCACGTGGTTCCTTGATTTGTCCTGCAAAAATCATCGAAAGCTCTTGTTGATCAGCGGCCAAAATATTCACGGTAAAGATCTTGCTTTCCTTGATTTTATTTAAAATTTTTGCCCTTTCTCCAATTGAAATCACCACAAGCTTAGGATCAAGGGATACAGACATGAAGGCATTTGCCGTCATACCATGTGTATCTCCATCAAGTTCTGTGGTAATAACGGTTACCCCTGTTGCGAATTTCCCCATTGCCGTTCGAAATTGACGATCATCCATTCTATGAACCTCCCAAGATTATTTTAATAATAGTAGATATATAGACCACTTTGCATGTGGAATTATGATATTCATCATTTAATAAATCTTAAAATATTCTCCACGAACGGCTCGGTTTTTTCGATTTGTGTCCAATGCCCGCACTCATTAAATACGTGTAGTTCTGCATGCGGAAGCAATTCAATTAAACGGTAGCTTGTATCTTTAATCGGAATAACTCTGTCATTCAAGCCATGGAATAATAGTGTTTGGACATTAATGCTTTGAATTTGTTCATCACTTAACGCCAATTCGTCTAGTTTTTGTTGGCGAGGCTCTGGGAACATGGCCGAAAATGCCTCTTTCACCTCAGGCTCCATACTAGCTTCATAGCGAAGACGGACTAATTCTTCATTCTTCGCTGCTTTTTCATCGTAAGAGAATAATTCAATCAATTCTCGCATTGATTGCAAACTTGGCTCATACCCCCAAACACGTTCTAACCCTTCTGAAATTTGGTGCTTGATGCCGACACTGCCCATTAAAATTAATTTTTTCACCAGGTCCGGTCTTTGATAGGCAACATGGAGTGCTAATGCGCCGCCCATGGAGTTTCCGACTAAGTGAACAGGCTCATCAGACACGGATTCAATAAAGCTAATTAAATGTTGTACCCATAATGCAACGGTATATTGATGATCGGGGAGTTTATCTGTTTTACCAAAACCAATAATATCTGGTGCAAATACTTGGTAAGATTCACTTAAGCGCGGGATAATTAAACGCCAGTTTGCGAATGCAGATACACCTGGTCCTGAGCCATGTATTAATATAATTTTTTCTGCTCCTGTGCCTTCCTCATGATAGTGTGTATTTATACCATTAACTTCCATATATTTTGAGGTAATTGTCATTGCGCAATACTCCTTCCATTTTTAAAAAGAAGATAGAGGAAACTATTAAAAGCTTCCTCTCACTTTTAGATTCCATACATTGTAAACTAGTAAGATAGTGAGAATTTCATGTTCCTATTCTAACAAGCTTACTTTCACCATCGTTTATTTTATTGGTGCAATTTCCTTTTTCCTAACTGGTGTTCCATATTCAAAGAACTCTTGTGGTAAGTTAGAACCGTACCAAATAATGGCATGCTCTAAATCTTTCCCTTTCCATTCAACGGTTTTCCAGGCTGGGTCAAAAATTTGATAACCCGTATCTCCGAATAATTCAACACGATTGCCCCCAGGTTCGATTACATATAGGAAGTAAGCCTGAGAGACACCGTGCTTGCCAGGACCTGCTTCAATTTTATAGCCGTGCTCCACCAATAATTCACTTACATCCATTAAATGTTGAGGGTACCCGTACCAGTAGCAAATATGGTGCAATCTTCCCTTTTCAGCTAACGCGTCTCCCATGATGGCCACTTCATGCACTAATGAGTTTGAACTTAACCAAGCTGCTACATCTGTATTATCATCATTTAAAATACGTTCTCGCACTTTAAATCCAAGTGCATTTTCTAAAAACTCAACGTTTTTATTTGTTTCTTTTGCCAGTACATTCACATGGTCTAAGCGACGTACTGGTACACCGCGACGAGGACGTTTCTGCGGACGACTCAGAAGTGGTGTTGCTTGCTCTTCTGTCGGTTTGAAATATTCAACCTCCCAAAGAATTTCCATTTTATGACCATCTGGTGTTGTAAATTGATACGCTGGTCCATGACCCACATCGCCTTGAATCCATCCGATACCATAACCTGTCGCTTCAATTTCTCGTACACGACGCTCTAGAGCTTGCGGAGAAGTTGCACGCCAGGCAACATGCCCAAGACCCGCTTCATCATTTTGGGTAATGATCAATGTATGATGATAAAAATCCTCGTAAGCACGCATATAAACGGAATCACCTTGACGATGCGATTCTTCCATCCCTAAAATTTCTTTAAAAAACCACACAGACTCTTCTACTTTCGGACTATAAATTTCAATATGTGCCAAATGTGCTACATCAAAAATAGGTTCTTTCATCATTTCCATTCCCTCCAAAGTTTTATTTACCAGATTGGGTTTCCTTTAAAGCCAAAGATTGACTTGCCATATGAAGCCATTGCATCTTCGTAGTGGTGCGTCGGATGAGAAGCTGCTGTCATCAGGTCACGTACAAACAATTCAGTAGGCTGCCCTTTAAATACGGAGTTTCCACCTAAAGTAAGTAATATACGGAGCGCCATCTCTGAAGTCGTCCTCGCTATATGCCCACGGATCCCAAACAATTTTTCACGTTCTTCTTCATCCAATGTTGTCATGCCATTTTGCTCGTAATACGTTAACTTCTCACAGTACTCATTTGCTAAGCCTTTTAAAGAACTTAATTGAAGCTTTAATTCCGCCAGTACGCGCTGGCTGCTGGCTGCTTCTTTTTCATTTGCATTATTGTTGAAAACGCGAATCCTATTTTCTGTTTTTTCTTGGAAGATTTCAATCAATCGTTCAACGCCGCCTATCTGAATAAATTGGAAACCCATCAAGAACCATGGGATATATGGAACATTGAAGATTTGATAGTCCTGTTCAAAATTGCCATCTACTGGGCCTTCACCGTTAATGACACGAGTTGCATGAAAAATTCGATTCGGCGGTATGTAAACGTTATCAACTTTCACCGCGTTACTTCCTGAGCCACGCAAGCCCATTGCATCCCAGTTATGGATAATTTCCGCTTCCTCTTTATTCAAAATAAACATGCAATATTCCGGCTCGGTGCCATCCTTTAACTTGGCAATTGCGCCTAAACCAATCCAATCACTCCAAAGCACGCCACTGCAGAAGTTCCATTGACCTGTAAGGCGATAGCCTTCGCCATCATCTGTTACTTTACCGACTGGAGCAAATACATCTGCCATTAATCCACCATGATTGTATAATTCATCACGGCTTTCTTTTGGCAAAAAAGCAACCCAGGTTTCATGAATCACAAAGAAGTAACTTAACCAGGCAGCAGCGACACTATGATTAGCGATTGTGCGGATGATTTCACCAAACGTAAAATAATCCAAATATTGACCACCATAAGCTTTCGGTCGCATAAGCTTATGAAAACCAGCTTCCTTTATTTTTTCAATCACTTCATCTGGAAGCTTTGAATCTTGATCGGCCTTTAAAGCATATTTTTCAGCTAATATACCGACCTCCTTTGCCCTCTTAAGAAGTTCTTCTTTGTTGGGAGTCTTTTTAACTTCTAAAAGATTAACTGCCATATACCTTCCTCCTCTAAAGTAAACGTTTTCAAATCTTATAAAGCACCTGCTCCTGATTTGAATTATAATATTTAGAATATTTTAAATATACCTACGTAAAATATTGAATTTAGATTGTTTTTAACACGTTTCCTATTAAATATTTTCTTTATATAGTTAATTAGATTGCGTAAATCCCTTTTAAAAGAAAGGATGTTAGTTAGATTGTTATTGTAAAATGAGAATCAAACGAACCATTTCATTATTAACTAAGAAAAAGCCTTGTCCATTAAATGTAAAGTGTTCCGTTTTGATTAAATATATATAGGTATTACAAAGGATTAAATTAAAAGCTCGAATCATCGCACCCGTAGTTTAAGTACATTTCTTCACAAACTTTCATTTTAATAATACCCCTGTCAAAAATAAAAACTTCTCTAGTTAGAGAAGTCGTAAAAAAGCTTGCCCTGAAAATCATCATTGTGCAAAAACGTTTAAATATTCATTGTAATCCTCATTAAGCCTCTAGCTTATTGATACCTAACTTCTCCTGAAGGAAATGACATATGCCAATTCATCCGTCATTCTTCTGTAATTAAGATAGCACCCAAAATCGGGACCCTGTATAATAATTGTTGAAACGTTTTAACACAATCAAACGAGCAACCTACTCTGGATTGTATTCCATAAGTTAATATGTCTTATTGTGTTAATAGTTTCTGAGCCACGATATACCCCGATCCACCATTTACCCCATGTCCGGGCCAAGTTGCGGCCCCGAGCATATACACATTTGGAATTGCTGTCTGATGACCCGGCTGCCCTGGTAATGGTCTCAAAAGATAACTCTGACCTAAATCATGTGCACCACCATACGGATCCCCTGGACCAGCATTTGGGTTATACTTAGCGATTGTGTCTGGTGTGACCACGTATTTTCCAATGACAGCGCTTGGGATGTTTGGTATATGCTTGCTGACCACGTTTAGGACGCGTTCTGTAAAACGCTCTGTCAAATCATGCGACCATGTCCCATCCCCCACATCGATGAGATTTGCAGCATCCCCGCTTGGTCTTATAGGTACTTCCAGCACTTGAATACGCATGATGGCCTTTCCTGCAGGTGCCCGCGTAGGATCAAGATTTGTCGAACAATCTACGGTAAAAGTCGGATTTGACGGAAGCAGATTAGCTGCTCCTTGGGCAATGGCTAAGGTAAATCCGTCTAGCCCATCTGTTAAATGTGGCTGACCGACACGGTTAAACCGCTTATCCGGCCAGTTTGGCGGCTCACTCAAAGCTAAATGAATTTGCACACAGCCTCTGCCGTATCGATACTGTTTTGCTTGCGCACGCAGTGGTGGTGATATTTCGGTATCGGCTAATAACGAGAGATACAGCTGGTCAGGTGAGGTTGAGGCCACGACTGCCTGTTTGGCACGGTACTTTTTCCCCTTGGAGGTCCTTACGCCAACTGCTCTACCATTTTCCACTAAAATCCGCTCAACCTGAATCTCTGTAAGAATTTCCCCGCCTTGGTCCGTGATCAGCTGAGCTAAAGCTTGAACTAATTTCTCACTGCCGCCCTCCGGTATTGGCATTCCGCCGCCCATCACTGCCATCATGGTGAGCGGCACCCAAATTCCACTTCCCACCTCATCCGGTGTGCGTCCAAGGTGAGTAACCCAGGAAGCAAGCATCGCCCTCGTCACAGGTGACTGAAGCGAACTTACCGTATTACGGGCCGTTGAAACGAGCGATGCTGCAAATGGTGAATAACCCACGCCGCCCTCTTGATGAAGTAAACGCTGGATGATAGGTGCAGCTTCTGGACTGGAAAGATCCATATTAAATAACCTAAAAACATCGTTTACATAAGGATTCAACTGTTCAAACATGCCTGCCAGCGCTGTGCCGTCACCAGGAGCCAACCGTTCCACCTCGGCGATGAGATCCTCAAAAGAAGAAGGAAGGACCGCTGTTCGTCCGTCTTCGAACGAAACGCCAGTCGGCAGGTCTGTATTTATATAGCGAAGCCCACGTGCTTCTAAGTCCTCTCTTAACTCTGCGTACACTGGTCCGGTTGTAAAGAGCGGATGAGCCGCGGCATAGACATCATGTTTGAAACCTGGCAGTGTCAGCTCTTCTGTGCGCAGAAATCCTCCTGGACGGTCATTTTTTTCTAAAACTAATACACTTCTCCCGGCCCGTGTTAAATAGGCAGCCGTTATTAACGCATTATGGCCGCTGCCAATAATAATTACATCAAATTGATCCATCATATCTCTCCTTTTACGATATCTACGTAAAAGGATATTATGGTTTTTAGATAATAAGTACTAAATTTAGGACAATTATAAAAAATATTTTTAGGACGTCTCTACCATTAAGGAAGGCCTTCAAAATTTTAAGAAATCTTTAATTTATGCATCGAAGTCTTGGGATAATCGTTTTGTAAAACCAGAAGAGCAAACAGTAATAAACTATTTCCAATTGCTGTAGAACTGCTAACTTTTAATTTTTATTATCTGATTGTAGGACAATCGCAGCACCTAGTTGTACTTCACTATACAAATCTTTTTCAAAGAATTTATTTCTAAGGTTCTTCTAGTTAAGCCAGAAGATTTAAAATGCTTAAGGGAGAACTACGTTAAACGATAAACGTGTAAATCCCCGACCTCATAGTGGGGTGGGGTTTTTTGTGGACATAATAAAAACATCTCCTATAAGGGGGGAGGATCCTGTTTTTCTTAAGAAACACCATTGCATAATTTACTACTTAACTGAAAAAAATATATTATTACTATGTTTTTGGAGGTGTAATGATAATGGCATTTGAGAAGGGGCTCGCTCAATCAGAAAAAGCTTATAACCAGCTCACTGAAATCAGTTCTTTATTTGCAAAAACAGTGACGGAAGAAATTCTCTCAACATGGCAATGGTGGTTTGGTCTCGCACTATTTATTGTTCCATGGATTGTTTGGTTTAGACTCAGGAAGAAAGATAGCACGGGACGTCTCCTTTTAGGCGGCTTACTGACTATATTATTATCACTTACAATCGATCTTGCTGCCTTATCTTTAGGGCTCTGGTCATACCCAATGGTAATCATCCCTCTAGCACCTTTTCTATTTTTACCCTATCACTTTTCTTTAGCACCCGTTGCTATAATGTTAGCTCTACAAATAAAACCAAAAATGAATACCTTGTTAAAGGGTATCTTATTTTCTTCAATTGCGGCATTTGGAGGAATGAATTTCTTTAATGCTATCGACTTTTACAACCCTAAGAATTGGTCCACTCTATATGATTTTATTATTTTTTTTACTCTTTACTATGCCGCTTATTCGGTTACAAAGATTGAGAGCTATAATAAATTAGATAAGGGAAAAATCTAACAAGTTCCTCATTGTAAGGAAGCATTCAGTGCCGTTTTGAGTACCAGTATTATAAGTAGTTTTGGCACTCTTTTTAAATTGAGGAATACTTATTGTCCAACAAAAAACGATGTCAATTGTTATGTAAAAGTTTATGAAATTCCGAACAAACCTTGATAAATAAAGAAAAAGACGTATGCCAATTCATACGTCAATTCTTGTGTCATTTATTAAGAAAGCACCCGAAAACGGAACCCTTTACATTAAATGGACAAGGCCTAATAGTTAAATCTCAATTTTACCTTTTGCTTTTAAAATATTGATGGCTAGATATAGCGTGAAGGCATATTGTGTATCATTCAGATCATGGTTTAATATCTCACTTATTTTGGTTAGTCGATAGCGTAAACCGCTAATCGACATGGATAATTCCTTCGCCGTATTGTTAATACTGCTTCCATTGTCTATATAGGCAAATAACGTTTTTATTAACTCATATTCGTTACTATCTGCTTCTAACAACCTGCCAATATGTTGATTGACGAACCGCTCAATCAACACATCATCCTGCAATTGGAATAAAACGCTTTCAATTCCTAGTTCTTCAAAGAAATAGATATTTTTTCGATTGTTTGTTGCACGTAATGCCGCTAAAGTTTCATTGTATAGCATGACGGTTTGTGAAAACTCCTGGATGACAGAACTAACACCGACAGAGATCCTATATTTTGGGAAGCGCCGTGAACAATGCTTTAACAATTGATCAATAAACGATGACTGTGATAAATGCAGTCTTTCAAAAGTAGGGTACTCAATTAATATAATAATTTTGTTGAGTTTTTGTGAAACGATCGAATTAATAGTCCGCTCTTTCAAAAATAAATGAATATGACGAATCATTTCTTCATTAAACGCTAATTCATTTTCAATACTTGATTCCTTTACAATTCGTTCAAACGTCAGCATCCAATAAGTCGAAGAAGGATTAAAATCTAAATAATAGGCGATTTTATACATTTCTTCCTTTGCTAATCGACCTTCCAAGATATCATTTAAAAAGCTCCGTTTAACCGTTTGCTCCGTATTAATTTTTATACTTTCATTCATTAATATAAGCGAAGACGTTAATGCAGCCTTTTCAATAATCATAAAATCAAGCTCATTAGGCTTATTCTCTTCTGTATAAACAAAAGAACAATAGCCTTTAATTTGCTGTCCATAATAAATTGGGGTCCGTAACAATGAAAGCTTTTCGGAATAACGTACAAATGTAGTGTTCGAATCTCTAAATCTATTTAAAGTAAGCTGATCCGGAAGGTTTCCTGATTTTACAATGATTTGATTATATTCATCTTCAATAAAGACTGTTAAACCTGTCGTTTCAAATAAAATATTAACCACTTTTTGTATTCCTTGGTTCGACAGTAATTCCTCAATTAATTGCCGGTGTATATCACTCGCTTTACTTAAATGGTCTCGCTCAATTTTTAACTTCGCTGTTACTTCATCGAGTTCTTTGATCATGCTATTTGCTTGATAGTAACTTAGGTCACTCGTAATTTCTTCTCCCCATTTTTCAATTGGCATACAAATAGATTTGCATTGCTCGTGGCCCATCGCACGACATTCAACTTCCTTAACCAAGATAGGCTGTTGCAGCACTTTTGACAGGTAACCGCTCGCATAACCACACAACGTATGACATACAGGCTCTTTACTGAGGCCTTTGGCTTTTAAATATTCAGATGCTTCAAACGTATTAATCCAAAGGACTTCTATAAAATTGCATTTCTTTTGCTCATCAAAGCTCATTTCTAAAATTTCCACTTTATCTAAGTAACCATGCAGCATGTGAAATTTAGGACCAGCTAATGCCAAATCTAACTCATCGTCCCATTCCAACGACATGGCTTTTTCCGCATCACTCACACCACAATGCCAGCCATAGCGAATAAACACGCCCCTCGTTCGTTCCTCGCCAATTACGGTAATGAGCTCATTTTTCAAATTTGTTCTAGCTTCAATCGGGATCGTAATAATTCGTTCATAAAATTGATTCACCACTTTTTCTTTGGGTGATTCAAAAGCATTCTTTATGTGCATCTGCTTAAAACCCATGTTTTTACTCAACCCCTTTGTCTTTGAACAACTTTCACATCTGTTTTGTTTTGCACTCTATACTACCATAATTTCCAGCTACAATCATCATTCTAACACATTCTTCTGAAAATTTAGATATCTATAACTAGACTCGCTCATGCATACTACAGTTTTTCTTTGAGAAAAAAACGTTTATTAAAAATATAAGCACCTTTGATAAATATGCTTTTTCTAGTTATATTTCGCTTTTAAAAGCTTGTCTTCCCAACTAAATTTGATGATTCTCCGATACGACTTCAGATTTTTCAATTGGGTTTGCTTGCGTGCCAAACAGGCCCTAAATAAACCATGATATATCGTATACTCTTATTACAATTGTAGGTGGCGAATTCTACCAATTAGGTCTATTAACCCAAGTTTTCGATATAAATTTAAATAGATATAGTGAAAAATAATCAATCAATTATTTAATAAAGGGGGAATTAGATGTTATATCCATTAATTAACAAAAGAGATATGATTCATATTGTAAAAGATATAAACCAGTGTGCATGTGGCCTAAGGTTCAACTCAGATTTAGTTATAAACAGGAAAGTTCTTAGAAGAATAAAATTTATTCCACTAGGCATGGTATCTTGTAAGGAATGTTTGTCAAAACTTCTTGACCTTGAGTAATTTTTAATTAGCATATCTCCAAGCTCACAGTTTGGGTCTAAAATCTCGTAGTACGGAATTTAATAATGTCATCTATCTTTATTGGATGAAGTTGGGGTGGACATTCAAGAGTCCCCCTATTTTATATTTTCATGGCCTGATACAAAAGGCCAATTCCCCTAACCAACACTTGGTAACAATTTGGTAAGCACTCTCCATCCTTTACCCTTTCATATCACATTTAAGTAGAAATTTGGTAAATTCCTATTTCGATCTTCTTCCACTTGTGTTTTAGCTTAAACAAAAAGCTTTCTATAAAGTTGGTAAACATGTCAAAACAAATTTGGTCATTAAATCCAAATAAACTCGGAGTATAAATATGGTTGTCTATACGCATTTATTTTTTAATCATATTGTACTATTAAATGTATTAATCTTTTAATAAGGAGTGGTTAAACTGCAAAGTAGATGGAATCCAAACCATAGAGATACTTCCCAAAAAAGAGGATATCAACCCAATGACACAGCAGATGCTGCACACGCCGAAGGAAAATTCACCACCGCTAGTGGATTTGCATCGCACGCCGAAGGGGAGTCCACAACTTCTAGTGGAATTGCCTCACATGCAGAAGGATTACTTACAAACGCAACTGGAAGGTTTTCACATACAGAAGGACTTGAGACGACAGCCAGTGGAGATATATCCCATGCGGAAGGGGAACAATCAACCGCAAGTGGAAAGAATTCTCATGCTGAAGGCTATTGTACAACAGCCTCTGGATTTATCTCTCACGCAGAAGGGGAGCTTTCTGTTGCAAGTGGAAGGACTTCTCATGCCGAAGGTTTTGGTACACGAGCAAGTGGCTGGTTCTCACATTCAGAAGGATTTAATACATTGGCTAATGGAACTTTTTCTCATGCCTCAGGATTTGGTACAAGCACCGGTGGCTGCGATGGTGCGTTTATCATTGGATCTAATGGAACTGCAAGTGCATCTAATTCTTTCTTTATAGCAAATGGTTCATCTGCATTTGACCCTGCAGGTTGTACGATATCTCTTTTAAATAATGGAAAGGGTTGTTTTGACGGTACTGTTTCAGCTTCTTCATTTGTCACCGCTCCTGGAGCATGTAATTATGCAGAAATGTACGAATCCTTAGATGGTCAACCAATTGAAGTTGGTTACTTCGTAACATTAGATGGTGAAAAAATCCGAAAAGCCCATGCAAATGACCACTTTATTTTAGGAATTACAAGCCCCAATCCAGGGATATTAGCTGATTCGGAAGATCAGGCTTTCGGTAAATATTTACTTGACGAATGGAATCGTCCTATTTATGAGGAAGTTACTATTCCAAAGGTAATACCACTTGAAGAAAATTTCATTATAGAGGAACATACAGAACTGAGAAAGAAGTTAAATCCGGAATGGGATCCTGAAAACCCATCCAGATTCCGCCTTATGAGACCTGAATGGGTAGCTGTTGGCCTTATTGGAAAAATGCTGGTACGGGATGACGGCACTTGTCAGGTTAATCGATTTTGTAAACCAAATAACGCAGGAATTGCTACAGAATCTGAAAATGGATTCAGGGTAATGAAACGTACGGGCCGAAATCAAATTTTAGTTCTGGTGACCCCACTACAAATAGTTGAAAATAAAACTACAATTGAACAGCTCAGTCAGCTTATACTATTTAAAGAAAAGGGTTATTTAACTATAGAAGAATTTGAGATTGAAAAACAAAAACTATTAAATAAATAATTTTCTTTGTTTCTCTTTAGGGAATTTTTCTTAAATAGTTGATGGCTTGGAATAAACTCCAAGCTCATCTTTATTAATAGTTGATTTCTAGAAAAAAATATCAATACTCTATGCTGCTCTGCAATCCGAACAGCTGCCTGGACATATTATTTTTTTGCTCGCGAATGCCTTTGAAAAATTTTGAACATATAGTATAGATAAATGTGGCATAATCCTGCCTCTACACATAGAATAAAATTGGTAATACACACCACTCAATTTGTGACTTGGGCATTTACAAGGATAGTGTTACTCGAGGAAACCTTTTAATAAAACATCCACGACCTCTTTTCGACTAAAGGTACTGGGAGGATGAATCCCTTTACGCAATAAGTTCCTTACTTTTGTTCCAGAAAGAATCACATGATTTTCATCTCCATGAGGACATGTTTTAGTCGAGGCCATTCCCTCACATTTTGAGCAATAAAAGCTATGTTCAAAAAAAAGAAGGTTTATTCCAAGTTCTTCGTTGGTAAAATTATCAAATATCCTTTGTGCCTCATAGGTGCCATAATAGTTACCAACTCCTGCATGGTCACGGCCAACTATAAAATGTGAACATCCGTAATTTTTCCGGACAATTGCATGAAAAATTGCCTCACGAGGCCCTGCATATCTCATTGCTGCAGGAAAAACAGATAATAAAACCCTATCTTTTGGATAATAATTATCTAATAATACTTGATAGCTTTCCATACGAATTTCTGCAGGAATATCATCACTCTTAGTCTCACCGACTATTGGATGTAAAAATAATCCATCTAAAAGTTCGAGGGCCGCTTTTTGAATATATTCATGGGCACGATGAACAGGATTCCTAGTTTGGAAACCAACTACCGTATTCCAACCAAGATCCGAAAACTTTTTTCTAGTAATTTCAGGGGTTAAATCGTATTGATTGAAATTTCCTATCTCAGGTTTTCGAACTAACCTAATCTCACCTGCAGCGTAGACATTAGGCCGTTCATATAATTTTTTAACCCCAGGATGTTGTTGGTCATTTGTTTTATATACACTTTCTGCCTCTTTTACTTTATCAGGTGTATACAATTGATTTAACTTTAAGACTCCATATACAACACCATCTTTCATCAACTTAATCCAATTGCCAATAGTTAACTCATTAGCTTGCTTCTCGTTAACCGGGAGTGTAATAGGTAAACTCCAAACAGTACCATCCGTTAGGCGCATACGGTCTACAACAGATTCATAATCTTCTTTATTCAGAAACCCTTTCAGCGGGCTATACGCTCCATTACCAATAAGATTAAGATCAGTTAAAGACACGTTATCTAGTTCTATTTCTTGTTTGAGAGTTCTATAATCAAATTCTGGTTCATATAAAGTGATTAGTGATCCTCCATGTGGAATAATCTTACTCATGATTAACAACCTCCTTCTATTCCATACTATTGGTGGAAGTTACCGTATTTGGCGGGGTGTCTTGAATCAAAATGGTAGTATATACCAGCTTGTACTTTTCATATTGATAATCTTTTAGAATATTAATCAAGCAGATTATTGCTACTAGCTAGATATTTCCTGCCCGATGTACTCTAAGGGGTTTACTTTTTGTATTAAGGCTTACTCTCTTCCGAATATATAAGCATATGTTTCCTTAAGGCCTTTAAGAATATCATATGTTGGTTGCCATTGAAGTGAACGAGAGGCATATTGATTATTAAGACAGCTATGTTTAATATCACCTTTTTTAGGATCAACCAGAACGTAATTAATAGGGGAATCGTGAATTTTATCTAAATAGCTAATCAATTGGTTTATAGATGTAGTATTTGAGGTGCTAATATTGAAAATTTTATTGTCGCCACGTTCGATTGCTGCAATATTAGCTAAAACAATGTCTTTTACATAAATAAAATCTCTTGTTTGTTCACCATCTCCATAGACCGTTAACAACTGATTTCTCTTGATTCGATTTAGAAAAACCGCAATGACCCCTCCCTCTCCTTTAGGTAATTGCCTTGGTCCATATACATTCCCATATCGAAGGATGGTAAAAGGAATTTTAAAAAGAATATTAAATATACGGATATAGGACTCTGCACTTAATTTTGATAAGCCGTAATACGAAATTGGTATAGTCACTTCAGTTTCCGATAATAAATTGGACTCCAAATCTCCATAAACAGCTGATGTCGAAGCAAAAATAAATTTTCTTACCCCAGCTTTATGACAAGCTTCAAGAATATTAATGGTTCCATTAATATTAACACTTGCATCGTAATTGGGGTCATTAATAGATTTTCCAACATCAGCTTGCGCCGCCAAATGGAATACAATGTTTGGTTTTTCTTTGATTATAATTTCTTTAGCTTTTGTCCCCCGAATATCCTCTTGATGAAAAATTGCAGAAGGATGAATATTTTCTAACTGACCAGATATAAGATTATCGAGCACATGAACTTCGAAGCCTCTATTAATAAGTTCCTCGACTAAATGGGAACCAATGAAACCTGCACCTCCAGTGACGATTGCCTTCATAAAAATAGGTCACCTCTTTTTCTTAATATTAGGACAAGATAACTACATCAAATGTATAGCGATGAATATTCTGTAGTAATCCATGAAAAATTCTTTTTGCAAAGTGGTTTTCACCACTTTCTTTTTTTTGAGGGAACAAGCAACCAAAGAAGCCTAAATTTTTGATTCGATAACAGCGGCAGCTCCTGCAACAGCCAGTACTAGAAAAAATGGAAAAGTAAATGGGAAATAGAAGTAGATAAATACTACAAATAGTGAGCACCAAAATCCTACACACCAAAAACAACTTAAGAGAGAACCGATCAAATTACGTATCCCTGTCCCCTTCATTTCGATTTTCTCTTCAAGTTGACCAAATTCATTTTCCTCTATTTTTACAGAAAAGAAGGGACTTCTAATAAAGGAGGTAATTTTATCATAGACAATTAAATGGGTTAATCGGAAGGATGCTAAAATGACAATAAATAAATCAATCCAATTCAAACTGTACATACCTTCACCTCCTTACTTCCATAAATCTGATACATTGTATGTTTCGCCCCTTTAAATGTTCCTTTGTTCCAGTGGGACCGTTTATAGAAGATGGCCCTTGCATACTTCCCTAATGAATGAAAACAGGAGGTAACGAATAAAGTGAAATGACGTATAATACTACAACCGGAGGGGAATTTTTATGGAGAACGAAAAATTGCCACAAGAAAAGCCAATAGTTTGTTCTGTTGTTACAGAATTACAAGCTGCTCAAGTAGCTAAATTATGCGAGAAATATAATATTCTATCAATCATTCAATTAAAGCCTGTTGTTGATATTTCCCAACTCAAAAAAATCTTAAAAACTAAGATGAAAGAAAGATTATATGAACCCTGCCCATGCGGTACAGGAAAGAAGTTTAAATTTTGCTGTTACCCACATGAGGCTGTTATTAAACTTTAAAGAATTAAGCTCTAAAATTTTTAAGACCGCTTGAAGCGGTCTTTTTAAAATAGTCTTATATTTATAAACTTTAAGTTTCATATTCTGTTTATTTATGGTTTACTCCTACCTGTTTGGGTTTGCCGCAACCGCATCCCCGAGAATCAGAATTCGCCCTTTTATTGGAAACAACTCCCTGTGAAGAATAACCGGCAGCTATTTTTCGTCCCATATAAATTTCGGATTGCGGTAACCTTTTAGAATGAGATCTATTTAACAGTTTGTTACTCCGTTTGCTTTTCAATCTAACTACCTCCTTACTAAATAGGATTCCTTAAAGTATATGTATCTATATTAACGATGTGTTCCACATTTATAGGGTAGAAGGTGTGTTTGAAAATTAAGTCGAAGGAACAATAAAAAACGGCGTTTTTTGGACCGCCGTTAAAGTTTACTCATCCATGATCAGTAAATTAAAAGGGATTACTTTTTTATTGTTCATTTTATAACAACGTACATCTACTTTTCCTTTATAAAACGAAACAATAAGGTACGCAATGTCATCATAAGGATTATTTTCAATATCATGCGATGAAGGAATAGCTAATGATGCAGGATGAGAGTGGAAAATACCTGTAAATATCTCATGTTTCTCATGCATTCCTGTAACAGCATGTTTAATAGCCTCTTTGGACATATAAAACCGATTGAGACTAATAGATTCATTTTTTATTTTCCATAAAGTGTTTCCTGTTTCATTCATACCCGATAGTAATCCGCATGCCTCATATGGCAATGTTTGTTTGCAATAATCAATCATTTCTTCATAAACTGACTTTTTAATATAGAAATTTTCTGGATTAGCTTCTAAATTAATTGACGGTTCCGGGAGATGAGGGCTGGGTGGTTTTACTTCTTAAAGTGAAAAAATCCATCGCGGTAGAGTTTGTTGTTTTAGCACTATTTTGTACAAGCCCCTGTTGATGCGTAATATTTCGTTGAAACCAATCACCTGATTGTTGTTGCTGTACCTGAGGTATATATGGTGTAGTTTCTGGTGTAATTGACTGTACAGATTCCTGACTGGTTTCTATCACCGGTTGTACTGACTGTTCAATTACGTTTTTTGAAGGCGGTTGTGTAATGAACTGCCTAATAAAGTTTTCCTTTTCTTTCAAGTTTGACTCTAATAAAGCTAACTTTGCTTTCATTTCATTCATTTGGTTTTCTGTATTTATCCTGTCTTTTTCATATTGAGTAATTTTTCCTTGATACACTTTCAGTTCAGAATTAAATTGCAGCATCTGTTTCTCAAAGGTTTGTTCACTTTCCTTTTGAATTTTATAAATTTCCATTTCCTTTGCCTTTAATTCTGCCGTTAACTCTTCATTTTTTTGCTCCAACTCTTCCATTTTAACAAGGGTAGCCTTTGTTTCAGCTAATTCAGTTTTTAATTCATCAATTTGTTTGGACCATGATCCTTTTTCTGTATCAAAAAGTTCCGATTTTTCCTTATACTCGTTTACCTGATCCTGGACATGTTCTAGTACATGAAGATAGGATTCTTTTTCACGCTGATAGTTATATGTTAAATTATTGAATTCCTCAATTTTTGTCTCCAATTCATCCTTCAGCTTAAGTTTTTCCGTTTCAAAAAGTTCGAGGCGAGTCAAGGAATCCTGGGCCTTTAGTAACTCAGTTTTCATCTTTTCAATCTGATTTTCTAGTTCAGTTTTCCGGGCCTCCGACTTATCTAATTCATCATAAAGTTGAACTATTTCCTGCATAAGCTTCTCATTCTCCTTTTTCAGCTTAATAATTTCTTTGTTTTTTTCTTTTAATTGGTCTTGCAGTGAACTTGCCGTACTGATAATTGTTTTTGTTTGACTAAATAATTCATTTAGTTGGGAAGTGATATCATCAATCCTATTTTCATCCAACTCAAATTTTACTGAAAATTCTGAGACACTATGGCGAAATGAGGTATTTTCCTCTTCAAGAATCGCAATCCTTCTTAGGAGACCTGCCTTTTCTTCTAGATAATAACGATTCTCTTTCTCTAGGCTCCTGGTTTCTTTCAGTCTATTTTTCAGACGCTTTAATATTTTTATTTTTAACGTTTCATAAGCCTGTATTTGTATTTTTGCTTTAGACAATTCTGTTTGATTCTTGTCAAACATCTCAAGTACGGCATTTTTCTCTGAGTCCAATTGGGTAATCTTCTGTTGATAAGATACGTTATTTTTAGTTATTTGTTCCATATTTTCTTTTAAAACTTCCAATCTGTGTACAAAATGTTTATTTTGCACAGATAGATCATCAACCATGTTTTTATATTCTTCTTTGTCCGCTTGCAGTATTATAATATCCTGTTGTAAATTCTCGATCGTTTCATCTTTTTCAGTTAATTGTTCAAGCGACGCATTAAGGCGTGT
>NZ_JBIVOI010000007.1:38993-282246 GCF_044754045.1 Neobacillus sp. NPDC093182
GTCTGTATTGCCTCATTATTTCTAAGGAATTCTTCTTTGTCCGCTTGTAGTATTATAATATCCTGTTGTAAATTCTCGATCGTTTCATCTTTTTCAGTTAATTGTTCAAGCGACGCATTAAGGCGTGTCTGTATTGCCTCATTATTTCTAAGGAATTCTTCTTTGTCCGCTTGTAGTATTATAATATCCTGTTGTAAATTCTCGATCGTTTCATCTTTTTCAATTAATTGTTCAAGCGCTGCATTAAGGCGAGCCTGTAATGCCTCATTATTTCTAAGGAATTGTTCTTTGTCCGCTTGTAGTATTATAATATCCTGTTGTAAATTCTCGATCGTTTCATCTTTTTTAGTTAATTGTTCAAGCGCTACATTAAGGCGAGCCTGTAATGCCTCATTATTTCTAAGGAATTCTTCTCTGTCATTGATGGATGTTTTTAATAAAGTTTCCAAATTTCTGTATTCGGCTTCCCACTCATGTCCTTTTGAATTATTCTGATGGTATTCTTTGGCCTCTTTCCTCAATTGAATTATTTCGTTTTTATACTTTTCTAGTTCGTCTTCACTTAATTGTTTTTCTTTTAATAATTTTTCTGAGTTTTCCTTATGCATTTGAGCCTTTTTTCTTAATTCTTCAGTCGATTTGACAAGCATTTCATACTTTTCTTCAAGTTGATTATTTTTTAGGACTACTTCCTTTCCCTGATCACCTTCCTTAAGTCGAGCTAATTTGGTTTGATAAGCCCTATTTTCCAGGAGCACCTTATTGTATTCGACAAAGAGTCGGTCTCTTTCCTGAAAATACCGATTATGCTCATTTACAACCCCCTGCATTTCCTTTCTTAGATTTTCATTCTCATACCGTAATCTTACTATTTGTTCTTGGTAGCCCCGCTCTCTTTTTTCGCTAATAGAACGGCCTTGCAGAAGTTCCGACTCCAAATGAATTACTTTCTGTTGCAGCTGTAATGTGGTTAATTTTTCTAATCGCTGCCTTTTTAACATTCGTTGCCCTCCCCTAGGCAAAAGCCCATTTTGCCTTACAAATATTTTTATGCAACTTTGAGTCTAACTTTTACTAACATTCCAATAAAATAATCTTTTATATAAATTCCGTGACAAAATAATGGCAAGTGAATATAACAGTGTGTAGGGATACTAAGCAATTCGAGGGAATTATTTTAATTATTAATTTTTCCTATTTTACTGTTCAAATCATAAAAAATAAATTTTTAGGCTTGGTTTACCAAAAATTAGAGAACATCCTAACATGTTAGGAATATATTGTAATGGGTGAACTGTTGGATTCCTAAATATACAATAGGCAACCCAATAAAGATACAGAAAAAGAAAGGATGATTTTTTCATGGATTTTAAAGCTATTAATGGCGGTCAGGAGACTCTTTGTATTAAGGTAAACAAAGTCTACGACTGGGTCACTCGCCAGGTAGATGTACCTTTATTGGCATTTGATAGAGGTGACCTTGGGGCTACATTGTTTTTTGATTGCCCAGGGGGAATTACACCAACGCCAGGATCTGATGACCCATGTGCGATCCTTGGTGGTAATTATACTGTAGAATGTTTCCCTTCCGACGAAGATGGAAACCCTATTGATCCTTTAGCACCTGGTGCTATTCTTTGTACTGAAATCCCGCAGCCAGAAGGCCGTGCAAGTGGGCAGTTTCAATTGCCTGATGGGAGCACAGTTGTACTTCAAAAGGTTAAGGTATTAAAAAAGGGGTTTATTGTTGTTCGTGTGACAAACCCTGCAGGCGAGGTTTGTACATCCTTACCAATTCCTTGGGCTGTTTCCGAGAAGTTCTTCCTTTGTGCACCTCCTGGCACGTTCCTTCAATGTGAAATTACAGACTTTGAATGTGATGCAAACCTAATTTGTCGACCATTAGCAACACCTGGAACTTTTGAATTTCAACAACTCGATATCTCCATCAATCTCTGCCAAAATGTTCAGATGGAGGCATTGGTAAAACTTGAGATAACAGCTGACTTCTGTCAGCCGCGGACGGATATGCCGTTTGTATGTCCGCCACTTGCATTCCCACCACAATGTCCTACCGTCTTCCCAGGAGTAGGACCAGTACCCACACCTTAACAGAGGGAAAATAAGAAGCTTTCGGAGGAGGTAAAACTCCTCTTTTTTGTTTTGGCAGCAAAAAAAATAACGAAACCAACCTTAGTTAGAAGATGTTACTATCATGAAATAAAAGGTCAAAGCATAGAATAGTGGCAATATTTAGTGAAACCCGAAGGAGTGATCCAGTGTTGTTTTGGAAAAAGAAGGAGCAGAAAAACGCAGAGGGCCTAGCATGGTTCAGTTATGCTGTAATGCTTCCGAATAAGGATGAAGAAGAAAAGGAGATAACCATCATTGGAAACTTTATTATTAAAAATACCAGCGGGATAGTACTCAATAATCCAATCATTTGTATACGAACAACCCCTCCACAAAATGTTCATCTTGGTGGAAAAATTGGTTCTGTATCCCATGCTGCTCTAATGATTGACGGTACTAATACGGAAGCATGGCATTATTTGTTCGATAATTGGAAGCAAAGAAGCTTGGAAACAGGAGAACATGTACTCAAACCTAATAATTGCAAATATATAGATACCGATGGAAATCTGATATTTTCAAACGAGATACGTATTTCTACAACAAGTGAGCATAGCTTCGCCTTAATTGAAGGTTTTTTTTATTGTGACGAAATAAAAAACGGAATTCCCTCATTAAACAATATTACAATAAACTTTTAGGTGATAAACAATGAAAATATTAATGATAACCTCCGGTTATAAAGGTATCTATGATTATTTCGAAGTATGGATCAAGAATGAACTAGCTAAAAAGCATGAGGTTAAATTATTTCAGTTGAAGGATGGACTAACTAAATTACAGTTGGTTACTAAAGAGTTTAAACCTGAACTAGCCCTCACATTAGTAGGTTTTAAGTTACCACTCCAAATGGTTGACTGGTTAAAAAAGAATCTAGTTAAGACAGCTGTATGGTTCACAGAGGACCCCTACTTTATGGATCGGACAAAAGTGCTTTCTCACTATTATGATTTTGTATTCACCATTGATTCTGCGGCACAGGACTACTATAAAAATAACGGCCATTTACAATCTCACCAATTGTCGCTTGCTACAGAGCCACAAGTATATAAACCGAAACAAGTCGAAGCAAAATTCAGGAGCGATATTTGCCTCATCGGTTTTCCCTATCCCGACAGGATCCAACTAATCCAATATCTTTTACAAAATACCTCTTACAATATTAAAGTTGTAGGTCAATGGGCACGTCGGTTATTCCGCTTTCGGAGCAATCCTAGGTTAAAGATTCATGAAGGCTGGGTGAATCCTTCAGTGGTCGCTGATTATTATAATGGTGCAAAGGTTGTATTAAATACACATCGACCATTCAACCTGAAGGAAAACCAAAACAAGCTCGGGGTTGTCGCCAAAAGTATAAACAATAGAACATTCGATGTTGCGGCATGCGGTACATTTCAACTGATTCAATTCAGAGAGGATTTGCCGAACTCTTTTATCCAGGATAAGGAAATTGTATCATTTACGAATACTCAAGAGCTTTGCCAAAAGCTAGATTATTATCTTGAATCTGAAGAAGAACGCATATGGATCGCGGACAATGCAAGAAAACGAGTATTAGAAGACCATACTTTTGAGCATAGGCTCGTAAGTCTGCTAGAAATAGTAAAGGATTAGGCTCTACAAAATGACATTTTAATTGAAGGAGATGTTACATTTGGAAAAAAAAAGCAAGCTTTTTCTTGTTTTATGTCTTCACCGTTCCGGGTCCAGTGCAACTGCGGGTGTTATGCACCTTTTAGGTATTCATATGGGAGATAAACTTCTCCAGGCAACTAAGCACAATCTAAAAGGACACTACGAAAATGTTGATTTTGTACAGTTGAATCAGGAAATTTTGAGAAGTGTCAGAAGCACTTGGAACAAGCCGCCGAGTCAGGAACAAATTGAAAAGACCAAATTTTCCGTTGCAAAAATACAGGCTTTTATTGACAAGAATAAAAAACCTATTTGGGGACTTAAGGATCCCCGGACACTATTAACTTTTGAACTCTGGAAACCTTATTTAGAAGAAGCAGCGGATATCACCTATGTCTTCGTTCATCGACCATTCGATGCCTCCGTCCAGTCACTTGCAAACAGGGACCGAAATACGATTGGTGCGGCAAATCAAATCTTAATCCCATATTTGAAAAACCTCTACCATTACCGTCATAATTTCAGCCTGCCTCCTGAAAACATAATTGATGTTTGTTACGTAGATTTCCTAAATAATCCAGAACCTTTTGTTAAGAAAATAAACGAAAAAGTCGGTAATCCGCCCGAATATCGTCTTACGGAGGTCGAAACTTTTTTAGATAAAAGGCTTAAAACTTTTTAACGACATTCATTAACTCCTAATTTTTGCTGCTCTTGAGCTTCGAATCACTTGTCAAATAGGTTTTTAATCGTTCATTAAATTGGCTAATACGCCTATTCGTATAATGGTTTTTAGAAAAAGGTTTTAAAAATCCTGTTTCATCATTCATTTTGTGGTAGTGAATAATTACGGGATCGCATTTTTTCATTTCGTAGCTTATGTTTGGAGTTAAATGAAAGTTCATTATCAACGGCAACCTTGCAAATGGCAAAGAATGGGCTGCAAAAGCAAGGGTTAAGCTTGCCTGCTCGCAAAAGAAGAAATACTTACCTAACAAATTTCTTGTTTGTGATAAATCTAAAGTGTATTTTTTCCAAATTGGAAAAAAAGACTGTATCATCGTAGTTGGGAAAATTAATACCCCTGCATTACAATACCAGATTGTTTTCTGTTTTGTGATTGCAGTCAAATAGTTTTGCTTTGGCAGCGGGAGACGGTAATAAGCAAAAAGTTTATGAAATATGGTATTCGGAACCGTTAACCCTGCTGCCATTTCCGCCTGAAAATGCTCTCCGTCAATATAAGAATATGGATCCTGAACCATAATGGTATCACAGTCCAACAGCATAACCGTGTCATAAGAAGTTATTTCAGGCAACTCAAACAGTCTTAGCTTGTTAGAAGGAGGGTGTGCTACACTGAAACGCTTAACAATTCGTACAAACACACCCCATTTTTCTAGTTCTTTCACAAATTCAGGATCTGCTTGATCTACCATACAAACGAAAATATTAGCTCCCGCCATCTTTCCGCCAAACCATCGGATGGATTGTACAAGTCTAAGGGCCTGTGTCTGATATTTCTTATTATTTTCCGCCACACACCCAACCATCATGCGTCCGGCTCCAGAAACTAAATGGCGATAATCTTGTTCTGTATAAACCTCTTTTGCGTCGACAGTGTATTTTGTTAACCATTTTTTATGATGACTTAAAAATCTTTCCTTTTGATCTTCACTAAATATAGAAAGGTCTGCTTTCCTTACAAATGCATAGACGTCGTCTTCTGATGCAGCCATAATCAAATCGTTTTGCAGGCATTCCCTTAATAATGTGCTGCATGTTTGTTTGTTACAACGAAGTCGGCTAAAGTCTAATTCATCCGTCCCAAGTTCGTTAGGATTTTCAAAAAAGGTTGTTTTAATGATGATTAAACCACCCGGACTAAGGGCTTTTTTTAGTTTCTCCCATACGGAAGCCATTTCAAAGATAGGAACATGTTCCAATAAATTCAAAAACATAATGACTTGATAAAGGTTGTTATCATTTAGATCTTCTACCTGGCAGCAATTTAATACCTTTTCTGTTTCAACATTTGGCATTATAGAGTGAATAAAATGACTCAGATTCAATTCGGTTCCTCCTCCCCTTCAAATTTGTCACCTTTTGGATCTCTGTTCGAGGCAGGTTGTTCCATTTTCGTAAAGCAAATCATTTTCTGATTCCTTGGATGCCCCCAATCACCTATATATTCAAGCCGTAAGGACGAATCTTTTATAAAATATTCGAATATGGAAAGATGATAATGGTACGGGTCTTTATCAAGGTACGTAATAGGGCCTCCCGGCTGGTTGACGGGATCATCATTAAAATCGTCGTTCGTTTCAAAAAAGGTGGCATAAAATTTCCCGCCTGGATTAAGTACTTTTTCTATATTGATCAAACATCTTTGGATAACATTTATTGGCAAATGAGTGAAAACCGATTGAGCAATTGCATAATCAAATTTTTTATTAAAAAGTTTGAATTGAAAATGATCGTTAACCAATAACATTGGTTTTTTTCCTGTTAGATTAGCCTTTTTTATTTCTGCCCGACCAGCTTCTATAAGCGAAGAATTGATATCCAAGCCACAATACTTGCCTTCATTTACATACTTAATAAAATAAATTCCACCCCGTAAGCTGCCACATCCTACATCCAATAGTTCGTGTTGTGGCTTAAGCCCCATCTCTTGCATAAATCCAAGCTGCTTCTTCCCCATCTCATCCCACATTCCACCTACTTTACTGCGATGGCGCCCTTTTTGTATATCCAGATTGGTAAGTTTTAAATTATAATACTGATTCCACATTTTCGCCAATCCCTCCTGACAGTTACTGTTAATATATTGCAAGCATCAGGATTTTGTTCTCATTGGGTAAATACACCATTTTACTTATTCATAATTGTTATATTTTTGCAGAACAAATTGGATTGTTATACCAATCGCTGCATTAGATATATTAAACATAATATTACATGTTTTACGAGTTACTTCATTATATATATGAACTAAATGGAACTAAGATTCCTATTTCGATTTTTATCTATCCTCCATTTTATATATGCAAATCAGAATCCCATGGTGTTTCATACCAATTCCTTCATTATATAATACGATACATTTTTAATCCCATTGGCGGCATTCACCAATTCTTCATTATATATATGCTATGTTCATACCTATAAGTGAGAACGAGAAACAATTTTACCTTTGAAATGATATTTAAAGGAGATGTAGGAATGAAAATTCTGCTTGCCACGTTTTGGAGCATTCCCCATATGGGTGGTGTATGGAATTATATGGAGCAATTAAAAAAAATGCTTGAATCTCTTGACCATGAGGTGGACTTAATGGGGTATGGAGAGGGCAATAAATACTTGCATTTATTGCCGCAAAAGAAGGTTATTGAATGCGACCGCTTCCTTCCCATTATTAATAAAATATATGAAGAATCAGAATCGCTTTATTATAAAGAACCCGTATTGAATTACTATGAAAATCTACGATATTGTTACGAGTTAGGTGCAGCCTATTTCAATTTAGGAAAATATGACTTGATTCATACTCAAGATGTCCTTTCTACTGCATGCATTAATCGAATAAAGCCGGAAAGAACAGCCTTAGTAGCTACTCTTCATGGCAGTGTTGCTCAAGAAATGAAGGATTTCGCCACTAACGTTTATAAAAAACCCTCCTCAAACCTAATCATCAAATACTTTGAGAACATGGAATATCTCGGGGCTACGTCCGCAAGATACACAATCGTGGCAAATGAATGGATGAAAAATATTTTATCAAACGATTTTAATGTACCTCCTGAACAGCTAAAGGTACTGCACTATGGATACGATACAGATACTTTTGTGAAAGGAATGAGTGAAGCCTCTCCTGTTAAGAAACCAAATGACAAGAAAGTCATTTTTTATGCGGGACGGCTGGTCGAGTTGAAAGGCGTTCACCATTTGATAACGGCACTCAGCCACTTAAAAAGAAAACGGGACGATTGGGTCTGCTGGATTGCGGGAGAAGGCAGCAAAAAAGAAGAATTACAACATCAAAGCAAGGCTTTGGGTTTAGAAGAAAATATTTTATTCTTAGGGAAACGTGATGATATTCCCAGTTTATTGTCCAATTCGGACATTTTTGTACATGCCAGCCTTCTTGATAACCAGCCTTTATCCGTAATCGAAGCTCAACTTGCCGGCATAGCTGTTATTGTTAGTGACGCAGGTGGATTGCCTGAGATGGTTGAACATGGAAAGACAGGTATCATTACACGAGCGGGGGATCCAACTGCTCTGTTTTCACAATTAACCGAATTATTGACAAATGATCAATACAGAGAAGCCCTCGGTTCCAATGCCAAAAAGTGGGCATTAACATACTGGTCAATTGACTCAGCGGTTAATAACTTGCTAGGTGTTTACCAAAGTGCGCTTCCGAAAAAATAAATGTTTTAACCAGTCTAACCTATCAACATCTGGGGTTATCCACAATTAAGGGAGGAAACGGTGAATGAACATATTATTTGTTTTTTATGTACCAAGCGGGGGAGTAGAGACTTTAAATCGGCAAAGAGGCAGAGCACTTAAAAAGTATAATATTAATAGTCATTTCCTTTATTATGAGAAAAGACGGCAGCTAATGAATGATCATAATGCTCCTACGTTTATAACAAATAATGACACCGAAATAAAAAAAATCCTACAAACAGGAAATTACGGTGCTGTTGTTGTTGTTTCAGATTTTCAAGCATTGCCGAGGTTCCGAAAGTTGGGTTATAAAGGAAAAATGATAATAGAAATTCAAGGATACGGTCCAAAAGAGACAGCACGTGATGCACTTACGAATGCCAAGCCCCTTGTATTATCCCATGCAAATGGATTTCTCAATCCCAAAACTCCACATATCACGCAATTATTAGATGAAATATATCCCTCTTTTCCGAAATTCAGTTTCAATAATTGTTTTGATACGACTGAATTTTCTTATCGTTCATTACCATTAAACACCACCCCGATGGTTGCATGGATTGGCAGAATTGAAGATAACAAAAATTGGCGGGAGTTTCTTCACATTGGCAATCGACTGGTCAAAAATTTTAATTCGAATCTCCAGTTACATATGTTTGAGGATCCTACTATCAGTAGTCCTATGGAAAGGAAGGAGTTTGAAAATTTAATTCAACAACTTAATTTGAAACGAAATCTTACCATTCATTCGAATGTACCGAATTCTAAAATGGCTGATTATTTCTCCATGATTGGAGATTCCGGCGGCTTTCTATGCTCGACCTCCAAGGTGGAAGGAGCCCCGTTGTCCCTTCTTGAAGCCATGAGCTGTAAATGCCCTGTACTGACTACAGATTCAGATGGTGTAAGAAGTTCTATTGTGCCAAACCAGACCGGAAAATATTATACTTTAGGAAATATTGAGGAAGCCGTCATTCAAGCGAAAGAATTAATGACAAACAAAACATTAAGAGAACAAATTCGTTCACATGCTCAAGAATATGTAAAGAAACATTTTAATCCTGATCAGTATAGTATAAATTTTATTAATATGCTTAAAGCACTTGGAATAAAGGTTTAGATAATAGTTGAAAATTACTTAAATTAATTGCCGGTGTGATTTCTATTTAAATGAAACAAATCCCTGCACACAATCGAGGGCGGGATTTGGTTTCGAATGATTTGCTTTAAAGTTTATGTTTTAGCTTATTATATGAACTAAAGATCTGAAGAAATCGAGGATCGGGAATCGTATAGTCAGGCGGAAGCCGGTCAACAATCATTTCCCACATGGCCTTGTCTTGTATGGGAGCTAAAAGTACTAAATCTTTCGGTGTTACTAATTTAATACGTAAGACTTTTTCAGGATGCCCTTTTTTTCCATGAAGTGCGGATAATCTTTCTCTTATTCTTTGTTGTGGTTTCGATTGATTCAAAGGCCCGATTTTTTCAATTTGCTGTTGCTTCACCTGGGAAGGTGTGTCAAATGTCTGTTGTCCGTTGACCTGCGTAGGTATGACTCTTCCCCTCTGCTGTTGCTTTACATGGGAAGGTGTGTTCATTGGTTGTTGTCCGTTGACCTGCGAAGATATGATTCTTCCCCCCTGCTGTTGCTTCACCTGGGAGGATGTGTTCAATGTTTGTTGTCCGTTGACCTGCGCAGGTATGATTCTTCCCCTCTCCTGTTGCTTCACCTGGGAGGATGTGTTCAATGTCTGTTGTCCGTTGACCTGCGAAGGTATGACTCTTCCCCTCTGCTGTTGCTTTACATGGGAAGGTGTGTTCAATGTCTGTTGTCCGTTAACCTGCGCAGGTATGATTACTCCCCTCTGCTGTTGGTTCACCTGGGAGGATGTGTTCAATGTTTGTTGTCCGTTGACCTGCGCAGGTATGATTCTTCCCCTCTGCTGTTGCTTCACCTGGGAGGATGTGTTCAATCTCTGTTGTCCGTTGACCTGCGCAGGTATGATTCTTCCCCTCTGCTGTTGCTTCACCTGGGAGGTCCTGTTCAATGTCTGTTGTCCGTTGACCTGCGCAGGTATATTTCTTCCCCACTGATGTTGCTTTACCTGGGAAGATGTGTTCAATCTCTGTTGTCCGTTACCCTGCGCAGGTATGATTCTTCCTCTCTGCTGTGAAATCGGCTGGGGAATCCTGCCCCTGCTCCTTCTCGGATGATTTAACTGTCTATTACCGCCTTGGATTCTCTGCTGTTGGATAATCTTTTGCTGGCCCATTCTTATTTGTTGCTGTTGCCTCGTCTCAAAGAACCTAACTGGTTTTTTTTGCTGCCGACTGACATTTGAGGACCAACTTCCGGGGACTGCTCTGTGGCCAAGCTGATGGTACTTAAGGGATTGTGAAAAAGTCCTTCTCTGCATCTGAGGGTTTGGCAGCGGTCGTGTAGTAAGCCTTCCAAATTGATGATAGTGAGGCAATTTCATCTGTTTGCTGAGCCTTGGCTGAACCCTCCTCGGTTGATTGAATTTTCGATCCTGTCTGTTCACAAATTTTCTCCTCCCTTACGTTTAAGTACCTTCTCGTAGATTGCGAGTGTTTTAGAGATCATTGTTTCTAAGTCCCATTTCACCCTTCCGCGTATTTGAGCGTTAGAGGCCATGGTATTTCGAAGTTCTGTATTATCTAACAAATTCTTGATATTTTGATATAAGATTTCACTATTTCCTATTGGTGATATAAAACCGGTATGACCATGGGCTACTGCTTCGGGCAATCCTCCAGCATCCGTAGCCACCACAGGTACTCCCGCGATGTGAGCTTCCATAACGGCATATGGAAAGGATTCTTGTAAACTTGAAAGCACGCAGATATCTGCTTGCTTTAAGATAGCTGGAACATTCTTTTGTGCTCCAAGAAACCTTACGTTTTGAAGCAGATTTAACTTTCTTGCTTTGGTTACTAACTCAGTTTGCAAATTTCCATCCCCCACCAGCCAGCAAACCCAATCCGTACGCTGCTTTTTTAGTTTGGCAAAAGCATCTAATAGAGTGTTATGCCCTTTGATAAACGCCAATCGGGCCGGGCAGACAATGACGGTTTTACCAGGAGGAGCAAGAACAGGAGGAGTTTCCTCCATACTTTTTGTAAACTGATTAATGTCAAGAGCATAAGGGATAATCGTTAACTGATTATCTTCCACGCCAAAATCATTTATTAATAGATCCTTTAGCCATTTTGTTGCAACAATTGTTATGTCACTGGATGCAGCGCCGATATATTCCTGCCAATGTATATAACTCCATTCCATATCGTTTCTGTTATTGATGGCCTGTTTTTTAATAGAAGGATTCCTTTTTTGGAATAAATATTCCGTTGCTATACACCCATGAATACTTGCCACAAGTGGAGTTTTTTTTGGTTTAACACGTGACAATAATCGTGTCGAAAAAATATCCTGGGTATGAATTAAATCATAATTTTCCAGATTTAAATAACTTGCTGCCAGTTCAAAACAGTAGTAATTCATTTCATTACTTTTATAGAAAGAATCCCTCTTAGAAAATGAGTGGCTTATAACTCTGCTTACAACCTTTTGTATGTTATTTATTTCAACAAATTTATTGGTATTAACAAGATAATATCGATTTAAAGATGGATGCTTGGCAAGAATATCAACTTCATGACCTTTCCTTTCCAGACCTTGCTTTAATTGATCGATATACATGGCAGATCCCCCTATGACAGGGTGTTTCCAAAAAGTTGCTAATAATATTTTCAACTCTGACACCTCATTTACGAGTTACCCTATCATATGAAACCCACAAAAAAATGGACCGGGCGCCAACTTTTCCCGATCATCATCTAAAAAGAATCAATATCTGGTTTGGAGCCGTACGTTTCAGGACACGATATCCATTTTCAGCAGGGACCGCTATTCCTTGATCGTTCGGCATGCAGTATCCATTGCTTTTGCAGAGGCCATTATCTCTTACCAACAATTTTCCTAATAGCCCAACTGCCACCCATTCAGGTCTGCCGCTGCGGGGCAAGTAATCGCGGGAAGCGTCCCAATCAGGATTCAGTACCGGTCTATGATCTTTCCGTTGCGGTACGATTACATTGCCGGAATTGTCCATTATAGGGGGGACTATGACATCTTCGTACAATATTTCCCCCCACTCGGTAGTCAAATACTTGTGATTCCACCTTAGCTCTCCGCTATCCGCCAAGAATGCAGGCTTTGCACTTGTGATTCCAAGAATATAATCATCTTGTCCGTTTGCTATACGAACCTTATCCTCTTCCAATGTTACAAAGCAGCCGAATTCAATTGGATTCCCATCAGCTGTTTCAAACATTTCTGCATAATCGGCTGCCGGGGTTGAGACCGTTCCGTCAACTTTTACGTTTCCGTCGCTTAATATTTTAGCAGCCAATCCAGGCGTTGAGGTGTCCTGGCCATTTGCCAGGTACCACGAATAGGGCAGTTCATTTGCTGCACCAAATTTCCCCATCACATGAACACCTTCTAGAAAATTTGCATTTGTTGATTGCCCCTCTGTATGGGAGAAAAAACCGGATGCAACCGTGTTTACTCCCTCCGCATGTGATGTAAAACCGCTAGCAATGTTAAGTGCCCCTTCAGCATGAGAATTTTGTCCTGTTGCCTGTGTCTGATTTCCTTCGGCATGTGAAAGATCACCTGAAGCGAAGGTACGCTGCCCCTCCGCATGGGCAAAAATACCGGAAGCAACTGTCAAGTTTCCTTCTGCATGAGAAGCTCTTCCGTTGGCCTGAGTCGTGTCGCCTTCTGCATGTGAAGATTCCCCTTGAGCCCTGGTACCTTGTCCTTCTGCATGAGAGACGAGTCCACTGGCGATGGTATTTTCCCCCTCGGAATGGGACGCGATACCAGTCGCAGTTGTCAGGTTTCCTTCAGCGTGGGCATATAAATTCAATGCTCTTGTAGTTGAACCCTCTGCATGTGAGGCATAACCGGAGGCTAAAGATCCACTGCCTTCTGCATGTGCTGTATTTCCACTAGCTCTTGTAAAATATCCCTCCGCATGCGATGCCACACCATTGGCAGTGGTAGCGGAGCCCTCTGCATGCGCTGCATCTGCTGTTGTTAGAGTGGAAAAACCCTCAGAATGAGAAGCCCTCCCATTCGCAGTTGTATTGGCACCTTCGGTATGTGAGGCTGTCCCATTGGAAGTCGTGTTCATCCCTTCCGCTTCGGAACAGGTCCCTATAGCATTTCGATTACATCCATTAGCCATTTCTCTACTCCCCTAAAAAAGTCAATTTGTATAAGTTTGAGTTAAATCATTTTTTTATAAAGAGAAAAACTCCCAAGAAAGGAGTTTTTCATTTAAAGAACTAAGTGAAATCAATTATTCAGAGTAGGCTTGGGCATTGAAGCTTTCAGGACCTGTACGTGTCGGTGCAACTGGTACTCCCCCAGGTATTCTAACGAAAGCTTGATAAATTAAAAATCCAGGATTTGGCGGATTAAAATCTGCGCCGGTAAAAGTTAATATATTTCTTGCAGCGACCCCTACGGTACCAGCAACATCTGATGTTTCCGTGGCAGAATAAATAAGAACACGAGTTGGCCCTGTTCCCCTGTAAACTTCAACTGTGACTGGCACCGCTACCTGAGCAAGCGAACTAATACCGACGGTCCCGGTAAATTGAATACGAAGATTTACCCCCGCACCGGCAGTGTTAAGGCCAAGAGTAGCAAAAAGTGTAGGAGTAGCAGAAAGAGGAATGGAAATCGCACCGCTATGGCTGATATTTTGGGAAATTTGCGCGTCTAATAATCTAGTCAAGCAAATCACCTCCTTTTTCATTGTACTTAATTCTATGTAATGAATTTATAAACTGATGGACAAGTATACTAGTGTTATCACACAGTTTTATATATTTGGTAGAATTGGCAATTTCTCTATCATTAATTTTCTTATTAAACCAATAACTAACAAAAAATATAGAGAGGTCACTTTACCCCTCTGCTCAGAAAAAAGTTGCTCTATTTTTTCGATTTACGCTGTTAGGATAGCTTGTTTTGCTGTTCCTTGATTTTTTGCAATTCTTTTTGTTCATCTATGGTTAAAGTAGTAAGTTTTTGATAAAAAAGCTGCTTTGCAAATTCGTAAAGTTCTAAATCTAGTGCATTATGCTTTCTAATCAAGTTGATATCCGAAGATGGGATTTCCTGTTTTTTCCTGCGATTCTTTGTTATGTTTTGTTTTGTGTAGTAAATATTTTTCCAATCAAATTCCTTCTTAAATAGAACTAGTGACTCATTGAATGATTCGGTAATACCTACAGCTTTAAACGCTTTTAGATTTTCTTTTGCTTTTTCCAAAGTAGGGTTAAACATTTGTCCGGAAACCAGCTTAGTTTGCATATTATTGGCTTCAGGCTCTTGTAACACAAATTCTGCAAGACTCATATTTTTTACTCTTTCATAACCAGGATAATTCTGTAGAAAATAATACGCAGACAAAACACGATCGATTGGCTCCCGCATCATAGTAAAGTAAGTATATGGTTTTTGAAAATGCTGGTGGATTCCATAAAAATAATGCCCTGCAATGGCTTTAATGTTTTTCTTTTCCTCCATGGTTACCTTATCAATTGTTTTCTTTATCCCTTTTAACGAATCATGATCAAATATTTCACCAAAAAGGTATTGTTTTCTAAAAATATCATTTAAAGTAGTTCCCCCCGTTTTAGGTATATGCATAAAAACAGTAAGGTTATCGTTTGTCATGTTGTTAATCATCTCCACTCTATTAGAAACATTTTATTTTAAACAGCATATGTATTTATATTCAATATTGTTAAGCTAATAGGTTTAAAGAACCAATATATATCACATTCAACATTTATCACATATATTAAATAGTGTATTCCGAGGAAAATAGAATCTTAGTAGTGAGAACGGATTTCCCTTTAAGTTCAGGAGGATGAGATGTGTATCCAAAGGTTTCCATTATTATTCCTTTTTACAACTGTCAATACGTAGATCAGGCTATTAATAGCGCCTTGAATCAAACATATCCAAATATCGAAATTATCGTCGTAGATGATGGTTCGACGATTTACACCGAAAAGATCACTCCATTTCTTGGAAAAATCACTTATCTAAAAAAAGAGAATGGAGGTACCGCTACAGCATTAAACCACGGAATACGTTCTGCTACGGGAGAATATATTGCCTGGTTAAGCTCCGATGATTATTTTCTTCCCCATAAAATATCTAGACAGATTTCATTTATGCTTAACCGAAACGCTGAAGCGAGTTTTACAAATTATGATATTATTGATAAAAATAATAAGGTTGTTATTCCGTGGGCCAGCTACCGTATTTCTGATTTAAAACAGATATACAAAGCTTTCTTAACATTTAACATTAACCCTGTCAATGGGTGTACAGTTGTTGTGAAGAAAGACCTTTTTGACCGGATTGGTTACTTTAATCCTTATCATCGGTACACACATGATTATGAAATGTGGCTTCGTCTATTAGTAAAAGGCCATCAATTACATTACTTAGATGAAGTACTTTTGAAATTTAGGCAGCACGAAGAATCAGGTACAAGTAAATACCAGTCTCAAATGCGTAAAGAACTAGCTGAAATTGAAATATATTATCGACCACTTCTTCTAAAATACATCGAACGATAATAACAGTGATAAACCTCTTGGCTTCCAAGGGGTTTATTTATTTGAATAGGTTTATCCATAAATCCTGCCACTCTCTCACAAAGTTGCCAAATTGGCTGAGAGAGCCATTTTAATTGGTAAATATATCAATAGAGCTGCCTATTGCACCAAGAGGATAACCGCATAATCTATTAAAAAAAAGGGCAAGCATGAAAAAAACCGACAACTTATTTCAACTAAGGAGTGTAAACAGTGAAAGTAATGACCATTTTAGGGACCCGGCCTGAAATTATCCGCCTGAGTCTAATTATTAAAAAATTAGATGATCTTGCCGAACACCACATTTTAGTCCATACTGGGCAAAATTTCACTTCCTCATTAAGTGATATTTTCTTCGAAGAATTAGAGGTTAGAAACCCTGATTATATATTGCCAGGTCAACATCATTCACTCGGACAGCAACTTTCAGAGATGTTTAAAAGCCTAGAGGCGATTTTATTAAAGGAAAAACCAGATAAAGTTTTAATTTTAGGGGATACCAATAGCGGGTTAAGTGCGATTTTAGCGGAAAGAATGGGAATTCCAGTGACCCATATGGAAGCTGGCAACCGTTGTTTTGATCTAGAAGTACCGGAAGAAAAAAATCGTCGTGTGATCGACGCTGTTTCAAGCCTCAACTTACCCTATACCCCTCAAAGCAAAGAAAATTTACTTAAGGAAGGTATTCCTTCAAATCGAGTCATTGTATCTGGTAATCCCATATATGAGGTGTTAGAGAATTACAAGAACAAGATACAACAAAGTGATATCCTTAGTAGATTGTCGTTAGAGAAGGACAACTACTTCTTGGTTACCACCCATCGTGCTGAAAATGTTGATCATCAAGACCGCTTATTAGAAATCATGAAGGGAATAAATTTGGTAGCAGAGACCTATCAAAAAAAAGTAATTTTTAGTATACACCCTAGAACTAAATCCAGATTAGAAGGCCAGTCTTCTTTTAGTTTTCATCCATTAATCGAATTTCATGAACCCTTTGGCTTTTTTGATTTTATCAATTTAGAAAAAAATGCTTTTTGTGTCTTGACTGACAGTGGTACAGTCCAGGAAGAATGCTGCCTTTTTTCCGTTCCGACCGTAACCATTCGGAAAACTACTGAGAGACCCGAAACTGTAGAATGTGGAAGCAATATTTTATCAGGTATCAATGCAAACAAGATACTTAATTGTGTTCATGTGATGGTGAATCAGCCAAAATCATGGTCGATCCCTGAAGGCTATGACCACCAAAATGTTTCGGATAAAGTCATAAAAATATTAATGGGAGGTATGAATGTTGTTTAAAAATAAAATTATTTTAGTTACTGGCGGTACAGGATCATGGGGCCATGAACTAGTCAAGCAGTTATTAACCTACCACCCGAAGGAAATTCGTATTTTTTCAAGAAATGAATCCAGTCAGTTTGCCATGAAACAAGAATTTGATAATAATCCGGTACTGCGTTTTATCATTGGTGACATTAAAGAGAAAGAGGAGCTAATCGAAGCATGCCAAGATGTTGAATATATCTACCATCTGGCGGCTTTAAAACATGTTCCGGTATGTGAAGATCAGCCGATTGAAGCCTTAAAGACAAACGTTATTGGTACCCAGAATGTAATAAATGCAGCCATTGCCTGTAAAGTCCATAAAGTCATATATATTTCAACAGATAAAGCGTCAGACCCCTCCAATTTCTATGGATTATCAAAAGCAATGGGTGAAAGATTAATCATTCATGCTAATACATTAAATACGAAAACAAGATTCGTATGTATACGTGGAGGAAATGTTTTAGGAACAAATGGGAGTGTCATCCATGTTTTTAAGCGGCAAATTCAAGAAAAGCATAAGGTTGGAATTACAGATTTAAATATGACACGATTTTTTATAACCGTCGAAGAGGCAATCAAATTGGTTTTTAAAGCAACATTTGATAGTCTTGGCGGTGAAATCTTTGTCTTGAAAATGCCTGCGTGTAGGATTATTGACCTGGCCGAGGTATTAATAGAAGCCTCACAAATTGAGAATGTCGGGATTGAAATACTAGGTGTCCGCCCTGGGGAAAAAATCCATGAATTGCTTCTGTCTGCTTATGAAAGCACAATGACCGTCTCCTACGATGAAGAATATTATGTTATTTTGCCAGCTATTCAAATCAATGGCTTGAAGGAACACTATTCAAATTACAAACCTGTAAACTTAGAAAATTATAACTCTAGTACAGGATTAATGAGTAAAAAGGAAATTAAAGAGATGTTATCAGAAGGCAGGTTTATTTAATGAGAATATTAATTCTTGGAGGCAAAGGAATGGCCGGGCATGTAATGACCGCCTATTTCATGCAAAAGCCACAGTATGATGTCATCTATACATCTAGGGATTTACATGATAAAAATAGTCTTTATCTTGATGTTACCGATTCAGTTAAAATCGAAGAAATAATCGAATCAACAAAACCGGATATTATCATCAACTGTGTTGGTATTTTAAATGACCATGCAACTAATAACAGGCTATTGGCTTTCCAGATTAATAGCCTATTACCCCATCAGTTGGCCAAAATAGTCGAGCGCCATCAAGGGAAATTAGTCCATATCAGTACAGACTGTGTTTTTTCTGGAAAAAAAGGTGATTATATCGAAGATGATATCCCGGATGGAACCTCAATTTATGCTCAATCCAAACTATTAGGAGAAGTTTTAAGTAATCAACATTTAACCATACGCACCTCCATCATCGGGCCAGAATTAAAAGAAAATGGAATTGGACTATTCCTGTGGTTCATGAAACAAACCGGAGAAATTAAAGGATATAAAAAAGCCCTATGGAATGGCGTTACAACACTGGAACTAGCCAAAGCAACTGAAAAAATGATTATGAATAACATTACTGGGCTTTATCATTTAGGTTCAGATACAAAAGTTTCAAAGTATGAGCTATTAAAAATGATTCAAAAAGTATTTGATAAAAATGATGTAGAAATCATTCAGGATGATGAAGTAGTACTTGATCGTACCATTAAAAGTACTAGAACTGACTTTCATCACTTGGTTCCTCCCTATGAAAAAATGTTAGTGGAATTAAAGGATTGGATGAAAAGGTAATGAATCAACAGCAAAAATTGTTAATTACAGGGGCAAGTGGATTCACGGGTCAGCATGCATGTAAACATTTTGTGAAATCGGGTTTTGACGTTACCGCCATTGTAAATACAAGAGCTTCTGAAAACAAAGATGTTCAGATAGAATGTTGTGATCTTACCAATAAAGATCAAGTAAATAATCTAATAAAAAAAATCAAACCCCACTTTCTTCTTCATTTAGCAGGACAAAATCACGTTGGGCAATCATGGCTGGATCCGATCGCATCAATAGAAGCGAATTCACTCTCAACTGCCTATTTAATTGACGCCCTTCGAAGACAAAACCCAGCTTGTAAAATCGTAGTGGCAGGTTCAGCCCTCCAATTTAATCCAAAAGATATATCTACTCTCACTCACCCTTATAGTTTAAGCAAGACACTTCAAGTACTGATTGCCCAATCATGGGCGGTTTTATACGATATGCATATTGTCATCGCAAAACCCTCTAATTTAGTTGGGCCAGGCTTCTCAAACGGTGTATGTTCTATTTTTGCTAAAAAGATAGCAGATATGGAAAATAAAAAAGCTGAAAAGGTTCTTGAAGTAAATAATCTAAATGCGAAGCGTGATTTTATCGATGTGAGGGATGCTGTAAGTGCTTATGAAACTCTCCTCTTGAAAGGCAAACCTGGAGAAATATATGACATAGCTTCAGGAAAGAAACGTTCTCTCAAAGAAATCATTAACGGATTACAATCATTAACAAGCGTAAACTTTGAGCTTAAATGTCATTCAAATGAACTAATAGAATCGAAGGGTGAAACAATACCAGTTGAACTAATGAAATTAGGCTGGACACCTGCTTTTTCATTTGAAACTTCATTGCTTGATACGCTCAACTTTTATCGTGTAATTTAATTACTAACCTAGCAAACTGAAAGGGAATAACTCATGAAAATCCTCATTACATCAATAAATTATCCAGGAAAAATCGGTGTTTCAACCTATATTGAACAACTTATACAAGGATTGAAATCTCAAGGTCACCTTGTCGATGTATTTTCACATAATCCTTTTATAAAAAATGCAAAAAAAAATATGACAACCCAAGCCCAGGTAGCCGTTTACCGAACAGCAGCTGCTCATTTATCTCTTGAAAAGTACGACATAATTCATTCACAAGGTATTATACCCACAGTAGCAATTTCACAAATAAGACCAAAAAAAGTCCCTTTGATCAGTTCTTTGCACGGGGCTCTAGCTTTCAATATGTTAATTAACGGTGCTTTAAAGAAAAATACACCTGCCTGGCAGGAAATGATGAATCTCGAGTCCAGAGCGATAACATCTAGTGATATATGTATCGTTGCCTCACATTGGTTAAAAAATATTTTTTTAACTCAGTATAAAATCCAACAAAATCAACTATTTAACATTGTTCCCTATGGTATCGATTCAAAAGAGTTTTTCCGAAAAATGGAGATTCACACTCCAATCGCAAAACCAAATGATAAATTCATCCTCGTTTGTACGGCCCGCTTAATTCCCTTAAAAGGGCATCTATTCCTACTCGACGCACTTTCAAAATTAAAACAACAACGGCAGGATTGGGTTTGTTGGATTATAGGCGACGGTCCACTAAGGCTTCAGCTTAGACAAAAAGTAAATAGATTAGGGCTTGGTGGATACGTACAATTTCTTGGGAATCAAGAAAATGTTCCTGCCTTATTAAAGAAGGCAGATTTGTTTGTGTTTCCTAGTTTGCAGGATAATATGCCCTATGCCGTAATGGAAGCACAACTCGCAGGAATCCCAGTTGCTGTCTCCGATGCTGGCGGAATACCAGAAATGGTGAAAAATGGGGATACTGGATTGGTAAACCCTAGGAGAGACGGTCATTCTCTCTATTTAAACATAAAAAACCTTATAGAAAATAAACCACTTAGGGATTCCATGTCAAAAAATGGACGAACATGGGCCATCGAAAATTGGTCAATTGAAAAAATGATCCAAAATACGATAGCTGTTTATCACCAGGCTTTATTAAAGGGTGGGAATAAGCGGGTATAAAAAAGGAGCATTGAAACCTATGCGAACGTTATATATTGTTGGTGGACAACAAAAGGACAGGATTGCAGACGAATGGCACCAGTATCAAAAGGGGGTTATTGTACAACTTGATTTAGATAACAAGCAATTTATAAAAAGCTTGGAATATATTTCTCCTCAAGAAGTTTGTCCTAATCAAGATCCTTCCATCGTTTTTAAGGCCGGAACCGTTAAAAACAAACAGCTATACGTATGTACACAAACTGAAATACTTATCTATTCCCTGCCACAACTGAATCAGATTGGCTATTTATCATTACCATGCTTTAATGATGTTCATCATATCCGCCCGAACCATAATGGAAATTATATGGTGGTTAATACTGGTTTGGATATGGTTGTGGAGGTTGATCCAAAGGGTACTATTTTAAAGGAGTGGAATGTTCTTGGTCAAAATCCATGGGAACGCTTTTCTAGAACGATTGATTATCGAAAGGTTCTCACCACAAAACCGCATCAATCACACCCTAATTATGTTTTCCTTCTCGGCAATGATATTTGGGTAACTCGCTGCTTACAAAAAGACGCAATTTGTTTAACTAAATCCAATCACCACATTAATATCGGAGGGTCATTGGTTCATGATGGGGTTTTGGTCGGGAATACCATTTATTTCACAAAAGTAGACGGACATATAGTTGCCGTTGATGCTAAAACCCTTAAAGTTAAAATAGAATATGATTTAAATGATTTTTCCCAAGCTAAAAATAGATTAGGTTGGTGCAGAGGAATTAAAGTACTTAATGATGATACTGTGATTGTAGGATTTACAAGGATACGGCCATCCAAAAACGGATTACAAGGTGCCCCGCTTTTCGAACAAGAAAATTATATTTTACCTACAAGAATTGCTTGTTATCATCTATCTCAGGGAAAACTGTTGTGGGAAATCAATCTCGAACCATATGGACTAAACGCTGTTTTTTCAATTCACAGTGAAGATGAGTAAAAATTACAATATAAAACTATTTAGTAAATTTCAGTCAACTTAAGAGCTTAGGCATCAGTGTTAGACCATATTTCTAATGAAGATGCCTAAGTTTTTATCGTGCAATACTTGTTTTAGCGGTAAGTTAGTATTGATTAAGTTCCTGTCAGTATTATCAATCTGTTTTTATCGATTCTGCCCTTTCAGAAAAAAGTTTAGATAAAATCATTGCATTGTACCTTTCGAAAAGCTTCCCTTCTGGAAATATTCCATTTAAAGAATCGCCATGTTCCTGGACAAAATTTAACATGGATTGAATCTCCACCTTTGGTAAACTGTTACTCCATAGCTCATTCCGGTTCCTGTCAATTTTATTTATCATCATTTTGGGTAGATTGATTGGGATACCTAAGAACGACTGGCAATTGGCTAACACTTTATCTGGCTCAGTAATTAATTTTTCTTCTTTGACTAAGAAAATTCTATCTGAAGAGATGGTTTGCGAAAAATCTGAAATGGCTTTATTTGTTTCTAACCAATATTCCATTAAGTACTTAATGTCTCCTCCCGGGAAGCAGCGTTTCCGATCTAGCTGGGGAGGAATACTGTTACCATTAAAGAGACATTCCCAGCATCGTACTGTTTCCAAGTCATCTTTTTCCGGCCAATAATGAATTACCTTTCGGTTTAGTATTTTTTTTAAACTAGCAGTCACACTTGGCATATCTCGATAAATCCAAATAAACCTTGAGTCAGGGAAAAGAACATTTACTAACGGCAGCTTGTTAGCTAGGTGGGGATTTTTATTTAAAAAGTATGCATGCTTTAAATTTTTGCTTCCTCTGTTTTTTTTCATTTCAGTTATAAATGCACGTGACAATCGTTCTGCTTGACCGGGCTGGACGTCAAATTCTTTTAAACAAGGACATTTTAAATCTTGTGTTTTAGGGGATGCCATTGGAATATTGCCAGTCTTAGACCAAACACTGCGCAATTCAAACGGACAATGAATGATATTTGGATGGCTCCCCAGCAAGTCTGCCAGGATTGTCGTTCCACTACGCATACAGCCTACCAAGAAAATGGGTTTTTTAATGATTCTATTCATATTTATTACCTCCCTAAATAAACTTAGATGGTAAATTACATAAAGAAAGCGATTGAATTGTATACAATCGCTTTGTCATACCCATTACTTGTTTTTCCCTCTCCTTTTATACATTTGCGTAGTTTGTTTCACCATTGTTTGTGGTGAAACTAATTTAGCAGTTTTGGTTAAAGGAGCTCTTCCTTGGTACAAGCCATTAGGTGATAATCTTTTATTAAACTCACTACATAAACACATAAGACCACCTCACCTTCATAATATATTATATTTATAAAGGTGTTTTTTGCTTGTACGGTTGCACTAGAATAATATTTATTGTTAAAAAAATACAAAAAGCTTTTTTTTGTATATGAATTTTTATTTTTGATGAAGGTATTCTGTAGTATATAATAAGCCCCTTAAGGTTCGCTATAAGTATGAGGTCAGTTTTATGCTGTAAGTGTTAGGAGTATGTATCATTCAAGTTATGGGGCTTAATAATTTAACGTTATTGTTTATTATTGTTATTGAAAGTACTCCGAAGATTGCGAATAACTTCGATTACAAATTCCAGTTCTTTTTCTGACAGCTTCTTTCCGTCTATCACTAGCTCATATTTGTTCAATAGATCTTCGTTACAAATATCGAGTTCTCCAATAAAGTTTCGTTCATCTGGAGTATAACTATTGCATTCTTCGAAAAAATAATTTATCGACACACTATAAACTTCAGCTATCTTTTTTAAAATTTCCAATGAAGGCTGATAAATTCCTCTTTCAATTTTAGAAAGATTACTATAATCATAATTTATCTTACTGGATAATTCCTTTAAGGTATCACCATTTTTTTTCCGAAGAGCTTTAATTTTGTAATTCATGTGGTTGGTTCTAAACTCCTTTTTTAAGTTTATTTTATCGCTAAAAAGTGGAAAATGGTATATTTATCATATTCCTTTGTAAAAACGGCAAAAATAAAATAAAAAATTGGTTCATAAAACCAAAATGGCGCATATATTAATACAGAAAAAATCATCCATTTAACAACAGGTCACAGACCTGTTGTCTTTTTATATATTTCGCTTTTCGGATAATCAGACTTGCTCAAAGTGGGATATATTGCTTTTTAAATAAACGAATGGTAAAATATGCTCAGGAAATTAGAACTATGTCAATTTGAATCATTTCAAATTGACATTTTCTTTATCATAATTCGATTACATTCATAAAACGAGGTGGAACATTTGCGCGAAATTGACATTGCCAGCCTTGTAAGTAAACTAATAGACGATTATGAGAAAGTAAATGGAAGGATGCAGTTTGAAGTTCAAAAGATGGATAATTCCTTTACTTATACAAACGTAGATCAAAAATTGTTAGATATCCTAAATTTAAACCAAAACGATATAATCGGAAAGTCACTTATAGATTTTCCTATAAACCAAGACAATACAGAGAAACTTACTGCGATATTTAATAAAGCATTGAACGGTCAAAAAGTGGTTTTTTTTTTAACACCCAATACCAATGAAAATGTATGTTTAGTTGTTACTGTTAGACCAGTCAAAAAAGAGGGAAATAAGGATAGATTAATCGGATCTTGTGTACCGATTGACATTAAACATATTGAAGGCACCCGTTTACCTATTTATTACTTTTAATTGCATATTTACAATTCCAGATGTGAAATACTTAAGTTCTGATAACTGTAGCGCTTTTACTGATAACATATATAAGTGAATGCTGCAGAAAAAATACATTATTGGTAAAATAAGAAATAATATTAAAATTTATTAGGTATGTTAACCAAAATTTCAATGAAATATTTTTTTCCTTCACCTTTATAATGGTGCTCCATATATTTCGGGGTCCATTTATACTCCTTTTATTATTATTCCTTTCTATTTATATCACTCTTTTTCAAGTTATGAAAAGAAAATGCTTCGTATAACTTACGTCAGAAAAAAATTCCAAATTATGTTATTTCCACGAGCTCAAAGGAGGCATTTTCCCAAATCACCATAACCTGATTCTACCACTATTAATTTGAGACTAGCATTAACGCTGTTCCAAATATAGATTTTCTAATAAAAGGAGGGAAACCTTTCACAAGGCTTCCCTCCATTACAAAACCGTACGAACCCTAATTTAGGCATACGTTTTTACCATCATGTTAGAATGTATTAAACATTAAAATTATTAATAGAACGCAAAAAGATAATCGGTTTGTTTTATAGCAGCACATAATATTTTTAAATTATTTATATTTCATCATCATGGGATATAATAGATTCCATAAATCTCCCTTTGAGTTCTTTAGATTCTAAAGGAACACAACACCCTTCTATCCTATCGATTACTCCATTCTTTACGACAGCCTCTAATTGAACAACTAAAAAAATATTATCATTGGTTGGAGGGAATAGATAATAAATCGTTTCTTTTCCTTTCCATGCCTTCTCAAAAATAGAAAGCAATTTCTCTGTCCAATCTCTTTTAATAGGGAGATCAGAAATTTTTTTCCCAATAAGATTATTCCGTTGTAAATTAACTAAATCCAGTAATTTCTGATGTATATCTATCAATGTAAAGGTACCATCAATCTTTTTTATTTCAAATCTTGCCCGGCCACATACTTTTTCATAATCTCTAATAAGCATGCTCATAAGATGGACTAAATTTATTTCTCTCATACTTTATTCCCCCTTTTTGTATAACTCATTACTAATAATTCCATTTTCTAATCATTAGTAAATCTGATTTTCACGGGACAAAAAATACAATTATTTCAAGATGAAGTATAAAATTATTCGAAACCGCATTTACGAGAATGGGGGCTTTTGTTAAAAAATTTATAACCTTTTACTTAACAAAATAAAAAAACAATGATTATTTATACTTATTTTACAAACACGGATATAGTACTTATTTCTACTATGATGATAACGAGGCTTGGACTGATGGTAAAAAAGTCATCATTTGCTGAAAGTTTTACCAGACTAAAAGCAAACTAAAAAAAGAAAAGAGACCACATCATTAGATGCGTTCTCTTCTCCTGTAATCACATGTAGGGACTGATTTTACAATATGCATAAAGTTGGAGTGCCTTTCGATATACACCCATCGGTTTAAAAAAGTCAATTATATTTGATTATATTAGCTAATTTTTTAATTCAATTAATTACCTGGACCAACAATTCCATTAGTTGATGATGGGATTACACGGTTTCCTTCTACTTCAAATTGTTGAACCTGTAATACTTTAAGAGTTAGATCCAGTACAATTTTTTCTCGTAAAAGGTTAAATGCAGCTCCTGGTTTTACACTGTTCGGTGAAAAATCGAGTTCAAAGAAATTTGCACGGATCAATTCACCATAAGGTTGTTCATTATAATTGACTTGATTTTGAAAGAAATATTTATCAAAGCGTGGAGATAAGTCATCTTTATCATCTAGAAATTGTGCTGTTGCGTCTGAAGATGCGGCAAGAACTGGGAATGCAAGGAAGTCTCCAGCAGTTAGTTCTACAAAGCCTGAAAATGGGATTGTAGCAATTCTATCAACTAGTGGTGCATTACAAGCAACTGAAGCATACTCAATATTTTTACGAATTGTCCCAGCAACAAATAATTTTGCTCTAGTTACATTAAAAAAGTTGGTACCTGGAATAGGTGTAAAGGCAACAGGTACGAGTTTAACTTGAGTAAGCTGCGCATTTTTATGAACTCTTTTAATTTCTGTAGCCGCAGGGTTAAGAGGAACATTTGCCTCAACTACAATTTGCAGAGTTCGCTCCGCTAATACAACTGGGACCTTAAGGGTTGCTGTACTAGGAATTAGAACACGGTTTACTGGAGAGTCATTAAATGAGCCTTGTTGGTCTGAAACAACTGGACAGACTAACGGTTGAACTTGATCGTTCTTTTTACACATAAAAAAATCATCCTTCCTATATTATATATATTTATCTACACCAATATTGTATTCAGCATGTACAAACAAGTTTGGGTTATGATAGTGGTGAAAGAGCCTTTTTTTAGAAAGGTGGGGGATGTGTACTCTTACTATGTATTCAAGAATTATCCGTGACGAGAAAAAAATAGCCTACTTATGAACAGTTACTTGACTAGTAGGCTAGCGTTAGCTTAAATCCCTTTTTTGGGGATCTGAACTTGAACAGACTGCTCTTGGAGTAAATGAATCAATAACTCCAATACAATAAACTGCCTAAGTTTGATTCTAGGGAACTTGATATATTTTTCTTCGTGTTTTAAAATATTTACATTTTCATGCAGTTTAGAATAAATTAATTTGCCATGTGTATTTTCGGGATAATAGGTTGTAGTAGTAAATTGTGTTGTATCAGCATTAGACATTTCATGGTCAAGATTTTTTTGAAACGTGTATAATTTTTCCCCAATGGAACCGTAAAGAGGCGGGTGCAGGAAATGGTCTATTGCTACTACACTATTAAAGGGAATGGTTTTATTCATGGAATTTATCAGCCGTTTAGAGTACTGGCCATGATTGGTTTGTACTTCAAAAGTTGGGTTGGGATTGTTTATAGAGTCAGGTTGAGGTACATAACTATATCTACCGAAATTAAGTTTACGTAAGTACTTTGCATTCTTTTGGTTCATTTGAGTATATACTGAATGATTTTGTATAATAGCAGTTTGCTTATTTTCAAAAATAAACTTAATTTGTTGTTCAATGATTCCATCAATTAATAAATTCCCCTTTAAGGCTTTGCAAGAACCATTATCTAACACTGACGACAACTCATATGGTATAAATTTACAAGTGGTCAATAGGACTTTATTAGAAATTTCTCTTATTTCTTGTACCTTTTCCTCGAAAATTTCTTCATCCTCTAAACAAATTTCAATATTGTATTTTCCAACGATTACAGGAATCTGAATATTTAAGGGGTCAGTTGCTGTAATCATGTCATTTTCTTTCAAATCATTGATGCCAAATAAATCTATAGAACTGGTTAATTGCTCCTCTTTATATTCATAAGACTTTTTTTGTAATTCTTGATCTTCAAGGTCTGTTTTTAGCTTATCACTTGAAACTTTTGTTAGTTCCTTTTCTTTTTCATCAACATTTCGGACATGAAAGGTGTTTTCTTGACCAGATTCTTCTGTAAAGGAAGGAGTTATTTGTTTATTTCCCATATCAACGATTGAATCAATAGGAGGATTCTCAACAGAAGTTGATTCTGTTATAACCTTGCTCAGTGGGATTAAAGAGGGGGTTTCTACCGTTGCTGTTATTACTATCTCATCGAAAGAAGAAAGCGGTCCCTTATTAGTTTCCGACGGCTCGCTACCATGGTTAGCAGCGTTTTCTCCAAGAACCTCTTCTAACGTAACCTTAATCTGGTCTGATGAAGAAGAATCCTCTACTATTGATCTCATTACATTATCTTCAAGGGAAGGGACATACACTTCTTCCACATGCATTGGCTCGTTTTCCGAAGTGTATTCATAAATATCCATTTCTGTAGTTGGCTCGACAAGTTGTTGTAAAGAGGGCCAGTCTACCAGTGGTTCTATTATATTCTCTTCGGTAAAAAGGACCAGTTCTTCATTTTTATTGTTTTTTGTATCCCCTGTTCTATTTGATTTGTTTTCCTCCTGTTTACTGGACCTTCTGCTACTCACTAAGTGTTCTTCAGTTTCGTTCACATATTCTAAGATCGGTTTTAACGGAAACCTTATAAATGTATCAGTTTGCATAGAGATTATTTCATCCATTATCTTTTTGTTTACCCATGGAGTCTGCATAGTATTCAACTCCTAAATTAAAATCATTATTATATTTATGTATGCCTAATACTCATTAATGTGACCAAATAACGGTTTAACTGTCCTTAAAGGTGGTTTATTTATAGGTAAATTAAAAACATTAATGCAGCTAATTAAAAAGGCAGGTTGCCCAAACAGCAACCTGCCCTTCCTTCTACATCTCGTTTTTCTTTAATACGTCAACAATCGTTACATTACTAACATTTCCAGCATCATCTGTTGCCGTCACGGTTAATAAATTCTTATGTTTTTGCTTTGGCACAGATACTTTAAACTTACCGTTCGTATCTGCTACAGCTGAACCGAGCTCCACCTTACCCAACATGACCTTAACACTTGCCCCGGCTTCCGTTGTTCCTGTGATAGCCGTATCATTGTGAATGACATGATTGACTTTTGGTTGATCTGGCGGTGTTACGTCTACTACCGTCACTACCGTCACATCACTGACATTACCAGCACCATCTGTTGCAGTAACGGAAAGCTCCGTTCCAGCAGCTTGCTTAGCTATTTCGACTACAAAACTACCATTTTCTAATACCGTACTTGAACCAATAACGGTTTCATTAACCGACACTTCAACTGTTGAACCTGGTTCTGATGTTCCAGTCACTTGTGTCGATTGGTCAGTTACTTCGTTTACGGAAGGAGGCTTTGGAGCTTCACTATCCTCAACTTCTTGTACAATTCTACCTTCCACCACTGGAGAAACAGGGTTTACTTTTTCTAAATAGGAAGTAAACACTTCAAAGTCTACAATGTATAACTCTGCGATACGACCTTCGGCCTTCGCTGTTTTAAACATACTGTATCCATCGCCGCCGTCCGCAGTAAAGGCATTGGTTGCTACGCGATACATTTTATCCATCTGAATTTCTTCATATCCATCAGCGGTTAATGCCTCAACATGCCAGACGCGATCACCAACAGGCTGCGCAGGATCGTACTTGAACTTTAACCCTGATACCTGCATGAATGAACCTTGTCCAGGTGCGCTCACACTGTGTTCTAACGCTGCCAGAATTTCTTCTCCTGTTAGGTCAAGAGTCACGAGGTTGTTACCAAATGGCAGTACCGTTAACACTTCCCCTAACGTGATATCGCCTTGATCAATAGAGGCACGAATTCCGCCGCCATTTTGCATCGCAATATACGTTGGGATGAACTCATTTGCTGTTGCAGCCATTCCGTCTGCAATTAAGTTTCCTAGATTGGTTTCCTTGCTGCGAACATCAGCACGTTCACCATTTAATGCAACGGATGAATTTCCTACTACCTGTTTTTGAAGTTCTGTTAAAGGAGCTTTGAATTCCTCCACCTTTGCTTTAGCAGCAGCATCTTCTGCATACTTACTTAAGTCCTTTAGTTCCCCCGTGTAATTCGCTATTACACCATTTTCATCGAATGTTACATCAAGAACACCAAGGTATTTTAAATACTCATTGGCTTGGACGATTAGTGTCGGCTCCTCTTTTTCGACAACAACTGGTGCATCTAGTTTTGTATGGGAATGTCCGCCAACAATCACGTCAATTCCGTCTGCCTTTTCAGCTAAATCCAAATCTGGTTGATAACCTAAGTGGGATAAAGCAATAATTTTGTCTACACCTTGTGCTTCAAGCCTATCAATTGTCTCATTGGCTTTTTCAACTGCGTCTTCAAACACAATGTTATCTCCAGGATTCGCTAGGAAAGCTGTATCTTCTGTTGTTAATCCAAATATTCCTACCTCTTCTCCATCCACTTCTTTAATAATCGCAGGGAAGATTTCTCCTTGTTCATTCGTTCCGCCGATTGATGTATAGAATAATGGTCCAAGGTCAGCATCGTCAGCCATATTTACGTTGGAAGACACAATTGGGAACTCTGCCTGCCTGATGAAGTTCGCTAATGTCGCCGAATCCCTATCAAACTCATGATTTCCAAGTGTCATGGCATCAAAGCCTAATTGATTCATAAAATACAAGTCTGCTAGACCTGAATACTGTCTGAAATACAATGTTCCTGAGAACACATCCCCTGCGTTTAACAACAGGCTATTTTCCTTCTGTGAACGCAACTCATTCACAGCAGTAATCAGTTTAGGGAATTGTTCAACATATGCATGTGTATCATTTGTATGAAGAAGCGACAGCGTAAATGGTCCTTCCTCTACAGCCAAATCTAACTGAGCTACAAGTGCATCATGGTCACTTGCACGTCCATGCTCTTCCATATATGGAGAGTTAAAGTTTACGATATCTAGTGTAGCTGCCTCAGCTAAGTTATTGGATACTAGAATATGATCCAACACTTGTGCATTTCCTTGATAGTTGTATGTGTATCTTTCAGAAGCAGGAAGCGTTTCAACTAAGTTCGTTAAGTCATCACCTTTTAAAGCTGTTAGTGGTGCAGAAAACTCAAAATCGTTTAAGTCGCCTAATACCACTACATTGGCGTCTTCATTCTTTTCTTTTATGCCAGAAACAAAGTTATTAACGATTGTGGCAATTTGCAGACGTTGTGCTTCACTTTCAAGGTACGGCGGTTGATTTTTTCCAAATAAAGGTTCGTCCCCGCCTTTTGAGTTGAAGTGATTGTTAATGACAATAACTTCTTCGCCTTGGAAAGTAAATTCCGCTGCAAGTGGCTTTCGGCTGCTGTTAAATGCAGCATTTGTTGGATCAATGCGACCAGGGTTTAATGTTAAAGAACCATTTTCATACGCCACAGCACTTGTGGCATTTCCCTTTGGTGCCTCATTTAACGTCACACGATCGGGATTGTATAGATAACCTACACGGATATTTCCTCCTGGCACTCCACCATCCTTACCGTCCTCAGGAGCAATTTCTGTCCAAGCATAGGCTGGTCCACCAAAACTTTGGATGGCTTCACTTAATGCCTTATAGTTGGCATCCGCTTTGACCACACCGTTATTTGTTTCTCCACTTTCATCAAGAACCTCAACAAGACCAATGATATCTGGAGAGCCTAAGTTCTCGACCATTGATTTCGCCAGCTTATCACGTTTAACGGCATCAGAAGCTGCGAAGTTTTCGATATTGTAGCCTGCGATTGTTAGTTTGTCTTCTTCTTTTTGAATTGTCGTTACTTCATTCGTTCTTTCACGTTCTACTAGTGCTGGTAAATCAGCTGCTTTTGTTAGAATCTTAAAGTTACTAAACGTATAGCTAACCACTCCTGTGACAGTTCCATCAAAAGAGTCACCCGCTTTTGTTACAAAGCTGCGATTATCCAGCTGAAGAAGCATTTTCTCTGGATTTTGATTTTCCTTTGTTAAAAGAGGAGTTCCTTCCTTTGTATATGCTTTTCCATCCACTTGACCTAAAATAACAGGTACTTCCCCATATTTCTGCGGTCCTGTTACTGTTGGATTTTCAATAGAAACAAGCATTCCTTCAAGACTTTCATAAAAATCAATGCCATCTTCTGCTGGATCAAATGTTCCTAATTGATCGTTATCGATGACAGAAGTTGGTGGAATAGCGTCCTTACCGATCATAATTGGACTCGGTAGTTCATTTCCACTAGAAACCTTTGTAATCTTTCCAGATTGGGCATTAATTTCTGTCATCGCTAAATCGGTTTGAAGTTTTTCGGCATAACCATCTAGTACCCACTCTTTTACAAGTCCTGAAACAGTTACACTATCACCGACAGCAACACCGTGAGTTGGCTTGTAAACGAGAAGGCCTTCTGATGTTTGTGAATTTTCATCTGGATTAGGGTCTTGCATGTAGAAATTGCTGTTGTCGACTACTTGCGTAACAACCCCAGGTACATCTATTACATTCTTATCTTTATACGATGAAATGTGAGATTGACCTTGAATGTCGCGAATTTTTAGTCCTGATATGCCATCTATAGGGTCTTCAACTGGAGGCGGTGTTGTACCATCAAAGGTAATGGCTGTTGGAGACTTTAGGCCAGGTACAGTAAAATAAGCTTCAAGTGAACCAGTAACAAAAACCTTTTTACCTACGATCGAAGGATTTGTTAATAATCCAAAGGTTGGGCGGAAACTAGTAGTAATTTGAACGGGTAATATCTTTTTTGGGTCCCTTTCCGTAGGGCTGTCAGCGATGGCAAAGTTTGTATCTCCAGCAAACGGTGCCTCAAAATCATAATTATTCGTCCCAGTTGTATATGCGACTATGTACCCCTCAACTGTTGCTGTTCCCGTATTATTCGCAATTGCTTCTGCAACCGTAATCGGTTCAGCCGCCTGTGCACGAAATGGGAGAATCATCCCTATTAACATGACCAATATTGTCGTTATAGCCATAAACTGTTTTTTATGTTTCTTCATAAGTATCCCTCCTCTAAATCTATTTACCTCTATAAAAGTAGTACTTCCACAAATTCTTCCAAATCTATTAAACCTTTCCTCCTTTCTTATCTAGGAAAGTACCACAGATATATTCCTAAATTACCATTTTCTCTTGTTTTTTCGTTCTATTTAACGAAAACTTTACTCATTTTATACAAATCATTAATAATTTTTACATAATAAAATATCGAATTGACACTACTACACCTCTATCATACTATTTATTAATTATTCTTAAATGAGAACAAATTACCATAACCTTCCTCCTAGATTTTAGATAATTGCTAGAATTGAAGAAAATTTGTTTTTTCTCCTATGGATGATTAAAAGCGTTTCGCTAAAAGAAAAAACGTTCCATACAATGTAAGGAACGTATCAGTATTTTTATCATTGGAAACCACTGCCACTACTCCTGAAGTTTCACTTCTACATTTCTTTGTCTTTTTCCATCTGATTCACCCTTTGGCAGGCGGTTATGCTTAATGAAAAAAGTGAGAATCAGTCCTATTAAGGAAAGGATGGATACGACCATAAAGGCGATGTTCGCTCCGTATATATCCGGAAAGGCAATGTCCGGGCGCTGTTTTGCTGTTTCCGCTGTTGTTGTCATAACCGTAACAAGGATTGCGGTTCCGACCGAAGCGGCAATCATTTTCATCGTATTATCCATGGCTGCCCCATGGGGAATTAATCGTTTTGGTAACTGATTCAAGGCAGCTGTTGCGACCGGCATCATGACCATAGAGAGACCAAACATTCGGATCCCATAAAGGACTGTAATATAGGTCAACGTGGTCGACGGACTTAAAGTCGTAAACGCAAAAGAAGCTGCCGTCATGATGGTTAATCCAATCATCACGAGCCATCTTGCCCCGACTTTATCAAATATTCTTCCAACAATTGGTGACATAAACCCGCTAATCACTGCACCAGGTAATAAAGCAAGCCCGGCCTCAAAGGCAGAAAACTCCCTCATATTCTGCATAAAGAGCGGGATGATGGTTTCTGCTCCAATTAATCCCATAAAGCTGATCATTCCAATTGCTACGGAAAAAGGGAATATTGAAAACGTAAAAACACGAAATTCCAGCATCGGATGTTTCAGTCTTAGTTGGCGGAAAATAAATACCATCAATGATACAACGCCAATTGCTAGTGATAGCAGGGTTGCAGTATGAGTCCAACCGTAATTTCCAGCACTCGTAAATCCATAAAGCAGCCCGCCAAAACCGAATGACGATAATAGGATCGAAATGATATCCACTTTTGGCTTTGATACTTCTGTGACATTTTTCAAGAAAAGGAATGCAACAACTATATCGATAATAGCAATAGGCAAAATAATAAAAAATAATACTCTCCACGAAAATTGCGATGTCACCCAACCAGACAATGCTGGTCCGATGGCTGGTGCAAAGGATATCACAAGGCCGACAAGACCCATTGCTGCACCGCGCTTATTGACCGGGAAGATAAGTAAGAATACGGTTGTCATTAGTGGCAGCATGACTCCCGCTCCTACAGACTGAATGACTCTTCCCATAAGAAGAATTTCAAAATTAGGGGCAATCCCACTGACAACCGTTCCTACCGTAAAAACACTCATTGCCGAGATAAATAACTGTCTTGTGGTAAATTTTTCTAATAAAAAGGCACTAATGGGAATCATGATCCCATTCACCAACATAAAGACTGTGGTCAGCCATTGTGCACTATTTGCGGTAACGCTCATTTCATCCATAATCGGAGGGATTGCTGTTATCATCAGCGTTTGATTCAAGATCGCGATAAAAGCTCCTGCCAGCAAAAGGCCCACAATCAGCGATTGCTTATTCTCTGAACTCTTCATTCATTCAACTCCCTATTTAAAAAGATACTGTTACAGATTACCTTGTTTTCCTTCTTAATTCCAATGAAATGTTCTAGAAGCTTAATGTCAAATAAAGCAGGCTTTAGAGGTTAACTTTTTAGATTTTAGGACAGCTATTGGTGTGCATTGAAGGGAGATTTTGTAGAAACTGTATGGTCTTTTGTAGAAGCTGTACGTTTTTTTGTAGAAGCTGTATGGTTTTTTGTAGAAGCTGTATGGTTTTTTGTAGAAACTGTACGCTTTTTTGTAGAAGCTGTACGCTTTTTTGCAGAAGCTCTCCACTTGCTTGTAAAAACTTGCTATTTTAAAAAAACTAGTACTTATTTACTATTTTACTATAAAAACAGAAAGGGTTTTGTCAATATTTGTATGAGAGGCGGTGTTTTTTGTCGGAAACTTCTACCACGAAAAAAAAGTCATCAGATAGGATGACTGCTTTATTCTTAGCGTATTAAGAATTTGTTTTTCTTACTTAGTAATCCTTTAGTATTGTGCATAGTAGCGGGTAATGGCTACTGCAAAATCGCCTCTTGCTACATTATTATCTGGTTTGAATTTAGCTGTTACCGTGGGTAGCAGATCGTAAGGACCTTGCGTAACCTCAAAGTAGGCATTTAAAATATTTAAGTCTAATGCAAGCTGAACATAGCCGCGAAGGTGTGCCGGTACCGAAGAACTATCGGCAATAGCAATCCTTGAATCACCATATTGAACGGTTAATGACTCGTTCATCTTCGATTCTGCATCTGCTTGAAGGCCGAGATTTTGCACAAGGGTATAAGCTAAATCAGTCCGTGTTACAGCTTGTTTTGGAGAGAATTTGCCAGTTGCAGTCGGAGCCATGACCCCTTTGCCTTTGTATGCGGGATCACGTAGTGCCGCACCTTTTGCCGCCACTGCTTCAGCGAATGCTAAGTCCTCCCCTTTAACATCTTGGAAAGTAGTGGTGCCTGTCACCGGCAAATACTGACGAATACCTGCGCCCATAACCACATATTTAGCTAAATCCATACGCGTTAAGTTGTCATTTGGACGGAAGCTTCCGTCAGCATAACTATCAAGTAATCTCTCATTTACACCAATCTTGATGGCTGACTCGGCAGGGTGTCCCGCGATATCCGATAAACCTGTAAAACTGCCGGCTTTCTTTGTTGTTAATTCACCTTTGACTTCTTCATCAAGGGCAATTCCGTCTAATCCTTCAAGCCTCATTGTCCATTGGCCTGCTTTTGGTGAAGTAACTTGAACCGTACGATCGGTGTAAAGCGGGAATAGCAAATAAATTCCAGAACTATATTCGTTTCCGTCTGGATCAACTAATACAAGGTTAATGGTGTTTCCAGTCTGACCAAGTAATCCTGTTGCGTTAATCCGAGCTGTTATTTCTGTTAAGCCTGGTTCAACATCAAAAGTATAGGTATTCCCATCTAGGTTTAAATTGCTATAGTTAATTGTAAATGGTGTTCTTTTAACATTTAGAGTAACATTGGCATTAAATGAACGATTTGCATTCACTGTTGTCCCGTATGCACGATTGCTAAATGCAGCATCAACAGCAGCATAAGCATTTACATATCCAGCACCAACTTCCCATTTTTCATAGCCAGACATATTCGAAGCAGTGTTCTGTAAAATTTCTTTTACTTCCGTTGGTGATAATCTAGGATTTGCTTCTAGTAAAAGTGTAACAATACCTGCAACATGCGGGGCAGCCATCGAGGTGCCGCTCATCGTTGTGTAATAAGGAAGATGGGCTGGATCAATGTTTTGTACATCGTCGGTTGCACTAAGACTAGAAACGGGTGCTACTACTCTAGTAGAAATAATGCCTTCTCCAGGTGCAGTTACCGCTGGACGGTCCACCCACTTAAAAGTTTCACCATCGACAACAACTGTTCCACCTTTGCCGTTTACTCCGCGAGAAGAGAATTCGGCTAGTTTTGCTTGCTTTGTTCCGGCAGCTACGGTTATTACCCAAGGTGCCTTTTTATAATTTCCAGAAATGGTAGATTCACCTGGTCCTGAATTCCCTGCAGAGAACACCGTCACGATACCGCGGTCATATAACTTCTTCGTAGCAATATTAATCGGGTCAAACGGGTCGAATTCCGTCCCCGAATCGCTTGTTGTACCCCATGAATTGGTAATTACGCGTATGTTATATTCCGATTGATGTGTTAGCGCATAATCAAATCCGCCGATTGTATCGAGGATGGCTACAGCCGCGCCAGAACCATATCCAATGATATTGGCACCAGGTGCTACACCTTCATATTTTCCACTAGACATTTCTCCAGTTCCGCCAACAATCCCTGCAACATGGGTTCCATGACCGCCAGTTGAGTCTGTATTCGGAACATCTTCCACGTATGAGATCGGCAGCAAATCGTTAAGAGCATGCAGATTGGTGGAGGCCATAACATTTTGGACCACATGATTTCCAAATTCTAAATCAGGATGCGTGCCATCTATTCCACTGTCGTTCACCACAACCCCAATCCCTTTACCTGAGACCGGCAGTCCGCCATTTAACTTACGGAAGGTGTCGTCTTTACGCAATTGGTCAACACCCGTTAGCTCTGTTCCCGTTTCATTTTCGTATGTTACTTTCTCATTATAATAGATGGATAAAACCTCTGGGTTCGCAGCCAATGCACTGATTTGCTCGGGCGTGGCAACTATACCTGTGATCGGTAAACTTTGAAATGACATCCCCTGTTTAATCCCCAGTTTTTCTAGTACTCCTAACTGAGTAGCAGATGGCGCTCCGTCACCTTTGAAGGTTACAACTGCCTGGATTGAATCAACTGATTTTTGTAGTAGTTCTGTTATATCCGGATCAATATGTGCTCCTGCCTGTGTGGTCGCGTTGGATACAGATGCCATTGAAAAAATAGGTGAGATAGCAAGTATGCACGTTAGTAAAAGTGCTTTCGTTTTCAAAATTAGACCCCCTAATGAATGTTTATTTTCCTTTTCATTATCTATTAGAAAATGGATGATAACTATTCTGCAAAAGGGGTATCTTATTTTGCCTTTATACCTATTTGTTCTAGTACAGAAGTAGTAACCACATTCAATTACAAGCTGCCTTGTGGTTTACGTTTTTATTTTCGTTCGTGATTGATGTGGCAATGTGGGAAAGGAATGAATAATATCCGGGATACTTTCTTCAGCTAATACGACTTTTGTCCGCTAAACATTTCAGGTATAGCTATACCCCTTTCAAATACCCTTTTCCAACTAATCCCACCAAAAATACCAAACTGATGAATGGATAAGTGTTCCAGCTAGACCATTAACGGTACCAACTCCTTGCCAGACAATATCACTGCAAAATCCAAATTGTTCCCATGCAAGTGATTCTGCCTCTTCTTGTGTGTTAGGAGGATTCTCAACAAATAATTCCCATACATCATGGGTTACTAATGCAGGCGCAGCACCATATTTTTCAAACCAGTATTCGAATACTGCCACTTGCTCCTCTGGCAGCGGACATTCGTTAAACCCGCCCATTGGGACCCATGCGGCAACTTCCCAAGGTTTGTCAGTCGGAATCCTAGCGAGTATGATCTTCTCATTCATTACGTCTTGAATTGATAAAAATCGATGTGTCTGTTCCTCGATTGAAAACTCGCCTGTGATATCGTCGTCTTCGTCCTCATCCACGGGCATAACATCATCAAGCAGTCTCTTGAATAACTCTTTTACATTGATATCCTTTGCTTTTGCAATAATTGTCTCTCTGTCATCGTTCGTGTTTTCTGCACCTATATCAAACATTTCTACCATCAATTCGGAAGGAATAATAATTAGTGGTGTGTAGCCTTCTCTTTTACCCTCTATTAGAGCTTGATGATACCTTTCCATAATACCTTGAGCATCGTTCCCCTCAATAATCAAACATTCGCAACCCAATTTGGTAATTATTTCTTCAAGATAATCTTTCTGTTCTTTTTTCCTCTTGAATTTATCAAATATACCCACATTCTTCATCTCCTATGTTATTGGATAAAAATGCACCTATTATAAATTCAATAGGATTTGATTATTTCCTTTATATAATGACAGCACTGTTAAAATCGAAAAATTATAGTAAGAAAAATGCAAGTCTAAATTCAACCCAAAAAGGCGATACAGAAAATGTATCACCTTTAATAGGTCAAAATTCTATTCTTTTTTATTCTGCAGCTTGACCAGGATTTTGGTAAAGGGAATGTACTTGATCTGCCGAAAGGGCTAATCCATCATAAACACGCACTTCATCCATTAATCCTTTAAAAGGTGTATCCCAGTAGTTAACACCTAGCCCAAATTCAGCATCAATGGAGGTAAATACATTTGGGAAGTTGGTCCCTGTATATTTAGCTGCACCATTAACATAAAACACAACGTCGCCTTCTTTTACCGTTAAAGTAAGATGTGACCACTCACCTACAGGTATAGTCCTATCCGTTACGGCATCATACCACTGGTCACCGTTGTGTGACCAAACCATCGTATTACCCCATCCAGTTTTTGGTACCACACTAATCCAATTATTCGGGGTTTCTGTCCCAAAGAATGAGGTTGTAAATTCTGTGATTTGTTCAGGCTTTAACCACAATGATACAGAATAAGTATCACCAGTAATTAAACCGTCAGCTAAACGCAGTCCAGAATTCCCATCGAATTTAGCAGCCTGCCCTACAACACCTTCGGCAAATGTGATTTGTCCGCCTGTGTTATTTATTCGATCTCCTGTCACAGTTGCATCCGCTTTTTTTCCTGAACGGTCTTTAAAACCATCATTAAAGTCGTAGAAAGCCGCTAAGCCGCCTTCTTCCTTTTTCAGCACGGTAACGCTTACTGTTAATGTTTCGGTTGCCTCACCTAATTCAATCGTTGCGGTTAAGTCTACCACCGCATCTTCAGCATCTGAATTTGGTCGTGTAACCACACCATCAACAGACACTGCCTCTGGATTAGAAGATTCCCATGTAATTTGCGCTCCTCTTGTTGCTACGGTTGGCAGCGTCAAATCACTAATTACAGTAGATGGGAAACTAGTACTCAACTCTTGTTTGATCGCCTGCACTAATTCTCCGTCTGAAGAAGCTTCTACATGACTTCCCCAAATGACGATTCCTTCATCGGACATTGCACTAAACGTCATCACCCATTGTTGAGAAGTAGGGTCATATTGGCGGATAAATACACCATCATACGTACCTTCATTATCAATTGTTAATTCCGCTCGGTAATTGTCATAAAGTTTCCATGTACCTGTTACTGAACCAGTAATGGTGTGATCTTTGTTCAATTTCACCCATGTAGATTCAGTCAATTCACCCGTAATTTCTTTTCCATGGTTAATGTATTTAAAGTCACCCGTTACATCCGCTTCTGAAACTTTCTCAATTGTTTCACCAGCATAGCGGTATGGTGTTGGCACCGGCCATTGGTCATTGTTCTTAAATGTTTGATGTACACGAACTTCGTGCATTTCCCCTTGCTGCGGGAAACGAGTATGCGTAACGATAAATTCCTTACCTAGTTCTTCGTCAATCAGATAAGAGTTATGACCAGGAGAAAGGTAGCCTGTACCGATTCCTGTGCCCGCTTCGCCAAGATCTCTTTTAAATAAGAAGTTACCAATCATTTTATTACCGATATCTTTATGATCCTTGTTACTTGGGAAGTTACCTACACCGATATCAAAGGATTCTGGGAATACAGCAGGATTTCCTTTTGCATCGACATATGGACCATCAGGATTCTTTGATCTGAATTGTCTCATCTGATAACCGCCATCAGAAGCTAAACCGCCATAAGTAATGTATAGATAATAATAGCCCGTCTCTTTATCATATACAGCGTATGTTCCTTCAGCAGAACGGCCGTAGCCAGAAGCAATTTTTGTACCGAAGTATCTGTCGATCATACGGCCATCTTCTGTTTTTCCATCTTTACCAGGATACTTTGGCAGCCCTGTTTTCTTATCTAATTCTAAAATAAAGGTCCCGCCAGACCAGGAGCCGTATGTCATATATAACTTATTATTTTTTGCCTGAAGAATGTTGGCATCAATGGCGTTGGTATACAGTTTATTATTGTAATCTCCCTTTGCCGTAAACCAATCTGGATTCACTTCGTCAATCACACCATCTTCAATCAGATCTGCGATATTCGTATTCTCCCAGTGCTTATTCACGACACTGTTTCGATCAGACGTTTCATAGTTGGTAAATCCTGAATACATAATGGTATCAACATATTTAAATGGACCTTCAATATTCTTTGACACTGCAATACCAATTGCAGAACGGATATAAGTGGAAGACACACTATAGTAGATCATATAGGCACCCTTTGTACCATCTTCATTTACATAATGTTTATTCCAAAAAACATCCGGAGCCCAAACGGCATAACCGCCTCTGCTGTCTGAATCATTTTCTCCAGCCCATTTAAAGGACTCAGCAAGGTTTGCTGACAAATCGCCATAAACTTTATTATCTGGAGTGGTATAGCCATTCGTAAATCTATCCCAATTTACTAAGTCAGTTGATTTTGCACCGTCAATGTGTGAACCGTACACATAGTAGGTTCCCGTTTTGGGATCTTTAATGATGGAAGGGTCATGGACGGAAGCATTTCGAAACTCAAGTGGTTCAGCATTACTTGTATTACTTGTTTGCTCGTTACCTAGGACACCGCTTGGAATTAACAACAGCAATACTAGAGAAATAAATATCAATCTTTTAAAATATATTTTCATTTCGTCCTTTCTCCTCCTATGTTAGCGCAATCATTTTTGAATTCTATTTCTACTAAACTTATACACGAGTGAATAAACATCGACCTATAGTAAAATTTACCCAATATTCTGAAATTGCAAGGTAATCTTATCTTAGTTTTTAAGATAGTAGAATAAAAAAATATGTTTTATGTAGATTCATAGTTGTGTAAATATACGTACAAATTATACCTAATCCTTTAACTTATACTTATAAACCCTCCAATCCCGAAAAAGTTGTACTTACAATCAGTGAACCGCTTACATATAGCCATAAGCAAGCTTACTACTTATTAAACAATACTATAATATTTTAAAATTCTCAATAGTCTATTTCGAACTTGTTGAACAACTTTCAAGAATAACGCGGTGTATATGACCGTACAAGTTAGAGTTACTTGTTAGAACCATATTTCCTTTTAGATAAAGATTCATTTGCAAAAATACAAAAAACTCACCACATAAAGAGCATCTTTATATTAAACTAATCGTAATTGTCAACAACAAAGAGAAACCCGGCATTGAAAAAGACGCCGGGTTTACTCTTATTATTCTTTTATCCGCAGCCTATCAGCCAGCTCCTCTACTGTTATGAACAGAGGCCGCTCGCTTCCGTGCGGGGTATCGGGATAATGGGTAGAAATATAGATTTGCCCGTCCAGGCCGGTGAAAAGACTTGAATGCCCTGCGTTCCGGTCCATTAACAGCTCGTCTTCATGATGCCATGGACCTTCGATGCTTCCTGACTTGGAGCGGGCAACGGCTACCGTGTAGCCTCCAAAACCTTTGTCCCCATAGTTTGGAACAGAGTAACTCGACCAAAGCATCAAAAGGTCGCCGTTTTGGGCTTCGTACATGAACGGAGCATCGGTTAGGAATCCCTTCTTTTCAATCCTCGGATCTCCGAACAGCCGAATCCATCTCATTTCCGCTGCATTTAAAATATCGACCGGTTCACCATAAGATTGCTTCAAGTCATGCGTCAGTCTGACCGCCTTGATTTTCCCCTCATATTCCTGGGTCCATTCATGGCAAAATACAATCCAACGCTGCCCGTCCTTGTCTTCATAAAAAGTTCCATCAAGGCATTCCCACTCAGCAGGCGTGACGGCGAGGTCACTATGCGGAACGTATGGACCCGCCGGATGGTCAGCTACCAAGATACCTGTCCCGCGGTGTTCGCCAATTCCGCCTTTAAACGTCGCAAACATAAAAAACCGGCCATCAATCGAAAATACCTCAGGAGCCCAGTAATGGCGCACGCCCCAAAAGCCGCGCGGCGGTTCAAAGGCAATATAGGGGCCTTCCCATGTCTCCAAGTCCTGGCTCACATACACTTCAAAAACGGGGTCTTTGTCACCGCAGCCATCCGCGAATGTGGTCCCAAATAAATAATATTTATTTTCCTCAGGGTATGGGAATACAAATGGGTCCCTCATATGAATGTCTTTCCGGTTCACCTTTTGTACGGTACGGAAACCTATTTTCATTGTTTAGCCCTCCACGATTTCTGAATGCCATATATCATTAATCTTCCGGATTTCTTTCAGGTCGCATTTTGGCTTGCGGTCATAGGTGAGTAATCCGTTAATTTCCTGTTCAACATCTGTTAATTGGGTATAGCAATACCCATGCAGCGCTTTTGAAGCATACACGGCTTCCATGATTCGCTGATAATCCGTCACAAATTCATCAGAGCCGGTAACAGAAGTATAACCCCAGCCCGCATCTTCGCCAACTTTATAACCAATTCCGCCAAACTCAGTCAGGATGATTGGCTCTCCCTGATGCTCAAAACCATTGGCATAAATTTTCCTCTTAGCCGGCTGAGACTGCAAAAGCTGCTCTTTCGTCGAAATCGATTGCTTATAATATTCATATTTGGCTTTTTCATTATCATTTCCATGATTATAATTATGGATCGCACAAATATCAGATCGAGTCAGCTCCCAGCCGTCATTAGAAATCACAAGGCGTGTAGCATCAAGAGATTTAACAAGGTGGTACATAGCAAGCGAATGGTTTTGCTGCTGTTTGTCACCGCGCACATTCGGGATGCCCCAGCTTTCATTGAGCGGCACCCATGCAACAATAGAAGGATGATTGTAATCACGCTCAATAATCTCTATCCATTCTCTTGTCAGCCTGGCGGCAGCTTGTTCGTTAAAAGAAGGAGATGCTGCGCATTCGCCCCAGACAAGGAATCCGAGCTGGTCAGCCCAATATAGGAATCTCGGATCCTCGACTTTTTGGTGCTTTCGGCAGCCATTAAAGCCCATTTCCTTTGCTAGCTCGATATCAAGTTTTAACACTTCATCGCTTGGCGCCGTCAACAAGCCCTCTGGCCAATAACCTTGGTCAAGCACGAGCTTTTGATAGTATGGTTTATTGTTGAGGTATACCATTCCATCTTCTGTATGAACCTTCCTCATTCCGAAGTACGCTTCAATTTCATCAAGAACGGAGCTGTTTTCTTTTATAGTCAATTTAACGTCAAACAAATTCGGGTTCTCAGGCGTCCAGCACCAGCCATTGTGGTGAAACGGAGTACGGAAAATTTTATTTTGAAATAGATTAATTGAACGCTGAGCATTTTTCGCAAATAAACGGATTACATCCTTCGCAACAGTCTCGCCTTTAAAGGAAATTTCCACATCGGCCTGTTTGCCCGCAAACTCCCCTTCCACTTCCAATTCAAGGTGTACAGTGCCATGATCCACATCAGGTGTAAATTTCACCTTTGAAAAATGGACAGGGTTGACCGCCTCTATCCAAACTGTCTGCCAAATTCCAGTAGTCCGTGTATACCAGATTGAATCAGATTTTTCAATCCAGTATTGCTTTCCTCTTGGAATCGTCTCATCGGTTGAAGGATCTTCTACTCTTACGACAACAACCTCAGTCCCGCCATTTAAATAATGGGTGACATCGAAGGAGAAGGAGACATTTCCTCCTTCATGGAAACCTACGAGCTGTTCATTCACATAAACCCACGCTCGGTAATCCACCGCTCCAAAGTGAAGGATGACCTGGTGTCGTTTCCAGTCAGACGGAACCGTAAACTCGCGGCGGTACCAGACATGATCATGAAAGCTGTGATCTTCAATACCACTCAATTTTGTCTGGTAGGCAAAAGGGACGTTGATTTCTTTTGTAAAAGCAGCCGCATTCGTCTGCCATGCTTCTTTTACCCCTTCATTTTGATCATCGAAGGCAAACTGCCAAGTTCCGTTCAAATTTAACCAATTCTTTCGTTTCAACTGTGGTCGAGGATATTCTTGACGCATCATAACATTATTCTCCTTTAACTGCTTTATTCATGTTGAAGCAACAAACCATTATTTAATTCCTGAGTTCGTTACACTTTTTACAAAATATTTGTTGGCCAATAAGAAAACAATGATTGCCGGGATGGTTGCTACAACGGTCGTAGCCATCATTCCAGCGGGATTGACGAAATTCGACCCTTGGATCAGCGTCGCAATTCCCAGAGTCATCGTTTTCATTTCATTAGAGTTAATGACGAGTGACGGCCAAAGGTAATCGTTATAAATCCCCATAAACGTGATAACGCCCAGTGTTACCGCTACCGGCTTGATGGCTGGGAATATGACATGGCGCAGGATTTGCATTTGAGAAGCACCGTCAAGGTAGGCTGCTTCTTCCAGATCCTTTGGGAAACTTATAAGGAAGTTGTAAATCAGGAAGACACCCATTGTACTTGCTGTATATGGCAGAACTAGCGGGATAAAAGTGTCTAGCAGATTAAAACTTTTAAACATATAGAACGCCGGGAAAAGTGTCACAATGCCTGGAACTGTCAAGGCGATGATGATCGTACCGATGATGATTTTTTTACCTGGCACTTGCAATCGCGCCAAAGAGTAGGCCGCAAGAATATCAATGGCAACAACAAGAATTGTTCCGATTATCGTGATTACAGCTGTGTTAAAAACCCAGAGAAGGATTGGGGCGTCACTCGTCGGCGAGAAAATATCCATATAGTTTTGCAGTGTCCAAACCTTTGGAAGGATGGCCGAACTGGACATGGACTCACTTAATGTTTTAAAGGAAGTGAAAACCATCCAGACTAACGGTAAAAGAAACAAAATGGCGATTAAGACTGCCAGAGTGACAACGATGATGTTTTTTTGTTTTCGTCTCATGTTAATTCACTTCCTTTTTGCGGTAAGACATAAAGTACTGAGAAGCAGTCACAAGAAGCATAATAATCCCCATTAAAATAGCCATTGAAGAACCAACACCAAGCTGGTTCATACCGAAAACGGTATTCTGGATGCTCATCGTTAATGTGGTAGTCGACTGCTCCGGGCCACCTGCTGTGATGAGCCTTGACTGCCCATACAGGTTGAATGACGCGATTACAGTCATAATAATGATAAAGAATGCGACATGTTTGATCTGAGGCAATGCGATATAAATAAATTTCTTGAACCCATTGGCTCCGTCTAGATCAGCCGCTTCATAAAGACTTGGATCAACCTCGTCAAGGGCATTGATGAACAGCATCATATTAAATCCTATTGTCCACCAGACGGTCGCAATGAGGACGGACGTCCAAGCATAGGGCTGTTCACTAAGCCAGTTAATCGGCTTGCCTAAGATACCCATGCTGACCAAAAGATTATTGATAAAACCGCCATTCTCATTGAAGAGCCACAAAAAGATAGCAGATACAGCGGTAACTGAAATCGAATAAGAAACGAAGTATATCGTCCGGAATACCGGCTTAAGCTTCGCTGGCAGATGATCGAGAATAAGCGCAAGTCCTAAAGCGATGATCACAAGCGGAGGAACGCTTATGACAACGAATACTAGCGTATTTTTCAAGGCCAGCATAAACGCTTCATTATAGAGAGAGCCAGGGGTTAAAATATCAACGTAGTTTTGCAGACCGATAAAGCCGTTATTGCCCGATGAAAGATTCCAATTGTGTAGACTGACCCAAACCCCTAATAGCATCGGAGCAAGCCAGAATAAAATAAAACAAAGTATAAATGGGGAAATCATCAGGAATGCCCATGTTTTTGTCGAAGTTCCTTTGTGCATTTTATACACCCTCCAATAAGTAGGAGAACTAATGCTCACCTTTTTGCTGGTTTCATGATTTTAATGAGAATGGCGCAGGAATTCCCGCGCCACTCTGCCTGTTTTCATGATTACTTTGGTTGAGTCTCTGCAATTTGCTGCGCTTTCTTTGTTGCAGACTCAAGTTCTTTCATTAATTGTTCTTTTGTCAGGTTTTCAGTTGTTACAAGCTTGCTGAAGACTTTTTCATTCATGTAGCGGATTTGTTCTCCAAACTGATACACTTGTGGCGGAGCGACATATGAATCAAATTGTAAAGAGTTCTGGTACGCGATTTGATACTTGTCTTTCTCAGCTGTCACTTTTTCGATTGTCTTCAAGTGAACAGGAGCCTGTCCTCCATCTGCCCAATTGATCAGATTTTCAGGGGTGAACATATATTTGACGAACTCAGCAATTCCTTCTTTAACCTGCTCGTCTTTAACACTTGCAGAAACAGCAAGCATGTGAGCGTTACCGTAAGCAGCAGGCTGCTTGCCGATTTGAGGAATCGGTGCAATTCCTAGGTTATCACCGTATTTTTCTTTGGCTGCTCCATAGAACCAAGGACCTGTAAGGGCAACAGCCGATTGAACTGCTTTGCCAGATTCTGCTTCTTTCATGAAGGTTTTAAATTCTCCATCAAGACCTAATCCTGCTGGAGAAACTTTATCTTTCCAAACCATGTCATGGAACGTCATCAGTGCATCCGCAAATTCAGGCTGCGCAAAGTTCAAGGCATTGCCATCCTTCAGTTCTACACCATTTTGAGCAGCGATCATTAGCATGTAAAATTCTACAAGACCGGTTGAAGGTACACCTAATGCGTATAGATCCTTATTTTTTGCTTGGAGCTCTTGATTCAGCTTCAAGATATCTTCATATGTTTTTGGAGCTTCATTTACGAACTCTTTATTATAGAACATTGTTAAAGGATGTATATCAATCGGGAAACCGTAAAGCTTTCCATCCAATTTCGCAAGATCCATACCAGCCTTGTGGAAATCGGATTCTTTCAAACCAGCATTTTCGTATAGAGTGCCAACATCCTGAATCATGCCATCAAGACGGTATGTTTCTAGGTTGTTCCCATGAATGACAACAAGGTCATAGTCACCGGATTTGTATTTTGTATAGTGTTCTTTTTCTTGGCTTTCGACGATTTCATACTTGTCCTGAGAAGCGTTGAATCCATCTGTAATCTTTTTCATGTATGCCCCGTCTCCACCGGTGAAACCATTGATAAACGAGATTTGAATCTTGCCATCTTTTGACTTAGTTGACGCACCATTGCCGCCCGAGCAAGCGCCTAAAACTAGGACACTAGCAATTAATAAAACTAGCCATTTAAAAGATTTCATTCAGTTTTCCCCCTAGGAAATAGATTATCTTTTGCTGAAAGGTCTTTTTGTAAAACGCTTTCAACTTTACGAGGTTATTATTACATATTTTATTATTACAAATCAAGTGTTTTTATTATAATATTTTTTGTCATAAAAAAACTGACCGGAATGACATCCAGTCAGCTTTCTCCTGTAGTGAATTAATCTGCTACAGCATATTGAATTTTCATGATCAATCCTTGTTCATAATTTCCGAACTTCGATCCGAACAAATTCATGCCACCTTGATTTTTCGCGTCCTTTTTCACCCCGAGTTGCAGTGAGATGTACGGCTTTTCCTGTAATTTCAAATCATCAATCGTCACCGCAGAAATTTTCACTCCATCGATAAAACTGCCGTCATGGTTGATTTTCCAATATTTTAAAACGCCATACTGAGTGTTATGTGTTTCCCACCAGCCTGGTGTTAAAAATCCCCTCTCACCCCCAAAGTCTCCGGGGCTTGTCCAGTAGCCGATTTCCTTCCCGTTAATCCAGCAGGTGATATCAGAAGGCCAATCTAAATTATGATAAGGAGCCTCCGAACATAATTCAACAGAAAAATTTAGTTCCTCAACCCTTGCACCGTAAGGAATCCTGTTTGGGAAGTGATATTCAATGTTACCAGAACGAAACCAGATAAGCTGGGCATTTTTTCGCTCTGGTTCGTAAAAGGATCGGGGATCATCTAAGATATGAATGATGCCCTTTTCACTAAGTAGGCCACAAGTTGGTTCAATATCACATTGAACGTATTCGCCTATCTCTAATTCGAAGGTTAACACATCTTCCATGGCAGGTTCTTTCTCTTCAAGATCTATAATGATACGGTCATAGCGTTTTGAACTCACCTTTTGGCTCCCGCGACCGGGTACGATCTCAGTCGTGATCAAACCAGCTTCCTCTAACTTCCTTACATTCACCGCTGCCGAAGAAAACGGGATGTTTAACAGCTCAGAAAGCTCATTCACATTTTTGGGGCCGCCAGTTAACGACCGAATCATATCCATCCGGTGTTCATTTGCGAGCGCTTTACAAATTTCAATTGCTTCTTGTAATGTTAATTGTAATGTTCTCACATTGCTCTCCCTTTATTACATGTTTTATTATAATAAAATACAGGAAAATGTATTCACCTGCAACTATTCTTATAATAAAACGATGTTCTTTCCTTCATTTTACAATATTTTGTTTTAAAACTAAACTTTTTAATAAAAAGAGACATATCGTCCTTCTCAGAATATATTAGCTATGTTGTAGTTTACGTATGATCCATAGATAGGTCTAGAAGTGCCATAGAACTTACTTAGGTTTTTAATTCTCACACATAATGATAATCAGTTTGTAAGTTACTGTAATAGGTAATTTGTTCATTGAAATTCAAACGATCCAGAGTACCTATACAATATTTTGTATCATAGAATTACTGATAAATAAAAAAACGTTCCTTACAAAATGCAAGAAACGTTGATTCTACTTATCTATTTAATTGTTTTACCTTAATCGGCTTGGTTTCCTTGCTTAGTTTGATAATTTCCCCAATAATACTGATGGCAATTTCCTCTGTTGTTTCTGCGCCAATTTCCAATCCGATTGGAGAATGAACTTGTTCCAGCTGTTCCTGTCTGACACCTTCATTTTTAAGTTTTTCAAAGATGGTTATCACCTTGCGCTTGCTGGCAACCATTCCAACATAGGCAATCGGAAATTGCAGTGCTGTTTTTAATACGATATCATCACGATCCTTTGTCACAATGATCACATAGGACTTTTCATTTAAGTTGGCAGCGAGCAAAGCCTTTCCAATATCTTCGTTTATAAAAAGGTTCGTTGCATTGGGAAAACGTTCTTTGGTTGCATAACCCACCCGGTCATCGACAATGCAATAAGGAAGTTCAAGGGAATCGGAAAGCTTTGATAATGCATGTGCTAAATGACCGGCTCCAGCCAATACAAGTTCCGGCCTGCTGGTATAGACCTCAATAAACACCCTTAGTGTGCCGCCACAATTCATTTGAATTCCGTCTTTTGCGTGTTTATTTAATTTGTATTCAACGATTTTCGATTTACCGTTTTGGAGCGCATTTACACTCTCTTCGATGATAAAGTGTTCAGCCAAGCCCCCGCCGACAGTACCTTCAATGCTGCCATCTCGGTATACAATCATTTTTCCAACATGCCTGGGAGTTGAGCCTTTTGATTCAATAATCATGGCTAGAGCAAAGGTTTCGTTTTGACGATTCAGTAAGGCGACTTTTTCCATCAGCAGCAAGTATAGCTCCCCCCTATATATAAAACTTTAATTGTGTTGATATTGTTTCAGGCTTAGAAAATATCTTAAAAGATTTAAGGCGACTGTTTTTCTGTATATAGCAGTGGAGCGATGATCGTCGATTGGTTTTATGATTTTATCAAAGGCTGCGACAACCTGCGTGATGTCTGCATCATTTAATGGTATGGTTTTGCCCAACAGCTTCTTCTCAATATCAACCGAACGAACCATCGTAGGTCCAACCGCACCGAATGCAAAGCGAACATCCTCAATGACAGCACCTTTTGTCTTGATATATCCTGCAAACCCTACTTTTGCAATGGCATCTGCGTTGCGGTTGCCGACCTTCTCAAAAACGACATGAGCTCCTGTTTCTAATACGGACGGCAAAATAATTTCAGTCAGTATTTCATTCGGCTCACGCTGCACCCTTCGCACTCCTTGAATAAAATCGCTAATAGCAACGATTCGATCACCATTAACAGAACGTAGCAAAAGTTTCGCGTTGTATACATATAATAAGGGCAGTGTGTCGCCAGCTGGAGAAGCGTTGCAAATATTTCCTCCCAATGTCCCTCTGTTTCGAATCGCCGGAGCCGCAATCGTTTTGATTGCCTTTTTTAAAGGTAATGGAATTAAAGGGTTATTGAGTAATTCGCTATACGTGGAGCAGGCACCGATATGGAGATCGTTACCATTTTGATACACCCGTTTTAGTTCAGAAAGATGGTCAATAAAAATAATGGGTTGCGGGATTTTTGGCGGAACTCCCCTTCGACTTTTGTACATGACCATTACATCGGTGCCCCCGGCAATGATTGCACAGTTTTCTTTATTCAATTGGCTCAAGGTTTCTTCTAAAGTGTCGAATCGGTAGGCGGTTATTTTTTCTGCCATAAGCCGTCCCCTTTTTTAGCTGCAAGGTTAATAGCATCGACAATCATATTGTAGCCCGTACATCGGCACAGATTTCCGGAAATCCCTTCACGAATTTCAGCCTCAGAAGGATGTGGGTTTTGAGATAATACAGCAGCACTCGCCATAACCATCCCAGGAATGCAGTAACCACATTGGACTCCACCGGCCTCGGAATAGCTCTCATCTAAAATCCTAAATTGTTCCGACTCCATGATTCCTTCTATCGTTACGATGTCGGCACCTTCAATCGAGCCAATTGGAATTAGGCAGCTGTTTTGCAGGAGGTTATTGACAAAAACGCTGCAAGCGCCGCATTCTCCTTCCCCGCAGCCTTCCTTTGTGCCGATTAAATTAAAATCCTCTCTTACTACATCTAGTAATCTTGCTGTAGGAGGTGCGTCTGTTTCTATTTTTCTTCCATTTAGGGTAAATTTTATCATCCTTCTTCACCTTCTTTCATCCAAAGACTTTCAATAATGACTTCAGGTGTAATCGGAATTTGCTGAAAAGAAGTTTGCAATGCATCCTCGATCGCCGCTTGGACGGCGGGAGCGCCGCCAATTAAAGTCAATTCACCTGCACCCTTCGCTCCATATGGACCGTCCGCATAGGGGTTATCAAATACCCTACTTTGTATGGAAACAACGTCCATTGAAGTCGGAGGTCCATAGTCCGTTATGCTTTTTTGTTGAATTTTACCTTCTTTTGAGGTCATTTTTTCTAGATACCCGTAGGCTAAGCCTTGTGCTAAGCCACCGTCAATTTGCCCTTTCATAACCCGGTCATCAATGACCTTCCCTACTTCATAATTGGCATATACGTTTTCCAGCTTTACATTTCCTGTTAACGTATCTACTTCTACTTCAACAAAATTGACGCCCCATGAATATGCAGGATAGGCGTCTCCCGTGAAGGTTTTCTCATCCCAAGGAATCATTTCACGATGAACATAGTCCTCCGTTACTTCCTGTTCCAATCCTTTCTGCCACTGAGCCTTTAGTTTTTTTGCAGCACGTTCAAGTAATTTACCGACAATCATTGTTGTCCTTGAGGCTACCGTCGGACCAGAGTCAGGGACCTCTTTTGTATCGGGATAAGGGAACAAAACGTCTTCGTATGGGAGGTCTAGTTCTTTGGCGACGATTTTACTCAGCGTTGTAAAAATGCCTTGTCCCATATCAGAATTTGAGATTTTCAGCGATACCTGATCATCTTTGGATTTATAAAGCTTGACCTTTGCTTTTATATGATCTCGTTCACCACTGCCTGTAAACCCACACCCGTGGAGGAACAGCGACGTTCCACTCCCTTTTTTATAACGCTGATTTTGTTGATTAAAAGTTTGAAACTCTGCTTTTTTCTTTTTGTAATTGGACACGTTTAGCAAGTCCTCAATCATATCTTCCATTAATATCGGATCGCGGAAATTTCCATTGGTGATGGTGGGGTCTCCCTGTTTGACGAGGTATTTTCGTTTATATTCAAGTGGATCAATGTTTGCAAGTTTACTAAGATGACCGATATGGCTTTCGATTCCAGCAAAGCTTTGTGGTGCACCAAAGCCTCTGAAGGCACCGTTCGGAACGGTATTAGTTTTTAACACATATCCTTTTGCATGAAAATACGGAATTTTATACACACCGGCACTGTTTAGTAAGGCGCGCTGCAGCACGACTGAGCTCAATCCCACATTCGCTCCGCCATCAAGAAAAATCTCCACGCACATGCTCAAGATATTTCCTTCCTTATCAAGTGCTGTTCGATATTTGAGTTTGGCAGGATGCCTTTTCGTGGTAACTGTCATATCCTCAGAACGGTCGAACACGAGCATCACCGATTTTTTGACTGCTTTTGCAGCAATAGCTACGTGACACGCCATCATCGAAGGAAACTCTTCTTTGCCTCCAAAACCTCCGCCCGTTGGGCTTTGAACCACCCTGACGTCATCGTCGCCACAGGCTAAAGCGCTTAGCAAGGCATTTTTTATATAATAAAGACATTGCATCGATCCCTGGACGACAATTTCATCATCTTTATAAATGCCTAGCATTCCTTGTGGCTCAAGGTAAACATGCTCCTGATAACCCGTATCATATTCTTCTTCGATAATTTGGTGGGCGCTCTGCTCAATAGCTGAAATGATTTCTAAGTTTTCCCCAAATTCATAGTTTGCCATATTAACCCCAGGGGCGGATTTTTGATTGATGGCTTCGTCCAATGTGTAAATCGCCTGTTGTTCTTCCAATTCAATTTTTACGCCATCGAGTAGACTGTACAGGATATCAAGGTCTTTTCCAACGAGCATTAGAATCGGCTCACCAATATAACTGACCCATTCATTGGCAAAAATGGGCTGATCTTCTTTGATAATTTTGACATAATTCGGACCAGGGATATTCTCTGCACCAACCGCTTCATATCCTTCAGGAAGGTCAGGTAATTGTATGGATTTGATTTTTCCATAAGCAATCGGCGACCGATACAAAACTCCATAAACCATATTTTCTACTTTCACGTCACTAATATAGGCCAACTGGCCAGATACCTTGCCTTTATGGTCCTTTTTGGGCACTGAGGTGCTTATGTCTTTTAGATTCATTCCAACAACACCCTTCGACTCATTTTTAAAGAATACAATATTAATAGAACCTCTTCCTACGATTTTATAAATCAGCATGATGTTTTATGATTAATTTCATTCAAGAAATTCGTTCTTTACATTATATTTTAATCTCGTGTAACTTTACTTATATCTGTAAGAAATTTTGACAAAGTATTTTGAACCTTGGGGACGGTTCTAGTGGACTACTTTTTGTCTAGCTTGGACCAGGAGAACCGTCCCTGTGGAGACCTGTGGAGATACAATAAAAAGCAGCTTGATTCGATTCAACTAGGAAAGCTGATCGAATCAAGCTGCTTGATGAAAGGGGAAGATATTGACAAATTTAATCTTTATTATAATAATCAATGGCTTGTTGGTAATCCTCCTGCGTATCCACATCCATGAGTACTCCAGGGTCATTTACACTGATGTATTGCTTTTTAAAACCATTCAGGACCACCCGTAAATTACTTTCTGGGTCCGTTTCGAGAATTTTTTGTTTTACTACTTTTGATAATTTGATCGGGTGTCCGCCTTTATAATGGAAGCTGGGAATCACTACGTCTCCTTTGTATTCTGCTAGTAGCTGGAGTGTTTCTTTTTTAACAAGCGGACAATCTCCAGGTGTTATAAAGAAGGCTGGGTCATTTACTTCGTTGCAGCCCTTTTGTATGGAGGTGAACATTCCCTGGTTAAAGTTTTCATTGTAAATAAACGTTATCCGAAATGGATAGATATTTTTATTATGAATTTTTTTGATTTCCTCTTTGATGAGGTCCGCATGAAACCCAGCTACGACGATGACTCGACTGCATACTCCTTCAAATTTAGAAATCGTATGCTCCAACACGCTCATTTGCCCCAGTGGTAACGTCATTTTAAATGCATTCGCTCGACTGGAATATCCAGCAGCTAAGACAATCGCTTCCATTATACTCACCTCGCTATTTAGACCATGGGGACGGTTCTAACGGTCTTCTTTTCGACCTAACCTAAGCCTAGAGAACTTTCCCTCTGGAGATTTACATTATTCTATTATTTATAATTTTAGACTCACAAAAGTAAAAAAGAAAGACAAGGCCCCTTCTACTTCTTTGAATGGTGCAGCGCAATTTTCTTGTTATTTGGGTTACCTGGATCTTTTTGCTATCATTTAATGTAGGTTGTTATCAAGGAGGACGTGGAATGAACAACTTAAACGAACTATTTCGTAATAGATTAGGTATCCCACAAGATGAAGTAATTACATTTCATTATTTAGATAGTGTTCTTGAAAAGACTGCAAAAACCATTCCTTTTGAGAATTTATGTATTATCGAAAATAGAACGAAGGAAATTACGAAAGAAAATTTAACGAGTAAAATACTTCAACATAACGAGGGAGGTCTTTGTTATGAACTAAATACAATTCTTTACCTTTTCTTATACGAAAATGGCTTTAACCCCTCCTTAGTCCGCGGAGTAACTTACAATCCTATGAATCAACAGTGGAGTGGGACCGGGAATACTCATGTGGTTAATCTCATTACCCATAACGGGCAGGTCTATCTCGTTGATACTGGTTTTGGAGGAAACTTACCATTAAAGCCTGTTCCGTTAAGCGGAGAGACTGTCGCTTCTAGTAATGGAGAATTTAGAGTGGATCATGCAGAAAGTGAACATGGGGACTATATTTTGTACATGAAATTAAATCGCAAAGATGAGGATTGGAAAATAGGTTACGCTTTTAATTCTAAAGAAGAGATTCATAATATAACTGAATTAAATGAAGTGCAAAGAATTATCATGGAACATCCTGAATCCGCATTTAATAAGAAGCCATTAATCACTAAGATAACAGATAAAGGGAACATAACATTAACTGACACTTCGTTTACACAATGGGTTGATAGAGCATTGAACAAAGAAGTCATTGATGAAAAACGATTCAATGAAATAAAAAAAGAATATTTTAATCTTTGATTACAATGGGGACGGTTCTATTGGTCTACTACTGTAACTTTAGCCAAGAGAACCGTCCCTCTGGAGGTCCTGATTATGATGGTACAAAATAATATATACATAGATGAAATACTTGCCCAGTACTTTCCGGCAGGCAGCTGGGTAACATGTGTTGGGCAAAGTGGTGCAAACAATACGACCCGATTTGTTCGTGTTGATGATGAGCAATTTGTACTCCGCGTTTACGAAACCCATCAGGAAGTAGATAAGGTAAAGTATGAGCATGCAATTCTAGCTGCATTAGCGGAAATGCCTCTACCTTTTTCTATACCCAAACCTATCCGAACAAGGGATGGAATAACGATTGTCAGAACCAGGGATGGAAAGATTGCCGGTTTATTTCAGTACTTGGATGGAGTAAACCCTACCTTGGATGAATTATCAGAAATTCAATCTTACGGGAGAACTGCTGGTCTATTGTCAGCTTCGCTAACACATGTACAAATCCAACTTCGTCCTGCCTACAGACCGTATTATGAGATTGAAAGTACTCATCCTAGTTGTTCTTTACAGGATGTTTTGAGCTTTTGCAAAAACCCTCCAAGCGAATTTGCAGAACAGACGAAAGATTTACTTGTGATTTATGAACAGCTCACTTCCTTTATGGAGCAAGTTCCAACATTAAGGCAATTGCCACATCAGCTTGTTCACGGCGATCTAAATGCGTCCAACATTCTCGTCGATGAAGATGGAATGGTGTCTGCCGTTCTCGATTTTGAATTTGTTACGAACGATTTGCGAGTGATGGAACTGGCTGTTTGCTTATCAGACTTCATCCAGCCCAGCGAAGAAGAAACCATTACTTGGGCAAAAATTCTTTCGTTACTTTCCGGTTATGGGCAATCGTTAAAATTGAAAGAAGCTGAAATCGAAGCTGTTCCTGTCCTTATCCAACTTAGAAGTCTAGACGTTTTCATCCACTTTCTGGGCCGTTATTTAGATCAGGTCAGCCCTATTGATATCGTTAAAGAATATATTCAAAAATGTGCGCTACGCTGTAATTGGATCACGGATAATAAAAACAAACTGATTACTTTTTGTGTTAATAATTTGTTAAATGCGTAAAAGACCATGGGAAGACCATGGGGACGGTTCTATTGGTATTAACTTTTTGTTTAAGTTAAACCAAAAGAACCGTCCCCATAGCACACTTATGACCACCTTACTAATGAATCAATTAATATACCCACGGCAAAAAGTAGCAGCATGATGTGTATGTAGTTTACCCTGCCTTTCCGTTTGTTTTGAAGAAAGATCCATATCCAAAGAATCGCTAAAACGATATGAAGTAAGTCTAGTACATGTTCATCTCCCGCCATTAGCACCATCTCCTATGATCAATGAGATCAACTTATGCAAATACAATCGTTTTATTACCATGAACCAGTACTTTATCTTCCACATGCCAGGAAACGGCTTCGGCGAGAACTCTCTTTTCCACATGACGTCCCGCAGTCTTTAAATCCGCTGCTGTATAGCGATGATTAATACGCTGTACATCTTGCTCGATAATGGGTCCTTCATCCAGATCATTCGTGACATAATGCGCTGTGGCTCCTATTAATTTCACCCCTCGGTTAAAGGCTCTAACATAAGGGTTTGCCCCAACAAAAGCTGGCAAGAACGAGTGATGAATGTTAATGATTTGTTTGGGATAATGGGAAATGAATTTAGGAGAAAGAATTTGCATATACCTGGCCAGAACAATAAAATCCACGTTTCCTTTTAACAATTCTAATGTTTTCTGTTCGGCTTCTTCTTTCGTATCTTGTGTCAGCGGGATATGGTAAAAAGGGATGCCGTAACCCTCAACCATTTCTTTTAAATCAGGATGATTACTGATTACCATTGGGATATCCACAGGAATTTCATTCGATTTCCACCGCCAAATAAGCTCAGTGAGACAGTGGTCCGCTTTGGAAACAAAGATTGCCATTCGCTTCCTTCTTTCATTACTGCTCAACTGCCAATCCAACGCATAATCCCGCGCCAGCACGTCGAGATCATTTTCAATTTTTTCATAAGTAGAATCATAATCTTCTAAATCAAACTCGATCCGCATAAAGAATATACCTGCTTGCGGGTCGGTTGTATGTTGATCAAAATGTACAATATTGGCTTTGTGTTCTAATAAAAAATTGGTTACAGTCGAGATAATTCCTGGCTTTTCAGGACAAGAAATTAATAATTTTGCACGGTTCGGCTTTACCTTTGTGTTCATTGCTCTTCCTCCATCCTTAGGTATGATTTAGGCATGAATTGCCTTTCCATCTACGGCAAGGGCAGCTTCACCAATTGCTTCTGCCAAGGTTGGGTGGGGGTGGATGGTATGAGCGATATCCATGGCGGTTGCGTTTAATACACGCGCGAGTCCAACTTCCGTAATCATATCCGTTACATGCGGACCTACCATATGAGCTCCTAACAGCTTATTAGATCCTTCTTCCACAACCAGTTTGACAAAACCATCTGATTCACCAAAAACCAAAGCTTTTCCGATGGCACGGAATGAAAACTTACCAGTTTTTACTTGGTACCCTTTTCCCTTTGCTTCTTCTTCTGTAAGCCCAACACTTGCTGCTTCTGGGCTGCTGTATACACATTTTGATACAAGAGTCGAATCAAGTGGTACAGGATTTTCACCGGCGATATGTTCAATCGCAATCATTCCTTCATGTGAAGCCACATGGGCAAGCTGCAAGCCGCCAATCACATCACCAATCGCGTAAATGTTTGGTTCATTGGTTTGATAAAATTCATTTGCTTTAATAAATTCACGTTCAAAAACTATTGTCGTATTTTCCAGCCCAATGCCTTCTGTATTCGGTAATCGTCCTACGGATACTAAAAGTTTATCAGCAGAAAATGACGTTTCTTTTCCTTTATGCTCCGCCTTAATCGAAACACCATCACCTTTTTCAAGGGTCTCAGGTAGCACCTTTGCACTCGTAACGATTTTTACACCTTTTTTCTTCATTAAACGCTGGATTTCTTTTGAAACATCTTGATCTTCTGTTGGTAATATACGATCGGCATATTCAAGTACGGTTACTTGTAATCCAAAGTCTACAAGCATCGATGCCCATTCGATTCCGATCACACCGCCTCCAACAATGATAATCGAAGTTGGAAGTGCCTCCATTTTCAACGCTTCATCTGATGTCATCACATAGCTTTCATCTACTTCTAGGCCAGGAAGTGTTCTAGGGCGAGAGCCTGTTGCAATCAAAATATTCCGTGGGCTTAAAATGATCTCAGCTTCATCATTGTTCAATTCCACTAAAACATCTTTTGACTGCAAGATACTGCCTTTCCCCTCATAAACATCGATCTTTCCTTTTTTCATCAGATATTGGACACCTTTAAAAAGCTGTTCCGTAATTTCTTCTTTTCGAGCCTGTACTTTTGAAAAATCAAGTCCAACTTCTGGCGCAATGACTCCATACTTATCTACTTTTTTTGTTTGAGCGTACACTTCTGCACTTCTTAATAAAGCCTTGCTAGGGATACAGCCAGCATGAAGGCATGTTCCTCCAATTTTTCCTTTTTCAATAACCGCCGCTTTTAAACCTAATTGTGAAGCGCGAATGGCGGCCACGTATCCGCCTGTTCCACCGCCGATAATTACAACATCATATTCTTTTGTCATGTTCGTATCCCCTTCTATCAAAATATGTCATTATATCTATAGGAAAACTTGGAATAATAGTACCAGCAGGGGCTCCATACGCTCATAGAATGCAGCCATGCTCCTATTATTCTATTTCAATTGCACATGCACTTGAGGTAAAGCTTTCTCCAACTAGAAAACCGTTTTCGTCATTATAATCAATATGTGTTTCTTCATCTAAATAACGTTTTGTGAAACGATCCAGCCGAATCTGAATCCCATCCATCTCAATGATCAAGTCGTTTCGGCGTGGTTCATCAAATACAATGGAAAACTTAACCGTCATACCGCATCCGCCGGCGACATCGGCGTCAATTCGGGGAGTCTGATCTCCATTGACAACTAATTCCTTTAGTTTTTGCATGGCCGATTCTGTCATTTTTATCACCATAGGAACTCACTCCCCCTTTTTCGCTTTTTACATAGATGATGCATTCGTTTTTGCTGCATTGACCTGTTCGTCAGCATGATACGAGGAGCGGACAAGCGGACCTGCTTCGCAGTGACTAAAGCCTTTTGACATGGCAATGCTTTTTAGTTCCTCAAATTCTCGTGGACTCCAATATTTTTGAACCTTTAAATGGTGTTTGGTTGGCTGCAAGTATTGACCGATTGTCATAATATCTACATGGTTAGCACGAAGATCATCCATCGTTTCGATAATTTCTTCCTTTGTTTCTCCAAGACCAATCATAATGCTTGATTTTGTTGGAATCGCAGCATTCATTTGTTTTGCACGTCTTAGAAATTCAAGGGAACGTTCATATGTTGCCCGGGCACGAATTTTTGGTGACAAACGTTTCACTGTCTCAATATTGTGATTTAAAATGTCTGGACCGGCATCCATTAATGTTTTTAAGTTGTCGTATTCACCCTTCATATCAGACGGAAGGACTTCAATACTGCAAAATGGATTGCGGCGTCTTACTGCCCGTACTGTTTCTGCAAAAACCCCAGCTCCGCCATCTTTTAAATCATCACGAGCAACGGCGGTAATCACGACATGCTTTAGTCCCATTTGTTCCACTGACTCCGCAACACGTTCAGGCTCATCCCAATCCAGCTCTGTCGGCAGCCCTGTTTGAACGGCACAGAAACGGCATGCACGAGTACAGATACTTCCTAAAATCATAAAGGTTGCAGTTTTGCGTACAGCCCAGCATTCATGAATGTTGGGACATTTTGCTTCTTCGCAGACAGTATGGAGCTTTTTTTCACGCATCATTTTTTTTAAGCCCATATACTCTTCATTCGTATTTAATTTAATTTTTAGCCAGTCTGGTTTGCGGACATAATCAATTGACATATTTACCACTCCTATGAACAGTCATGAAGTTTTTGGGTTATTTTGAACCACCAAGAATGAAATAGTCATTCCAAGTGGCTCATGTTTACCCACTTATTTAAGACAACACTGATTCTTTAGTTACTGCTTTTTCTTTTGTATAGCGCAAGATCGGTTGTCTAGCAGCCTGTACTTCATCTAACCGGCCAATTACTGTCGTATGTGGTGCGTCTAATACGACACCTGGATTTTCTTCTACTTCTTTGGCAATTTGGATCATAACATCCGCAAAAGCATCCAATGTTTCTTTTGTCTCTGTTTCTGTTGGTTCAATCATCAAACATTCCTCTACATTTAGCGGGAAGTAGATGGTAGGTGGATGGTAGCCAAAATCCAGCAGACGTTTGGCCATGTCCAGTGTTCTGACACCAAGCTTTTTCTGTCTTGATCCAGATAAAACAAATTCATGTTTACAAATTTGCGAATAGGGTGCATCAAAATACGGTTCTAGTTTTTTGCGCAGATAATTCGCATGAAGTACGGCACTTTCTGATACTTGACGTAACCCCTCTCCTCCCATTGTGCGAATATAGGTATACGCTCGCAAAAGAATACCAAAGTTTCCATAATATCCTTTCACACGGCCAATAGAAAGCGGCTGGTTAGTGTTCAGCACATATACTTCGTTTACTTTTTCAACACGAGGTACTGGTAAAAACGGAATTAATTTCTCCTTCACACCGACAGGTCCTGCACCTGGGCCGCCCCCGCCATGAGGTGTTGTAAAGGTTTTATGAAGATTTAAATGCACGATGTCAAATCCCATTTGCCCAGGGGTTGTTTTCCCTAAGATGGCGTTCGCATTGGCTCCATCATAGTAGAGTAAGCCGCCTGCTTCATGAACAACCTTAGCAATTTCTACTATTTCTTTTTCAAATAGACCGAGAGTATTTGGGTTTGTCAGCATCAATGCGGCTGTATTATCATCAACATGTTTCTTTAATTCTTCTAAATCGACTAACCCATGCTCGTTGGATGGAATCGTGATTGTTTCAAAGCCGGCAACCGCTGCACTTGCAGGGTTTGTTCCGTGTGCGGAGTCTGGAACAAGGACTTTCGTTCTTACCTCACCTTTTTGCTTGTGATAGGCTTTGACCATCATTAACCCGGTCCATTCTCCTTGAGCACCTGCTGAAGGCTGTAACGTTACGGCATCCATTCCTGTGATGACCGCTAATTCTTCCTGTAATTCATATAAAACCTCTAATGCGCCTTGTACCGTTTCAGCAGGCTGATAGGGATGAATGCGGCTAAACCCTTCCAAACGTGCTACGTCCTCGTTTATTTTCGGATTATACTTCATCGTACATGAGCCAAGTGGATAGAAACCATTATCAATCCCATGGTTTTTATTCGAAAGCGCCGTGTAATGCCGAACAAGCTGTAACTCTGATACTTCTGGGAGTTCTGCTGGCAGGTCACGAATCAAATGTTTCGGAAGTTTATCATTTAAATCAACATGATCAACATCACTCTCTGGAAGGCTTAAACCAACACGTCCCTCACGACTGATTTCAAAAATTAGATCATTATATTCAACCATTTACAGCTGCCTCCAATACCTCGATAAATTGGTCAATCTCTTCTTTTGTCCGCTGTTCTGTTACTGCTATCAGCATTTGATCTTCTAAGCCGTAATCATTTCCTAAATCAAACCCGCCGATGATACCTGCCTCAAGGAGTTTTGAATTGACTTCCTTTACTGGACGAGGAAGCTTGACAACAAATTCATTAAAGAATGGAGCTTTATTCATAATGGTAAAGCCTTTTTTATCTAGCAATTTTGCCATGTAATCGGCTTTTTCAACGTTTAGCTGCGCCATCTGACGAATTCCTTGCTTTCCAAGTGCACTCATACAAACCGCAGAAGCAAGTGCATTTAAAGCTTGGTTTGAACAAATATTGGATGATGCCTTATCACGGCGAATATGCTGCTCACGTGCTTGCAGAGTTAATACAAATCCACGCTGTCCTTTATCATCTGTCGTTTGCCCGACAATACGTCCAGGGATTTTTCGCATAAATTTCTTGCTTACTGAAAAATAACCGCAGTGCGGACCGCCGAAGGACATCGGAATTCCTAATGGCTGCATATCCCCGATCACAATATCTGCTCCAAGTTTACCGGGAGCCTGTAAGAGTGCGAGTGCCAACGGATTGGCGCTTACAATGAAAAGCGCGCCTTTTGTATCAGCGATATTCTTAATTTCTGCTAGATCCTCAATGGAACCGAAAAAGTTTGGGTATTGAACAATCACAGCAGCAGTGTTTTTATCAATTTGTCCTTGCAGCTGTACTAAGCTTGTTTCATCATCCGTAAGATTGACTTCCTCAACGATATACCCTTGGCCATCTGCTACCGTATTTAGGATCGCACGTGATTCAGGATGAACCCCCTTCGACACAAGAACTTTGGAACGTCTTGTTGATGCGACTGCAAGTGATGCAGCTTCTGCCAGCGAAGTAAAGCCGTCGTACATCGAAGAATTGGCGACATCCATTCCTGTCAGCTCACAAACCATGGTCTGAAATTCAAATATCGCCTGTAATTCACCTTGGCTGATTTCCGGCTGGTAGGGTGTATAGGCTGTGTAAAATTCGGAACGTGATATCATGTGGTTGACCACACTTGGTATGTAGTGATCATAGGTTCCCGCACCAAGAAAAGTCGGGTAATGATTCGCATTTTTATTTTTAGAAGCAAGCTGATTCATTTTTTTTGAAAGAAGTGATTCAGGGACAGCCTTTGGGATATTCAGCTCCGATTTCAGTTGCAGATCTGCTGGAATATCTTCAAATAACTCGTCTATTGAAGTAATATTTAAAAACGAAAGCATTTCCTCTTGATCTTGTTTCGTATCAGGGAGGTATCGATAAGTGGAAGTCATTTTATTCCTCTCCTTCATTAATAAATGCTTGGTACGCCTCTTCATTTAAAAGTGAATCCAATTCTTCTGGATTTGACATTTCCACTTCTATTAACCAGCCTGCTTCAAATGGGTGCTCGTTAATCGTCTCAGGAGCGTCTCCTAACTCTTCGTTTACCAAAACAACCGTGCCTGATACAGGAGAGTATAGATCAGATACTGCTTTTACTGATTCGATGGTTCCCATTGATTCATTCGCTGTTACTTCATCATCCACTTCTGGGGTTTCAACGAAGACGATATCTCCTAATTGCTTTTGTGCAAAATCAGAAATTCCAATTCGTACTCGATTTCCGTCTAATTGTAATACCCACTCATGTTCTTTGCTATAAAGTAAAGTTGCTGTCGCTTTCGTCATTTTTTTCTCTTCCTTCCAATTTTTATTTACGAACGTAATGCCTATCTGCTAGTAAGTTACAACTCTATTAACTCTTTTTATAAAAAGGTGTTTTAACCACAACCGCTTCAATCAACTTATTACGAATTTCCACTTTCAATGGTGTTCCTACTTCAGTATGTTCAGCCGTAATGAGTGCAAGACCAATACTTTTCTTTAAAGATGGTGATTGGGTTCCTGATGTCACTACACCAATAACCTCTCCATCTTCTGAAACTACTTTATACCCATGACGCGGGATTCCCCGGCCGGTGACTTCAATCCCTACTAATTTTCGTTTTAATCCGGCTTCTTTTTGTACTGATAATGCAGATTTACCGATAAAATCACTTTCTTTGTTTGTTTTTACGGCAAAGCCGATTCCTGCTTCAAGGGGACTTATATCACTTAATAACTCTTGACCATAGAGTGCAAGACGTGCTTCTAGACGAAGGGTGTCACGCGCACCAAGGCCGCATGGCATTAAGCCATCATCACTTCCTGTTTCTAAAAGCTTTACCCAAAGTGCTTCCGCTTGAGAAGCGGATAAATAAAGCTCAAAACCATCTTCCCCTGTATAACCAGTACGAGATACGAGCACATCAGTAATCCCGTCCAGGTTGACATGTTGCACAAATTTAAATGGGCCAATTTTGGATATATCAGTTTCTGTTAACTTTTGTAAAACACCTTCAGCCTTGGGACCTTGGATGGCAATCTGAGCAATTTCATTCGAAATATTTGTTAGTATCATATCTCCTTTTACATGCTGCTTCATCCATTCGTAATCTTTGTCAATGTTTGCGGCATTAATGACGAGTAAATATTTTTCATGATCTAATTTATAAACGAGTAAGTCATCGACCGTTCCGCCGTCTGGATAGCACATTGCGGTATACTGTGCTTGATTGATGCTAAGCTTTGTTACATCATTAGTGACAAGGTAGTTGATGTAGCTCTCTGCATCTTTCCCTTCTACAAGCACTTCACCCATATGAGAAACATCAAAAAGTCCTGCTTTTGTACGAACCACCTCATGCTCTTCTAAAATGCTGGAAAACTGTACTGGCAGTGCCCAGCCTCCAAAATCTATCACCTTGGCACCAAACCTTCCATAAACTTCAAAAAGTGGTGTTTGCTTTAATGTTGTTGTGATCCCCATTGAGATACCTCCTCCTTAAGATTTCTTACAAAATAGTCGTTCCTTCACCTGTTTACCTGTTTCTGTCGTTGCTAGACCTCCAAGCGCTGTTTCCCGAAGTGTCCGAGGCATATCTTTTCCGATTCGATACATCGCTTCAATCACTTCATCACACGGTATGCGGCTTTCAATCCCTGCCAGCGACATATCAGCCGCTGAAAATGCGATAGAGGTTCCAATTACATTACGTTTAATGCAAGGCACTTCAACAAGACCCGCAACTGGATCACAAACTAATCCTAAGAGTGACTTCATGGCAATGGCAGTCGCATTGACAGCCTGCTGCGGTGTGCCCCCTTTTAACTCTACAATGGTTCCAGCGGCCATCGCTGTTGCAGATCCAACCTCTGCTTGACAGCCTCCCGCTGCCCCCGAAATGAATGAACGGTTTGCAATGATAAACCCGAGCATACTTGCTGTGAACAAGCCCATGACTAAATCTTTATAGGGAGTGCCATCATTTTTATGAAGCGAAAACAATACACCAGGCAATATGCCGGCAGCCCCAGCAGTTGGAGTGGCTACAATAACCCCCATCCGTGCATTGTTTTCAGACGTTGCCAATGAAAAGCTCATTGCATTGCTGACATAATTTCCTGACAGAGATTTCCCTTGCTGTACGTAATCATACATTTTCACGGCATCCCCGCCAGAAATTCCACTTGGTGCGGCTGAGGCATCTTTTATACCGCTATCAACGGCTTCTTTCATTTTGAGCAAGCGCTCTTCCATCATGCTAATAATGGTCTCTTTGTCTCTTCCTGATTTTTCTGTTTCCATCATTAGCATGATTTCACCAATGGTTTTTTGTTCTCTTTCACAAACCTCAATCAGCTCTTTCATGGACTGTATCTTCATCATATTGCCTCCATCAGTACTTTCCCTCTTGGTTGGTAAGAACGGGCAAGGACCGTAAAGTCATCGCCTGCACTTAAACGAATATCTACCATCATCTCGTTAATCATAAAGATTTTGGATAAGCCGCCACCAAGTGACGCACCACCAACCTTTATAAGACGATCATCGTGTTTCACTGTTACCAAAGTTGTATTCGGGTGATCATAGTACTCACAGCTATCTTCAAATTCGAAATGGTACTGCATCCCAGCCTCTTTTGCCCACTCCAATGAATGTTTTATCCTTGTATCGTCGGTGTCCATCCCAAGCAATCCGCCAAGAAGTGCTTTATCTGTTCCATGTCCTTGGTAGGTTTCAGCAAAGGAATCATAAAATACAATATTGACCTCTTGCGGATAATCTCCTACAAGTTCATAAATAAATTTCCCAATCGATACGACACCGGCTGTATGTGAACTCGACGGTCCGACCATAATAGGGCCAATAATGTCAAAACAACTCTGAAATTCCATCCTCATGCTCCCTTCTTATACTGTGATTGCCTGTTGAAATAACGGATAGGCACTACAAATGGCTTTGGTTGTTTCTTTTGCTTTCTCAAGAACGACTTTGTCGCCTTTGCTCTTCAGAACAGCTGCGATGACTTCCCCGATTTTCACCATTTCATCCTGCTTCATACCACGCGTCGTTAAAGCCGCAGTTCCCATGCGGATACCACTCGTTACAAATGGCTTTTCTGGATCATATGGAATCGTATTTTTATTAACCGTAATGCCGGCTTCTTCTAATAACTTTTCTGCTTCTTTTCCAGTTAAATTCCACGGACGTAAATCTAATAGGACAATATGATTATCGGTTCCACCAGAAACAAGCGCTGCGCCTTGCTTTTTTAATGTTTCTCCTAATGTTGCTGCATTTACAATGATTTGTTTCGCATAGTCCTTAAAGCTTAGCTGCAATGCTTCATTGAATGCAACGGCCTTAGCCGCAATAATATGCATCAGCGGTCCGCCTTGAATTCCTGGGAACACCGATTTATTAATGGCTTTTATCATTTCTTCATCATTTGTTAAAATAATGCCGCCGCGCGGTCCTCGGAGCGTCTTATGCGTAGTACTCGTTACAACATCCGCATAAGGAACCGGTGATGGATGAAGACCCGCTGCAACTAGTCCTGCAATATGCGCCATATCCACCATTAATTTTGCGCCAACTTGATCTGCAATTTGTCTAAACCGTGCAAAATCAATCGTTCTAGGGTAAGCGCTTGTTCCGGCAATAATCAATTTAGGTTTTTCTTTTTTCGCGATCGTTTCCAGTTCATCGTAATCAATCAATTGAGTATCTTCTCTGACACCATAGGACACTACCTCAAACCATTTTCCTGAAACACTAACAGGACTTCCGTGCGTTAAGTGTCCGCCATGTGAGAGGTTCATCCCCATCACTTTATCACCAGGTTGAAGGAGAGCGAAAAATACAGCGAAGTTTGCCTGCGCACCTGAGTGAGGCTGAACATTGGCATATTTAGCACCAAACAACTGAGTTAGGCGGTTAATGGCAACTTGTTCTGCCACATCGACAAATTCACATCCACCATAGTAACGCTTCCCTGGATAGCCCTCCGCATATTTATTCGTCAACACACTTCCCATTGCTTCTAAAACATCTTGACTTACGAAATTTTCAGAGGCAATCAGTTCCAACGTTTGATGCTGACGCTGCTGCTCTTTCTGAATTGCTTCAAAGATAGTGGAATCATTTTGTTGTAAACTCATTCCCGTTTCCCCCTTGATTGTTGTATTGGCTACCTCTTCTGTGATTAGAACCTTTTTTTTGCACGCAAAAAAGGACAGAAAAGGGTAGCACTAGGCTTTCTTCTACCCTTCTCTGTCCTTTTACCTGAGAGTTTAAGTCCGATTAAGAACCTTCCCCTTTGGTGGCATATAACGTATATGCGCTCTCCAGAGCTGCGTCCAATTGTGGTTCCATCTACCTGAGAGATTTGTTCCAAGGGTCTTTTTGGAACTTGCTCCTTCGGTGGCGTGTAAATTTGCACTCTCCCACAACCATCTTCCGCTTATTCATTTTTATTATTTTCAGAATAATAGTAACACTTATACAAGTCAAGCTTTTTGTAAGCGGAAACATTTTTATTTTAAAAAATCCGCCTAATTTCCTACTACTTCTTGTTGATTCTCCTGCTCCACATCATCTGTCTTCTTGATCATCATCTTATAAATCGCTATCAGCATGATGAACCAAACAGGTGTTACAAATAAGGCGATACGAGTGTCTTCCGCAAGCCCAAGTACAACTAGCACAAACGCTAAGAAAGCAAGGATTAAGTAATTGGAAAATGGATAGAGCGGTAATTTAAATTTGTTCACTTTCGCTAAATCTGGTCTGGTTTTTCTGTATTTTAAATGACTGATGACCGTAATTCCCCAAATAAAGAGGAAACATACAGTAGAAATACTTGTAATCAGCGTAAAAACTCCTTCTGGCATCACATAGTTCAATATAACGGCAATTAGAATGACTATAGTGGAGAAGAACAATGCATTGGAAGGTACTTTACGGGAATCCAGTTTCGCTAATGGTACAGGTGCATTTTTGTCTTTGGCAAGCGCGTATACCATCCTGCTTGTACTGAAGATGGCGCTGTTACAAGCCGATGCTGCTGAGGTTAGGACAACAAAATTGACAATACCAGCCGCTGCTGCTATGCCAACTGCCACAAAGACTTGGACAAATGGGCTTTTCGCTGGATCAATCGCATTCCACGGATAAATACTCATGATGACTATGAGGGCACCAATGTAGAAAATCAAAACTCGTATAGGGATATTATTTATTGCTTTTGGGATTACTTTCTCTGGGTCTTCTGTTTCACCTGCTGTAAGGCCAACAAGTTCAATCCCAACAAACGCAAACACTACCATTTGGAATGACAAAATAAAACCATTAATGCCATTCGGGAACATGCCGCCGTGGCTCCATAAATTCGTGAAACTAGATGTGCCTGAATTTGTGGAAAAGCCTTTAACGATCATGAATATCCCAACCACAATTAGTGCAAGAATCGCAATGACTTTGATTAAGGCGAACCAGAATTCCATTTCGCCAAATAGCTTTACGGTTGCTAAGTTCATAAAGAGCAGAACGACAAGTGCAATTAATCCTGGCATCCACTGTGGTACGTCCGGAAACCAAAACTGTGTATAGAGACCAACGGCTGTTAAATCGGCCATTGCGATGGAAATCCAGCAAAACCAGTAGGTCCATCCCGTAATAAATGCTGCCATATTACCTAAATAGTCTCTAACAAAATCAACAAAAGAATGATATTTCAAGTTGGATAGAAGCAGTTCTCCGAGTGCACGCATGATTAAAAAGCAAATGGTACCTGTAATCAAGTACGCAAATAAAATCGATGGACCTGTTAAATGAATCGATTTTCCTGCTCCTAGAAATAATCCTGTTCCAATAGCCCCGCCAATAGCGATAAGTTGAACGTGCCTGTTTTTTAAACCCCGCGACAATTTTTGTTCCTGCAAATGAATCCCCTCTTTCTTCTTTTCCAGGATAGGTAATATCCCTATAAAAGTTTAATTTACTTAGTCAAATCGGCAGAAATAAGCGCTTACATTTTTTAAAGTAAATACTTTACCTGATCAACCTTATTGGAAACCGAAAAATATGGACTCCCCAACTATTCGTTTTGCGTTTAACACCCTCCTTTTTCTGTTTTTCTCTATTTTTCTCCACAAAAAAAGGACAGAGAAAAATAGGCGTATCCCTATTTTTCTCTGTCCTTTTACCTGAGAGTTTAACTCCTTTGGTGGCACATGGCGCTCTCCAGAGACGCGTCCTATTGTGGTCCTTTTACCTGAGAGATTGAGCCCAATTTTGGGACTTGCTCCTTCGGTGCTAAACAATGCGTTTAGTCTCTCCCACAATAATCATCCGCTAGTATGAATATAAATATATACTAGTTTATCAAAATCAAGATGTCAAATTAATTTTCAGAATTTAAACACTATTATAAATTAACAGAAGCAAACCTAGCTTTTTTTTGGGGATTATGACGCGACTTCGACTGTGTTAATCTCGGTTTTTTCATTGGATTTTTTCAAGTATTCTAAAACTCGCTGGGCCATTTGTTTATAGCCGCTTGTGTTTGGGTGAAATTCATCCTCCGCCAATAAGTCCATGTTAGTATTACTGAATAAGTCTTTTGTTGGAATATACCTTACATTATCATATTCTTCTGCAAGAGATACTCCTGCGTCATTCCAATGGTCAATGATCATGCCAAGTTCTTTTATTTCACCAAAATGGCGTTCAAATGGATTATAAAAACCTATTAAGTAAATTTGGGTATCTGGATTTAGATCATTAATTTTATTAAAAATGGCCTTTAATCGCTCTATATATTTCACCCTTTCCTCTTGGAAGGGTTCCATCGTAACATTCATAAAATTGGATTTTAATACATTCATAATGTCATTCGCGCCAATTGTGATTAGAACAATATCAGCCTCTTTAATGGAGGAAGCTACGTCTTCTTTCTCCAGCCTTTTCAGTAGTTGGTCTGTCCGGTTTCCTTTTTTACCATAGTTTTCTACGGTGATATTTAGGTTTTTGTCTTCAAACGTGTGATTAAGAATTCCCACATAACCGCCGTTCTCTGATTCATCTCCAATACCTTCGGTTAGAGAGTCACCGATTGCCACAATCTTCTGATCTCTCTTAAGAAAGTTTAGTGCAACTTCGACAACTTCCCTGACCTTATCCTTAATATTTTCCGTAATTGGCTTATCACTCTCGTCTGCTTGTTCAGTTTGTACCTGTTCTTCAGCTTTAGTATCTTCAACTGCCTTATCTACTGTTGTTTGTTCTTTATGAGCAGAAGCAACCGCCTTGACACTTTCCACCTTTGTTTGATTACGATCTGGCAGAAGTAAATATAGACAACCACTAAATACTAAGATACCAATCATAATACTCATCAGCGTTTTTTTTCTCTTCAAAATCCATCACACCTATTACTATTGTAAAATTATAATCTAACAACTTCATAATATATAGTTATTCATTTTATCATGCATGGCAACATTCCGAAAGAAATCTAAGGTAGTTTATTCCTTCCAGATACCCTATAAAATGGATTGTTAAACATACATAACCCCGTTCTAAGAAAGAACGGGGTTCGATTACGTTTTTAAAGTTGTTTTTAGAAACGTCTTTCGTAGTGTATTACTCATTAACTGAAGGCATTTCGTTAAAGAACGTAACATCCTCAATCGGAAGACGTGTAGTAGGATGTCCTGGTTTCGCTGCTTTACCAATAGCAATTAGCATGACCGGCACATACTGCTCGGAAATTCCGAACGCTTCAACGAACTTCGCTTTATCATATCCGCCCATTGGTACAGTGTCGTACCCTTTGGAACGCGCGACAAGCATGAGCTGCATCGAGATGAGGCCGCCATCGGTAAATACAATTTGGCGAGCCACTTCAGGCGGTAAGTTTGAATACATGCCGACGGTTCGTTCGATGAATGAGTTAGCCGTATCAGCTGGCATATAGCCTGCTTCAACAGCTTGTCCATAAATTTTTTCTGCTTTCTTGTAGCTTTCCACATCGCCAAGTACCGCAATCACGGCAGAAGCTTCGACTACTTGTTGCTGGTTAAATGCGATGGGCAAAAGCTTTTCCTTTAATTCCGGTTTATCGATGACTAGAAAACGCCATGGCTGCAGGTTCGAAGACGAAGGTGCCAACGCTGCCAGCTCAAGTATTTCAGTCATTTCTTCACGTGAAATCTGCACGGCTGGATCGTATGCACGGACAGATCGACGTTCACGAATAACATCTAAGAACATTTGCTGTTCAATTTTTTCTATAGTTTGAGAGTTTGACATTATAATTCCTCCTAGTAATAACATGATTGTTTCGTTCAACTCTACTATGAACATTTTTATAAATTTCTTATATTAGGAAGGGTCTTTAACCCTATGTGTGAAAAAGATACTTTGTATCCTACTAAGTTACCTTACTCACATTGAATACAATTGTCAAAACTAATGCATTGGTAACTTAATAAAGATGATGTGTAGTACAGGAGGTATAGCAAATTTTTGCTTGATTCATATATATGGTACTATTAAATATTATTAGACAAGCTGGTGGTGTTGATATTGGAACCGAAATGGCTGGATTGGGCGAAACAGCTTCAATCCATTGCGCAGGCGGGATTAACGTATTCAAAAGATGTTTATGACTTGGAGAGATTTGAATTAATTAGAAATATCAGCGTTGAGATTTTAGCGCATTATACAGAAATGGACAGGCCTGTAATCAAAGATTTATTTGCTGGTGAAACTGGTTACGCAACTCCTAAAGTTGATATTAGGGCAGTGGTCTTTCAGGATGATAAAATACTAATGGTCCGTGAAAATACTGATGGAAATTGGGCATTACCCGGAGGCTGGGCTGATATTGGACATACCCCAAGTGAGGTCGCTGTTAAGGAAGTAAAAGAAGAAGCAGGATTTACTGTAAAACCGATCAGAGTAATAGCGGTAACCGATAAAAAGTGCCATCCACACCCTCCGTCTGCTTATCATGTTTATAAAATATTTATACAATGTGAAATAATTGGCGGGCAGCCAGCTAAAGGAATCGAGACCAGTGAAGTGAAGTTCTTTGCGGAAAACGAACTGCCTCCCCTGTCAATAGCTAGGAATACGAAATCACAAATTGAGATTGCATTTAAATACTTAACAAATCCCGATCGAGCGGTTTATTTTGATTAAATTAAGTTGCCAGCTTTCTTATATCTTTAAATGTTAAAAACCAAGATGAACTTAAATTACATCTTGGTTTTTCATTTCTATTATTAATGCCTCGTATCTTCACAGCTTTTATTAAGTTTAATAGATTCTCTGAATTGGTCCATATTAAAATTTTTACCTGGACAACTTTTTGCCATGCCATTTACTTCACGATGTCCAATAATTTGAGGAGTTGATATATGATATTGATCTAAAAGGAAAAGGCAGAGTTTACTCAATGATTTTAGCTGCTCTATTGAGGGAGTATGAATATCAAAATTCCCTGCTAAACATATACCAATTGATATTTGGTTATATGAATAGGCGTGTGCTCCGACATGATATCCTCTACCTTTCATGATTTCACCGCTTTCCTCAATAAAAAAATTGTACCCTATTCCACTCCATCCACGATCATCCTGATGAAACCTGTGGGTCTTATTAACATCCCAACCTATTTCTTCGGTATGGTGCACAATGATGTACATGACATCTTTTAGTGCTACAAGCGGTTCCTTAAACGATAAATTACTATCTTTAATCCATCCTGGTTCTCCTTTCATGTAGACCTCTCCTCATCACATAAGCTAATCATGATCCCTGACTTATCATCTGAACGAAGATTATTTTTTTTCTCATATCTTTCTAATTCGATAGAATATACTTCTAAACCGATTGTTTGTATCCTTTTAAATGTTTCTTCCATTGAACATTTTGGATAAAAAAGGCCATCTGTTATTAATAATAATCTTTTGATTTCACTGGTAGTGACTTGACCATGCTGAATAAAATTTACTACTTCTTCTTTTCCATTGGCTACAGTGTACCCATATTCCTTATTAGCTAATGAACGATTAAAGATCAGCTGGTGAGTACGATCCTGAAAATACTTCTCATCTGGAAGTTTAACTCCTTGCTTTCTTAGTTCCTCACGCCATGCCTTCGCTCGATAACTTATATCTTTTACGGTATCCCTTGTTAAGGCTTTTATGGTTCCGTTTTGATATTCAGCAATGATCATACAATCTCCAAGCTGAACATAAGAGATCTTTCCTTCTTCTTCAACCTTTATCATTGCAGCACATGTGGACCAAAGTTCTTCATATTTTTCCTGATTCACCTTGTATTTTTGCATGCGCTCTCTCAACATTTTATTAGCAGCCACTACCCCTTCCACTAATGTAAGGTGACTTCTGTAGAGTTGTAAGAAATAATCCTTAAATAAATTTGAAGCTACATATGCACCGTTCATTCCTTTTTCATCTTTGAATGGCACTAATGGAGTTGCGCCATCAAAAACCCCATATACATTTATCTTTCCATTTAATACGATTGAATCTTCACTGACCCTTTTATGAGGGGAAGCTTTGAATAAAGACTCAATTATCATTGGTCGTTCACCTTCTTTCTTTCGATTAACAAAAAAATCAATAAACTAAATTTACATATTATATGACTTAATAGACATTTGAAACATAATTAATCACCAACTTAATAAAATCAATTTACAAATTAATAATTTAAATATTTTTTTTAAAAAAATTAATTTTTATTATTTACTATTTGAATTTATCGATATAATCAAATCAACAAATTGTCCTGTCTGCAGCAATACATTGAAGATTATGAAGCTGCAGTGCTCTCATTGTCACACTACGATTGAAAATGAGTTTGAATTAACCAAGTTAGCGTCCTTATCAAAAGATCAGCTACATTTTGTGGAAGTATTTTTAACATGCAGAGGAAATATCAAAGAAGTTGAAAAAGAACTGGGAATTTCGTATCCAACGGTCCGAAGTAAGCTAACTGACATCATCCCTTGGATATGTGCAAAAAAAGAAAAATGAAGTAGACGAGAAAAAGGTTGTCACTATGTTGGAAAATGGCGAAATCACACCAGAAGAAGCCATTAAGCTTTTAAAAGAGGAATAGGAGGATTTGACCATGAAAGAAGAAATTGCAAGAGTATTAACCATGGTGCAAGAAGGGAAAATTGATGCAGATAAAGGATCAGAACTGATTCAAGTATTAAAAGAGAAAGAAGAAGCAGGAAGTAAGCTAGTAGAAAAACCGACTAAATATGTCGATAAAACATTAAAAATTCGTGTTGTATCAGCTGAAAATGATAACGTTACCGTGAATTTGCCCATAAAACTTATCAAGGTAGTATTAATGGCTGGACATAGCATCGCTGCAAGTATTCCTCAGTCAGAAAAATATGTAAAGGATCTTGACATAAATCTGATCGGTGATACCGTTTCTGTCATCATTGAATAGTGTAATTGCTAATGCTGCATATAAAAGTTAAAGCAAAAGACGTTCGGTTTACCATCCCAATTCCATATGCCATTCTAACCGTTTGTAGTTCAATTTTGTCTTCAAAGCTTTTACATCAATACGCAAACAAATGGACGAAAGAACATTTTGAAAGAAAAAAACTTGACCTTACAATTCCACAGATAGATAAAGAAATGCTAAAGCCAATCATCAAGGAACTGAAAAACCATAAAGGTTTGGTGCTGGTAGATGTCAAAGCTAAGGATGGTACTGAGGTTAAGGTAAGATTGTAAATTTTAATGATTGCTGTAAGATTTCCCTCAAAGTAAAACGCGAATCACTTGATACCAAGGGATTCGCGTTTTCTTATTTCTGATAAAGGCAGGAATTAATATTCCATATGTAATCTTGTTCCATTCCTTCTTACAAATTATTATTCCAAATGACAAACACCCATTTCCCGCCCATACATACCATAAATAAAAATGGCAGGAGGTCGTTTTATGGAGAAGGAACAAGCATCTGTTTCAAATTCCTCAAGGTCCAAATGGCAGACTTTTGAAGTGATTGGTATATTGTTAGTCTTTGGGTCATTGATTTTGCTTTTATTCGCTCCTAATTCACTTTCAAACCTGTTTGATACGATTATCAAAGAAGTAAAACCGATTGTTGTCGATATTTTTCTAACAAGTGAAGTTGGGATTGCCATTATTGTAAGCGTTATTGTCGGTCGCCTTTTGGAGCGATTAGGATTTACGGATGGCTTAATTCGCCTATTTGTTCCTATTATGAAGTGGTTCAAGATCAATCCTTCCGTGATTATTCCAAGTGTCTATAATATCCTTGGAGATATTAACGCTGCTGGAAAAATCTCAGGTCCGATTCTTGTGAAAGCAAATGCCACTAAAGCCGAGCAAAAAATTGCTGTCGCGACCATGATTCAATCTCCACAATCCTTTGCAACGTTTGTATTAGGACTTATCGCACTATCCGCATTTAGCATTAAAGCCTTTCCACTCGTAATCTTATCGATTTTTGCCCCAATCATCGTCGTACCGTTTCTCTTATCTAGAACCATTTACCGGGATACCAAAAAAGTGGAGCTTGAGGAATTACCACGTTTTACACCTACTACAAAGTTTTTGCAAACCATTTTCTCATCTGCTAAAGAAGGCGTTGAACTGTTGTTTTTAATCATTATTCCAGCCGTTGCGGCCGTCTTTTTCTTTATCGGAGCCTTAAAATTCATAGGTGTTTGGAGCCTCATAGAATCTAGCTTATCTTCTGTTCTTACATTCCTAAGTATTGAACCTGCAACTGGAATCGTGTCCATTCTCGCCGCTCCGACACTTGCCGTTGCTCAGCTTGCGGAGCTCGCAAATACCATTGATCCACGCCTAATTGTTGGCTCATTCGTCTTAGCCAATTCTGGTTTGCCATTATCCGTTATCTTTGGACAGGTGCCTGTCACCTGGGCCGAAACATCTGCCCTAAATGAAAAAGAAACATTAGAAGCGGCCATTATTGGCACCGTTCTTCGAATTATTACTGCATGTATCTTGGGTTATTTTTTAACTCCATTTTTGGTGTGACGAATGATGAAATACATGATTCGTGGTAAGAAACTCGTAACAGTTAGTCAGCTGGGGACACTGAAGGATGGTGCAATGGTCATTGAAAATGGAAAAGTTGCTGCGATTGGCAGTTGGGAGCAGTTGAAGGAGGATTATCCTGATAGTGATGTGATTGATTGTTCGAGTTTTGTAATTACCCCCTCCTTGGTCGATTGTCATACTCATTTACTAGAATTTGCACCCACCTCACTCTATCCCGTAACGCCAGAAACTCATTTTTTAGCAGGTAAAGCCCTTCTCTTACATGCATTATCATCGGGTATTACGGCACTTGGAGAGCAGATCTGCGGTCATCCGCTATGCGATTTTTCTAAAGAAGATTATCAAAAAGCTGTTCACGATCTTCCGCTTGATATAACGTTTGCCACAACGAGTATTTCGATAGGTTTCGAAAATTTGGCGCATTTTACCTCTATCACACAATCACGGGGAGTTACACAATGCGATTTATCCGACCCAGTTCTCGTGCAAATGATTGCTCTTGAAAGTGACTATCCAGGAGAAAATATTTTTATCAACGCCACACCAGCAAATTTTACCGAAAAGGAAGTACCACGTGCTGGTGAAATCATTTACACGCTCGAGGAGTTACAAAAGATCGTAAACATCTATCATCGATTAGGAAAACGAATGGGCGCTCATGTTGCAGGCGAAGAAGGAATTAAACTTGCCTTAGAGTCAGGAATCGATGTTCTGCACCATGCACATGGAATTACAGATGAACAAATTCAGAAAGCAGCAAAACAAGGAATTAATATCGTTGCAACTCCAATGGGCGGTACACATTTACAGCCGAACTCTCCAGAAGAAATTCTAAATTTTGTAGAAAAAGACATACCTGTATCCATTGCAACGGACTCCTATCTCCCACCCTATCTTGGAACATCATGGCTGCCATTTCAAGACCAAGCATTAAAAGGGCCTGATGTCTTAATGATGATTGCACAGCCAGCGATGCGGCTATTAAAGAAGCATCATTATGATGAAAATAAGATTCTATCACTATTAACAGACAATCCTGCTAAGCTATTAGGAAAAGACGATGTGTTCGGTCGACTAGAAGTTGGTTTAGAAGCCAACTTTTTAGTAGCTGAGGGTGTACCTGGATTAGAAATTACCGAGATTGATAAGATAAGGAAGGTTTACTATAAAGGAGTTAAAGTAATGGAGAGGAATTAAAAACAAAGTGCCAGGCACCAACCCAAAAAACTGGATGGCGCCTGGCACTTTGTCTCATTTTATTTCTAATTAAATTTAAACGTTTGCAAATTCTTTTTCTAAGACACTTTCAACTGGTACATATTTATATCCGAGATCTTTAGCTACTGCTTCATAAGTAATTTCACCTTTAGCTGTGTTTACTCCAAGCTTTAATGATGGATTATCCATAATTGCCTTATAAACGCCTTTATTGGCTATTTGCAAGGCGAACGGAATCGTAACATTGGTTAGTGCGATTGTAGATGTCCTAGGGACTGCACCTGGCATATTAGCAACAGCGTAATGAATAACACCGTACTTTTCATAGGTTGGTGAATCATGTGTAGTAATATGGTCAATCGTCTCGACGACCCCACCTTGATCAATTGCCACGTCAACAATTACTGATCCTGACTTCATCGTTTTAACCATATCTTCCGTTACAAGTTTAGGAGCTTTGGAACCCGGAATTAATACAGCGCCTACCAAAAGGTCAGCCTCCCTAACTGCCTCTGCAATGTTATATGGATTGGACATAAGTGTTTTTATTTGGTTACCAAAGATATCATCTAATTGGCGTAATCGATCGGCACTAAGATCAATAATCGTTACCTCCGCTCCTAGTCCTATAGCCATTTTTGCCGTGTTCGTTCCAACTACACCTCCACCAATAATGGTAACTTTCCCTCGATTGACACCTGGTACGCCAGCTAGAAGAATCCCTTTTCCACCATTCGATTTTTGTAAGAATTGTGCCCCAATCTGTGCCGCCATTCTCCCAGCCACCTCGCTCATTGGCGTCAATAAAGGCAAAGTTCGTTGATCCGAAACTGTTTCGTACGCAAGCGCTAGTACTCCTTTTTCTTTTAGCGCTTTTGTTAAAAATGGTTCTGCTGCTAAGTGTAGGTATGTGAATAAAATCAACCCATGACGAAAGTAGTTATACTCACTTGGAAGGGGCTCCTTTACTTTTAGGACCATCTCGGCCCTAGCCCAAACGTCTGAGGCTTGATTCACGATTTCCGCTCCTGTTTTTTGATAATCCTTGTCAGTAAAACCACTGCCAGCTCCAGCATTTTTTTCAATTAAAACTGTATGACCAGCTTTTACAAATGTAACAACCCCCGCTGGTGTGATCGCCACTCGATTCTCATTATTTTTAATTTCCTTTGGTACACCAATAATCAAGATATCCAATCCTCCCCTAAACCATTCAATGGTTTTTATTGATACCTTAAACTCCTACTTACTTACCTCTTCTGCATCAAAAGAATCGATAATTCCAACAATAGCCGCATCAATTGGAGAGTTTTTTTCAGAAGCTAGCTTTTGGGCTGGTGATCCTTGTGTAATCAGTACAAACTCTCCAACACCTGCCCCAATCCTATCCATTGCGACAATATGTGTTCCAATTGGTTCCCTTAATAGGTTGATTGGCTGGACAATAAGTAGTTTTATATTTTCCATGCCTTTTTCTTTTTGAATGGCCCAAACACTCCCCACCACCTTCGCTAATAACATCAACCATCATCCCTTTCGATCCATTTAACCATTATTTTTCTTTGTTTCAACAGATCTTTGGCTAAAGGAGAAATGATGACGCCTTTAGGAAGAACAATCATATCATTTGGGATAAGAGACTGAGCTTGGATCCAGTCAGTTGTGAGAAGTTTTTTCTCAAAAACCAACTGGTTATTTTGAGTAATACTATTATTCTTCGAGGAAGTAATTTCTGTTTTTTTTGTTTCTAGTTTTTTACCAATCTTTTGTATGATGGAATCGGCCAATTCCATTTGTGGTTTAAAATCAATTCCAAGCTCATTCATTTGCTTTTTATAGGATTCAAAACGCTCCCGATAAGGTGCAGGTAATGTGAGCTCTTTTAAGCAACGGCGGTCGGATCGTTTAATTCCTGGAGTGTCAGCACCTACCAAAATAAATTTCTTCAGCATAACAGCTGAAAAAATAACCTCTGCTTTAATCGTTCCCTTCATCCCTGCCGTTACACGTGCAGCATTATCTAAATCAATTTCCGGAATAATAATCCCATCATAATCTTTTGATAGCTCAATTGCCGCTGGTGAATATTCATCAGCAGCAATAATTCTTTCGGACCCGCTTGACTCCACCCGCTGCATTCCAAGCCATGATGATGTTTCACCATCTAAGAATAAAAGATCATAACCAATTTTCGCATTTTTCAATTTGATAAACTGATCTGCAAATGGTTCATGGGCGGAACTATCGCAAAAAATAAATAATACTTTTCCATTCAATGCTTTTTCCCTTTCGGTTTTCATCGATTGGATAACCTCATGTACAACCGACTCAACCATTGCACGGATATCGATCCTCCTCACCCCCTATGTATCGAAAAAATTGACCATTTTTTCCGATTAGTTTCACCTGGTCCCCTGTTTTTAAGCCAGCTGCATTTCCTTCATCAAGATCAATATGAAAATCCAATACATAATTGGGGTTCACACGGACGATAACCTCCGTGTAGATAATTGGACGTTCACCTTCTGTTTCTAGAATCAGTCGATCTCCTTGCTCCAAATTCCATGCTTTTGCATCTTCAGGAGACATATGAACATGGCGCTTTGCCACAATTACTCCTTGTTGAAGAGAAACACAGCCCTTTGGTCCAATTAGTGTGAGTCCAGGTGTGCCTTCTAAAGAACCAGACAATCGAACTAGAGGATGAATACCTAATTGATATCCATCCGTAATTGAAATTTCTACTTGAGTTTCTCCTCTTGCAGGACCAAGAATTCTTACATTTTGGATAATCCCTTTTGGACCTATTAATGTAACTTGCTCCGAAGCCGCAAATTGACCTGGCTGCGATAATTCTCGCATGGGAGTTAAGGTATAAGACTCGCCAAAAAGTACTTCCACATCCTGTTGTGCCAAATGTATATGCCTATTTGATACACCAACAGGAATCATTAAACTTCCCTTATTTTCTATTGTAGGATGCGAGCTTTTTGTAAACCGTTGGTCCTTCAGTTGAATACGCCTATCCCGTAGGAAGTCAATCGCTGAAGGTGTAAGCTTATCATCCTCCCGAATAATGAAAGGATTAGGAATCCCTTTTATCAACATCGATCTTAATTTGGATTCCGTTATCAGCACCATGGTTTATCCTTCCAATTTAGGAAGAATAAGCTCAATATCTGAATGGGGGCGTGGAATCACATGAACAGAAACCAATTCTCCTACACTTTCAACCGCTGCTGCACCAGAGTCAACAGCCGCCTTCACTGCACCAACATCCCCACGAACCATAACGGTTACCAGACCGCCCCCTACATGAACTTTGCCAATTAATCTAACATTTGCCGCCTTTGCCATCGCGTCTGCGGCCTCAATAGCACCGACTAATCCTTTTGTTTCAATCAATCCTAATGCTTCTCCACTCATTGTTTATTCCTCCTTATTTATAATTTAATTCCTTTAACACATTTTTCACGATTTCCATGATATCGGCTTTAGTAATATTATTTTCTTCTTTAGGCGAAGCACTTTCGGTAGAACCTAGATCTCTCGAAGGTACCTCATTTTTCATTTCACGAATCCCAAATGCTATTCGTTTTTTATTGATTAAATGCTCGGGACCAATATTGTCTGATGAGATATTGTTTCCAAACGTCCCACATCCAAGTGTCAGCGATGGTGCAATTCCCGTAGTTGCACCGATGCCGCCGAAAGTCGTACCGGAATTTACCACTACTCGAGAGGCTTTTTGCTGCACTCCAAAGCTTTCAATGATTTTTTCATCCTCACAATGAATTCCCACCGTGTGGCCTAATCCTCCCAGCTCTAACAGTTCGGTGCAAACCCTGCTTGCCTCTTGGGCATTCTCGACAGTATAAAATGCTAAAATTGGAGACAATTTTTCAAGTGAAAAAGGAAATGACTTCCCTATGTTTGTTTCTTCAGCAACGAATAATCTAGTATCATCCGAAACTATGATTCCTGCGATTTTTGCTAACTTTTGTGGGGATTTTCCAACAAGATCAGGATTTAAGCTTCCATTTCGTAAAATGATCTGCTCCATTCTTTTCTTTTCATAATCATCAAGGAAATATGCACCTTCACGTTCCAGTTCGCTCTTCAGTTTTCTTTTGATGGATTTTTCTACAACAAGTGATTGCTCGGACGCACAGATTGTCCCATAGTCGAAAGTTTTACTATGCACAATCTGTCTTGCCGCCTTTGGGACATTGGCACTTGAGTGGATGTAAACCGGAACATTCCCTGGACCTACTCCATATGCCGGCTTTCCTGAACTATAGGCAGCCTTTACCATCCCTGGTCCGCCTGTAGCTAAAATTAGATCCGTGATTTTATGGCTCATTAATTCCTGTGCAGAAGCTAGGGTTGGTTTTGTTATACATGAAATAACACCATCTGGTGCACCAGCCCTCTTGGCTGCTTCATGTAAAACACTTACTGTTGCTTTTGTGCATTTTGCTGCTGAAGGATGTGGACTAAAAACGATCGCATTTCTTGACTTTATCGCAATTAAGGCTTTAAAAATAACGGTTGAAGTAGGATTAGTAGAGGGGATTATTCCAGCGATGACTCCTACAGGTTCTGCTACTTCCCATACCTTTTTTTCATCATCACGGGAAATCACTCCTACGGTCTTTTTCCCTTTTATTGATTCAAACACATCTTTAGCAGAAAAAAGATTTTTGGTCATTTTGTCTTCCATTTTGCCATAGCCTGTTTCATCTACAGCCAATGCCGCCAGCCTGCCTGCTTCTCTCATCGCCGCTTGAGCCATGCTGTGTACCACTTGGTCAACCTGATCTTGTGTCATGTTCGAGATGGCATTTTGTGCGATTTTTGCTCGTTCAAGATTTTGTCTTGCTTCTTGAATCGATTCGAGGTCATTATCCAGGTACATCATTTTTCGCCACCTTTCGTTGCTTGGAACTTAACAATTATGTTCAATAACTCCTCTTTTTTCGTTTTTGCAATTTCATCTGAGGGCAAAGGGAAGCCTTCAATGGAATTGGCAAGTTCTCTAAGCTCTTGTAAATTCTTTTTATTTAATTCTTTATTGCTAGTATCATTCGCGATTATTTCATGCTGTTTCAGGTTAGCAGCATTTTCAACCGAATCGTCTATTAACTCAGGGAATAGCATCTTTATTACATGGTCATCGGGTCTTGGAATGACATGTGAGTGTCGGAACTGGCCTACTCTATTAGCCGCTTCTCTACCTGTATCAACAGCGGATTTTACGGATGCCACATCGCCAATGATGTAGATCGTAACAATCCCGGAGTCGGCCTTTTGATAGGTGGTAACCTTTACATTTGCTGCCTTCGCAGCCTCGTCTGCAGCAGCTACCATAGCTGGGAATCCGATCGTCTCGACCATACCAAGTGCATATGATTGTTTCTTCAATGTATCTCACCTCTTCACCTCTCGTAAGCTTTTTTGAAAAAACTATATAAGAGTTTTTTTGAAGGATAATTGTATTTAATCCCCATTCGCTAAGCGCTGATTAATTTTTGGAATTAGTTTATCTAACTCTCCAATACTATCAATGATATAATGAGCCCCTGCGGCTTTATAGCGCTTCACAACAACTTCGAGTTTTTCTGCTAGTGTTTCTTGGTCTAGCGCATTAACTTCATGTTCTTTCAAGCCTAATTCACTACTGCCTTTTAAAATACCTACGCTCCAAGCGCCTGCATTTACACCTTCTTTTATATCACTGACAGTATCCCCGACTTTAATAATATGTTTCATTGGATAAACACCAAGGTATTCAGCATTTCGATAGCACATCCAAGGAAAGGGCCTTCCTGCTGAAACATCATTTGGAGTTACCAAGAAATCGGGTGCGTACCCCTTCTTTTTCGCTTCCGGTGCTACAATGGCCATCATTTCAGAGGTATATCCTGTAGTGGAACCGATTTTTATTCCTTTTCTCCTTAATCTTTCGACGAGATCAATCGCACCAGGAATCGGATTGCAATAATTAGGTAGAATGGAAAAGAGCATAGGTTCAAAATCGGCGTATAAGTCATCGATATCCTTCTTTTCTGGTATTCCTCCAAACTTTGCTTTCCACAATTGTGCAATTCGATCCATTTGGCACATTTCTTGAATGTGATCCCACTTTAACATTCCCATTGGAGCCCGGGCTTCTTCATCTAATACTTCAATTCCTCTTTTTCTGAAAATCTCTTTAAATACATCCAAGGGAGCAAAACAGCCATAGTCCACAGTGGTGCCTGCCCAGTCAAATATAACGGCTTCAATCTGAGGAGATTGATTTCCCAAAACGTAAACCCTCCTTTATCTACAACTAATACTAAAGCTTCCTTCCACAACATTGGTAAGGATCTATTTTATTAGTTCATTCATTATTTTGAACAGTTATTCTCTAGGTTTCTAGGAGAATTGCTGCAATATCTTCTTTATTAAAAATAATAAATCCATGATGGAAGAAAGGATTTAAATCCTAACAAATATTTCTTCTTCCATACGTTCGTCCAAATCTTCAACTTCTTCGTGAATATGGATCCCTCGTTTCTTAAGTTCTTCAAAAATCATCGTTGGTTCAAATGCTTCTTCAGGTATTATCACACCTGTTTTTTCTACTAATCCCTTAGCAAGAATCTCAGTTGCTATTGCCATCGGAATCCCTACGTTTCTAGTATAGGCCCTTAAATTCTCCCACCCTTTTACAGATCCATCACTTGCTGGATGTGTGTGATACAAAACATGTCGCTTTTTAATTCCGTCCCTTTTACCAATCACTTCTATATGAAGTGAGTAACCATAAAGTTCGGTTTCTTGGCCTTCTTTCGATTGGAGCAGGTATTCACCAATAACATCCATAACCCCAACTTCCTTTCCATTTATCATTACTTTAGGATTACGCATAATCCCATAGTCATAAAGGGCACGGACTAACTGCATATTTTTCTGCGGCCATGTTCCTCTAACTTCAATTAACTGTACTCCCTTATTTGAAAGTGCTTTCGCAAGAGTACGTGTTTCAGAATGCGGAATAATATATTGAACGGTTTCTCCATATGGTTCAGGGAGTCGAATTTTTCTAGGTCTAGCAAATGGAGGTACTTGCACAAATTGACCCTTTTCGTACACAATCCGACCTGGGAGGTCAGGGTCATATTCATATGTAGTCGTTTCAGTGATGGATTTAGAAAATGCAATTGGCCGGAAGGAGCCGTGGCTTACTCTGACTGTTTCCACTTCATCTAATTGGTTAGCAGCATGCAAAGCCATCATTTGGGTTACACCAGGAGTCATTCCAAAACCAGGGACAGCGGTTTTATTATTCTTCTTGAAAATGTCAGAGAATTCATCCTCTGCACCAAAGCCATTTAAATTAATTCCGTGGCAGCCTGCTTCGGCAATACATGCTGTTGAAAGACCATTTAAGGTAATGGTTGTGCCATCCATGACAATATCGTAACCCTTCATCTGCTCTACCGTTTCCTCATGATTAAACACATTTACCTTTACAAAATTGACTCGAGGATCATCAAGTTCTTTTACTAATTCCAACCCTATTTCCTCATTGAAATCACCAATGGTAATGACATCAAAATCGGAGTGCTCAACAAGATCTAATACTGCTTCTCTACCTATTCGACCTGCCCCACCTAAACAGAATACTTTCATATTCTTCAGCCCTCCCAATAATTTTAAATATTCACTCAATTCTTGAGTTAATTTGATTTTAACACAATGAACTTGGTTTGTCTTGGTTTTTATTTGTATTTTTCTAAAAATTTTAAAATATATTTGTTATTCCCTTTTTTGTGTTTATTTTTAATAAAAAAAGCCAAGTTCTGATTTAGAACTTAGCGTTTTGAATTACCCAGAGCTACGTTGGAGCGTTCGTTGTTTTTCTTTCATCTCTAATGCCATGGTATGCTTTTGTTCGATAATGTGGCTTAATTTCGCTAATAAAAAGGTGATCAATACTGATACAAGGACAAATCCATAAAAACCTGCACCTATGCCAATCCCTACTCCTCCTGCGTAAAACACCATCGCTGCAGAAGTCAATCCTTTGACTTGCAATCCGTCCTTCAATATAAGTCCTGCCCCTAAGAAACCAAGTCCAGAAACGATTTGAGCCGTTAATCGCATCGGATCCATTCGATTATTGATATTAGAACTCCCGAAAACTTCGGCACTATAGATAGAAACAAGAGTAATTAGAGTACAAGATACTGAAACATAGGTAAAAGTTTTCAATCCCGCTGGCTTATTTTTAGCACTGCGATCCCAACCGATAAACATTCCGAGTAATGCACTAATAATCAAACGCATATAGACTTCAAAATTTTTTAAAAAATTTTCTTCGTACAAGACTCCCAAATGTTCCATTTTGATTCCTCCTTTACAAACAGTCAAAAGACTGCAGGTTCGGAGAGTCTATAGCCATATTATTCTAATTCCTCATTTGCAACTAACCACTCTACATCGTTTTCAATTAATAGATTTTCCCAATCCTTTGGATAATCTCCATTCGATATGACCATGTTTATATCTTTAAAGTCCGCTATTTTATAATGGGTCCGCTTTCCAATCTTAGATTGGTCCACTAATAGGATTGATTTATCTGAGTGTTCAATTAACTTTTTGGTTACAATTCCTTTTGATGAATCATAACTAGTTACCCCCTCACCCAGCGTTAACCCATCAGCAGAAATAAAATATTTATCAACAAACAAATTGTCAAGCATTTGCAAAGTAAATCCACCTGTCACGCGATGATGAGTGGTATTAATTTCTCCGCCTAAAATGATAATCCTGCCGGTAAAAATATTTTTCTGGAGTAAATCAATTAGCACGGACAGAGCAGTAATAGAAGGAGTAAAAATGGTTAAGTTTCTCTTTTTCTGTAAACTTTTCGCTAATTGTAACGGTGTACTTCCATCATCAATGGCAATTACATCATTATCGTGAATAAGACCAGCTGCCAATTCCCCGATTCTTTTCTTTGCCTCAGAATTAATTACCTCTCGCTCAGATGTCGAAGGCTCTTCTTGAAAGAACGAAAGATTTATCGCTCCTCCATAAACTTTTTTTAATTTTTCTTCTTGAGCTAATTCATCTAAGTATTTGCGGATGGTTTCAGTTGATACATTTAATTTTTCCGCCAAATTACTTACCTTTACTTTCCCGCTGATCTCTAGCTCTTCAAGTATTTTTCGTTTTCTTTCTTCCCCCGCTAATGACAATACTTTCACCCCACGTAATTAATTTCCACTATAGTATATTATACTTGTATTAGAAAATTTTTGCAGTAAAACAAAACAAAACAAATTAATGTATAAGAAACTATAGTGGAAGATACAAGGAATTTATGGGTGTATTTATACAAGTTTAAGCCAATAGCAGCTCTTTTCCATTGCCGTCAACAAGGATTCAATGTCACCCTGATGTACGTTCCCTATATTGCCGATTCTAAAAGTATCTAAATTAGATACTTTTCCTGGATAGATAACAAAACCTTTTTCTTTTAATTTATAATAAAATGTTGAGAAGTCGAAATTTTCCGATTTTGGATAATAAAATGATGTTATGATGGGTGATTGTAAGTCTTCTGGAAGGATTGGTTCAAAATTAAGCCTGCGCATGCCCTCAGAAAGAACCTTTTGGTTATTTTTGTATCTAGCCGCTCTTTTCTGGATTCCACCCTCTTCATCCAGTTCTTTTAATGCTTGGGCAAAGGCTCTCACTACATGAGTTGGAGAAGTGAATCGCCATTTGCCATTCTGTTCCTCCATTGTTTTCCACTGATCGTATAGGTCAAGGGAAACTGATCGTGCATTCGTTTTACACTTTTCAAACTCATCTTTTTTAACGATGGCAAAACCGAAACCAGGAACTCCCTCGATACACTTATTTGCACTACTGATAAGATAATCAATTTGAAGTGAATCGATATCCATTTCCACACCGCCAAAACTGCTCATGGCATCGACGATAAAAATACGATTATACCTCTTAACAATCTCACTTACCTTATCGATTGGATTGAGCATCCCAGTGGTTGTTTCACAATGAACGATGGCAACATGGGTGATATCTGGATTATTTTCTAGCTGGATCGTTAATTTGTTAAGATCTAATTCTTCCGTTTCTCCGCTTTCTAAAACCACAGTATCAATACCAAGTGTTTTCGAAATTTTCGCGATTCGATGTCCATAAACTCCATTTGCAATCACTAAAAGTTTTCCATCCTTTGGAAGGACTGTTCCAATAACAGACTCCACACTAAATGTTCCACTGCCCTGCATTAAAACAGCTGAGTATTTATCGACTTCCTTTGTAGCATGACTAACAAGTTTCTCCCTGACTCCCTGGACAATATTATTATAATCATCATCCCAAGTACACCAATCTTTCATCATCGCTAATTTTACAGTATCTGTTGTCGTTAATGGGCCTGGTGTTAGTAATAAATAGGGATTGTTTGTAAACTCTTTTAAATTCATTATTCTTCTCTCCTCTAACAATAATATTTTTATTTTAAAAATCGTGTGTTGTGAAGTAACCCTGGTTTAATCTGCTTTATTGCTACTTTTTCTTCCTCGCTCATCGTCTTCACCAAACTTATACATATTAGAGATAATACTCCGAGCAGCATAAGGTAGATTGCAGCAGGAAGATAAGAGCCATTAAAAGTTGCCACTAGTGATGTCGCAATTAAAGGAGCTGTTCCACCGAAAATTGCAGCACCTAGTTGATATCCAACCGAGATTCCAGTGTAGCGAACCTCTGGTTTAAACATTTCTGAGAACATCGTACCCAAAACAGCTGTTATAACTGACCAAAGAGCATATCCTATCATAACGGCTATGGTTAATAAGAGGATGGATCTTTTTGATAGTAAAAAGAAATATGGGATGGAGAATACTATTACTCCCAAGGTCCCAGCTATAAAAACCTTTTTACGCCCAACTCGATCAGATAAGTGGCCCATTAATGGGATCATGACCAATGAAATAAGGGTTCCGATCGTAATGGCATTTAGTACAGGACCTTGAGGCATATTCAAATTATTCGTTGCATATGAAATTCCAAATGTTGCGAATATATAGAATGGAGCCGTTTCAATCGCTTTTGCTCCTGTTGTTAAAATGACCTCTTTCCAGTGGTATTTAAACGTATCAACAATAGGTAATTTAGATACTGTCCCTTCTTCTTTGGCCTTTTGGAAATCCGGAGTTTCTTCTAATCCGTTCCGAATCCATAAGCCAAGGAAAACCAAAATTAGACTTCCAATAAACGGTACTCTCCAGCCCCATGATAGGAATTGACCGTCAGGCAATAAACTCATGAGAGACATTGTGGCAGTTGCTAAGATCATTCCGACCGCTGCTCCCATCATCGGAATACTTCCAGCAAATCCACGTGTTTTTTTCTCCGAATATTCTACTGCAAGAAGCACTGCACCTCCCCATTCACCGCCAACTGCTATTCCTTGGATCAATCTTAATGTAACAAGCAGTATTGGAGCCCATGCCCCTATACTTTCATAAACAGGCAAGAAACCAATTAAGGCTGTGCTTATCCCCATTATCGCCAAAGTCAATACCAAGGATTTCTTCCTGCCAAGCCTGTCACCAATATGACTAAAGATAATTCCCCCTAGCGGACGGAAGAAATATGGAATTCCAAATGACGCTAAGGCAATCAAAAGACCTACAGTTGGATCAAAGTTTGGAAAGAAGAGTTTGTTAAAAACTAATGCAGCGACAGTACCATAGAGCAGGTAATCATAGTATTCTATCGAACTACCAATCAGACTAGCAACTAGCGCTTTTACTCTCACCTTCTTTGTTGGTATTTCTGTTGACATTTAAAACTCCTCCTTATCACATGCAAGCTACTATTGGAAGCGCTTCATTTATTTGTAATAAGAATAGCATGTTTTCAGACAATTGTGAATAGTTTTTCGATATTTAATTTTATTTTATTGGTTCTTTTATTTGTTTTATCTTGTTTTGGTTTGTTTTATTGAGATTCGGCTACATTACTCCAACTTTGGATGTAAAAAGAAACCATCGACATTTAACATGTTTGCCGATGGTTGTGTCTTACATATTATTTGACAATTTATCGCTGCTGCCATGCTTGTGTTCGTTTTCTGATTTTTTTCGTTGCGAATTCATATACAACTCGAACGATAATATTGGTGAGGACGATGATAATGGACATTGCGGCTGCTGGAGCTGTGTCGCCGGCATCGGTCATGTTCACTATTGATATGGAAGCGAGCTTGGTATCAGCTGTATACAGGAAAATAACAGCAGAAATGGTGGTCATTGAATTAACAAAGAGGTATATTCCCATTTCTAAAATGGCCGGTAAAGACATTGGAACTGTGACACCTGCAAAGGTTTTATAAAATGGGATATTCATTGACTCAGATACAGGCTCGAACTCCTTATCAAGCTTTTTCAAAGCCGTTGTTGCAGTAATTAAGTTGACCGAATAAAAATGAATGATATTGGCAATGACAATGATCATGAACGTCCCATACAAAGATTGAAAAGGATTCACCACAGTCATACCAATAAACGGGATTTGAAATTCAGGTTTATTAAAGAAAAAGATATACGCTAATCCAATTACTAATCCCGGTAATGCCAGTGGTAATATGGACAGGAAGTAACTTACCTGTCTGGTTAATTTCATAAAACGAGATTTTTCAATTAAGTAAGCACCAATAAAAATGACTATAGTGCCCAAAACCGCTGTAATCAACGACACAAAGATGCTATTAAAATATGGCTGCAGCCCGTTACCTGCAACATTTTTGAATGTTAAATGTTCAAAGGTTAAGGAAAAATCATATGGCCAGACTTTTACAAGTGCAGCAACTAACACAGAACCAATAAGGGATAAAACTCCAACTGAAATAATCAAACAATAAACAAAGTAAAGCCTATCCCGGAGGTTGTTTTTCTTGATTTGGTAACCTACTGATTTGGAAGAAAACGCTGAACTCTGTTTTCTTTGGATCATACGGTCCGCGATAAAGGCAATTAATGCAGGAATGATTAAGATAATCCCTACCGTCGATCCCATACTTAGGTTTTGTTGTCCGACTACCTGTTTGTAAATATCTGTAGCCAGGACATTATAATGTCCACCGACAACCTTTGGAGCACCAAAGTCAGTAAAGCTTAATATAAAGGCAACAAAAAATGCACTGACTAAACCGTACTTGATGCTAGGAACTGTAACCGTAAAGAACTTTTTTAACTTGCTTGCACCAAGTGTATCCGCAGCTTCATAAAGTCTGTAATCAGTAACTGCAATTGCAACCATTAGGATTAGGAATGCTTGTGGAAATGTGTAGATTACCTCAGAAATAATAATTCCTAGAGGTCCATATAAGTTGATGTCTACAGCTAAATTAAGGCCGGTCACTTTTTCGATAAAACCGAAGAAACCTGTTGTTATAACACCCTTGTTACCAAACAAATAGATTAGCGCAATACCATGCATCATCGTGGGTGCGAAGAGAGGTAGAAAAGCAATATATTTGAAAAAGGATTTCCACCGTATATTCGTTCTTGTTAAGGCGTACGCGTAGAAAAATGCAAGTACAACTGAAATAACACCTGTGATAAGAGAGACAGATAAGGTATTATAGATTGATTGAACAAGAGATGGTGTCTGAAAATAATGGATAAAGTTAGCCAGTCCAACAAATTCCCCATCTTTTTCAAGCGCCACAAATAATAATTCGACTAATGGAAGAACAATTCCAATTATTAGTCCTATGAGCACCAAGACAATTAACGCTTTGTGAAGCCATTCCACTTTTCCTGTTTTTTGTCGTATTTTCTTGCTATAAACATTAGATGGTACTGGAACTTCCGATTGATTTAAGACCTGTTCTGGTTCTATCATTGATCATCACCCCTTCCTTTCTGATACAATACCAAATACATACTTCGGCTATGATTTTCCCCTTCAAACGATTAGACATGTTCATAGGTTACAAGATGGTTTTGCGGTAATTCAGCATATAAGATACTTTCCTTTTCAATGTTCATTTTTCTTACGAGGGAAGCCGGAACATCAGCCGCTAATAATTCGTCCGCCACTTGATATTTATTTTTATCAAGCATTTGTAAAAATAAGCGATAAAATGCCCCCCGAAATTCCAGACCTTTGACTACAGCCTTAACACTGTTTTCAACTTCTTTATTCACAATATGAATATGTTCCGGCCTTATAGCCAAAGAAGTTCCCTCATGCGCTAACGTATTAACAGTACCTATAAAATCTGCCACAAAAGGTGTTTTAGGAAATTCATAAATTTCTTGAGGAGTGCCCATTTGTTCAAGTCTAGCATTATTCATAACAACGATTTTATCAGCCATCGTTAAAGCCTCTTCTTGGTCATGTGTAACCATAATGGTTGTAATCCCCAATGTTTCCTGAAGTTTCCTAATCTCCGTTCTTAGTTTTAGCCTTACCTTTGCATCTAAGGCAGATAAAGGTTCATCCAGCAGCAAAAAGCTCGGTGATAAAGCGAGTGCTCTGGCAAGAGCAATTCTTTGCTGTTGACCTCCCGATAATTGTGCCGGGTAGCGGTCCTTAATATGTTCCAAATGGGTTAGAGAGAGTGCATCTCTTACTCTCTCATCTATCTCTTTTTTGGGTAGTTTTTTGTTTTTCAATCCATATGCAATGTTTTGGTAGGCGGTTAAATTGGGAAACAACGCGTAAGATTGAAAAACAATTCCAAAGTTTCTTTTGGAGGGGGGGGAATCGGTTATATCTTTTCCCTCTAGGAGTATTTTCGAACCAACATTAGGATCTTCAAGTCCTGCAATAATTCGCAGCAATGTTGTCTTCCCGCAGCCACTTGGGCCAAGTAAACAGACAAACTCTTTTTTATTTACGTTAAAATTGATATTTTCTAAAGCGATAAACTTCCCAAATGTTTTCGTTACATTCCGAATTTCCAAAAGTTTTTCCATTAACAATCCCCTTCCTAATTCTTTTCTTTCAAATTTTTAAAGAATATGTAAGAAAACCTTGCAAGGTCTTTTATTACTATAGAAGCCTTGCAAAGTTTCTTAGATTATTCATTATGAGTCTCAAACTAAGTCAGTTTACTCTTTCGGTTCACTCTTCGAATCATATCTTTTTGTCCATTCCTCCAAGATTGAATCTCTTTGTTTTGCCGCCCATTGGAAGTCATTGTCAATTAATTGTTTTTCCAATAGATTGTTTGGATAACCTTCTGGAAGTTCATTACCCAAATCTATGGAAACAACTGCAAAGTTCTTATTTACTAATTCAAGAGCTTCCCTACTTACCGCCCAATCTAGGAACGTTTTTGCCGCTTCTTTGATTTCAGGTTTTTTCACCAACGTATTGGCTTCCATTTCCCACCCAGAACCTTCTTTAGGAAATACAACTTCTATAGGTGCCCCTGATTCTTTTTCCTTGAAGCTTGGGTAATCAAAAGAAATACCGATTGGGAATTCTCCCTGTCCAGCTAATTTTGCCGGTTTTGATCCTGAATGTGTATAAATACCGATATTGTCGTGAAGCTTATCCAAATACTCGTAGGCTCCATCCTCACCCATTAGCTGTATTAATGCTGACACAGTCAAAAAACCTGTTCCACTCGAGGCTGGATTTGGCATTGAAATTAACCCTTTATATTTTGGGTCTAATAGATCTTCATAAGATTTAGGAATAGGCAAGCCTTTGTTCTCTAATTCGACTGTATTCACGGCAAAAGTAGCCATGTAAGCGTCGATACCAACCCAGTGAACTGGATCAGCTTTGTCTTTTAACTCAGGTAGAATTTTGTCAATTCCTTTAGGATTATAAGGTTCAAACAATCCTAATTCATCCAATGGCATTAGATTGGTAATTCCTGTACCCCAAACCACATCTGCTATAGGGTTATCTTTTTCAGCTAATAATTTCGCAGCAATAATCCCTGTAGAATCTCTAACTAGTTTAACCTCAATTTCAGGATGCGCTTTCTCAAATGCCTCTAAATACACGGGAATTTGAGCATCCTCAATTGCCGTGTAAACGGTTATTTCCTGTTTTTTATCCCCTGAAGAACTTTTACTGCTGCAACCGGCAGCTAATATGATGCAAATTAGTGTCATGATCAATAATGTAGATACTTTTTTCATTCAAACATCCCCTTTTATTTTCTTTTTTTTTTAGCTACTAGAGAAGCTAAAGAGTAATGGAAGTTATGAGATTTTTAATATTACTAACGTTAAAGCAAGTAATCTTCTGATCTACCTTTCTGTTACCAGTACTACATTACCAATCATTAATGATAACGCTTTCATTATTCTTTTTTTATAAGTGTTGAAGCACTCTTTTTTCATATACTTCGGAAAATTGTTTTCCTCCTCTTTTAAATATTCTAAACATTCCTAATATTTAAACTAAATATATACCGTAAATCAAATGAATGCAAGATTTTTTTATTTGTTTTACCTTTTTTCTGTTTGTTTGAATTGTTAGTACCTTGATTCTTTACAGAGATTTCCATAATCTTGGTATTATCCCTCGGTTGCAATTTCTTGAATTGAATACTCAACGATATCCATAGCTTCTACTAACTCTTGTTCTGTAATGATTAATGGTGGTGCGAGGGTTAACACATTTCCCTGTGAAACCTTAAAACTTAACCCTTTTTCCATACATTTATACATAACATTTTCAGCCTCTGAAATCGCTTTTTCTTTTGAGTGTCGGTCAAGCACCAATTCAATCCCATATAATAGCCCAATACCTCTAACGTCCCCAATGATGTCAAAGCGCTTTTGCATATTCATAAGACGCAATTTCATGTATTCACCCAATTTATTCGCCTTCACTAATAAGCGATGATCTTCAATGTATTGAAGAGTGGCAAGTGCTGCTGCACAACCAATTGAGCTTTTTTCATGGGTGTAATGTCCTAAAGCAATGTCTTGAGCTACATCTAAGTCATCACGTGCAATTATTGCAGCCATTGGAAACACTCCTCCCCCCAAACCTTTACCTAATAAAACAATATCAGGTTCTATTTCATAATGTTCAAATACAAACATTTTTCCAGTTCGCCCAAGCGCCGTTGGGATCTCATCAAAAATCAATAAAACATTGTAATGATCACAAATTCTCCGCAACCGTTGATGATATTCTTTTGGCGGCACTTGTACATCCGTACACCGTATTGGTTCTACAATTATTGCTCCAACGTCCCCTTCCCGCTCTAAAACATACTCTAGATAATCCAAACCTTTAGCACAACTAGCACCAGAATCCCCAAAGAAACATCTATATGAATTGAAAGGCATAATATGAAGACTACCTGGCATTAAAGGTCCCATTCCGTTGCGGAAGATTGCTTCTCCACCGACCGAAATGGCATCCAATGTCGCTCCGTGAAACGAATCCCACATAGAAATAGTTTTATACTTGCCAGTCGCTTTCCGTACAAGCTTCAATGCCATGCTTACAGCTGATGTTCCACCTGGAGCAAATAAGACTTTGTTTAACCTGCCTGGAGCGAGATTAACAAGTTTTTGGGCTAGCTCAATAGAGATTTTGTTTGTATAACGACGTGGTGAAAATGGAAGTATCTCTAGTTGCTCTTTTACAGCTTTGATTACATATTCATTTCCATATCCGACCTGGTGAACACTATTTCCATGAAAGTCCATATACTTTCTACCATCGATATCTTCAATATAAATGCCGTAACTTTTCTCAATTACATTCAGGCAGGGAGTAGATAGCGATTGATGAATAAAATACTCATTGTCTTTTTCTAAATACTGAAAGGTGTCTTCACTAAGGTGGTTCTTCTGCCACAATTTACGATTTTCAGATAAGTTTACGTCACCTTCTGTTCTTAACACTTCTTGATTAAATTTCAATTCAATTCCCCCTTTTATCAAATTCACCTGATTCGCCACATTTGTTTTAATTTGTTTTTTAAACCAAAAACTTCAAACAAACCAATGAAAACAAAAAAATACTAGTATTATGGTATAACATGCAAATGAAAATGTAAATTAAATATTCAAAATACTAAGAAAATTATCTTAGGAGAAATAAATTCTATTAAACATTACTTCATGAAAATAAAACCTAAGAAATGTAACCCTTTCAAGTTCACTGTAGAAGTGACAAAAGTCAAACAGAAGGACTTTCCTCTAAATATGTTTAAAGATGTTTAAGTAATTTACCGAATTTAATAAAAAAAGTGCCAGGAACCAAAAAAAAATGCACTAAAATGGCCTGATGTTTTAATGATGATTGCACAGCCAGCGACGCTGCTATTAAAGAAGCATCATTTTGATGAAAATAAGATTCTATCACTATTAAAAGACAATCCTGCTAAACTATTAGGAAAAGATGACCAGTTTGGACGACTTGAAGTAGGGTTAGAAGCCAACTTTTTAGTAGATGAGGGTGTTCCGGGATTGGAAATTGTAGAGATTGAAAAATTATAAATGTTTTCTATAAAGGTGTTAACGTAATTGACCGGACATAGAACAAGCAACAAATACAGGCACCAAATTGATAGTGCCGGTATTTGTTGCTTGTTTTTTTTAAAAGGCTCCCAACATGCTAACATCTTACATATTTGCGTTTGAAACCGAGCTTCCCTCTATCCAATTCCTTTTGAATATTTTCTGAAGCAAGCAGTATACTGCTTTTTTTCTTGTCCCTCTTGACTTCGACTGGACCTACAGCCTCTGCAATTTCAACCGCCTGATCATGGAGCGGCAAATAGGAAACCCCGACTGTGTAAATAAAATTATTCATCGCTGATTTTGTACGTTCAGGAGATTCGTGTATCGTATTTTTTACCTGTTCCAGCATGCTGGCAATTTTGCTTGCGGTAAATTCACTGTCTGGGCGATTCCCCAAAAGCCAGCAGTAACAGCTCCAGCCAGCGGACATTCTAAGTTCTTCCCCACTTTCGATCCATTTATCGGCAACAGCTTGCGCAATATCCGTTTCTGACAAAGTTACGGCGACTACATAATCAGAGATCATGTAAAAATACGCGCCATCTATCCAACGTTCAAAATCCGCTTCCGTCATCATCATTGGGTCCGAAATAATACCGGCAAAGTACATGGCATCATAATTCCCGGTAGCGTAAAGTTGCTCGGCCAAAGGTTGATTCTTCTTGATCTTCTTTGCGAGTGGTTTCATTGCACCTGTAGCAACGCCGAAGAGTGGTTCATGTGCACCATTGCTTATGTAAGTCTTTTTCAATCGTTCCTTACCCAAAGCTTCCAGTTCCTGCATTACGATTTCAAAATCCATCCTTTTACACTCCCTTCTTTATCATCATATCAAACATTACCGTCTTCATACATCCTTGAACACCGTTCTATAATCCTGCCTCTTAGCTGCTGGTAAGACTTAAGTCGTAGAAAAAATTCAGTCTCCTCAAAACAAGAAAAATATGGGATATTTAGGTAGCAGAATCGATGAAATAGTCAAATAGAACTACCAATGGAGGCGGTGTAATTAAATTCATTAAGAAATTGTTAAGCTTTTGAAATTTTATGGTAAATAATGGATGGTTTTAAAAAATTGTGTTAAGATTCATTTTGGACTTTCTATCTATATTAAAAGGGAGATGTACCTATGTCGATGTTTACGAAATGGGCTTTTCAGAATAAAGCCGCGGTCTCATTAATGACGATATTAGTATTAATCATTGGGGTCGTTAGTTATTTTAGATTACCAATGGAGTTCTTGCCTTCCGCAGACAATCCGCAAGTAACCATTATTACGATGGGGCAAGGAACAGATTCAATAACAATGGAAAGTGATGTTACTTCTCCGATTGAACGGGCTGTTACCGGAATTAAAGGCAAAAATTCGATTTATTCCACAACAGGAGACGGATTTTCAAAAGTAGATTTATTTTTCGAAGCTGGCTCAGACATGAAACAAGCAAAATTAGATGTTCAAGAGGCATTATCAAATGTGGCACTTCCAGCTTACATATCAAAGCCCATTATTTCGCAGCTAAATACCTCCATGATTCCCATCTCCAACATCGCTGTAACCTTTAAAGATGGCCTCACGACCGAAAACCTAGAATTGGTAAAAGAAAAAATTGAACCGTTATATAAAGACATTGACGGTGTGGCCCAGGTTCAAACTTATGGATTGGTTGATCCTGTTATCTCAGTAAAAATTGATAATCAAAAGTTAGCTGAAAACCAGGTATCTCTAGAAACGGTACTTGGAATTCTTCAAGGTCAAAACAGCGCCCTTGCAGTCGGCGAAAAGAATATTGACGGAAAAACCAGCAATATTAAGGTGATTGGCGACGTATCAAGTCTCGAAAAACTAAAAAAACTGCCAGTTGCACAAAATGTAACCCTTGAGGATATCTCATCGATTAAGGAAACAAAACAATCAAATTTTCTCAACCGTTTCGACGGTGAGGAAGCATTAAGCATCAGTATTACGAAGGACAGTAATTCAAACGCTGTAACCATTAGTAAAGAAATTGAAAAAGTAACAAAGGAAATTAACAAAAAATACGATTCACAAGAATCTACCATCTATGTTGCTTCAGCTGATATGGTGGAAACATCTGTGCAGACGATGATGAAAGAAGTCCTTCTAGGTGCTTTATTTGCAACGATTGTGATTATGGTCTTTTTACGCAATATCAGAACAACGTTTATTACGATTGTTTCTATTCCGTTATCACTTTGTTTTACCCTGTTTCTGCTTTCACGTTCCGGGGTAACGTTAAACATTTTAACACTTGGCGGTGTGGCCGTTGCGGTTGGGCGGCTTGTGGACGACAGTATTGTTGTCATTGAAAATATTTACCGCAAAATGCAGACAGAGAAATTCTCTGTTCAAATGGTGATTGACGCAACGAAACAAGTAGGTGTTGCGATAACCGCCTCCACCTTAACAACGGTTGCGGTTTTCCTGCCAATGAGTTTATTAAACGGCGGACTGCAGGAATTCCTTTTACCATTTGCCTTAACGGTTACCTATTCCCTGCTCGCCTCGTTATTGGTTGCCTTAACATTGGTTCCATTAATGAGTGCTGGTTTATTGAAAAACACGAAGCTTCCAGAACATAAACCGGCGGTACGCTTTCCAAATGCAGTGAAATGGTCTCTAAACCATAAATGGATTGTATTTACGATTAGCTTCTTATTGTTTGCCGGATCGATCGGTGCATACTTTGCCGTACCGAAGGGTGCCGTTGACAATTCTACTGCCGACTTTGTTTCAGCCACCTTGAAATACCCAAATGAAACACCTTTTGAAACGGTCAAGGAAAAAGCTATTGAGCTTGAAAATTCAATAACGGAAATGGATGAGGTTGAATACGTTTTTAACCAAGTCGGTTCTTCGGCGGATTCTGCTCAGTTTGGCCAAATCGGTTCGCCAACCGAAGCGGTCATAAGTATTCTATTAAAAGATAAAGACGATACAGATAAGGTTTTAAAAGAAATTGAAAAGAAAAAGGACGACTATAAGGATGCTGTATTAGAAGTCGCGACTGCTTCGTTTATGATGGGCGGCTCAGCAACCAATATTACCATCGATGTGGTTGGTGAGGATATCGAACAGCTAGAAAAAACAGCTAACAGTATTAAAGATAAGGTAACCGATATTGACGGTGTTGAAAAAGTAACAACCAATCAAGATGAAAAGAAAACCGTCTACTCTCTCGTCGTAGATCCGGCAAAGGGTAATACACAGCAAATCGCCCAGCAGCTTGGAGTCATGCTAAATCAAACACATCTAGGAACCATCACGGTAAATGAAAAACAAACCATGGTTGTTCTTGAACCTTTACTTAACACAGAAACGGAAGCTGACTTGAAAAACATTCCAATTATGACCGAAAACGGGATGATACCCGTTTCTGAGATTGCAGCTTTAAAAGAGACTGAGAGTTCAACTAGCCAATTTCATAAAGATGGAGAAACCTACCTTCGCATCACAGCATCCGTCGATCCTGCTAAGCTCTCTGAAATCTCGACCAAGATTAACCTAGAATTATTCGGAGATCAAAAAGACAATGAAGGAATGGATATTCCTGAAGATGTGGAAGTTCTTGTTGGAGGAGCAAGTGCGCAGCAGATGGAGGATTTTACCGATTTATTCTTAACCATGCTTGTTTCCATCGGAATTGTGTTCTTGATCATGGTTATCACATTTAAGTCGATTAAAGCGCCAATCGCGATTTTAACCTCCCTGCCGCTAGCAGCAATCGGTGCCATTTTAGGAATCTTAATCAGCCGGATAACGGTTGATATCACTGCCCTGCTTGGAGCGCTGATGCTGATTGGAATTGTCGTAACCAATGCAATTGTTTTGATTGACCGTGTCAGACAAAATGAAGAAAAAATGACGATTCGTGAAGCAATAGTTGAAGCGACTGCTACCAGAATGAGGCCGATTATGATGACCGCGATCGCCACGATATGCGCGATGATTCCACTGTTGTTTAAAGCATCTCAGAGCGGAAGCTTGGTTTCTCAAAGCTTAGCGGTTGTCGTGATTGGCGGTTTGGCCCTCGCTACCCTCTTGACGTTGATCGTCATCCCATGTGTGTACGAATTATTGTATTTTAAAAAATCAAAGAAACAAAGAATGTCAGAATCAACAAAGCAGCATATTGAAATGTAAAAAAAGAAGCTTTTACCTTAACGGGTTCCGTTTCCTATCGCGAAACCCTGAAAATGCAATCAAAAAGTAATCTAATTTGTACTGCCTTTTGTATCTGTTTTTTGCAATTAAATATAAAATGGCTCAGTTCACCAGACTGAGTCATTTTTGATATCCATATTTTGTATCTTGTTAAACTAACGCACCTGTTTATTTAAGTGCAACATTTCACAATATTATTGCTGAAATAAGCATTATTCAGCTAATTTTTGGGATAGACTTAAAATTTAGATTTACAACGTTACGAAAAGTTCAATATAAAAATCACAATTAAACAGAATTAAATAGAAATTAGCCAGGTTAGTAAGGATAATATAATAAAATCATATAAAAAATGGAAAGATAGAACTTGTTTTTTGGTTCGTTTGATAACTATCTGATTTTTAAAATGATTTTCCCTTTAGCCCTTCCTGACTCCGCATATTCCATCGCTTTTTGAGCATCCTCAAAAGGAAAAACTCTATCAATTATCGGTTTGATTTTACCAGTCTCAATAAAGTTTGCGATTTTACGCAATTGCTCTCCACTTGGCTTCATAAACAAAAACGAATATTGAACATTATGCTTTTTTTCAAGCGCAGTAAGTTTATGACTTGCTGCTGAAAACAACAACGTTTTAAAAAATCCGGAACCATATTCTTTACCAAAACGAGCATTTGGTAATCCCGAAACGGAAACAATCTTTCCTCCGTCTTTTATCACTTTGAATGATTTTTCGAGTATCTCGCCACCAAGTGTATCAAATACGGCATCATAGTTTTCAAGTATCTCTTCAAATTTTTCTGTCTTGTAATTAATAATTTCATCTGCACCAAGAGATTTTACTAAATTCGTACCGGCTTCACTTGCAGTCGTTGCCACAGTGGCACCCATTAATTTGGCCAATTGAATAGCAAAGGTACCGACACCACCAGCCCCAGCATGAATCAAAATCTTTTGTCCTTTTTGTAATTGCAAAATGTCAATTAACGCTTGATAGGTGGTTAACCCAACCAGTGGGATTGATGCTGCTTCTTCAAAGCTCAAATTTTTAGGTTTTAAGGCGATGTCATCTTCATGAATGGAGATATATTCCGCAAACGTACCGATTTTACTCTTACGTGGACGAGCATAAATTTCGTCACCAGCTTTAAAACGAGTCACTTTTGCGCCAACCTTTGCAACGACACCAGAAAAGTCATTCCCTAAGATAAGAGGCATTTTATAGTTAACTAACAATTTCACTTTCCCATCGCGTATCTTAAAATCAACAGGATTGATACTAGCTGCATGAATTTCTGCGAGTACCTCATATTCACCAATTTCAGGTGTGGGCATTTCTGCCAAACGCATTGGTACTTTCCCGTATTTATCAATAACCATTGCTTTCATAGCCTTTACCTCCAAATAATATATGTTAAAATTCCATCATTTCAATAAAAGTTCTGCATGAACTTATCAATATCCGACACAAGTGTTCTTAATAAACCTAATTCTGTACGTACATTAATATAATAAAAGTTCTTTGTCCCTTCTTTACGCATTAAAATAACTCCGGCATCTCGTAGGACCTTTAGATGATGGGACACAGCAGGTCGAGAAAGATGGGTTTGTTCTGTGATCTCACCCACACGTAATCCTGTTTGACAATCCGTTCCCATTAGAACTAACAAGATCGATTGACGTGTTTCATCACCAATCGCCAATAGTACCTTTTGACAATTAATAAAATCCTCTTTAATAATTTTTAGTTGGTCATGTTTATTCATGTTATTTAATACCTCCAATGATCAGTTGAATCGTTTAAGTTGACGAACCATATGATCGAATACAACTATATACTATGGTTGTATTCGGTGCAATATTGAGAAAGAAAATCGAGACGAATCACTTCTTAGAAATGGCATACCAATTACCTTTAGTGTTCAGGAACTTAAGAAAGGATACTAAGTTTGATGATTCACTGTACTATATGAAACAATTTTCTATTCCACTAACCTGCTTGGTTAGTGTAAGTACATCTTTTCACAAACTTTATTTCACCGTAACATATATATCCAATTATAACGCCATATTCTAAGGATTTTTGTAAGGCAATTTGTATATCAAATTGAGAGTAAAATTGTTTGGGGTGCATTTTCCTATATAAATTTTTGTATAATTTCCGCGCAATGGCTTTACACCAATAAAAAATGAGCGTCAATTCATATACAAATTGACACTCATTTTAACTTACATTTTTAATGTTTACGATAGGACCGGATCCGTTATTTTGACCTTCTATATTTTTGTTATTCAATATAACAAAGCCGAAAACATACAAGAGTTACTAAAAAACTTGAATGTTTTCGGATTAATTTTTCCTGGCGTTTTTACATTAGATTTTACATAACCTTAACATCAACTAAGCAGGTTCTTAACATTGATTTTTTATTCTACCATTAGTGGGGATAGCGTGAGTGGCTATCATGGTATTTGGCGTAGGTGGAGCCATTACTGGCAGTTAAATTTTACATATTTAAGGTTAATTAAAAGGAGTGAATCTGTTTGAAAAGACAATTCGTTAAGTACAAGGGTAAAAAATATATTCTTCTTTACCGATACTCCTCAGATTATTGTGATATCCAAGATTCAAATAGTTCCAATACTATTCTCTTAGTTCACTACTCGGAACTCTCTTGAAAGTTATCATACAAGGAAAGGTCTCCTGTTCGCCTATTAACTTCACGTAATCTATACACTTCGTTTACTAAGCTTTAATATTCAAATGATATGATTGGCCTAACAACAAATGAGGAGGCAATATAAATGAATGTACGTGCAGTATTTATTGATATGGATGGTACACTACTTAAAGCCTCAAACTGCATTTCCCGCCGAAATATGCAAGCCATTTATGGGCTCATAAATCAAGGCGTACAGGTTTTTCTAGCCACTGGCCGGCACTATGAAGTAACCGCACCTTACCATAAAGAAATAGGTTTACGAACACCGATGATCTGTTTGAATGGTGCCGCTATACACGATGAAGAAACAGGATTAATTACCGAGATGAAAACTGTCCGATTGAACGAGGAACGATTTCACCATCTGACCGCTGAAAGTCCTTATAATGTTATGATCCATACAGCAAATGGGCTCTACTGTAAGGAAACAAATGAAGAAATCGATTATTGGACAGAAGTTGGGCAAATTCCGCCACGATATATTGGAGATTTAAGACAGGCGAATTATCAAGATGTCCTTAAATATAGTGTTCGGACTGGGGAACCTAGCCCGCAAATTTCCGCTTTGTTTAAAAAGGAAGCAGAAGTTGTCGATTGGAATGACGGTTTTGAGTTGCTAGCTCCTAATGTTTCCAAATGGTCTGCTATTAAAAGCTTACTTACCGAATTTCGAATTCGTCCAGATGAAGTCGCAGCCATTGGAGACGGACCCAATGATATAGAGATGCTTCGTCATGCAGGTACAGGTGTAGCAATGGGCAACGCTAGCGAAAAGGTAAAAGCTGCAGCTGATTTTGTTACAGGACATCACGAAAGTGATGGATTAGCAGAGTTTATAGAACGATATCTTCTGCAGCCATATAAATCAAATGCGATTTAAATTAATGTAATAAAAAATGACAGGTGCGATTCACCTGTCATTTTTTACTCAATGGTCGCTCTTATGCATTAACTGCCTTAACCAGCTGATTAATTGAATGCAATTTGGCTGATAGCTCATTAAACCATTCTTCATCCCCGGTTGCTAACGCCAAATCAATTAGGAAAAGGATTTGTTCCTTATTGGTAACATTTGCAGCAGGTAGGCGTTTTAGCTCGCTGGTTAATAATGCTACTGTTCTGCCACTTATGTCTTTATTGTCACTTGTTACAATCGTGACCTTTGCCACTCCTTCTAAATTGCTCAGCGAGTCAATATAACCTATAATTAATTCCCCACTCAGCAAATTCCCCTTAACCCAATCACCTGTTTCTAACATTGGAAAATGATTATTACTCAACATAATTTTTCACCCGCTTGGAAAAGTATAGTACTGCTTTAAACATGTTTTTCTACGAAGACCTTCCTCCACTGTAATTTATTTTATTACAGTTAAATTAAGAAGAAACCTGTTGCAAAAGCCCAGCAATTCTTCTTTATTGTTTTTGATTGATAAGATCAACAATTTCTCTAATGGTGTAGTCCTTTAAATATTCACCCAGATGGTCTTCCGCACCTAAAAAAATGGTAAACAAGACACTTTGCATATTTGCCCCCACAATGCACTGTTCATTTGATTCAGGACATTTAGGCTGTAGTGCACCTTCAGAAGTAATTTTATAAATGTCCCAGAGATTAATCTCACTAAGATCTAAAGCAAAAATAAATCCGCCGCCTGTTCCTTCTTTTGACTTAATAAAACCATGTTTTTTTAATAAACTTAATACTTTTCGAATACGAACTGGGTGGACACTGGCACTTTCTGCTATATATTCACTTGTTGACATCCGGTCTGGCTGTAATGCAAGTAGAGTTAAACTGTGAATGGCAAGTGTAAAATCACTGTTCATAACCTGCCTCCTATACATTCATCATTTTTCTATTATAGATATTGCTGCTATTAACTATTATATCATTTACTATACTGTAATGATCAACGTTACAGATTGGACACAACCTAACTTTAATTTATCTCCCGATTAATTTGCCGCTTTTTGCGAATCAATGGTTACAAATGTACGAAGCCCGCGTGGTAAAAACCTGCTTATTTCGTCCTCGTTATATCCAACTTGTAATCTTTTTTCATCTATAATGATTGGCCGTCGCAACATTTTGGGGTTGTTGATTATTAATTTATATAATGCATTAAGCGGCAGAGATTCAATATCGACATTCAATTCTTGAAAAACTTTTGAGTTCGTTGAAATAATTTCGTCCGTCCCTTCTTCTGTCAGGCGAAGAATCGATTTAATCTCATCGATCGTAAGCGGATTAGCTAGTATGTTTCTTTCAATATAATCAATCTGATGTTCCTCAAACCACGCCTTTGTTTTTCGACAAGATCCACAACTTGGTGTTGTAAATACAGTTACCATACCTATACACACTCCCTTTTTATCGTCCAACCATTGCTTAATACCCTAAATGTAATGAAAAGTATTACAGTTAAGAGGCAATAAAAACATGTTATTTACAAATAAATTTAGAGAGCTAAACTCAATGGCTATACTGTAATATTAATTTTTACAGTTGAAAAAGTCAAATGTAATTTTATGGGTAAATGAATTAATTTTTCAGAGTTATTAAAAGAAGTATTTAAAGCTGAATTCATTGATAATTTCAAAAAGGAAAAGGATATTTGAACACATCATCTATATATCTTTCAAGTCGGAAGTGACCATATTAATAATCACTTAGGTTTTAAAGCATACTGATACAAAACCCTAAACCAGGCAACCGCATATATCTACGGAAAGCAGAATGGTTTAAAAAGAATAATGAAAGCCAAGGTAATACTAAGAAACCCATAAAACAAGTTTTAGCATGTATAAAATTCTCTTTTAGCTGTATGGTTTTATTTTTTAGAATCACCTTAGTCTATCATTATCATTCAATGTTTCTGTGGTCCACCGTTAAACAAAATCCTAATAAAATTGAATGAATCGGTTATAGATAGTTCGCGCTTTTTTCGCTTCATTCGTACCGTGAATAATCGCACGGCCATCCTTAAAGAAAACGATTCGATAATCCTCAAATTTACATGAAAGCAAATATTCATTTAATACAGGATTAGTAACGTGATTCTCCAATCTCTCCAACAAGTGAGGGAGGGAATATGTTTTCGGCCTCAGCCCTGGACGAAGTTGGACAGCATCTCTTCCACATAATACATCTGTTTTCATCTGGTTTTCAAACAATAAAAAAGGATGGGATGAATATTCTCCACATGTTGGACAAAGTTTGTTTTTTAACTGAGTCACATTGATCTCCGCTTTTTCATTTTTCCAAATATCCATGGATTGAAGCATCGGAGAAAGTGTTTCACCTGAAAGAATCTGTAAAACTTGTGTAACTTGTAATGCCGCAGTAATTTGAACGATCGGACTTATCACGCCAACGGTATCACAGGTCATCCCATCCATTGGCAAATGATTTAATAAACAGTGTAAACAAGGTGTTTCTCCCGGAATAATCGGATATGTAAGTCCATAACTTCCAACACATGCTCCAAATAGAAACGGAATTCCATGTTTCACAGCTGCATCATTCACAATTAAACTAGTTTCAAAATTATCAGTTGCGTCCACGATCACTGAATGATCTTTTATCAATTCTTCAATATTCAGTCCGTTAACATCCTCAACGAAACTATTAATAATAATTTCGCTGTTGATTTGTTCGAGTCTTGTTTTGGCAGCAATGGCTTTTGGTAATTGATTTTTTACGTCTTCTTCCGTATATAATTGTTGCCTTTGTAAATTGCTCAGATCGACATAATCTCGATCGACGATCGTCAGGCGCCCGATCCCGGCTCTTACTAACATTTCAGCACTTGCAGATCCAAGAGCTCCTGCACCAATGATGATTACACTTGCCTCTTTTATTTTGGCTTGTGCCTTACTACCTAAAAATAACTCTTGTCTCGAATACCGATTTGTCAAGATGTCACCATCCCAGTTGTTGGACTGCTCGCTACCGCATACTCCTTTTCTTCTATTCTTCCAGCTTCAAATCCTAATCTCCCTGCTGTTACTGCCAAATTCATTGCCTGAGCCATTTTAACAGGATCTTTCGCACCTGAAACGGCCGTATTTAGTAACACTCCGTCCGCACCAAGCTCCATCGCAAAGGCTGCATCTTTAGGAGAACCAATACCCGCATCAATGATCACCGGAATCGAAGACTGTTCAATAATAAACTTTAAGTAAAGTGGATTGATAATTCCCTTACCAGAACCAATCGGTGATGCAGCTGGCATAACAGCGTGTACCCCAAGTTCTTCAAGACGTCTTGCTAATACAACATCATCGGATGTATAAGGCAAAACAATAAATCCTTCTTCCAATAATATTTCTGAGGCCTTTAATGTTTCAACAGGATCTGGTAAAAGTGTTCGATCATCTCCAATTACTTCTACTTTAATCATGTCACATAATCCAGAAGCTTTTGCCAGTTTCGCAATCCGCACCGCCTCTTCAGCTGTTTTGGCACCAGCCGTATTAGGAAGAAGCGTATATTTAGACAAATCTAGTTGTTCAAGAAAATTGGGCTGCTTATCTGAAAAAATATTCATTCTTCTAACAGCAAAGGTTAAAATTTCTGCTTCGGATACTTCTACCGCCTTTTTTTGAATTTCAAATGATGGATATTTACCAGTTCCTAATAAAAGTCTTGATTGAAATGTACGATCGGCTATTTTTAACATGTTTCATCCTCCTCCTACAAAATGAATAATTTCAACGGCATCCCCATGCGAGAGACTCATTGTTTTATAGTTTTCTTTCATGACAATTTCCTTGTTGACCTCAACTATGACAATACGGTTTTCTAAATGATAGTGGGAAAGTAATTGTTCCACCGTATTGACTCCCTCTAGAAGGTCAACACTCTTTCCATTTAATGTAATGGACATTTTTTCACCTACTTAACAGCAATGGCTGATGGCGGTCGATTTTAAAGGCCTCCACCCATTCGCTTTTTATTTGTCTTTTAAGTATCAAATCACGAATCATTTGCCCCGTTGCAGGAGCAAGCAGGATTCCATTTCGATAATGCCCTGTAGCAAATAATATCCCTTCTTCTTCAGGATGGTGCCCGATGAATGGTTTTTGATCAAATGTTTGCGGACGTAGTCCAGCCCAAAATGAATCCATTTTCATATCTGCAACAGTCGGAAGCATCGTTTTTGCCTTCGCAATGATAGTTTCAATCCCACTGAGACTAACTCTTTCATTCCAGTCATTCTCAATCATGGTAGCTCCAATCACAAGCCTTCCGTTATTTCTCGGCACAATATAGCAGTGATCATGAAAGATTGTATGTTTTAAAGTCGCTTTTTCATCAATTACAGAAAGGCATTCCCCTTTTACAGGAGTCAATTGATGGTCTAACCCAAGCTGTTTAAAAAATGTTGTACTCCAAACCCCGCTGGCAACCACAACATGCTTAGCTTCAACATGACTTGTTGCTGTTTGGATCAAGAAGCTATGATCTTTCTTTTGAATATCTAGTACAGGGGAAAATTCGAAAAGAGAAGCCCCAAGCATTTGGGCACTTTTGGCAAATGCCTGGCAAACGGCATTTGGCATAACATTGACATCTTCTTCAATGTAGGCTGCTCCTAATAGATTGGAAGAAACATCTGGTTCCATCTCCCATACTGCCTCTTTATCGAGCCATTTTACAGTCGGTTGAGATAAGATGGACCGAAGCCCATTTGTATCAGGTTCATTATAAGCAAGCTTTAAAATCCCACCTTTTCCGTACCCTATATCGAAACCGCTCACATGTTTTAATTCTTCTTTAAGTTGGGAATAGGCATTCTGACTGCTTCTTGCAAATGGGAAAAACACCTCAAAATCCTCGTCACATTCAGAGTGAGCGCCAAGCATTCCACCTGCAGCACTTGTCGATTTCGAACCTATTTGGTTGCCTTCAAACAATGCTGCATTCATCTTTTCCTTTGCTAAATAGTAAGCAATTGAGCAACCAATTATTCCGCCTCCAATTATGGCTACTTCAAATTTTTGATTCATGTTTTATCGCCTCATAATACTTTTTTGTTGAAGAGAATGGATCTTCTGCGGAAAAAATTCCTGACATCACCGCTATACCATCTGCTTTCACTTGTTGCAAAGTATCTATTTTATTTAATGTAATACCACCAATAGCATAAATAGGAATCCTTAGCTCTTCTTTCATTTTGAGAAAAGGCTGAATCCCATTTGGAGTCTTTCCTTTTTTACTATTCGTCTCAAAGCAATGACCATATAAAACATAGTCCGCGCCATCTCTTTCCGCTATCTTTGCTCCCTCATAAGAATGAACAGAGCGTCCAACCCTTATATGAGGAAAATTTTGTTTAACCATTTTTACAGGAAGACCTTTTTCTGGTAAGTGAACACTTTGGATACCCAATAACAAAGCAATATCCAAACGGTCATTTAGGATGATTTTATCTTTATCAACACCACCCTCCTCCATATACTGTAGCAAGGTGATGATTTCATGAACTGTTTTTGATTTTTCGCGTATTTGGACAAAATCGATCTTATCTATTAACCCAATAATCTTAGATGCCAGAACACGTACTGATTGCCTATCATCTGTTACTGCCATTAGCTTCACGTTTATCTCTCCTTAAATCCAATTAAAAACCTTAGACACCTCCTTAAAGAAATCAAATAGTATCGATCCTATCAGCATTTTTTTCAATAAAAAAACCACTTTCCTAAATTAGAAAAGTGGTTTGGTTTGAAATTTGTTCACATGCAAACAAGTACAAACATTCGCTACTTTCCTACGCAGGTTCTAACCTGTTCAGGTTTTGAGGGTTTAAAAAGTAACTACTTTATTCTCAGCCCTTATCAAGGGATCCCCTAGCAATTGAATTATTCAGTTTATTTGATTATTCAGAGTACAACCGTAATTCTAATACAATAATTGGAATGTTTCAAGTGAATTCGATTCTATTTTAATCCAATTTTAAATACTATTTCTTTTGTTCTAGTTTATATAGAACAGATGTGTTATACTATATGTAGAACAGATTTGGAAGGAAAGAAAATGATGATTAGAATTGAACCCGACTCTGACATTCCTATTTATGAGCAAATATCCAATCAAATTGTCGAAGGAATCGCTCGAGGTTTGATTCAACCAGGTCAAACGCTGCCTTCAGTGAGGGCTTTTGCATCTGACCTTGGCGTTAACATGCATACCGTTAACAAAAGCTATCACCTATTAGAGAAAAAAGGAATCATCAAGATTGTTCCAAAATCTGGCGCGATTATCTCTTCTCCTCAAGGTTTCAGTGAATCCTCTTTCGATCGACTAAAAAATGAATAATACATGAAAAAGCTGGACAGGCCACATAAATACAAAATTTGTTCTTTTACTCATACTCACCATTTAGGATCCGTAAGAAAACTCCCTTCTACGCTTGGAGGGAGTTTTCTGTATTTATCCCTTATGATTGATCAGAATTTGCGAACTTCTGTACTTTAATTACTCATCCAACTTCAATCTCTTCTTGATTAGAATACGATTCGTCAAGAAGATTTTTCCACTGTTCATACAATGTATTAGCTGTCTCATAGTCTTCGTAGTCCAGTGGCAGGTCTTCCTTTAATCTTTCGTTTAATTCGGAATACATTCCTTCCCATATCTCTAAGATTTCGTTATCAACAAGGTTTGATAACCTCAGTTTACTTTTATTCCAATTGGAATACAGGTTATTACACCATTCCAACAAAGTTTCTCGGTATTGGTTTAGTTCCTCCAAATCAATATATGGTTCAGATTCACTCTCGATCTCTTCACGATGAGCGTTTGGTTGTAAATCATCCTCATTTGTTTGGATATGTCCATCCATCTCCACATGATTTTCAGATTGGACTTCAAGCTCTTCCGGATAAGCAATTGATTCTCTATAAAGCAGTTCCCATTGTTCATATAAATTTTTTGCAGTTTCATAGTCCTCGATGTCGGCATTTTTTTCTTCCCATAACTTCGCTTTTAATTGGCGGCAAGATTCTTCCCATTCCTTTATGATTTCGATGTCATATAGTTTTGAAAACCTCGGTTTCATACTTTCCCAATTTTCCTCAACAGCATAACACCATTCCAACAAATCATCCCGGTAATGTTTTTCTTCATTCATTTTCATACATTCCCCCACCTAATTTGTATATTTCAACATTTTCATTCACTAATGATTTGGTCATTTGTCACACACTAAATAACCACAATCTCATACTATGTACCTTGATTGTCCCAGGATTAGACCAATACCCATATGCAAATATATGACTTCAGTCAACCGGAAAAACAAGAAAAACTCCCTTGATGAAGGGAGCTATGGCACGACAATCCTATTAAATTATTTTTGAATCGCACGATCTAGAAAGTTTTGTAGTCTTTTCTTATATTCTTCCTCAGCAACCGTATATGCCTCGGTGTGACCTGCACCTTTCACAATCCACAAGTCTTTTTCACTAGAAGCAGCTTCATAAATTTCAGTTCCCATTTCAGTTGGAACGAGCTCATCCTGGTCGCCATGAATAATAAACAATGGAAGTTTATTTTTCTTTACGCTCTCTAATGCAGACGCCTCATCAAAGGTATAGCCCGCTCTAATTTTTGTAATGACACTCGTTACTTCCATGAGCGGAAAGGCTGGAAGATGGTAGAGATATTTTAATTGATGAGATAACTCTGCCTTAACGGTTGTATAACCACTGTCTGCGATAATTCCTTTTACTTCTTTAGGGAGATTTTCACCGGAAGTCATGAGGACGGTTGCGGCCCCCATTGAAAATCCGTGGAGGAATATACTATTCTCTTTTTTCTCTTTGATTAAAAAGTCAATCCAATCGACATAATCCTTCCGGTCATGCCAGCCGTACCCGATATAGTCCCCTTCACTCATACCATGTCCTCTGGCATCAGGCTTTAAAACATCATATCCCATATCATAGTAATCCTTTGTAATCCCTGGCATTTGTTCGCTGTTTCCCTTATAACCATGTGCCAAAATGACCACTTTGCCGTTAGAATGAGGGTTCTTCAAAAAGCGCCCTTTTAGCCTGAAGCCATCATATGATTTCAATTGAACGATTTCAAATGGCTGCTGCTCCGTCCATTTCATTAACTCCGCTATCTTTGCCTGCTGTTCTTCTGACCCTTCAATACTAGCAGCTGCCGCAGAGCTTCCTCCTCCGTGCAGGTCTGGTCCTTCTTGGCTCCGATTGATGCCGACATTATAGAAATAATTCCCGGCTATTCCCATTCCTATTATAAAAATTAAAACAATTGCTATCCCTATTCTTGTTAATCTCTTCTTCAACTTAATTCTCCTTTATCTACTATTCTCTCAGGTAAGTATTAAGGTTCCTTTCACTGAGTCTGTAAAAGGATGAAACTAATATTTTAATATTATAATGAAATAGAAAATAAATGTGGTGAAATCTTTAAAAAGGCACCCGAAAAAGTGCCAGGCACCATCCTTTTAATAAGATGGTGCCTGGCACTCTTTTAGGATTTCATCATCATTGTTGCCTGTTCCCAAATCATCCGTTCCTTACGGTTTGGATCATTTTCTACTGCACTTTCTATATTAAAAATCATAGTAGATCGGTCGCTCAAATTATACTGAGGCCATTCAGGAAGGCTTTCTGAATTTGGATTGCCGCTTCGCGCAAAGTTTATCCACGCCTGATGCATTTGACTGGCTACCAATTGGCGTTCTGGAGAAGACCCTGTGAAATTTTCCGTATTTGGCGTATCTAGTGTATTATTACCCTTCTCCTCTCAATTTAGAAGTTTTCGTACAATCTTCTAAGCTGCCATTAAAAAATATTCGAGAAGGAGAAGGAATTTTCCTGTTATTTACAAAAAAGTATTAAATTAAATATGTCCTTTATTGGAACGATACGGTTTATTTGTAGAACCTGTACGCTTTTTTGTAGAAACTGTATGGTTTTTCGTAGAAGCTGTACACTTTATTGTATAAACTGTACGGTTTTTCGTAGAAGCTGTACACTTTATTGTATAAACTGTACGGTTTATCATAAAGCTCTACACTATATTGTAAAAATACTACACTTTATCATTGGTTTTGCTGTTTTATTAAAATTCCCATTGGAATATACGTGATGATAAATACAATAATAGCCGCTATCTCAAGACTAATGTAATAGATAATCCCGCTGCCGAAGAATGAAAGTAAGGTTTCTGTTTCCGATGGGCTGGCTAAAAAGAAAAAATTAGTGCCGAGCAGCCGATTCAAGAAAAATATGGGTACTGCAATCACATTTAAGGTAAGGTAGCTGGTGATAACCGCTTTTCTTGGAACTCTGTACCCTTCAAAGAGAATAAAGTACAACACAGCTAATGGGATGGCTGAATGGTGAAGGAAATATTTTAAGAAACGAAAATGAGGAAATTGGTAGACGATATCGGGTGTAACCATACTTAAAATGGCTGGAAGAAGTCCGATAAAAAATAACAGATTAAACACTTTCTGATTGGGTTTCATAAATAAAAACAGAGATAAAAACGTACTCAAAGAACAAAGCTGTAACGGGAGATCGGCCACTTCCCATTGGTTCGTTAGGATTAACCACAAATGGAAGGAAACTTCACAAAGTACTAATGTCGTAAATAAGGTCCATTTTATGATATTTTTATATGATTTAAGACTTTTCCTGTAATACACCAAAAGAAAACAGGTTAGAAAAAAGAGAATTAACGTCATAACATGGGGCATTGAAAAGAATGTGAAAGTCTGCATTCCGGTAACAGAAAACATGATAACAACCACCTCTTTTCTGAAGAATTCAAGAGTAATAAGAATATATGACTGCCATAGTCCGTACTAGACGTTGATGGACAATGATTTATATAAAATAAAAGCCCCAAACTCACATAAAAGAGTTTGGGGCGTTAACTAGTTGGCAACTGTATTTTTGCTCATGTTATTGGTTTGATGAATGATAAGCGCTGCAATTCCTTGAATGATGGTTTTAACAATAACTTGACCTAGAATTGCTGCTGGAACAGCTTCCCATGGAAGGAAGTTTGCACCTAACGGGCTTAGACCAAGAACCACGAATATCGCTGAATCCAAGATTCCTCCGACAATTCCGCTGTAAAGAACACGTAAGCTCATTGGCAATTTGAGTCTTGAATAAATTTCTGTATCGGTTGTTTCTGCAATCGCGAAAGTAACTGCAGATGCTAAAACGATGATTAGGGTGTCCCCTAGAATGGATGAAACTACTGCCGATAATAGCAGTGCTAATCCAATAAACATGTACGTTTTCTTTCTGCCGTACTTGTTTTGTACGAGGTCACGAAAGATAAATGTTGCCCCGATTAAAAATGTTCCCATTGGAACGATGAACATACCCATAGTTAATGGTGCGAATGCTGCGGTTACAACGTTTGCAGCAACGATTGAAACTAAATACAATAGTATTCTCACAAATACCACTCTCCCTTTACAATCTAAGATGAATAACAAAAAAACAGCACCTCTAAGAGAAATGCTGCTTCGTCTTAGTTTTTTTAACGAGGGGTGCTACAACCTCGACCACAGTTTGCGGATTTTTATTTAGGATTTATTTATTTTACACTTTTTCAATCCATCTGTCGATAACTTTGTGAAGAGATATTAATTGCTTATCTAATAGATTTAGAGATTTTCATAATCGGTGGAATCTGCTGTTTTCTCTCCGTTCCAATCCAAACTAAACCAAGAATAATGACTAATCCACCAACGATTTGTGTAATCCAAATGGATTCATTAAAGAATAACGCACCCGCCAAAGCAGCCGCAGCTGGTACGAAATAACGGAAGAAATTTGATTTGGCTGCGCCTACATGTTTCATACAGATATTCCAAACAACAAAGGCAGCCACTGTGCATAGTAACACATTGTAAGCTACGGCTCCCCATGTGATGAGTGAAAGATGATCCCATTGGATACTACTCCATTTATTCAAGGTAAATGGAAGTAAAAATAGTGAACCAAATAAAACGTACCACGTGGTTACACGAAGAGGTGAGTACTTCTTCATCAGTGGCATGCACGCCAAATTAAATAGTGCCCCGATCAAGCTGATTGCTAAAGCAATGTAGTTTCCTAGCATATACTGAGAACTGAGATCAAAGCCATCTTTTCCCCCTAGGATAATCAGTGTTACCCCCACTAAGGCTATAAATCCGCCAATTGCCACTCTGAAGGTTATTTTTTCTCGAGTAAATAACGGTGCAAAAAGAGCAGCAAAAATGGGCCATGGTGCAACATTTAATAAAGAAGCATTCGCAAGGGTTGTATATTTGATAGAGTACATAACCATGATTTCTAACGCGGTGACGCCAATTAAACCGATAATAGCTAGTTTTAATAAATCACGTTTCTCCACTTTTACACTGCCTTCTGTCCACTTTAAAATGAGAAATAAGACAGGCAAGGCTAGACCAAATCGAAGAAATACAAACACCTCAGCAGGAAATACGTCCATTGCCCAACGGGAAACTCCAAAATTGATCCCCCAAATAATCGATACAAAAATTAATCCTAAATAATAAAACGTATTTGATGTCATGTTTTCGCCATCCATTCACCCTAAAAATAAACACATGCAACTATTATCTCAAAGAAACGTTACCAAACACTAGTAAAATTTTCAGAACAGCAAGAAAAATAAATTCAAAGAGTCCCTGTTTTGGTAAATGAAAGATTAAAAGCCGGCTATTCCTTCCATTAATATGGAGGTAAGCCGGCTTTTTATCAAATCTTCAACGTTTCAGCGAACACGAATACTTATAATCCCGCCATACTCAGCAAAAAAAAAGGTTATATCCAAGCATTCTTACTTCATATCCCGCTGAGGTGAATCGCAGAATAATAAATAGAATAATTGCTAATACAATTGCAATAACAAATCCCATATGAACACTCATACCTGGGAATAACTTAGGCAGCCATGCTCCCTGGTCAAGCATCGGATCATTTTCGTAAAAATAAGGAAAAGAAAATTTGAGCAAGATATCCAATCCATGTTTCCTTAGTAGACCATTAAATCATGAAATTTATTATCCTGTGGCTCCTATTGAATGAGGATCTTTCTTTTCCCTTACTCGATTAATGATAAAAAGTCCAAACATTAATATAAATGCCGCACAAACCAACACGCTGGGAATAATGAAGATTCGAGGATGGTAACCAGGAATTAAAAATGGTAGAACATAACCGATCAAAGCCGCGGTCTGAGATAAGAAAACATATAAGCTTGAACCAAATCCAATACGGGTATTAAACATGCGCTGTACATACCCCATCGCTACCCCGTACAAAACAGAGACGAAGAAGGAATAAAGGGGCTGAACGAGAAAGAACACCCAAATCGGCGGATTTACAGAGTACAATATATATGTTGTTAGAGCACATAAGCTGCCGATAATGATCACCGGTTTACTACCGAATTTATTTGCCCAATATCCAGCCACCGTCATAAAGAGTAATTCAAAAACGGCCTGAATACTCCACAAGTAAGACATTAGTTGAGGTTCTTTAAACAATTGAAAGACAACAAGCGGCAAATAGAGTCCTCGTAATGCGTCGGCACATGCGAGCAAAAGAAGAGCAAAAAGCATAACAAGGGAGAATGATTCACCTTTTACAGATGAAATTGATGCTGGTTCCGCATACTCTTTGTAAAATATAAGAACAACAAACAATGTTGCATATCCAAAAAAGTTCCCCCACAGAACACTTTTAAAATCACCGATGATATATAAATTTGCTCCTACTAGCAATCCAGTAAAAAAACCTACACTTAACATGGCGCGAAGCCAGATTTGCGCCATTTCATAAATGTCAGGAGCAAGCGTCATAAAATGATTTCGTGCCATTGCAAAAAACTGCCCCATTATGAGTCCAGATGGCGCAACAGCAAATACCATACCAATCAGTGTTTCCACATAGGTTGTCGCATTCATATAAATGAGTAACCCGGTCATACAAAGGATACAGGCAATGATAGGCGGAGGCTTCTTTCGTTTAATCTTATCGCTGATTATACCAATCAGAATGGTGGTAACCATGTTTAGCAATAACGAAATTGAAAAAATCGAGACGATTTCAATTTTGGATAAACCTATTTCATCACGCATATAAACTGCGTTCATCGGAGCCAATATACCTGTGCCAATGCCATACAAAAAAATACCAATAAAAAGAATCCACGCTCCTTTGATTTTCAAAAATAATTTAAATTCAGTCATTATTGTCACTTTTTTCATCACCTTCACGGGTAATAGTTTTTATAGTGCACCTTTTTATATTGAAAACATGACCAACTGGGCTATAAACCAATTTGCAATATAGTCTTTGAGAGGGAGAAAAACCACGACTTAAAACATATCTTAAAAAGAGACCATGAAAAACTTGTCATGGTCTTTTCTGCCGCTATATTCCACTTTAGTCAAACGAAATTTCAATCCCTTTTTCACTGGACTCATAAATTCCACATAAAATCTTCATCATCTCTAAGCCATCTTCCACTGGACTTAAGGTCTCTGTTTCACCTAAACAGGTTAATACAAAGTGATCAATTTCATTTTGGAAGCCTTGAACGAAGTCAAAGGTTAACGAATCTACCTGAGGAGTAACATTCAAAATTGTATTATGCTTTTCTGTGATAATGGATAATTCTGGTTCAACTTCTACCCCTCCCTTTTCTCCATATAGTTTGACGGTAATTTCATCTTTTTTTGCATGAAGGGTGAAACTTACGTCTACCATTAAAGAAGCACCATTTTCAAAACGGATCAAGGCATTTGCCATGTCTTCAACCGTATTTTTTTCTGGATCATAGTCTGCTGCTTTGTAGAATGATAGATTTTTAACATTAGAGCGGTTCCCTAGTTTATAATATGTATTCCCAGTGATGCTCTTAACTTTTGGTTTCCCCATTAAATACCAGCATATATCTATCACGTGTACACCAATATCAATTAAAGGGCCCCCACCTGATCTTTCTTTATCTGAGAACCATCCACCTGGATTCCCTAATCTTCTTAAACATGATGCTTTCGCATAATAAATCTCACCAAGTTCATCCGTATCAATAAACTCTTTTAATATCTTTGTATTTGATGCATATCTTCTAACAAAACCAACTTGAAGAACTTTTCCTGTTTGTTTAACAGTTTCTTGAATTTTCTTTGCCTCTTCTACAGTGGTACATAATGGCTTTTCAACTAGAACGTGTTTCCCTGCGTTTAATGCTGCAATGGCGATTTCCGCATGAGAGTTGTTCCATGTACATATACTCACGGCATCAATCTCTTTATTGGCTAGTAATGAAGGATAATCTCCATAAAAGGTTGCTGCACCATATTGTTTTGCTTTTTCTTCAGCTCTTTCTTCATTCATGTCACATACTGCATATAACTCGACTCTTTCATTTTTTACATATGACTGCAAATGCATATCCGAGATTGAACCAGCACCGATTACTCCTATTTTTAGTTTACCCATTCCTTATTCTCCCCTTCTATTAAACTTGTTCCCAAATTCTACGAACATTGTCTAAGCTGATTTTTGACCCTTTCTTACAATCTTCCATGCCTTCAAATTCGATTGAGATATAGCCTTCATAACTTGAATACTTAATTACTTTAATGATTTCATATATATCAATATCCCCGTGGCCAACGATTGAGCCTCGCAAGTAGTTTCCTGAAGGTGTTTGGAACCATCCTTCGCCTGGATCAAATTTCTCAGGTCGGTAATAAAAATCTTTAATATGAACCATTGAAGCATGATGAATATTTTTCTTCACTGCTTTAATAGGATTTTCATCTACACATAGAAAATTACCGGTATCTAATGTAGTTTTGAAATTTGGCTTATTTACATGATGAATTAGGGTTTGAACACGATCACTAGCTTGAACAAAATAACCATGGTTTTCAACACTTGTTGTAATTCCATATTCTGCTGCATAATCCGCAATTCTTCTGCACGCAGCAGAAATCCTAGGTAAATCTTGTTCAAATTGAAGAATAGACGTCTCGCCGATTGGTCTCCAAGCCACATCATGACGCATCAGCTTTACACCTAACCGATTGGCTATATCCACTTGTTTAAAAACTCTTTCGATTTCTTGTTCATATTGCTCTTCATCAGGCATGATAAAGTTTGCTCCGATTGCATAATTAGAAATCTCAATTCCGACTTTCTCCGCTTTTTGACGTAACGCATCTGTTAAATCAGGATTATCGTCCAAAGAAAATCCCATCGGAACGATTTCAATATGCTCCCCGCCTTGTTCAGCGATCCATTCAATTGCTTCAAGTATATTTAATTCCTTTGACTTAAGGGCTGAATACAAACTATATGAACTTAAACCTAGTTTCATTTTTTACCTCCAAATTAAGTTATCTTCAGAAAAAACCTTTGGCAGCACGGAAAGAATTACTTAACAACAGAGGAGTTTACAATACTCCCCTGTTGAAGAACGATCCTATTGATTAGAAGACCACTTCTCAGCACGTTCTTGTAAGTCGTCCAAATAGGATTGAATATCAGGAGCATTTCCGTTATGTGCTTTACTAATAAAGCCATTGATAGCCGGTACCAGCTCACTTCCGAAAAATGGATTGGCTTCATCAAATAGAGTCGATTTAGAAACCTGAGCGATTTCCATAGATGTTTTCATATATTTGTCTTCTTTTGCTACAAAACTAGCATCTGCAAGGGTTGGGGTAAATTTAAAATTATCATAGTTATGTTTTTGTGTGATAGGTCCAGTTAGGAATTTTAAAACCTCCCAGGATGCTTCAACGTTTTTCACGTCTTTTGCCATTACAAATGGGTCAACCGCAACCCATCCCTCACCATTAGGACCTAGATTTAATGTTGATTCAAAGCGATCTAGCAGTTCCGTATTCCCATTAGCCATGACTTCTCCCATCGTGCTTGCACCATTTGCATCAAGATGAATGGCAATATTGTTTTTCTCCAAGCCAAAGTTTTCATTTCCTTGGGTGTTTAAAATACCTGGAGGTGCATATTTTGCTGCCGCTTCTAACCATTCGAATATTTCCACCACTTCTGGTGAATTCAAATTCCATTTGATGTTTTTTAGGTCATTTAATGTCCCTTCTCCTCCAGTTGCTCCAAAAGCATGACTTAATGCAACAAAGGTTGATGCGTTTAATGCTTTTCCATCCCACCAAATACCAAAGTTTTGTTCTCCCGTTTTAGGATTTTTTCCAGTCATTTCCTTCGCTTTTTCTAATACTTCATCAGGAGTTGGATTTTCTGATAAGTAATCTACTCCCCATTCATCAAAAAGCTTTTTATCATAAATAATAATTCGTCTTCCTAGGACCGCAGGAATTCCAAAATGAACGCTTTTGTCATAGGATTTTGTACTATAGGAATTTTCCCATACACCTTCTAAATAAATGCCAGGGTCAAAAGTAGAATCATTTGCAATCAATTCATCTAATCCTTTTAATAATCCTTGTTGCTGCCATTGGGAAGCAAATGCTCCACCCGTATAAAGAACATCAACATCTCCTGATTTTAACATTGCTGTTTGTTTTGCTTGCGCATTTTCCCAAGGTACTTGATATAATTCTAATTTAATATTTGGATATCTTGGTTCAAATTCTTTTTTAATAAATTCTTCTAACCCCACGTTCTCAATGCCCGTGATAGGATCAATTCCACTCTCTAGTTGCCAGCCTGCAAGAGAAACACGAACTGTGCCCTTAACTTCAGAAACAACCTCAACATCACTTGCTTTCTCCTCATTACTGCTAGTAGAAGAGCAAGCTGCTGTTGTTAACATAATTAAAGCGATTAAAACAAGATAAAATCTTTTGATCATCATAACTTCCCCCTAAAGAATAAATTGTTCATTGTATTGTTCCATCCAAGATGATCATGATATATGCAGTTTTTCTTGAATTCCTCGAAATGCTAAAAAGACAATTATTGTTTAACGCCTGACAATGCAATACTCTCTACTATATAGCGCTGTAAGAATAGATAAAGGAGTATAACTGGGGTAAGACTGACTGTGGTTGCAGCCATGATGACTGACGGCAGAGGTAAATCTTTGTTGTATGAAAACATTGCTAGTCCCAATTGAATGGTGTATTTATCAGGTGTTTTCAAAGCTAATAACGGCCAGAGTAAATCATTCCAAACAGCCAAAAACTGTAAAATTATCATAGTCGCTAAAATTGGAATACATAGAGGCAAATATACTTTTACAAAAACGGTGAATTCATTAGCACCATCAATGATTGCCGCTTCTCGTAAACTTCCTGGAAGCTGGTCAATAAATGATTTGGCTAAAAAAGTTCCAAATGCATAATTCAAAGCAGGTAAAAAGAAAGACCAATACGTATCTAAAAGCTTGATCTTGGCAAACATCAAATATTGTGGAATCATCGTCATCTCAAAGGGAATCATCATGGTGCTTAAAGCGAGCAAAAGGACAATACTAGCTCCTTTAAATTTCAGCTTTGAAATCGCATACCCAGAAAATACCGCTGACAAAAGACTGACTACGATTACTCCTACTGAGACAAAAATAGAATTAATCATATATTTTAGCATTGGGATATTCGTAAAAGCCATTTGGTAAGTTTTAAACGAAAACTCTTCTGGCCAAAATCTTGGCGGGAATGGTATTTTAAGTCTTGCAGCCCAATCAAAGCTTGTTAAAACCATCCAAATAAAAGGAATGATCATAACCAATGAACCTATAAGTAAAACACTTGTTAATATCCAATCTGCAACTTTTTTGGAACGTCTTGAATTTTTGTCAGTCACATCCCCTGTAATTGTTGACGCTTTCATCATTTGCCCCCCTTAATCAAAATTACTTTTTCTATTCGTGAGCATAAGGACGATCGTTAGAACAAGAATAAAGAAAAATAAGATATAAGAAGCGGCAGTGGCTATACCCATTTGTGAAGATAGAAATCCATTTCGATAGATATAGAGAACAGCTGTCATTAATGAGCCTGCAGGGTTACCAGCAGTGCCCCCAATTAACCAAACATCAGTAAATCGCTTCATGGCATTGATGGTTCCGATTATGACCATAAAAATAATAATGGGTCTTAAATACGGAACGGTGATATATATCCATTTTTTCAGCCAGTTGGCGCCATCGACTTCAGCAGCTTCATATAAATCCCTTGGTACACTTGTTAAAGCAGCAATAAATATGATGGTGTTATAACCGAGCATTCCCCACAGCGTCATGATCACGATACTAAATCTTGCGTATTTTGGATCCGTAAACCATCCAATTGGCTCAATTCCAACTAAACCAATAACATAGTTTAATAATCCTTCACTTCCAGGATTAAATAGAAATGAGAATAAGATACTTGTTGCAACCAATGAAACGACATTAGGTAAAAAGTAAACTCCTTTAAAGAAATTTCTCCATTTTAACCAGCTGATATTGTGGATTAAGGTTGCTAAAATAAAAGAGAATGTTACGCCTAAGACAACGGATAATATCCCCATATAAAATGTATTATAGATGGACTGCCAAAACAGAGAGTCCGTTAAAACATATTTATAGTTACTTAAACCTGCCCAATCTCCCTCAAAAGTTTGTGATGATTTCTTGAAGCTGAGGATTAATGCTCCAATCATGGGGTAAATAGAAAATACGACAATGCCAATTAGTAAGGGTGCAGAAAATAAATAACCTGCCACGTCTCGGCGTGTGAAAAACTTCTTTCGCCTTATCGTTATCCCTTGCTTCGGAATGTCTATTGAGGTTTTTAATTCGGTAGACATTACCTCACTCCTTTTAATAGGTGTGGATATATAATTTAGATATGACAGAAAAATCAGAAAAATAAAGTTAAATTAAGGTCAGCGTAGTAGATTAGCTTTCTATTATTGGTCCATCATGGTTAATAAAAGCTCAAGAGAAGTTTGTACTCTGGAAAAAATCGAAGTGTATGTCCAACTAATAGTTGGACATCACACTTACGACAGATTTCAAGAACTTCATAACATGAATTAGATCAGATAATGCCCAATTTTTATAATGTGATTTTATCTTTCGCTAATGATGATAGTTTAATTGGCAGACCCACTTCATTCGACTTGTTTGAAGCTAATGTGGCAGCAAGTGTTTTTGCTCCGTCTTCATAATCTGATAAAACAAGATCAGGGTCGCCCTTTATCACTGCCTCAATAAATCTTCTGTCCTGTTCTTGATAAAAATCAACTTTCGATTTGTAGGTAATAGAAGAATCTTTATCAACAATCGTTAAATTAGTCCCATCAATCACCACTCGGAAATCCTTACCTAATATCTCAATTCCTGAACGATGATCACACTGAGTGAAGGAAGAATCAAGATGTCCCACAGCACCAGACGTAAATGTCAAATTCACTGATGTGACATCAGGAATATCAATATTAGGAATGTCAGATAAAACCTGCAAGCTCATATTCGCATACACATTATCAATTTCACCCGCTAAATATCGCATTAAATCGAGGGTATGAGTGGACTGCTCAACAAGTTGTCCGCCTGATTTACTCATTTCGCGGTACCAAGGAGTTGGAACAAATGAGGTTATGTAGTGTCCCCTTACCATCGCGATTTTCTTATCTTTTAAATAATCTTTCGCCTTCGCAACTGTATCTAAATAACGTAAACAGTAACCTACGCCACAAATAACGCCTGAATTTTCTATTACCTTTCCTTTCCTTTGTACCGTTTCTAAATCGAGGCCTAAAGGTTTTTCTACTAGCAGATGAATTCCTCGTTGCGCGATCTTTTCCTCAATCTCATCATGTGCAAATGGAGGAACACATACGAAGACTGCATCTAATGTTTCCTTTTCCAGCATGGCATCTAGATCTGTATAAGCAGCTGCATTGTATTGTAATCCTTTTTGCTTCGCACTTTCTTCCACGATGTCACATACAGCAACAATTACAGCATCACTGTTTTTTGAAACATTCTCCAAATGTACACCGGCAATTCCACCAACACCTACAAATCCTACTTTTACCTTACTCATGAAATTCATCTCCTTTAGTTTTTCACTTTAGAACGACTTGCTAAAATGACATCCATATGACGCGCTGTATCATTTGGCAGCTGTCTAGGATTGATTGCATAAGGACTGAGCTCGGCTGTGATGGTATCTTTATACCCAATTTCTTCTAATGCCGCTACAACAACTGGCCAATTCACGTCACCAGCTAATAGCGGTACGAATCCAGTAATATTTCCTACCTTTGTGCTGAAATCTTTTACATGAACTTTACTGATTCGTTTCCCTAAGATGCGAATCCATTGTTCTGGATACCCGAACTGAAGGACATTCCCTACATCAAAATAGGCTTTCGCATAATCGGAATTTAGCTCATCTATATATCTCGCCATTTCAAGTGGTGACAATAAGAATTTATTCCATACATTCTCTATTCCAATTGCCACCTGGCGTTTTTCTGCTTTAACTAATACTTTTTTTAGTTCATCCTGGCTCCTATTGTAACAATCATCATAAGAGACATCCGCAGTTACAGAGCCAGGAACAACCAATACCGTATCAATTCCCATCGCACTAGCCAATTCTATTTGCTTTAAGATGACTTTTCTGCCCTGTTCTCTAACCTCTGCATTAGGAGAAGATAACGGACTTTGCCATAATAACCCGGTAGATATGCTTCTTAGTTGTATTCCAAAGGACGAGGCTTGGTTAACAATTGCTTCTGCTTCACGTGGTGTTGTATCCATTGTTAAACCGATTCCGTCAGAGTTATATAAATTCAATTCCACGGCATCGAAGCCTGCTTCCTTACTGAATGTAAAAACATCCTCCAAAGATGTTCCTTCTGGATAGCACCATTGATTAATTCCTTTTAACATAGCAAACAACCCCTTAATTTTTTTCGAGCCAATTCCTTTGATTCTAAGAAACATATACATATATAGAATGGTAGACTGCTGCCTCACCTCCTATAAAAAAAGATTACTGATTTACCCATTTTCTTTACGTCTAGTCCTGCTAATTTATAATTTAATAGGCTGCCTTTTTTCAGAAGATTCATATGCGGCTAATGCTACTTCTAAAGCCTTCAGACCATCAAATCCAGAAATGGATGGTTCTTTACCATTTGAAACACTAGTCAAAAAGTCATTAATTAATTCAAAATCCATGTTATCGCCCCAATATTTCCAATTAACTCCATCCGGCGCATAAACATCTAATTTTTGAGCAAACGCGTCCACCTTCAGATTCCCTTCGCTTCCAATAATTTCTAACGTTACGTCCCCCCAAGTTGGGTACGTTTCATTCCGCGACCAGCTGCAATCCAAAGTTGTGAATACATCGTTGTCAAATTCAATGTTGAGGATACCGCAGTCATCAATGGAGCCAGAAGAGATTGTATTATCAATTTCAGCATATACTTCCTTGACCTCTGCACCCATGAACCATCTCATGAGATCGACCACATGCACGGTATGATCGATAACAGCTCCTCCTCCTGATTTGGCCTGGTCAACAAACCAGCCGCCAGGATTCGTCCCGCGATTCGTTCCTCTAATCGCAAATATTTGCCCAAGCTCCCCATTTTCAATGATTTTTTTTGCCCGAACAACAGCCGAATTAAATCGAACCGGAAAAGCAGTTTGAAGAATGACTTGATTTTGTTTACAAACCTCAATCATTTCTTTTGCGTCTTCAACCTTTGTAGCTAAAGGTTTTTCACATAAAATATGCTTGCCAGCCTTTGCTGCCGCCACTACATGTTCTCGGTGATTACTATTCTCTGAAGTAATAATGACAGCATCCAGATCTTGTTGCAGCAACTCTTCATATCCTTTGAAGAATTTAGTATTATATTTAGCAGCTGCATTTTCTCCACGTTTCTGGTCATCATCAGCAATTCCTACTATTTGAACTCCATCTATCTTTTTTAATGAATCGGCATATCCATAAGCATGTGGATGAGCAAAACTAATAATACCTACCTTCATCGAATTTGCGCCTCCTCTTTTTGATTTTCACCAATTACAATTGCTCTGCCTGTTTCAATTGATTTAAGGGCATTTAATGCAATTTCCATTGCTTTATATGCATCCTCTGCCGATACAATCGGATCTTTGCCGGTTTCAATGCAGTTTATAAAATGCTGTATTTCAGTAAAATATGGATTATGCTTTAACGGACTTTCAGGAACAGCAACACCTCCGCCAGCGGTAGTTTTGTTTCTGCCTTCAAATACCACTGGAACAGACTTAGAACTATCATGATCAATGATTCCTTTTTCACCCGCAAATTCAAATTTAGTGGTGAATCCTTGATGCGCCCATGTCCCTTCAACATGAGCAATAACGCCGCTTTTAAAGCGCAGAGTAACCAAAGAATAATCAATTCGTTTTTTGTTTCCATCTTTTATGCTTTTCGCATAAACCCGATCTACTTCACCAAAACACCATCTCAAGAAGTCAAAATCATGGATAATCATATCTAAAACCAGACCGCCGCTTTTTTCATAATCCGCATACCAATCATCGGAAGCTTTTGGGAAGCCGCCTCCTCTTGATGTTCGTACAACGGCGACATTTCCAATTTTTCCTTCTTTTACAATGTTTTTAGCCTGAACATACTCAGGAAAAAAGCGAACAACATGGCCAACGAAAAGTTTTACGTTTTTTTCCTGACAATAGTTAATCATTTCTCTTGCATCCTCGAGATTTCTGGCTAGGGGCTTTTCACAAATGACATGAATCCCGTGATCGGCGGCCTTTTTTGTATAAGGTTTATGGAAAGCGGTTGGTACACAAATAGAGACTACATCGACTTTTTCTACTACTTCTATTGCCTCTTCATATGTTTGAAATGCTTTTGTTTTTAATTTTTCTGCAAGCACTTTGGCCTTTTCCAGATTTTTATCCACGATTCCAGTAAGAACGGCATTTTCCATTTTGGTATAAGCTTCACCGTGAACACTTCCCATGGTGCCTGCTCCAATCAATAGAACGTTTAACAATGTCATCTCTCCCTACTTTTAAGATCAATATTATATTGGCAATGCTGATTTATTGTTGCTTTTTTTAAAAAATAAACCGGTTGCACCGACTACACATGCATATTTTTCTAGCTGAGAAATCTCGATATTAACTTTATCTACCATACTAGCGATTCCATGTTTTTGAACGGTCCTTTTGATAGCCGGCAGCAAAAATTCTGCTCCGTTCATTACACCGCCACCAAGAATGACGGCTTCTGTATTAAACAGATGGATTAGATTGATCATTCCAAAGCCAAGATATTCCCCTACTTCATCCAGTAATTCGATTGAAAACGGATCACCCATTTTTGCTGCATTACAAATATCCACTGAGGTAATCTTACTTTCTTGCGGAAAAAACTCACTTACAGAGCCATTTTCTATTCGTTCATGGGCAATTTTCGATATCGCGGTCCCCGAAGCATAGTTCTCTAAACATCCTTTATTTCCGCATGAACAAAGTGGACCATCAATATTAATGGAAATGTGTCCAAATTCCCCGGCACTATCCGTAATACCCGTGATAAGTCTGTCGTTGCTTATGATACCTGCGCCGATTCCTGTACTGACTGTAATGTAGATGAGATTCTTTTTTCCTTTTCCTCTCCCCCACATCCATTCGCCTACAGCTGCGGCAGTACCGTCGTTATATAACTCGACAGGAAGATTGAGCTCATTCTCTAGTAAAGATCCGACAGAAAAATTGGCTATATCTAGGTTACTCGCAAAGATGATCTCCTTCTTTTTTGAATCGATCACCCCTGCGGTTGCAATGCCTATGCCTTTTATCCGAGTGATCTCTACGTTTGCTTCATGAATGAGTGCCTTTATCGTGTTAATAATTAGTTCACCAAAGTTTTCCTTTCCCCCCTTGGTATCACACTGCAATTTTGAAAGGATTTCTCCATTCTTGGACACCAGTGCTGTAAGTATTTTGGTCCCTCCTATATCCAGACCAATGGCTAAATCATCTGTTTGTTCCATTGAAGTTCCTCCCTGCTACTTATTCGAAACAATACCCCAACTACTTTCTGACACCGCTTAGTGAAATACCTGCAATAAGGTGTTTCTGTAAAAAGATAAACAAAATGATCATCGGAATAGTAGATAACAATGCACCAGCCATCAGTAATGGGTAATTTGTAGAATACTGCCCTTGAAAAGAGGCAATCCCTATTGAAAGAACTCTCATATTTTCAGAGTTTGTCATAATTAACGGCCACAGGAAATCGTTCCATGATGCTAGTGCTGTAAAAATTCCCAAGGCAATTAAGGCTGGGGTAGCATTCGGGAGAAGTACTCTCCAATAGATCCCCCACCAAGAACATCCATCGATTTTCGCTGCTTCATCCAGTTCTTTTGGAATTCCCATAAAGAACTGTCTTAACAAGAACACTCCAAATGCACTGAAGATTCCTGGCACAATTAATGCATAAAAGGTATCAATCCATCCTAACTTAGCTAAAATGGCATAATTAGGAATTAAAATCACTTGAGGAGGAACCATCAATACTGATAAAATTGCAATAAAAATTACATTTTTAAACGGAAATTTCATCCTTGCAAAAGCAAATGCCGCTAACGAACAAAGTAATAGCTGGGATAGAGTTCGTCCAACCGTAACGATAATCGTGTTTAAATAGTACTTAAAAAAATCAACACTTTCGAAAACCTTTGAATAATTTTCAGGATGCCATTCTTTTGGAATGATGTCCGGTGGTACTTGCATGGAATCACCGTAGGATTTAAATGATGTGGAAATCATCCATAAAAAAGGGATAATCATGATGATTGCCCCAATCACCAGTAATACATGAATGAAAATTTTGTTTTCTTTCAATTAAATCCCCCCTGTCTATGAGTCGTAATGAACCCATTTCTTTTGAAAGATAAATTGGACAATGGTTATGGCTAGGATTGCGATAAATAACAGAAAGGCTTGAGCAGAGGCAATTCCCATTTGTGAATATTTAAATCCAGATTCGTATACTCCAAATACAATGGTTCTTAATGGATCCAATAGAGCATCGTTGTCACCGATCATAACGAATATTAAATCGAACATCTGAAGAGAACTGATCATAGAAGTGATAAAAACAAAAAATAATGTCGGAGTAATTAAAGGCAATGTGATGTTAAAAAATTGTTTTAGTTTCGAAGCACCATCTATTTGCGCTGCTTCGTAATAGGATTTGGAAACCCCTTGAAGACCTGCAAGTATCAGGATGACATTATTTCCCACCGTCATCCATACATAAACAAGAATCACTGAAAACAGTGCTAGATTGGGATTGAACAGCCATGATGGCTGAGGAAGATGGAATACACTTAAAATATAGTTGATTAATCCGTACTCTGTGTTATAAAGCCATTTCCAAACCATTCCCACGGCAACTGGCATCGTCACAACCGGGAGAAAGTATAATGTTCGATAAATCACCATTCCCTTGATCTTTTGGTTAAGCAACAGGGAAACAAAGGTGGCTATGACCACAGATAAAGGCACCGACACAATCGTAAAGACAATGGTATTGATAATGGAACGCTGAAACGTTGGGTCCTGTAAAATAGTATTGATATTTTCTAGTCCTACAAATACTGGAGTTGTAATCCCATCCCAGCTTGTAAAGGATAAACCAAAGGACGCAATGGCAGGCAGCATATAGAAAACAAGAAGTCCTAAAAAAGTTGGAGCAATAAATAATAAAGCTATCATTGCTTCTTTATCGAGCTTTTTCCTTTTCCGCTCTACAACCACGATACTTTGTTTGTTTTTTCCAATTGTCGTTGAAAAGCCGCCCAAAATCATCTCTCCTTTCAATGGTCAAACAGACTGTGACACAGCCTGTTTGACTATTCATTTAGGCATTGTTTTATTTCGAATTTTCCTTAGCAAGAATTTCATTCATCTTTTTAGCAACAGTATCCAATGCTTTATCAATCGACTGCTGCCCCAAGAAGGCTCCTTGAATTTCTTTTTTTTCAACATCCTGCCACTCAGAGGTGTTCTTGGAAATTGGATATGGTACTCCATATTCCTGTGCATCAAGAAATACTTGTAAATCTAATGACGGAATAGACTTAAGCCAAATGTCACTTATGTCTTTATCAGCAGGAATAGAAAATCCAGTTTCAGCAATTACTTTATTACCTTCTTCACCTGATAAAGCTTTGATTAAATCCCATGACAATTTATCATTCTGCGTTTTTTCGTTCATCGCCCAGCCGATACCGTGAACAATCGAAGCAGCTTGTTTACCTTTTGGAAGCGGAGCAACACCCAAATTATCACCGAGTACCTCTTTAAATTCTCCTGCGCTTACAGATATTGCAGGCAACATCGCAACTTTCTCGGATAGGAACAATTGCTTACCTTCTGTCTCCATAACCGTTTGAGCTGAAGGTGAGATCCCTTTGCCGATCATCTTCTCGATAAATTTAAATGCTTCTTTCGTCTCTGGGGTATCAAATCCAGACTTTGTTTTATCCTCGCTTATAATAAAACCGCCTGCTTGATGTATCAGGTTATAATAAACCTGTTGACTTGCTTTGATATCCATGGAATACCCATAAACACCGTTTTCTTTATCGGTAAGCTGGCCGCCGACTGTTTCAATATCCTCCCATGTCCAAGTCTCATCTGGATAAGGAATTCCGGCTTCATCGAAAAACTTTTTATTATAATAAAGCCCAACAGAGTCAATAAAATAAGGAGCAGCATGCAATTTTCCTTCATAAGTATATAAATCTACCACTGCAGGGAAATAGTCTTCCTTGTTATATTCACCGTCTTCCTGAATATAAGGTTCTAAATCCTTAATAAAACCTGAAGAAGCATATTGATAAAAATTCGGTGCGTTCATCCAGAAAACATCTGGACCTTTTCCACCGCCAATGCTGGTTTTCAGCTTGGTCCAATAATCCTCCCAAGGTGTATACGTTACATTGACTTTGACATCAGGGTGCCTCTTATTAAATTCTTGAATCGATTTATCTACTGCTTCGCTAGCATTTTTATCCCATAAAGCTACTTCAATCGTCTTTTTTTCTTTGCCGCTGCTTGCTTCTTTACTGCAAGCAGACATAGCTATAACTGTAAATATTAGAAGCAAGTGAACCCAAAACCTCATTTTTTTCATGTTTATCCCCCTCGATCATTTTGTCCTCATAAACCAATAAAAGATTATAAAAGCAAGGAAGTATAAATTTTCTGTATGTAGTTTTATTCTTGTATGAATAGTGTTATCATCACCCCCTAAAATGGACTGTTCGCCCATCAAATAGTAAACTGATATTTTTCCTGTAAAATTACCGCTGCTGCTCCGAGCATTTCAAATTCTGCTCCCAAGGAAGTAGGCTGAATATTTACTTCATCTTTTAAAATCGGTATAACTTGCTTTGAAACATATTTGTTTAATAAATCTAAAAATATACTATTTTCTTGAACAATCTCTCCGCTAAGAATGATCACTTCTGGGTTAAGAAGGTGAATGAAATTAGTGATGCTTGTAGAAAGATGTGATACAATCTCTTCCATAATCTGATAGCACAATGTATCTCCTTCATTTAGCGCTTTAACAAACACAGCTGGTGAAACTCTATTAATATCACCTTCAATTAAATTCCGAATGATGGTTTCCTTTCCTCGTGTCATTAAGGCTGTTACAACTTGCGAGTAAATTGCCGGCCAATTAATATAGTTTTCTAAACACCCTTCATTCCCACATTCACATTTCTGGCCTCCCCTAACGATAGTAGTATGACCAAGCTCCCCTGAACTGCCTTTATATCCTCGGATAATTTGCCCATTGTACATAATTCCTGATCCAACACCATCACCAATCGTGATATATACCAGGTCTTTATATTTCTTGAATGAACCAAAGTAATTCTCTGCAAGTACGTAGGCATTTGTATCATTGTCTAAAAAGGTCGGGATACCAAATTCATTTTCAACCATTTGCTTTAAAGGGATATCATATAGTTTTAGTTTTGTATTGTAAGAGATGATACCTTTTTTAGCATTGACAATCCCGGGAGTAATAATGGAGATTCCTTCACACAATTCGAGATTTTCTTTAGACTCCAGAAACTGTTTAATCATTTTGATAATTAAGTTGATAATATCCTGACCTTGAGATAAATTAGTGGAATGGATTTCCTTTCTGATTATGTGGCCTTCCAAATTCATTTCAGAAATTTTTATCGATGAATTTGAAATTGATACACCAATGATAAATCTCGTATTAGGATTGAACCTTAGTAAAACAGGCTTTCTCCCTCCACTGGAAAAACCCACACCATCTTCACGAACATACCCTTCTTGAATCAGATCATTGACTGCAGAAGTAACGGTTGTTGGACTTATGTTGATCAATTTCGCTATGTCACTTCTGGAAATAGGTCCTTCTTTTCGAATCGTGTCCAAAATGATGGACCTATTTAGTTCTTGCATAAGTTTTAAATCACCTGTCCTGCGCATATGACCAAACACCTCATAATCTATTAGACTTACTTTTTTCAGTGACTTTATTAAGTTTGTAAAATATTTTGTCATTCCAACTCTTTATCTGATGAAAACACCGAGATTAACTAATTACTTTTTCCAGCGTCTTTATTAAGTATAATAAAATGAATTTTCAGAAATGTAAACCCTTTCATTTAAATATATCAAAATTTCAAAAAAACAGGAATATTTACCCAGATACCTTTTACCAACTTTTTTTTATTTTTAACAGTCTTTCATTTCAATTTAAACTCTTCAAAAATTGAAACTACTAAGCTGTTTCATTACCTTACATTTGTAATAAGCTATTTCATTCGAAACAAAAGTAATAACCTATTGTGCAGGTAACACAATAGGTTATTACACTTGTCTTATACAAATTGTTTTTCAGTCATTGCTTGTAATTGAATCTTACTAAGCTCTATTGGGGAACATTGATTTTTTGAATAAGGCTTAAACTTTACTTCAAATTCAAACGCTTCTGGTCTTAAACCAGCCCCTTTGTGTGTATCGCTATTTTCTGCGTTATTCTTCATTGTTGCTCTCATTCTTATCTATTTCATTGATACTATTAACATATGGGTTGACCAGTCAAATCGAAGGATGAGACTGACCTATGTAAGTTTTGCCCTTTTCGTCATACCTGCCATTATCATGCTGGTCAATATTATTGCTGGGATTTTTTACAAAATGCTGCCGAAAATTATAACGAATCTATCTCAGTTATTGTAAATGGTATCTAATACCTAGAGCATATAGGAAAAAAGCCGACTCCTCCTTCCTTCTAATAATCAGGAGATGAGTCGGCTTTTTCACTCATTTTATCTTTAACATTTCCAGAGAATTTATTTAATCTACCAAGTCCAATTTGTGATGGACAGTAACATTAAAGCAGCTGCGGCTAATGCAATATTCTTTAGGAATTGATTCATTTCGCCTACTCTTGCATTCTGATCTGTTTCCTTCCAGAAATTATGCATTAAGAACGCTGAAACCACGAGGAATATTGCTAATAAATAAAGCCCCCATTCGACCCAATATGCCGTGAGGATACTCAATCCTCCCGCTAGCAGCATTAATCCGGTTACGACTACTGATAATCCTGGTGCTGGTACTCCCTTATAGGAAGCATACTGCTTCAAACCTTGAAATTGGATGAAATGATTTAGACCTGAGTAAGCAAAATAAAGACCAAATACAGCCCGACCAACCAGCCATAGCCAATCCATTCAGACATCATCCTTTCATTAGGTTATACTCTCACTATACATATATACTTTTGATTCAAGAATATTCCGTCTTTTTCAAAAAAAGAAACTACGCAGCTATATAGAGCTCGTGGTTTCTAATTTTAATCGTTAGCTGACAATTCCGTGCTTGATTATTTCAGCTTTGACAATAGTATTAAATTTTATATTTTTAAAATATTCCTTTTTATCTTTAACCTCCCAGGTTTTGGGGTGAAACGCGATCAATCTCCTTCCAATTCCAAATACATCACAATTCGCCTGCTGTAATTTTGTTATTACCTGTTTAGCGTCTTCAGTAAGCTCCTTTGATAATAACTTATTTAGTCGATCTATATCCTGTGGAACATCCCCCTTTGGGTACTCTTCCACGCTTATCTTTAAATCCAAATTTATCGAAACTAATACCTCTCTATCTTTAACTTGAACCTTTAATTTTCTTTTCATATCTTGAACATTAAAGGAAATATAATCATTTACTTCGTGCTGCTTATCATTATTTACTTGTTTTGTAAATCGTGCGTTTTTTCCTTTTTTGTTATTCAATAAAAGCAGGAGGGTTGATTCTTGTGGTGGTAAATTTCCTGAATATTTGTTCTCATTCATTAGGGCTAATCCTACAACCACTGCGCTTTTCTTTTTATTCATTTTAAGGAAAGGGAGGACGATATCTTCTCCCGGATCAATCATTTCTGAAGCGAGCATCTGGATCGTTTGACTCGGAATGACCGAGTTTTCTTCTGCGCTAGTAATAGCATCTTGTATATATTCGCTTACATTTGTCTCATGACTTGGTTTAAGATTAAGCAGGTCAACTGCCTCTCCTTCCACAACCCCTAGTGTAGCACCCAGTGAATTTCGTGGGTCTCTCCAAATCACATCCAACGAGGAATAAATACCGGTACCAGCCATACGTTCGCCGAACAGGATCAGTTTATTTTTAGATGTATCTAATATACCAGCTATTTCACGGTCGATTTTCAGACGGCTGTCCCTCGGTGTATGACCGCTTGCAGAAAATGTTTCACTTTTCACCATGGCTTGGGCCCCCCCGGAGGACTCCTCAATGATGGGGATGGAGACCCCTAATAAAAGTTCTTCTTCCGGAGTTAAATCAAAACTTAAAATCTGAACCAATACCGCATTTTTCATCAGGTGCTGGTCCCAGCAGCCAGTAAGTAATATACATAGAACTACCAAGATAGGCTTTTTGCCTTTCATGCCTTATTCACCACTTCTTTTTTTTTCAAAATAAACGAAAGAATAAATAGAAGTACAGGGATAATGACAATAAAAATATAGTGTGAAGGCCCAAGAACCTGATTAAAACGTTCAAAGTCTTTCCCTTGATCGGGGATTAGGGCCAAAACTAAATAGATCCCAGCAACAATTGGGAGAAAGCGGGCATAGTGTTTTTTTCGAACAAGGCTGGCCAACCCCATTGAGGATAATAATAGCCAGTTTGCGATGGAAGTCGCAACGATGACAAGCCAGAGTGATAAGAAAAACAAATCCGTCCTTTCGAGAACCTGAAACGAATAAGCTTTAATCATATACAATAATGGCTCAGGAGTCAGTGCAATATCCACATCTGGTTCGAAAAAGACAATACTTGCGATCACCATAAAGGTATAAAAGATTGTGACAAAGATATTTGCTGTCGTGATGGCGATGAGCTTCTCTTTTCCAGAAGATTGAACATAGGGATGGATAAAGAGAAAAAGTTCAAAGCCCAACAGCGAGAAAGCTGCTTCTTTTGTTCCTTTCAAGATCGTTGGTATGCTATGTTCCCCTATTGGAAAGAGATACAGTAAGTTCGCATCTTTCATCGCGTACGAAATCAATGCTACTAATACAATCAAAATTGGCGATACCAGTACATAGAATCTTGCAATACTGGTTAAACCTTCACTAACGATGTAAATGCAGGTTAATAGCATTAAAAGCATGGTAATCCAATTAGGGGTATGCGGCAAAATCCATTTATCGATAATGTCACTATATCTCGCTAGAACTAAGCTCCCGGTTACCATAAAGTACAAGGAATAACTTAGAATCAGTATTTTCCCGATAACTCTCCCTAGTAATTTGGGAAGTATCTGATACAGTGAAAGGTCTGGAAATCTTCTGCAAAGTCCCCAAATGATGAAAATAATCGCCTGGGACAATACTCCTGCTATTATAGTTGAAATCCAAGCATCCTGTTTAGCTATTAATGCTACATCATGTGGCAATGATAATATTCCTACACCAATTTGTGCCTGAATAATCATAAATACAAGCTGTTTATTTGTGATTTTATTCGCCGTTAGTTTCATTAGTCTTCCACCCTCTTGACAAGGATTGCTTTCTCAACTTTTTCGGATTTGAATCGAGCGGACGCGTATTAAATTTCCATAGTGGTAAACGAATAAAAGTATCTTTTATATCTTTTAATCGAAATGGTGCCCAAGGTGCAAAATAGGGAGTACCAAATGATTCTAACCGGCATAAATGAGCTAAAGTAAACATAAAGCCAAAAACTATCCCAACAAATCCAAAGGTTGAAGCAAGAAGCATAAGGGGAAAACGCAAAAATCGAACGGCATCACTCATTTCTGTTGAAGGGATGCTGTAGGCTGCAACCGCCGTAATCGCCACAACGACAATCATGGTATTCGAAACGAGTCCAGCACGGACAACTGCATCCCCAATAACAAGCCCCCCGACAATACCAATCGTTTGTCCAATCCTTGCTGGTAGCCTTACCCCCGCTTCACGAATCAGCTCAATGGTCAACTCCATGACAAGTGCTTCAATTAATGGGGGAAATGGAATATTTCGAATAGAACTTACAACCGGGAGAACTAAATCATCCGGCAGTACTTCGAAATGAAAACCAATGACCGCAATGTAAATAGCAGGTAAATTAACCGCAATTGCAATGCTCATAAGTCTCATGGAACGGATAAACGTTCCAATCATCCATCGTGAATTATAATCATCAGGTGAATGAAAGAATGCAAAGAATGTGACAGGTATTAGTAAACAAGAAGGACTCCCTTCCATAAATATCGCAACTCTTCCTTCATTCAAATGACCTATTACACGATCTACTCTCTCTGTACTTAAAATCTGTGGAAAAGGTGACCAGGTGGAATCTTCTATCAATTCCTGAAGAAATCCAATACTGGGTATATGATCTATAGAAATATAATCGATCCTTCGTTTAAATTCTTTCATAATTTCCTTATTTGCGAGATCTTTCATATAAACCATGGTAAGTTTGGATTGAATATTCGCACCCACTGATAAATGTTCCATGACTAAGTCTGAAGTTCTTACCGATTTTCGAATTAAATGGAGATTGATCAAAAGGTTTTCAATAAAACCTTCATGAGATCCCTGTATCACTTGTTCATTATTAGGTTCTATGACTGCCCGATCTTTGGAGATAGCCACTTCCAACCTGTAAAATTGGTGGTCTCTATCAAAGAGGATGATACAGGATCCATTTAATAGTTCTTCTTTCGCTTTGATTAAGTTATCTGATTTTAGAAATTTAGATTTAAGTACACTTTCGAGTTGGTCACCATTCGCTTCTAGAACAGGTTTTAAAATATTATTTTGAATCTTATCCGAATCTGTCATCGTATTTAAGAAGACAAGAATCCCCCGGCTATTTCTTACGGTAAATTCCTTGATTATTAAATCATCTGAACAAGAAAAAGTATTTTTAATAAAAGAAATATTCTCATCTATTGAAGTAAATACCTCTACAAACGGTTCAGACTTTTGATCAGAAGGAACCTGTTTGAAATCTTTTTTTATGTGTCTTTTTATACCACGAGAAATAAATTTCATTTTTTACTCCATTTATCCTTTTTCCAATACTTTCCCCCAATTATGGTATAACTATGTCAATCTTCCTTTTCATTTTTAACTGTGAACCTAATGAAATTAAATTGTCATATTGATTAAATCAGAAACGTTATGTCATTAAATCAACCCTTAATATTCCATCTCTGGAGTAGTTCTCCTAATGACGACATTCTCTTTTTTATGGTATATTTGTTAACGTAGTCGAGAGACACAAACATGAAATGGTGAGTAATCGCGGCTCATGTTTACATGAGTTGAGGAAAGTCCAGGCTCGCCCGGTGCTGAGATGCCCGGAGTGTTCGTGCCATCTGCAAAGGTGGGCAGCAGTCTTCGTACTGCTGACGGCGGGGAAATTATGCTAAGTCCTTCATGGATATGCTGAGAGTACCCTGAAAGTGCCACAGTGACGAATTCTTCTGGAAACAGAAGAAATGGAACGGGTAAACCCCACGAGCGAGCAACCCAAACTTTGGTAGGGGCACCATCCCGCGGGAATCATGAACCAAACGGATGGATCAGTCTTCGTGACTGATAGTCATATGATTACACCTGTTGTGCGAGATTGGCATCGTTTGAGCACGCAGGAACAGAACCTGGCTTACAGCCATTTCATGCGCCGGCTTTATCATCTAACATAAGCAATAGTCTAGCATATACATACCGTGCTAGACGGGGAGTTGGCGGTGCCCTGTAACCCGCAATCCGCCATAGCGGGGTTGAATTCCTGCCTGAGGTTTGATTTGGTAAGGTCTGCCTTGTAAAAATAGTGTTGAAAAACTGGGTCCTGCGCAATGGTACCTATGAATCTGGTCAGGTCCGGAAGGAAGCAGCCATAAGTAGTCACTACTATGTGCCGCGGGGAAGCCTAGTTTGAGCTAACTTTTACAAGTAACGCTTGGTTGTTCTCATCAAAGGCAGGTGCACGGTGTTAATTTAATTACAAATTGACCAATTTTAAAAATAAAAAAGAAAAAGTGCCAGGCGCCATTCGATATTGAATGGTGCCTGGCACTTTTCTTATAGATTTCTTACTGTCTATCATAAAAAACAAATGGCTGTCGGATGTACATAAGTTGTTAATCCATATAATTTTTATAAAAATCCAAATACCATGTGTGCTCACGTAAAAAAGACCTAATTCTTTAAAGAATCAGGTCTTTTTATCTTCTAACGACTTATTTTTTTATTGATAAAGGCTAATGAACTATTTTAGATCCGAATTTAAACTGCCTTTTGATCCTCTACTTGTTTGATTGAATTTATTGATAGTTGGTGAAGTGTTATCTCGGGCCGGCTGCCTACTCTAATATTAACGGATGTTTGTCCTAAACCTTCACTAATATAAAAGGGTTTATCCTCATAATAATGCAGTCCTTTAATCATATCCATTTTCATCATCGATCTTCCTAGTTTCGCTAAATGATATGGCTTTGGCCAGTAGATTTGGCCCCCATGGAAATGTCCTGAAAGAAGATAGTCAAATGACCAATTTCCCATCTTGAGAACGATGTTAGGATCATGAGTTAAAACTAAATGATATCCCTCATTTAGCCCAGCGTATGATGATAACAGGTCGCTTCTTTTTGTGTGAAAGTCGTCAATTCCAATTATATGAAGGGGTTTTCCTTCTACAAAAATGGTCTTATTCTCATTTTGAAGCGTAATACAGCCATGATCCTCCATTAAGCTTCTCAATGATTTAAAGTCAGTTTGTTTTAATTTGTAATCATGATTTCCAAACACAGCATACATACCATAACGTGGGTTCAAGCGGTTTAATACCTTCAAGTATGGAATTAGTCTTGGAATACTGCGTCTTTTATCGAGATAGTCCCCAGTTAGTGCAATTAAATCAATCTTCTCTCCCACGAGCTTTTTATAAAGTTGTTCTGGTGAAATAGAGATTTTCTCCAAATGCATATCTGAGATTTGTAAGATATTTAATTGTGGTCCTTGTGAATGATTAGGATGTATAGTAGATAATTTCACTCTATTTAAGGCGACTTTATGAGTATTTTTATAAGCTCTATAGAAAAGGAGCAAAGTACCTAAAAACACTAGAATTAAAAAGAATAATAGCAATAGAATCTCCTCCTCTGTTTCTATTATAAAGAAAAAGAGAAGGAAATATTACCGGGAATTAATGGTGATTATAGAAATAGTTCTTGTTGGATGTAAATGGCAGACATAAAAAATCGTTTTCCAACTTAACCTAACATTGTTCTTTCAAAGATGGAATATAAACCTATCTAAAATAAAAGTGCAGGTGCTTTTGATTGCAATTATCACCAAGAATTTATCACTCATTGATTCGGCCTAAATGGCTGACAAAAATCTATATTCAAAATAACATTGAGCAGCATTTTAATTTCACAGATAAAAAAGTGCTGGATTTTGGTGCAGGAACCGGGGCAAATTGCACCCTATGTTCTCCTGATTATTATTTTGGGATAGACCCAGATTCGTATCGTATCGAATATGCCAAACGCTTGTACACTCAGTACCGCTTTGAAGCATTTAAAGGGAATGAACTTCCTGCAGAAAACAATAGTTTTGATTATATATTAATTATTGCCGTACTGCATCATATCCCTCCAGAAATGATTACAGGCTATGTCAAAGAATTCAAGCGTGTCTTAAAACCCAACGGCAAAATCGTCGTATTAGAACCATGCTTTTTTGAAAAGTCACCAGTCAGCAATTGGTTCATGAAATCAAATGATAAAGGTGAGTACATTCAATGTGAAAAGGAGTATCTTACTTACTTCACAAAGGAAAATTTTCGGTGCCAAATTCTAAAAAGATTTAAAAAATGTTTTTTTTACAACGAACTGTATTTTACGGCGACCCTTTAAATTTTTTTATACATAGAAAGTGCCAGCCACCGACAAAAAATGGAGGGTGCCTGGCACTTTTCTTAATTTCATTACTGATCAAAATGAACGGATGTAACATTGTCTAATAACATGTCCGATAGCGAGCTCCCATATAAATATAACCTATGCATAGGTCTTGTCATGGCCACGTACAACAATTTGATATCTAACTCTGCTTCGGAATATGCTTCTTCCAAGGTGACAATAAGTACCGCATCAAATTCCAATCCCTTTGAAAGGTAGGATGGTACAATCACAACACTGCCCTTTTTCATATCTTCTTTTTCTTCTAACAGCTGAATTGGCAGATTGCTATTTTCCAACATCTTATATATTCGTAAGCACTCGCTGTCGTTTTTTCCTATAATCGCAATCGAATTGAGTTCTTGTCCCTTTAGTAATTGAATATCTTTTTCTAATCTTTCACTTACCTGTTGAAGGCTGCTAGGGTCAATTTTTGTAAAGCGCGGTTTGTCACCATGCCGGATGACGGGTTGTACAATTGGCAAGTCTTTGCCCATAATCGAAAGGATGTCATTCGCTAAATGCATGATTTCAACCGTGGTTCGATAACTTTTTTGTAAGGCATGATAATTTGCATTTGGAAAAATCTCCGTTACTAATGGCTCCCAGCTGTTTAATCCCCGATAGGAATGGATTCCTTGAGCTAAGTCGCCAACAATCGTGAACAAATCTGTTTCAAAACCTTCTTTCATCGCAGCAAATTGGAAATAGCTGTAGTCCTGTGCCTCGTCTATGAATATGCTCTTCATTTTATATGGTTCATCAATGCCCTCAAGTTTCGCTTTCATATAAAATAATGGAGCCAAATCCTCGAGTTCCAGCGCCTTTTTGGCAAAAATCTTTTGACTATAGAGGCTTAGTTTCTTGCATTCTTTTTCTATCAGTGTGTGTGAATATTTTTGTAAAAGTTCTGGAGATGTCATCAGTTCCTTATATAAGGTAAAAATATCCTTTCTTACAAAAGGATCCATATAACTTTTGATCGCCGCTTTCGACTCCTGCTCCACGGTACGAATGCGTTTTTCCTTTGTGTCCATGATGGTGACGACTTTTTCTTTTCTTTTATCCGCATCCATCCTAGTACTGTAAAGTGCCTTTTCTAAAGCTTCATCATACTTACTATTAATTTTAGTTAGAATGATCGATTTTTTTAATCGTAAATCATTGGCTAATAAATTTTTTATTTTATCCAGTCTTTTATAGATTGGTAAGTAGTTAAACTCCTTTAAAAATAATTTATTGATCTTTTGCCCCCTCATGAGAAGCGATTTTTCAATAATAAAATCCTTTGTCGGTGCTAGATTATGTTCGATTTCTTGTACATAAGTGTCGATTAGTTCTTTAAAATCCAGGGATCCTTTATAACCCGACACCCAATTTATCCATTTTGATTTTTCTTCCCCTTTCATAAGGGCCATTAATTTTGAGTTTGGAGTTAATAATTTAATTTTCTTTCCGAGACAATTTCTCATAAAATCTATGTAGGTGGTTTGTTTAATCTTGTTTACACCTAGATCAGGGAGTACGGCGGAAATGTAATCAATAAATAATCGGTTTGGTGCAAGAATCATTAATTTTTCTGGAGGAAATCGATATCCTGAAGAATAGAGAAAGTAAGAAATTCTATGGAGTGCAATCGTTGTTTTACCGCTTCCAGCAGCCCCTTGAACAATAATCGGATGTTTAAGAGAGGCTCGAATGACGTCATTTTGTTCATTTTGGATAGTCGCGACAATTTCAGTTAACCGGTTGTCCGCTTTACCAAATAAGGATTTTTGTAAAAGTTCATCATGGGTGGTTAAATCGATATCTCTTATCTCTTTTAGAAAACCGTCCTCGATTTCATATTGTCTTTTTAGAGATAAGAAACCACTTTGCGTTTCCCCATAGGCGTCATAGGTAACTTCCCCTAGCCTGCCGTCATAGTAGACATTTGCGATCGGAGACCGCCAATCCACTATAATAGGGATTTGATTGACACGGTCGAACAGTGAGGTTTTCCCAATATACAGAATTTCTTCATCCGTATCACCGCTGCTTTTAAAATTAATTCTCGAAAAGTACGGCTTTCCAATGACACTTGTCAATCTTTCCAATTCACTCTGTGCCAATTCTAGATACTGAGCATTCGTTAGTAAGGTCATGTAACTCAAACTGCTGTCTGAAGTATCCAGTTCAGCAAAGGCTTCCTTCAAGTTTTCTACGAACTGTTCTTTATTCCCCTTTGACATTTCCAAAACACTTTTTATGTATTCCTTGGTAAACTCTAAGCGCTCAATTTCTAATTGATAATCTTTGTGGTCACGAACAGATTTTTGTTTTTCTGAACTCATTCTCTTAAACCGCCACCTCTCCAAATAAAAGTTACCGTCTGTCGAACAGGCACAAAAAGAAACATCTACAATTTTTTTGCAGATGTTTTCATTCACAATGGAGCTATATTTTACCATTTAAAAGTTATAAATTCAAATTATTTGTTTAATTTCCTTTATCCTTTGTAATATAGGAGGACGATCAGGAAAATGATCAATCCAATGACAAATATAGGACCAAGTCCTGTGCTGTACACAATATAAATTTTAATATGAAGAACCGCATGAACGATCAGAACGATTAATAAGCAAAATAGCAAAAAAATAGTTAATTGAACATTTCTATTTCGATTCCGATTCAAAGATTTAGCTCCCTTCTAGAATCTCTACAGGGACAATCATGTGTTTGTTATTTATATAAATATTTTTATGCAGGTGGAAATATTCCTTCTTGTACCATCCTTGTATTGCCTTCAGTATAGAAAAAAAGGACTTCCAAAAAGGAAAGTCCAAAAAATATCTGAAAATGGATTAACACCTACGACGCTTTCATCCCTACCCGTTGTATATTAACCTTTGCGTTGATATCGACACTCATCTCCTGATAAATTTCTTTCCATTTTTCGCTCGTTTTTATTTCATGATTCCAATACAGCGCTAAATCACCTCGCACATACTCCCCAAAGCCAAAAATGTCAGCCTTCTTTTCTTGCGTTTCCTGGATTAATTTCAACATTTCTTTCTCTAGCATTTCACCAGAGGTTTGTTCAATTTTCCTTACGATCCTTTGATTATCCAGCTTTAGCTGCTGCTTGTTCGTCTCACGAACAATCCCCCATATCTCTACATCAATATCAAAATGAGGTTTTCCTTTTTTCAACGAAGCTTTATATTTTGCTTTCCGTTTCGTCGATTGAACCATCACCGACTCGTCCTCTGATAGCTTAACCACCAAAGCTGCTCCACCTGGGTTCTGTCCGGTTAGGCCATTAAAATAGGCAATTTGATAGGGCTTCGTTTTCCCAGCCATCTTATCACCGCTAAAATAGGCAAGACCGCTGATTTCAATATTGTCCGTCTTTTTTGTGGTTATATAAGGTAAAAAGCCATCCCACCCTTTATTAGAAGTGTGGACCCAATACTTCCCTAAATCATTCTCAGGAAACTTCCCCAGTTTCACTGCTTCTTCAAACATCGTAGACAAATAAATGGCGGGAACCCTTTCTAACTTAGGAGCGATTTGCATCGTGTATGCCGCATCTTTTTCATTCACTGCCATCCATGCCGTTCTTCGAATCTCAGGTCTTCTTCTCAGAAATTCGTTGATATGACCGACACCTTTTGAAGCTACATCCTCGGAAAGGATAATAATTTGCAATTGACCAAAAAACACTTTGTGTGCTAGCTGCTGTTGGAGTCCCTGGATGGCATCGTCTATGGTTTGACCGACTGCTTTTACCACCCACACGCGATCCTGTGAGGTTCCTTGAGAACCTCCTTGAGATGGACCTAAAGGGATCTGTCCAGGAACCGCTAATTGAGCTGTGACTTCCAGTTTTCCAATTTCCGATGTTGGCACTTCTGCACCTTCAGGATGAGTAAGCGGTATCGGTTGCTTATCTTTATCCGCTATATCAATTGCTAGACCCAAAATTGTGGCTCGTTCTTCAATTTCTCTTTGATCCCAACAACCTGTCAGAAGATATATGGAAGTTAGCAGGATAATACATAGACTAATCGGACGATGCTTCATTACTCACCACTCCCCTTTTTCCTCTAGCAAGAGCAACTATTAAAACCAACAAAGGATACCCCGCAGTGATAACTAGACCCCATTTTCCTATCACATCAATGAGCTGATACACCTGCAAAACATTTTTTGGATAAATAGACATACCCAATACGACAGGGAAAATTATATATGACATGACACGATGACTTCTTAAGGCGAATAATTTACTAAAGAGTTCTATACTAATTAAGTAACCAGATAGGATGGTGGTAAAAGCAGAAATAATCCAAACCACTAAGAAGATGACATCGACTCTTTCTAGAATAGCCGCAGGCAGCTCCGTCATTCGGGTTAAAACAAGCATTGGCCATAAAGAGGCTTTCACTTCCTCCGAACCGAAAACTGCCACTGTAATTCCCACGCCAAGTAAAATCATGATTCCTGAGATAAAACTCCCCCAAAAACATGCTTTCACAATTTTCTTGGGCTCTTTCATATAAGGGGCAAGAACCGTGATAATAAAAAAGCCAATATGGAAAAATGGGAGCCCCGTAAGCGCAAATCCACCAGCAAAAAAATCAACAAAAGTTGTGTCGTTCCCGATATAAGGTTTCATATGCCTCATTTCAACATCTTGGATTGCAAAAACTACCATTAGAATCAACGGAATCACAATAAACGGTAAGTAATATGTGTGCATATACGAGATGACAGAGAAAGTATTTCTTGTTGATACAGCTACCAGCAGAAGCATTCCAAACAAAGTTGCTGTAATAGGCGTATCGGGAAGTAATGTTGTGTTCATCACATCTCCAAACTCCCTTAGTACAAGTGAAGTTGTGACAATGAAAAAGCAAATTAAAAGTAGTCCAGCTAGTTTTCCTAAAGGTCTGCCTATTACCCTTTGACTATATTCCACAATCGATTCTGCTGGAAATCGCTTGGACAATTTAGCCACTACCCACATGATGAGCATGAATAGGACTATGGCAATCAGCGTGACTAAGAAAGCTCCTGAACCCACTTTCTCGCTGGCAATCCTAGGTAATGCCAATACGCTGATTCCGATGGTACTATTTATAATAATGGCTGTGGTTTGAAATGCCGTTATTTCCTTTGGTTCTTTCATGATTCCTCCCCTCCTTGCCTATCCATGTTTTCCATTGCCAGCGGATTTGTGGGTGGTGAGTCATCTGGACGAATTCTTCTCTTATTCTTAACGTAAAGATGTTCAGGGCGATCCAAAAGCCAGTTTAAAGGTGCCCGGATTGCCGTATCTTTTAATCCGCTTAAATTTATAGGAGCAACCGGACTTAAATACGGAACACCAAAAGATTTTAAAGACAACACATGATTGTTCACAAATAAAAGTCCAAGAATCAAACCGTAAAAGCCAAAGATTCCGGTTATTAAGAGCAGTGGAAACCTCATCATTCGAAACCCAATCGCCATATTGTAGGCGGGCGTTGCGAAAGAACCTACTGTGGTGAGGGCAAGAACCACTACGGTAATAGGTGATACGAATCCTGCTGATACAGCTGCTTGACCTATAACCAACACACCAACAATAGACAACGCTCCCCCTACCTGCTTTGGCATTCGGACCGTAGCCTCTCTGAGTATTTCCATCGCCAGCTCCATTAAAAACACTTCCACGAGTGCTGGGAACGGCACGCCAGCTCTTCCGCTTGTAATTGCGACAGCGAAAGAGGTTGGAATGAGTTCGGGGTGATAGGATAAAACCGCCACATACAAAGAGGGCATAATCAATGAAAACAATAAAGCAATTAACCGAATCATCCGAATCATGCTGGCCATAATAAAACGTTCATTATAATCCTCACTCGTTTGATAAAACTGAGTAAACGTCGCTGGTACAATGAGTGCAAACGGGGACCCATCTACCATAATCGCGACTCTTCCTTCCACTAAATTGCCAACCACCACATCTGGCCGCTCCGTGCTTTTTATCTGTGGAAACGGTGAACGAGGATTATCTTGAACAAACTGCTCGATATAACCAGCGTCAAGGATTCGATCTACATCAATCGAGTCTAAGCGCTTTTTTACATCCTCTACCAATGCCGGATTGACAATGCCCTCTATAAAACAATAGGCGACACTTGATTTGGTAAGAGTCCCTACTTGCATGGCCTTCACACGAAATTCGGGAATCGGCAGCCTGGAACGGATTAAAGCTGTGTTACTTGAGATGTTTTCAATAAACCCATCTCGTGGGCCTCTTATGACTTGTTCGGTTTCTGGCTGCGCGATAGACCGCTTGTCCATCTGAAACGTATTAATTAAAAAAACATCTCTTACCCCTTCGATCAATAAAAGGGTACTTCCATGTAACAAGGCTTGTACAATTCGATCCAGATGCGTTTCCGTTTTGACGTCGGCATGGAATAATACTCTTTTTAAAATGATTCTTTTTTGTTCCTCCGAATCAACTCTAGAATCTAACTTAAATTCCGTTAACGGCTTAATTACTTCTTCACTAATGGCATTTTTGTCCGTAATGCTATTAATGTAAATAATGCTTGCTTCAATGTTTCCTAATAGCTCTACTTCTCTTATGAAAAAGTCATGATCTTGTCCAAAAATATCTTTGATCTTCTGCACCGTGGATGGAAGGTTTCGAGTTTCTGTATTTTTTAGCGACTCTATCAATTGACTTTCAGGTATACGTAATTTAACTGGTTTCTTTTTGCTGCCCATTTTTTTTGTGACAGGCATAATGTATGACCACCTCACCATAGTACACGCTTAGCGTACTTTTATGTTTAGTATGCCGATAGCGTACCTGAACATACAAAAAAGATACCCAACTTGTTATTAATGGGTATCTCTAGCCTTCTTTATCTAATTTCTCGATCACACTTGCTTCTTTTAATACGTCTAATATTTTTAGTAATACGTCCTCCTGTAACGGAATACCATCCCAGTGCAGACCTTCTTTTTCAAAAACAGTACGAATATTACGATCTGAGGTGCCATTACGTTCATCTGTTAAACCGAGAATATAATCTACACTCACTCCGTATAAATTGGATAGCTGATTTAATCGTTCCATTGTCGGTTTACGGTATTTGGATTCATAGGAAGCATAACTGGATTTTCTAAGTCCGATCTTTGCCCCTGCTTGTTCAAGCGTCCACCCTCGTTCTTTTCTTAATTCCCTTAGGCGATTACCAAACATCTCTTTTCCTTCTTTCGTTATGCGTCTAATGCTAGGATTAATGATAGATTGTATCCTTATAATCCGCTATTTTTTCATATTCTACAATACCGTGTGGATTCGGCATATTTTTATCGTAAATCAAACATCTGACCTTCAACTGTTTTCTATCAGTATGCCCAAAGTACGCTGAAAGCAGAACGGCCACTTGTACATATATCGATCATTTGTGTATTCTATTGAAATTTTATTAATTGTAACTAGTGGATGAAACTTGTTTGCGCCTTTCACGTATATACATGTAAAGATTTTGTTGAAATTGGAGTGGAATTGTTTTGATAAATGGTGAATCAGCAGATTATTTAAAAGATGAATTGAAAAAGATCGAAGCTTGGGAAAATGAACAGAAGGATTTATGGTTTTGGGAAAAAATTGGCCGTTTGCCTTTCATGCTGCTTGATAAGCTAACCCCAAAATTTATTCAGGATAAAATCGGCGTGGCCATCGATGAAATAGGAAATTATATCCAGACAGGCGGGCAATATTTAATAAAAGAAGAAAATATACTGAAGAAATTTGCACCAGATTCGTCATCCAATGAACTTCACATTGAATTACTTGAACAGGTTCCGATAAGCAAAATGGACGAAATTGCGGAAGAGCTAAGAAGTTCAAGAACGAAAATGGCAACGGTGCAAGGCGCAACAACTGGAATTGGCGGGCTTTTTACGCTGGCGATTGATATTCCCGTTTTATTAGGATTATCACTCAAAGTCCTCCAAGAAATCTCCATTTGTTATGGGTATGACCCTAAAGAAAAATCGGAAAGAATTTTTATTGTGAAATGTCTCCAATTTACTTCCTCGGATATTGTCGGGAAAAAGGCTATTTTAGAGGATCTTTCTTCCTTTAGACAAGGGGGACAAAACCAACAAATGATCTCTCAATTGCAGGGATGGAGAGAAGTGGTTACAACTTACCGAGATTCCTTTGGATGGAAAAAGCTATTTCAAATGATTCCGATTGCTGGCATGATTTTCGGAGCGTTTATTAATCGCTCTTCCATTAATGATGTTGCCGAAGCAGGAAAAATGTTATTTCGAAAACGAAGAATATTAGAGCGGCTTAATCAGATTGAACAGGGTTAAATCAACTAGATATAGCTGTTTACTTAAAAAAGTGCCAGGCACCTTCCAATGGATAGGACGTTTCCTGGCACTTAGCCATTTATTAAGCTAATGATATGCTCTTTGTCACACAGCTGATTAGTAGCTTTTTAGTAGTTTGAAATCTTCATAAATTTTTATCTAGTAACTTCTTCTATTATGGAACTTCCCTCAGCAGCTTCAGTATCAAGCCACTGCCATTTTTCATGAAGTCGAATCCTTCCATCAGGCAATATTTGGGGAGTAGAAACGCATTTTCCTCCTCTGATTTCATCCTTTGAATTCACATGATTGTATCTGAACTCTAAGCTGCCATCTTCCCTGACCAGCCCAATTAGAGTCCCCTGTATGATTTCTCCGCCGCCGTAGGCTGCTGAGATAATTTTTCCCTCCTGTTTATATTCAAAGACTGTTTGTGAAGAAACCTCACCATTTTCCGTATTTTCAATTGCAATAAACTTACGGCCATTATAATTTATCAAGAATACCCACTTCTCCTTTGATATATTTTTATAATCATACCATTTATTTCCTAGGCATACCTCTAAGTACACCTTATAAATTATTTAGTTCCTATTTTATGCTTTCTTACTAATCCCACTCTCCCCTTTTGATTTAATACTAACTCATGTTTTATTTTTGACTAGACTGAATACACATGGGTCAGGCTTGAATTGTCTGAAAATGGTTGATTTGTGTTAAGCTAATAGGTGAAAAGGGGGAATAGAATGCAGAAACGTTGCCTTTTTGCTCTATATAGCTTCATTCTTATCTTTCTCTTAGGTGGATGTGGCCAAGAACCACATGAATCAAAAGATATAGCACAACGGAAAGAAAGCATCGTAGAAAAGTCAGTTCCAACGGAAAAAGATGAAACACCTGAAGAAGGTAAAGTAGTACCCTCCGATTTATCAGGACTTAAAGCTCACTTCATTGACGTCGGTCAAGGCGATTCAACTTTGTTTCAGTTTTCAGATGCTGGTGAAGACTTTACGATACTCATTGACGCAGGCAACTGGACTGGTGATGAGGTCATCCAATATCTCAGGTCACAGAAGGTATCACAAATTGATATTGCGATTGGAACACATCCAGACGCCGACCATATTGGGCAGTTAGATCAGGTCATTAACACCTTCAATGTCGGTGAGGTCTGGTTATCAGGGAACACAAATCCCTCTCAAACGTTCCAAAGACTGTTAAAAGCGATCGATGCGAAAAAAGTGGACTATTATGAGCCGAGAATGGGAGAACAATTTGAAGTAGGTCCCCTCCACATTGATGTCATATATCCTAAAACGATTAGTGAACAGGATAATGAAGAATCGATTTCTTTGAAACTAACTTATGGTGACGTAAGATTTATTTTAACAGGAGACGCCACTACGGATGATGAGTTAAAAATGCTTCAAAGTGGTATCGATGTTAAAGCTGACATTCTGAAGCTTGGTCATCATGGGTCTTCCACATCGACGCACCCCCATTTTTTACGGGAAGTGCAGCCAGCTGTCGCGATTTACAGTGCCGGATTGAACAATACATATGGACACCCCCATGAAGAAGTGGTGAATCTTGTTCAAAATTCTACTATCCAACTATATGGGACAAATGTTCACGGGACCGTAATTGTCGAAACAAACGGAAAAGATTTTAAAATACTGACGAAAAAAGATGGAACCATTACACCCTCGAGCAGCGGAAATACCGTAAAAGATGAGGTTAAAGTGGAACCTGCTCCGATTGCTGGCAATTGTATTGACATAAATACGGCATCCATCGAGCAGCTGCAGGAAATCATGCACATTGGCCCTGCCCGTGCCCAAGATTTAATTAACTTAAGGCCGTTTTCCTCAGTGAATGATTTAGGAAGAATTAATGGAATTGGTCCAGCAAGGATTGCAGATATAAAATCGCAAGGACTCGCTTGCATAGGAGGTTAGGATGATTAAGGGCTACTTAGACAGAATCGAAGACAATCAATTTGCTGTAATTTTAGCAGAGGAAATCAAAAAAGAATTTATTATTCCAGTCGAGGACTTACCGGAAGGAAGCAAGGAAAAGTCCTATTTCGAGATTACGATCGAAAATAACAAAATTACATCAATGAAATTGGACGGGCAAACTACTCAGACAGAACAGGAAAAAGTCGATGATTTGATGACAAAGCTTCGTTCCAAGAGTAAAGGCAGCAAATTCAAAAAGAACTAGTAACGTTTAATCGCAAACAAATTTATAAAAATGGAAAACTCGCCACGATTTTTCAGGGAGTTTTCCTTATTTTCACCATTAAGCTTCTATCTCATGGATCAATCGAACCTCACTGTATCTACTCCATCCACAATATCCTCTAGTTCCGTAAGAAAATTTAGTTGTACAGGAGCTGGAATTCGTTCCATCCACTTTTTTATTTCAGGTAACTCTTCAGCCTCTTCAATATCTTTTGGCTTTGGATCAAGTGTTGTCCACCATTTCTTTAATTCATCGATAAATTCATAAAAGTAGCGTTCAAATCTTTCTGCCCATTCTGCCCCTTCATCACCTGAAGTCTTTTGCATCATACTCCAGGCCTCCATCGCAGTTTCAAAGTACTCATCAATCATCTTCATTTTGAACTCCTTTTATAAACCGTTATTTTTTTGAGCACCTTCATCACCTGAAACCTTACTAAATAATTCAACATCTTCTTTGGTGAAGGTCCGTTCGAATGTAATAATATCGCCTGCTTTTAAAGACAATTTCATTCTCCCCCTTATTAACATTACGACTTTTCCTTAATTTTACCATTTACCAATAGATATTAAACTACTTTATCTTTCATACTTGTGGAAATCCTAAAAAGTAAACATAGAAATTAATCCTTTTCTGCTTTAAAATAATAGAGAGAATTTAAAAACTGAGGTGAGTCATCATTTTTGAATTATCCTACATCGAATGGTTTATTGTTATTTTAAGCACAGTGTTTATTGGATTTACAAAAACAGGTGTATCCAGCATGGGGATTCTGGTTGCGACAATTCTAATGTACGTATTTCCAGCAAAAGAATCTATAGGAATCTTGCTGCCAATGTTGGTCGTAGGTGACCTGTTTGCGGTTATTTTCTATCGTCGAAGTGTGGTTTGGAAATATCTCATTTCATTGATTCCTTGGGTATTGATTGGAATCGTTATCGGTTATTTTGTCCTTAATCAGATAAACAGCGATCAATTAAAACCACTGATTGGTGTCATCGTATTAGCACTCATTATTTTGCATATCAGTCGTGAACGATTTGGCGAAAAGTTTACGAAGGCTCTGCCAAAGTCCTTATTGTTTACTATCTCCATGGGAATCTTAGCAGGATTTACAACCATGATTGGAAATGCGGCAGGCGGGGTTATGGCCATCTATTTATTAATGAAAGGCTTGCCGAAAAATGAGTTTGTGGGGACAGGGGCATGGTTTTTCATGTTCGTGAATTTGATTAAAATACCATTTTATATCAGCTTAGGTTTAATTACATTTGATTCCATTACTTTTAATATGTGGTTGATTCCTACTATTTTAATAGGTGCTGTGATTGGAATTAAAGTGGTGCCTCTTATTCCGCAAAAAGCCTTCCAAACTCTTATTATTGGATTTGCCTTGATCGGAGCTTTAAGACTTATATTAGTTTAATATCTTTAAAAAAGTAACCATTCCTGTTAGGATGGTTACTTTTTTGCTTCATAATTATTTTGATTTCCATTCATAAAGAATATCAGGTAAGTTTTCTTCGTTTTCATTTCCTCTGCCGATAATCTTAAATCCATGCTTTTCATAAAAGTGTTGTGCTTTCTTATTCACTTCAAACGTATAAAGGGTTAAACGCCCAGTTGATTGTTCTTTTGCTCTTTCTAGTAGAGTTTGGCCGATACCCATCCCTTGATAGTCTATTTGAATATAAAGCTGGCTTATTTCCCCTTGGTTATAGGCAATCATTCCGACTACCTTATCATCCATTAATGCTAGATCTACTTGATATTGTTTTGCTAGGATTTGATTTAAAAAATCAACGTGATTGTCAAAGCTGTGTATTTCCTTCTGGCCAAGTGCCGCCTCCTTACTATTCCGCCACATTTCAACTGTTTGAATAGCATAGGCTGGGTTATACTTAATGAGTTCTATTTTGCTTTTACTCACAACATCACCCCTTAAGGTAATAATTCTTTACCATTTCTTCCATAACCCAATTCGTTCTGGCACCTGTCCATCCGGCGCTTGGACATTTGCTGCTTTCACTAGTTAGGTCAGATACAATGGTTTCAACTAGGGGTTGATGAACATGCTGTGGTCGTTCGAAACTCCACTCTTCTGTGCCCTGAGCGGTTGTCAATCTCACTGGTTCGTTTCCAAATGTCGAAAAAGTAATCTTCCCTTTGCTTCCTACTATTTCATTTATATCTTCATTCTCAAAAGCAGTAAAACACCAATTTCCTACACCATGAACGCCCGATTCAAACAAATATGTACCTGACACTATATCTTCAGCGGAATAATAGCCTGCTTGATTTGATGCAAATCCTTGGACAGACGTAATTGGTCCCAGCAAAAAGTCGAGTATATCGAGTGTGTGACTAGCTAAATCAAAAAACAAGCCTCCGCCGGCCAATTCAGGTTGTACTCGCCAAGAGAGCTGTTCAGGTTCTTTCCCCGCTTCCGAATCTATTCGATATTGTGTGGCAGATACGAAACGAACCTCGCCGATAGCCCCAGTTTCCAACAACTCTTTAATTTTTAAAAATCGCGGTTGTGCCCTGCGGTAATATGCAACATATAAAGGAACTCCTGCTTTTTCGCAAGCTTTAATCATTTCTTGGCATTCAGCGTAATTGCGTGCCATCGGCTTTTCTACATAAATAGGCTTCCCTGCCTTAGCTGCCTTTAGAGTATATTCCATATGTGAGCCAGGAGGTGTAGCAATATAGATGGCATTTACATCTGGATCGTTTATGAGATGGTCTGCATCGTTATACCATTTGGGAACATGGTGGCGTTCCGCATAGTCTTTCGCAAGCTCCCCTGTTCTGCGCATCACTGCAACCAGCTCAGAGTTGTTAATTTTTTGGAATGCTGGGCCGCTTTTTACTTCGGTTACATCTCCGCAGCCGATGATGCCCCAACGAACTTTGTCCAACTTCATCACGGTCCCCCCTTCCCGAAATCATTCTACCTCTCTATAAATGTTAACTTCTGTGCTTTCTCGCAGTTTCCTAAGCTCAGGAACAATTCTTTTAACATGTTCCGATTTATTGTGTTGATTCAAAGCCTCTTCATCCACCCATTCTTCAAGCATAGTGATGATTAATGGATCATTGATATCCTGATGAAGAGCATATGTGATGCATCCTTCTTCTTTTCTGGTCTCTGCTACTAATTCTCTAGCATCACGTATATATTCTTCTACCTTTACATCAGGTTTCAATTTGCATTTTGCCACTACTTTTATCATTTGATTTACCCCTCTCGTTTTTAAGAAAACTTACATCTCCTATTTTGAACAATTTTCTAACAATTAACAACTTCTTTGACTAAAAAAGGAAAGCAGTGGATTTGTTTTGACATCCACTGCTTTCCTTTTCTTGCATTCTATTTTTTCAGATTTAACTTAACTTTTTTTGCATATTCATATATTGATATTTTGTTGCCTTGTAGGTCTGATGAGTATAATATACTTTTGCAGATGCGCTTTTTTCACATAGCGAGCACTTAATTTTATAGGGAGCTTTTCTAATATGGGGAATTTCTAATACTGTCAATACTTCTTTCATATGTGTGTGACAGACCCACATGTTCTCACCTCAAATGATATGATAGAGTTTAATTATAATCCTTACTTATTCGTAGCCACTTCTTGCTTCAGTTTATCTGGTTTTCTCATTTTTACTTGTTGGGTAATTTCATCATCCCATGAGATTTCAATATCTCCTTTTGTAACAAAGGTCTGGCAACCTAAGCGATACCCTTTCTCTAGCCATTCCTCTCCCAATTTCCTTCTTTCTTGAATTTTCACATTATCTAGGAATTCAGCACCTTCTTCCGCCTTAAAAACGCAAGTGCCGCAAATTCCTCCTCCACATCGATTCGGAAGCTCTCCATCATAGCGAAGTGACATTCTTAAAATATTCGAATCCTCAGGAACCTCTAACTGTTTATTACTATTAATAAATCGAATTTGTGGCATCTATGAATTCCTCCTTTAAATGTTCTTCTTGGTATACAATATACCATAATTTTAATTTTCAGACAATGTGTAAATTTTAAATATTCTAATTATTTATTTTATATTTTTTATAATCCTATTAAAAAAGCTAAAAATAAAACAGGCTGCATAAAAATTTAGCTGCCTGCCTTAACTTTTATTTCTTAGTAGCTTCTGTTGGATACTATCCATATACGAGATATATGCCTTTTTAGAGTTTTCAATATGAATCCTCATCAAGTATTCAGCCATTTCCGTTTCTTGATTACGTAATGCCTTCATAATATCTATATGTTCCCTTAAAGATACTTTCCTTCTTCCTGGTGTCTCATAGCCCATATTCGCAGCCATATGGATATAGTCTATTAAACCAGAGAGAATTTCAAATAATTTGGGACTTTTTGACGCTTTGTTTATTAAATGATTCATTTTAATATGTTCAAAATTAAAATTTTCTTCTTCATTCTCTTCAATTTCTATCAGTTCTTTTATTTTTTCATCCAATTCATTTTTGGTTTCTTGATCCATTCTTTGGGATGCTAATTTTACTGCCAGGACCTCTAATGAAGCAAGAATCGTAAAAACCTCAATGACCTCATTTACTGAAATATCAGAGAGTACGACCCCTTTCCTCGGGACTGTTTTCACAAACCCTTGTGATTCAAGCCGAAACAAGGCCTCCCGAATGGGAGTGCGGCTTATTTTCAATTTAGCAGCGAGCTCTCTCTCAATAAGACGATCTCCTGCCTTAAACTCACCTTCTAGTATCATTTTTTTTAAATATAGATAGGCATGTTCTCTAATCGATAATAGATTATTTTCCTCCCAAATCACTTCCATTTATACCACCTGCTAAGTTAATTTGATTATAGATTCATTGCTGAATTCTTAGATTAAGATAAAAAGATACCGCCGTATAGTAATGCACCAATGATTACAAAAGATGGATGAACCTTCAGCTTGCTTAAGGTCAAAAAGCTGAGTACAGATAGAAGCACTAGGTGAAATACTCCGCTATTTTCAAAGGCTGTTAAAAAGAATTGATAGGCCATCACAGCAAGTAAAATTGCGATGATTGGCTGTACAGATTTTGTCATTAGTTTTACTTTTGGTGAATCCTTGAATAAATTTACAAACTTAAACAACAAAATAACCGCGATAGCCGATGGAAGAATCGTAGCGGCCAGTGCAACAATCGAGCCTAGAACACCACCTATTTCATACCCGATAAAGCCTGCCATCTTCGTCGCAATTGGACCTGGCAAGGCATTGGCGATAGCTAACAGGTCTCCAAACTCTGATAGAGTCATCCAGTCATTTTCGTTGACCACGTCGATCTGTATTAATGGGATCGTAGCAGGTCCTCCTCCGTACCCCAACAGATTTGCAATAAAAAACGACCAAAATATTTCTAAATAAATCATGAGCTTTTCTCCTTTAGTTCAATCACATCTTTTTGAGGAGTATTTGCAGTCTTTTCTTTCCGGCTAGCAATAAAAAAGGCAGAAATTAAAAATGTGGCAATTAAGATTCCTGGGTGAAGTCCGACCAATTGAATAAGGATAAAAGAAATGGCAGAGAACAAAAGCATCTTCGACAACCCCAAACCCTTTTTGCCATTTTGGAAAAAGCGATAAGCCATTTCTGCTAGCATAAACCCAATAACAGGTGTAACACCTTGTACCATACCGCCTACAATAGGTGAATGACTAAATGAATAAAGAACACCTAACAAACCAAGCATGGCAATGACGGATGGAAGAATGTGGGTCAGAATTGCTACCGTAGCCCCTAAGTTTCCTTTCACTTTATAACCGATATAGGCAGCCATTTTAGTCGCAATGGGACCTGGGAGTGTATTGGCTAACGCTAAAACCTCACCAAACTCTTCTTCTGACATCCATTTATATTTTTTCACAGCCTCAAATTCGATTAACGGGATTGTAGAAGGTCCCCCGCCATAGCCTGTAACTCCGGTGCGCGCAAATCCAATGGCTAATTCCAAATATTTATTCAATTAATTCTCCATCCTTCCTTTGTAGCTAGCCTTTGAAGTGTTAAGCATATTAAGGACCCCATATAGTTCCTATTTTTACAATATATGAGGTCCATATTTTCTTAAATTTTAATATCCGCTTGTGTTAATACTGAAAGGCCATCACTTTCTACATGCTTTTGCAAAGCTTCGAGAGCTGCTGTTCCAACGGCTATATCCTGCTCTCCGTTCCCCCCGCTTACGCCAACTCCTCCGATTACTTCACCATTCACAACGATGGGGAATCCTCCAACAAAAATGGCAAATTTCCCAGGCAGCATCTGTTGAATCCCAAATGCTTCGTTTCCAGGTAACGCAGGACCATTCGGCTCTTTATTAAATAAGTGAGTGGATCGTTTATGACCAGAAGCAGTGTATGCTTTAGCAATCGCAATTTCAGGTCCAGTGATTCTCGCTCCATTCATTCTTTCAAGAGCAATTAAATTCCCTCCATCATCAACAATGGCGATTGTTTCAAATACATTGATTTCTTCTGATTTTTGCTTTGCTGCTTCAATCATTAATTTTGCTTCTTCTAATTCTAATTTTAAAATACTCTTCATTTTTGATAATCTCCTCAAACTTTCTATTTTAGTATCCGATATAAACAGTCTTCAATTGAGTGAAGAATTCCAAACCAACTCTGCCAGATTCGCGGAATGTAGATGTACTTGATTTTTTCAGCCCGCCAAATGGTGCATTCATTAAGTTACCAGTCGTGGTTCGATTTACTTTTACCGTTCCGGCTTGAATTTCTTTCGTAAATCGGTTAGCAATTTTCAAATTATTTGTTACAATCCCAGCTGATAAACCATACTCAACGTCATTTGCAACCTGAATGGCTTCTTCATATGTATCTACTTCCAGGACCGCCACTACAGGACCAAAGATTTCTTCTTTTGCAATGCGATGATCAGGTTTGACATTGATAAAGATAGCTGGCTGAACATAATAACCTTGTTTAAAATGATCGTTTGTTAGTTGTTCACCGCCGAAAACTAATGAAGCACCATCTTCTTTCCCATACTCAATGTACTTTAAGACATTTTTCAATTGCTTTTCATTTGCCAGAGGACCGATTTTCACGCCTTCATCAAAGCCATTACCAATTTTTAACTTACTTGTTTTTTCAATAAGTTTTTGAACAAATTGCTCTTTTACACTTTTTAATACGATCACACGGCTTGTTCCCGTACATGCCTGACCCGTTAAAGAAAATCCACCGTTGATCGTTAATGTAGCAGCCAGTTCAACATCCGCATCGTCCATGACGATTAAAGGGTTTTTGCCACCGAGCTCCATTTGTGTTCGAGTTGTAAAAGAGGATTTTTTGTGAATATCTTCTCCCGCAGCAGTCGAACCTGTAAACGTAATAGCCTTAATCGCTGGATGGGTAACCAAAGAATCGCCTACTTCGGAAGCTTTTCCAGTCACAAAATTTATGACACCTTTTGGTATACCAGCTTGATGTAATGCTTCAACAAGACGTAATGCAATTAATGGTGTATCTGAAGAAGGCTTAAAAACTACCGTGTTACCTGTGATTAATGCTGGTGCAATCTTTCTTGCAGGAATGGAAAGCGGAAAATTCCATGGAGTAATGACACTTATGACTCCAAGAGGTTCTCTTTCGGATGAAACTCTCATGTCTGGATCATCATTCGGATATGTTTCTCCAGTAATCGTCTGCCCTTCAACAGCATAAAATCGGAGAGTTTGAGCAGAACGAATCACTTCATTCTTTGCGTCTGTAACATGCTTGCCCTCTTCTCTTGTCAACTCTTCTGCATATTGATCAGCATTTTCCTCAAGTATGCTTGCTGCTTTATTTAGGATAGCTGCACGTTTTGAAGGAGATGTCTTTGCCCAATTTGGAAATGCAATTTGGGCTGCTTCTATGGCTGCCAGGACATCTTGTTCATTGGAAGCTTGGAAGGCGCCGACAATATCTTCTGTATTCGCAGGATTCACACTTAAGAACTGCTTTTTACTTACTGATTCCTGCCATTCACCATTTATATAGTTATTGAACGTTTTCACTTTAGTTGTTAACAAACGATCACCTTTTTCATTTTTTTAATAGAAAATGGCCGTCAATTAAAACCTCGATTCTACAAGATTAATATGACGGCCAGGAAAGATAGATTCTTTAAAGGACTTTTATCCTTTGGAAATCCAATCTATTTGTATGAAACTAAGTATTTTAGTTGGTTTGAACTAAAGACCCTAAGTCTTGCTCAAGATACTCTCTCCATAAACCATCCATGTACATACGGCGCATTTTAGCACCAACTCTAACGATTTCAAGGCAGCGTTGTTGTAATTCTGGTGTATCAGCGTGGTCAAGAACAATCTTATATCCACGTTCACCATGAATTTCGTCTGAAACAATGTGTAAGTCAAAGAATTCAATTTCTTCATCTGTAAATCCGTATTGTGCGCGTAATGCTGGTGTTTGCTTTCTATAGATATCAGGTACTTGAGATTCTAAACCTACTACTAAAGCAGCTGTGGCAACAACGAAGTGTTCACGTGCAGCTACTGCGAAGCACCAGCTTTGAAGACCTAATGTTGTCGGTGCCATATTATCTGGGTTAATGACTCGTTCAGCAGTTGTGCCACATGCTTCTGCAAAACGAATCAATAGATCAGTATGACGATCTGCTGCAATCTCCTCTTCATACATGTTTTGCAATGTGAAGTCTTTAGCAGCTGCAAATTTTGGATCGCTTGGAGTATTGTGATAAATATATGATAGGTAGTCCGCGAAAGGTCCTACATAGTGGTAATGATTCTCTGCCCATCTGGCAAAGTGTTTTCTTTCTAGTTTTCCTTCAGCCCAAGCGACTGTAAATGGAGCCTTCTGGCTATGATTACCTTTAATTGCTTCTTCTAGTTCTTTACGAAATTCGTCTTTTGATAATAATTCTGTCATTTTTACTCCTCCTGTTTCCTGGGCATTCTTCGCCGTTATTGTATTTGATATTTTGTATACCAAAATACTTGTAAAAAAATATAGATGTAATCACTTACACTCTATAAGATTTAAAATTTTGTATTTGGTATACCTTAATAAAAATATTAACCTATTATTTTTTATTTGTAAATACAATTTTTAGAATTTTTTAAAATATCAATCAACTAAACATTAAAATGCAAGATTTTATATATAAACATCCATATTTAAATGTAATATATTGTTGAGTTCCTTAGAGAGATTCTCCAATGCTTCCTCAACGATCTGCTGACCCAATTCCCAACTTGCCTTTGTGGCATCTCCAATACAACCATTTTTGGTCATTTCTTCATAATAATAAAAGCCTTGAATAGCCTTTCCAGGTCTAAGCTGCTTCCACCTTCCATTTTCTTGAATATCACCTTTCTCAAGTTCATCTAACCTTACAATTTCTGGAGCTAAATACAATGCTTCTGAAACTTCTCTTTCACAACTGTGCCCAAACAAAGGTGATGTGATGAAATTTCCGATTGTTTTTTTAGCCGATGCGGTGGTCTTAGCATAGTAAATGTCTACATTCAATTCTTTTGTCAGAGTCATAGATGCAACATTTAAGGTAGTTTGATTTCCACCATGTGAATTTAGTAATAAAAATTTTTTGATTCCATGATGACTTAGGGAAGAAATCATATCCCTTAGTATCGCAATCAATGTATTGGGCTGGAGCGAAATGGTTCCTGGAAAGTTTAAATGGTGTGGCGAAACTCCCATATTTATCGTTGGAGTAACTAAAGCATATGGGAACATTTTTTTACCAAGCAGTTCGGCCATTTTTTCAGCCAATACTGCGTCACAATTTTCAGTCATATGGGGACCATGTTGTTCATGTGCTCCAATGGGGATGATTGCAAATTGAACATTCTTTAAAGACTCTTTTACTTCCTTCCACGTCATATTTGTTAATTTATAGCACTCCAATAAAATCCCCTCACTATATATTAATTGATTAGGTATTTTGTATACCAAATAGTTGTTTAAAAATGATCTGCTATCTTAGTGTAGCAGATTGCTTTTTTGGCGGCTGAATTGAGATATTTTCTTGAGAGATTTCTATATCCTGTTCTATTGTCAATTGGCAGGTTAATCGATATCCCTCTTCCACTTTTTCACCTAACATTTTAATTTCTTTCCAATTCGGTGGTGCAATGGATTCTCCACCGCTGATCACGCGGCACGTGCACTTCGTACATCTGCCCATTCCGCAACCATACTTTAATTGAGGAAATTGACGTATACCAGCTAAAACTACTAAATTTGCATTTTCCTTTACTTGCTGTTCGACAACAGTCCCATCGACATGAAGAATTACTTTCGGCATAACATTACCCCTTTCAGTATGAGCAATTATTTTGATGCTTTTCTGAATTATACAATCATTTCATAGGGAAAGAAAAGAAGTTTTTATAATTTTTTAAAAAATTAGAATTTATCATTGAACAAATTGACAACTTGAGATAAACTACTGGTAAGGTATTTGGTATACAATATATCAAAATGAGAGGTGATCATTACAACCGTTTATTCCTACGTTTCTATTTATGTCAAGAAGAAAAGAATAATAGAGGGAGTGTTGCAAATGGGGAACTATATTGTATTAACAAATAAAGATACTTTTCAAACCATACTTGAAAACGAAGGGTTACAGGTAGTTGAAACCTATGACTTTTATTTTTTTGAAAAATTAAAAGCCAAATACACAATTGCAAAAGTTATCGATGAAAATATTAAGATTCAATTATTCGAAGAATTTGAAGGAAAAGAATATGTGAACCACATTGCTGTGAAGTTTTTCGAAAGATTTGAAACGATTGAAGCTGCACGAGAAGAATTAAATGAAATTGTAAAAGCCTCAGGGAATAGTGAAGATTCCATTCACTCGAAGCTGGTAAAAACGGCAGAAGTAGTTTTATAAGCTAGACGAAATTCATACATTGATCATGTAAAAACCGGAGCACCCATCTCACCTCCGGTTTTTTATTTTGAGTATTTTCAATACGTCAAAAACCGCCACTATGGAGTGACGGTTATTTTTATTCATATGGGAAAGTTAAAAATTTAATGTTTTTCTAAGCCGCGCTAACTTCTTTTCAGCTTTTTCCATAGCTTTCTTTGAGCCAAATAGAAAATTAAACATCCCCATTACCTCCTATATTGGTGTTTGCTTACTCTTATTCTATTACGGTATTGAAAAAAACACAACAGAATTGTATACCAAATACCAAAAATCGGTGTATAATATGTATAAATGGTGAACAGATCACATGAAAATTTGATTTGGTATACCAAGATAGTAAATTTTAAAAGTTTAGTAAACTGAACAAATTCTAAAAAAGCAGGGTGTTGCTATGTTGAGATTCCTATTTTTATTGGTCATTTTTATGTATTTACTATCTACTTTACTGCCTCAACTAGACTTTAGTGTTCTGCTATCGATTCTTTGTTTTATTATTGTATTATCTACAATTTTTCTTGCTAAACGCTCTGTTCAATTACTAGGGAGCGCTTTTCTGCTCCTTGGTATGGTGCTGCTTTGGAAAAGTGGGTCACATTGGCACAATTACATATTATCTTTTGGCCCTATGTTAGACTTGATTACTTTGTTTACATTAGTTCCCATATTAGGTATCCCCATCAAATTAGGTGGATATAGTGGTGGCATTCAAACGATTATTCAAAGAAGGATAAATAATTCGGGTCAGTTATATATGATCACTTCAGGTATATCCTATTTCTTTAGTATTTTTATGAATCTTGCAACTTTACCTATGGCATATTATTCCATTCGTCCAGCTTTGAACATGTTTTCAGTCGAGAATAAAGAACGTTTCATGAGTAGAGCTATTACCAGAGGTTTTGCTATGCCTTTGCTGTGGGCTCCCGTTACACCTATTGTAGGGATTGTTATTTCTGTAACCGATGTAAGCTGGATATCCATTTTACCTTATGTTGTACCTCTAAGCATATTAGGCTTGGGGATGGATTGGTTCATAGGAGCACGTAGGTCTAAAAGAATGGTTCCTTCTGTTCAAGACGTATCTGCTCATGAAACAGCAGCAGCGATCGAAACGGGTCAAATGAAGTCTCCTAGAAGAATCTTGCAAATCTTCTTGGCAATCATTATTTTTATTGCAGCCATTTCCTTGGCTGAGTCACTGTTTCACTATTCCTTTTTAATCCTAGTTTCATTAATTGTGATTCCATTTGCATTAGCTTGGGCCCTATTCCTAAAAAAAGGAACAGATTTTGGCAATCAGTTACTAAACCATTTTCAATCCTTTTCAATCAGTATGAAAGATCAATTTTTTATTTTTCTATCAGCAGGATTTTTTATATCGACGATTAATATTTCCCATACCGATGAATTGTTGAATGACTGGATTATGAAGTTTATTCAGGTGGCTGGTGTGGAAATCTTTATGATTCTACTTCCCTTGGTACCTTTAGCTTTTGCCTTTTTAGGTCTTCATCCTGCTGTTTCCCTTGCACTTATGACAGGAGGATTGGATTTATCTGCACTTGGACTTAATCCACACATTCTAACAGTGGCCATGTTGGCTGGAGCGGTATCTTCCTTCCTAGTAGGTCCTTATAATGCCACATTAGGCCTGATGTCAAACCTAGTAAAAGATACATCTTATAAAGTATCAAATTGGAATACTTCTTTTACTACAATTTATATCATCATTGTTATGCTTTACCTGTTTCTTTTGCAAGTATTTACTGGCTAGCATGGACTATAAAATATGGAAAACCAGGAGCTGGGAAAACAGCTCCTGGTTTTTTCGATTTTTTTAATCTTTTTCTGACTGAATTTCTTTTAGTATTTCCTTTGCAAAGTGACCCAGGGTCCCGTTACTATAAGAACGGATTACTTCGGGTGCAAGAGATGTTAATGCTCTTTTAAGATATTCTGGTGATAATCTTCTTTTGGTAAATTCAGTCTCCAAATCTATCGCTGTTTTTAATGCGAAATAAGTCGCTAATTTGTTTACCTCTGTTAAACAATTCTCACTATCTATTATTACCTTTCCTAGAATCCGAAAAAGTTCCTCTGATTTTTTAGATAAAGCAGCTTCAGTAATAAATAGGCCATTTCCATGTTCCAGTAAGTCTCTCCCGTGACCCATATACTTCACACCATAAACGTTTAAGGATGGAAACTTACTAGAAATTTCCCTTGTAGGGAGGTTTGTTGCCATATTGATGATTTCATGTGTCTGCTGTAAATTACTTTGGATCTTTAAACTTGAGATAAATGGAATAACCTCCGTTGCTGGAAGTGCTAGTATTAGAACATCTAATTCAGTTAATTCGCTATCTAACAAGATATAACTATGTTGAAAATTTTGAACAAATTGTTCTGCTTTTGATTTCATAGGGTGGTAAACCCCTATTTTAATTCCTTTTTTATTCCAATGAGTCATCATCGCCGTGCCGAGTTTACCGATACCAACTAAACCGATTCTTTTTTGTATCATCCTTATTCCCCTTTCATCTAGTCATCCTATGTAATCCATCTTTCAAAAAACAACAATTTACAACTCAAATAATAAAGCTATTCCAAAAATCAGTGCCTTACTGACTTTTGGAATAGCCCGATGTTTAATAACAAACCTACGCTTATATAAGGGATAGACCCTTTCAATTTACCAAATTATTACGGCTAAAATTGTAGCAATAATTAGTCCCGTTATGACCGGGAAGAAGTTCTTCCTGGCTAACTCTAATGGTGAGACTTGTAGGAAGCCTGCTACTGCTACGAGGGATGACCAGGCAATAAGTGTGCCTCCACCGCTCCAAACCGCACCCATCTGTCCAATAGCTGCCAAAGTTCCAGGATCGATGTTACTACCAGGGGCTATCGCTCCAGACAAAGCGCCTGTTAAAGGAAGCCCAGCAAATCCAGAACCATCTAACCCCGTAATAATTCCAATTATCAATATACTAAACGCTGCAATAGAGGGACTTTGCGGTATATAATTTTGTCCTGCTTGGATTAAGTCAAATAGAAATGCTGGTTTTGCTGCATCTTCACCTAATGAAAGGATGGAAGCTGAAAAATCACCACTACCCATAAAGAAGTAACCTGCAATGGGAATTACTGGCGCCATTGCACGAAATGCGAAAACAAAACCTTCGGTAAGATGCTCGCTTATTTTTTCGAGTGCATGAATACGGTTGAAAGCAATAGTGGCTAATACTAATAGGATGGTTGCAACTCCACCAATAAATGCTGCTCCGTCGCCACCCTCAAATCCTGCTCCATTACCAATTTTGGTCTGGAACATAAAAATCATAACAGCCAACATTGCTAAAGGCACAATGATAGCAAATATTTTACCCCATTTATCTTTTATCTGGAGAATTTTAGCACTCTCTTCAACTGTAGCAGCAAGCTCCTGGTTCACTTCAAAGAATGCTTTTGCTTCTTTATTTACGTCCGTTACAGATCCAGATTTTTTGGTAATTGCTTTTCGATGCGTTACATACACAATCGCTAGTGAACTTATTCCGGTAATGAGAGAAAGAATGAATGCCTTGTCTGAAACTAAAGCTTTATCAATTCCTGCCGCTTTTGCACTAAGCATTGGCGCTACTTGCATAATATAGTCTGATGAAAGTGCCATTCCCTGACCTGCAATACAAATAACCATTGCAGATGTCATCACTGGTAATCCCGCACTTACTGCAGCAGGAACTAACAAAGCACAAATAAGTGGAACGGCTGGCGTTGGCCAGAAAAAGAGGGAAATCACATAGGTCGTGACCATTAAAACGAGATAAGAGACATGACCGTTTACCATTATTTTTTGAATAGGTACGACCATCTTTTTATCCGCTCCTAGATCCTTCAAAGAATTAAGGAGACCTATCATAATAGATATGATTAAGAAAATACTGAATAGCTCTTTAGCTGCAACGAGGTTAGCGTTAAAGACAGCTTGAAACCCTGCTATAAAACTCCCTTTATAAACTGCAGCTATTACAAATGTACCAATAATAAGAGGTAAAACAATACCTTTTCTAAAGAGCATGATAACAATTACGGCTACAGTGACAAATAGATACACCCAATGAGCTAATGTTAATTCCATATTTCCCCTCCGGCTCTCAACATTGTTTAGATCTAAGTTCCTTTTGGATGACAAGTGATTTTAGTCTTTACAAAGTGGATGAGGCAGTTATTATGCAGGCTGATTTATGTATTACCTCACTCCCAATAGATTCATTAACTCTGAAACTTCACAATATTTGAATATTGTATATTGTAGATTGTATACCATATTAATAATAAAAAATTTTTTCTTCTTTTTAAAAGAATATGAGTCCCTACTAGAATTTACTGTTGATTTCTAACGAATAATCCTCGAAACAACTTAAGATAACGCTTTCATATTTTATTTAACGGACATCTCACCTCCTCATTTTCACTATACACACCTTGTAAATCATAATAACACCATTACCGTTAACATGCAAATAATTTTAAATATTTTGATATTTTCGTATTTTTTAAATACTATATTGATTATATTCAAAGCTTTCGGTAAAATAGAGTGAAAATCCGTATATCGTATACAAAATAATCAATACAATATTTCCATCCCCTTTCTTACATGATGTTTTCTCTCTATCTACTATTAATTACGTATACGATAGCATGTAATAATGGGTATCACCAGAAAGTTGTGAGGAAATCTAACCGTGTTTTTACAATGTTAATGTTGTAATGACTTCTTTCGAAACAAAACAGAGAAAATATAGAACATATTTTAGATATGCCTAGAGCTATGAAGTCATTATTAATGAACAGTTTTCGAGTAGAAAATATAATAATTGAGGTGTATTTAAAAATGCTTAAAGCTGGAATCATTGGTTATGGAACAATTGGAAAGAGTATTGCGGAGTTAATACAATCACAACAAGCTGGAAACATTGAACTAAAAAGCGTTCTGGTCAGGAACCTAGATCGAACTGGGGAGCTGCCGATGAACAGTTTTTCTATCACTAACGATGAAGAGGTTTTTTTCCATCAAGATTTAGACATTGTTATCGAAGCAGCTGGTCATCATGCCTTACAATTATACGGGAAAAAGGCCTTGGCAAGCGGTAGTCATTTGATGATTATTTCAGTAGGAGCGTTATCCGACAATGAGTTTCTGGAAACCTTGCAAAAAGCAGCTCAAAAAAATAATAAACAAATTCTGATCCCTTCTGCTGCTATTGGTGGTTTAGATCGAATTGCTGCTGGGGCTTTAGGTGAAATTGAAGGGATTACCCTTATTACGAGGAAGCCTGTCAAAAGTTGGTACGGAACCATTGCGGAAGAAAAAGTTAACCTTGAAAAGATTACTGAGCCCTATTGTATTTTTGAAGGCAATGCTCGAAATGCAGCCAAATTATTCCCTGAAAATGTAAACGTTTCAGCCACATTAAGTCTTGCCGGAATCGGATTCGAAAAAACCAACGTTCAAGTTTACGTAGATCCTACCATTAAGCGTAATATTCATACTATTAAGGCTAAAGGTTATTTTGGAGAAATCGAGATATCTGTTCAAAATGAACCATACAAACAAAATCCTAAATCCAGTCCAATTGTTGCGATGAGCGTCGCAAAAGTGTTAAATAACTTAACATCTTCCATCGTAATCGGAGTTTAAATGATAATGAGAAAGAGCTGGAGTCAGCTCTTTCTCCCTATTATAATCATTTTTTTTCTTCCTTTTTAACAGATTCAATGTAGGCTTTTCTAGAATTTTCAATATGAATTTTTGTTAGAAATTCTGCCATCTCTGTTTCTTGATTCACTATGGCTTCCATAATTCTTATATGCTCTTCCATAGACTGTTCTGCTCTTCCCGTTTGTTTATATCCTAGCTTTGCAAAGGCTTTTATATAATCTGATAACCCACTAAGAATTTCATAAAGCTTAGAATTTTTTGCAGAACTGTATAGTAATTGATTCATCTCGAAGTGTAAATCTGAGTAATCAGATTCTCTTTTATCTTGCAAGCAAGCTTCCACTTTTTTAATACAGGCAATAAATTTACTTTTTGTTTCATCGTCTAACTTTTGAACAGCTAATTTTGCTGCCAATACCTCAAGGGATGAAAGAATCGTAAACACCTCAATGATTTCTTTTTCAGAGATGTCTGCAACAATAACACCTTTTCTAGGCACAGTTTTAACAAACCCTTGTGATTCTAAGCGAAATAACGCTTCACGAATAGGTGTTCGACTGATGTTTAATCTTTCTGCTAGTTCCCTTTCCAATAATCGATCGCCTGCTTTGAATTCCCCTTCTAATATTAGATCTTTAATGTGGATATAAACCCTTTCTCTTAACGAGATAAGATTATCCTCCGTCCAGTTACTCATTATTTTTTCTCCCTCTTCCTACACGTAAACGGTATACTATATACCAATTATAACGTATCCTTTTTCATAACTTCAATTTTTTAGGTATATTTCACCAGCAGGAAAATTTCAGATAACTCCTATTACTATAAATATTATGCTTATTGATCATTTTATGGGTTCTCTAACATCAAATGCAACCCTGGTGATAATTTCGGTTATTATTTCTGCAAGAATCGTAACTGTATACAAACGAGTGCTATTTAACGACTGTACCGGTGAGAATGGATCAAGATAATTAACGATTGCCTTCATATGGTAATTACCCACACTTGGTAAAACCTTGTTAACAGCATTTCCTGGAATAAATGGCCCCTCATTTATAAAAATATACCCTATTTGACCTTCATCCCCCAAGGAGGCGTCAATTCCAAAAATAAATGCTTCCCCATATTTTTTATGGATTTCTTTCAACACTTTCTTTATATTTAATGCATGAACAGGCTCCTCCAATGTTCCATAGACTGGAAATGGAATATTCTTTCCCTTTATCATAGTTCCAACCAACGGCCCGAGTGAATCACCTGTAGACCTGTCTGATCCAACGCACAAAAAGATTATTTCCTTAGGAGTTTGGCTAAGAACTTCCTTAAGTTTATTTGATATTTTTTCAATTTCTGATTCTTTGGAGTTTTTTTGAAGGGACATCATATTTGAACTTTCTAACTCGTCTTTACTTTTCTTACTACGAAAGAAAGACCACATCTTAATCCAACTCCTCAATTATTATTGCATAGAGAGTCGAAATTCAATAATTATATTTTAATAAATAAATCTGAGCCTATTCCCTTTTTGGTAATGAAAACAGTTAAATTTAAAATGATTTAAATAAAACTTTGTACAAAAAAATTTATTATTATTTGGTTCTAGATGAGATAGATATAGATAAATACGGATTTCCAATCATGAAGTTTCAAAAAATTCCAATAAATATTAAAATATCTGCCTAAAGAAACCCTTTAGTTCTTTTTCAGATAGAATGATTTTGCCGTCTAAATTCTTGGTTTGTAAAACATACTCTTTTACACCAATAAACTCAGATTCGGATATGAGAAAAAAAATGGTTCCCTTCTTATGTATATCTCTGTAATCTTTTATTAATCTATATCTTTTCATAACCATACCTCAATCTATGTGATTGATAGTAATTTTACAGCCCGTTCACAAAACATACAAGAAAAGAGCAGTAGTAAACTGCTCTTTTCTCAGAAATCTTTCTCATTTTGCAGCTTCAAATTGAGGAGGCTGCTCCATCCATTTTCTTTCAATCATCAAATTCATTCCGTCTTCCCCAAAAGCTCCTGTTTTGGTCAGAAAATTAGCGTACATGGCGCTAATATCTCTGCGCATCGTAGTTGCTAAACCAGCACCATATGCTGCCATTCCTAGATTTGAAAGCATTCCTATGACATAAAGCATTAATTGTTCCGAAAACGGAGCTACAGTTGACTCGGTAACACCGTGATCCCATGAATTAACGGCGGGCACTTCACTTTCTTGTAATACATCATGAATGGAGCTTAAGATATGTTTGCACAAAGTCTTTCCTCGAAGGAAATATTCACGAAGTTCACGATCCTGTGTTACTTGTGAAAATGCGGTGCACATTTGCATCCCCATTTCATTTTGGATGGCATTAATCAATAAATGTGTGACCTCAATACCTAATAACGGACGCCTGCGTCCTAGCCAACCGGTCAGAAAATTTTCTTTGTTTACAAAATCAATTTCCGATGGATAATTCATGTAAGGCATTCTCACATAAATCCCTTTTTCCTGCATTTTACTTACTACATCATTGTATAACTGAGCCACATCGTCCATAAGGTTTCGGAATAACTTTCGCACGTCTTCTCTTGCGGAAACGGTTAAACCCGCAGTATGCGAAGCAACCCCAAATTTGCTCATTTGAAGGATACACTGTATGTAATAGAGATCAGTAAAAAGTTTGTCCGCTTTTGGGACCACATGTTTCTCCGCTTTGAAACCTTCCGGTACAACGATTTTCTCCTTTAAAAATAACTGTTCAATCTGATTCTTATGTTTTTCAGCTAAATGCTTTGATTCTTCTAGAAGTGTTTGAATCTCAGGATCCGTACAAGTTTCTATAAAGTGAGTCATCATGCAAATTACTACGCTGATATTTATACTAGCTGCCCATAGTGCTGAAATCTCAGCACTTGTTAATTTAACTATCTCTACTTTATTTGTCATTACATATCCCTCCATAACTCTTAGAATTCCCAAATTAGAGTTAGATATTTAATGTTCGATTTCATTATTCCAAAAAGAGACATACTGTCCGCCTGAGGTGGACAGTGTCCACGAGCGGTGCCTGTCACCAATAGTCTATTTTCCGCCCCTTTTGCTGTGTTTGTAAAACATGCTCTTCACCTTCAGCATATTATGATATTGAACTACCATAGTGAGGGGGTGAATTACATGAGTAATGGTCATTCTTCCTCTGGGATTTTGGGACTTTTCCTTGGATTTTTAACAGGTGTTATTTGGTTGCTGCTTGTCACTTTAAATGTTATTACTACTTTGCTAACACTCCTGACTTTAGGTGCCCTTGCCCCTATTTTAAACATCCTAATTGGATTAATCGGCTTCCTCGTTGTCATTGTTTTTGGTTTACTCATCTTCAAGAAAGTTTGGCGCTCTTACTTTTAAAGGTAAAGTGTGCTCTACTTTATAAAACCAAACTATATTTTATTGACAGTCTCTTTAAAGGGACTGTTTTTATAATTTTTGCACCTTCCTTATACACTTCTGAACAATAATTGCTATTCATGCTATTTTTGTTGATATATGGTAAAATTGAACTAATATCTTCCAATAGGTAAAGGGACATATTCCTCTTTATTGTACAGAAATACGGATAACGCCACATTTACTGTGAGTTATCTTATTTTCTGTAAGGAAGGTTTATTTTTTATATTTAGGAGGAGTTATAAATGAAACAATCAATGAAGTTTTGCAAAAAGTTAAATCCAAGTTTGGGGGTTATCTACTATGAACCATAGTCTGCACCTCACTAAGAATTACTACGCTCAACAGTTAAATTATATAGACGAAAACATTAAAGAGTTAACCAACCTCTATCTTTCTTCCACTCCTATTCAAGAACGATTAAAACACTTTTTTAATCTATATGTGTTAGAAGTTGAGGACTTATTAAAAACAAATAAAAGAAATGAAATCATTTCATTTTTCCCAAAAGTGTTTATCGGTACAAAGGTTACAGTATTATATGATGAGGAAAATGAAACAGAGGATTATGTTATTTGTTACCCCGAACAGTCCGATCCGGATAGCAGCTACATTTCCTTTTTATCTCCAGTCGGCAGGCAGCTTCTTTTAAAGAAAATAGGTGAAAAAATATCGTTAAAAATTCCAACTGGGGAAATTTCCGTAACCATTCAAGAAATATCGTTTGTTGGTCACCTTTTCACCTCAGAATCGAGGACAAAAGAAGCTTAAATAACAGGATTTGAATGCACTTTCACTAATAACATTGTTAGAAAAAATCTAGATGAATAAATAAAAACAAACCTTCCATCAGTGTTAAAAGGAAGGTTTGTTTTTATAGACACCATTATGCTCTATTTAGACTGGCCTCAAATAAATCAATGATTTCTAGAAATCTCTCTGCTTCTCTAAATGTATGGTCTGCTAAGAGCGGGTGAATATTGCTTTTGATACGACATGCTTCAATTAATTCTCTTGCTGTTTTCTTGAAGTCCCTTAAGGATTTAACGGATACTTTATTTTGGTTTAAAAATTGACTAAGTATCGGTTCTGTTTCTGATTGTGGCCGCATATAATCCAAATCTACAGCTTGAAACAATAATTGGTCAAAATCATTACTAAACTCTCTCGCCTGATCTACTAATTTTCTTTCTGAAGGATCTAAAAGATGTCCGATAAACTTTGCGTGGTCAGCCATAATTTTTAAGAAAAATACATTTTCTTGAATAACTGTATCGGGTGTCGGGGCTAATTTGCCTTCATTTAATTCTTTTAACCGATTCGCAAAATAGGCTGCTTCTCTACTAATATGATCAACTAATAAAGGGTAATTGTTATGCCTAATTTGACATCGAAGTGTTAAATCTAATACCTTCCTTTTATACCCATAAATCGCTGCTGCTGCTTGATATACCTCAGTATTAAAAGCTTGAACTTGACGAAGATCCGAATTTACTGTAAATCTAGCAAGCTTTTCCTCAATCCTCTCGAATAAATCGATAAACTGCTGGGCTTCTTCAATTAATTGTTTCTGTTCAAACGTGAATCCGAGACTTAAGAATAAAGAATGCTCTTTCATAATCCGAGACCAAAATTTAATTTCGTCTAATGACCGAGCAACAATCGGGTTTACCATGTTGTCCCTCCTTAACTATATACTTCCCTCCTAAATATATGTATTGATTGTTAGTCCCTATTACCTAATTTCTTTATTAACATTTTTGGGTGTACAAAAAAAGCTAAGGCATTCACCTTAGCTTGAGAAAATCAAATTATTAATAAGTTAATCCATGACCAAGCTTATAGACATTTCCATCACTGTCTTTATAAGCATATGAAAGTCCTTCAGGCATATATTTATCCTTGTCATAGCCTGGTACATCATTTGGCGACACACAATCACCATTTTCATCGACAGCAATTACCTCTTCACTTGCTGGCAATGATAGCGGCAGGACGCCCACTGGCTGGAACTGGCCAGCAATTACCTCAAATTGCGGCTTAAAGAAGGTATCGTAACCAGCAATCAATGCATCTGCTAACGGTTCAGCATTTCCAAGAATCCATGGCAATGTCACATTTACACTGATCACAACTTTACCACCACGATTATGAATGGTATTACATACTTCTTTGAGATGATCTATTTCACTCAAAGTTGTTTCTTGATACTCCGAGCCATCTAACGCTTTGATCGTTTTATTCTCGCATAATTCAAGTTCTAAAAGTCCAGGTGTCGCATTGAAATAGGAACCGGATTTTGGCTGCAAGAACAAAATCGCTGCATCTGCTTCCTCATGATTCTCCGTTAAAGTGAAGAATCCAAGTTCTAGACATTCTTTCCTTGCTTGATCCGTATACGTAGCTGCAAGCTTTTGATCCTTATGGAAAACTTCTACATACACCTTTTTATTCGTAAGATTTTCAGCACGTAAAGGCAATGTCTCATTTGAATTTTTAAGGACGGTTACGGATTTCTTGTGTGCTTCGTATGCCGCTTCCCAGTGAGCTGGAGTACCAACCACTTCAGTCGCATTTTCAGGTGAAACGTAAGTACGATCATCAAATAATCCTAATGTAAACATTTCAGTAAGAAGACGTACATTCGCTTCATTAATACGCTTTTCACTAATCCAGCCTTTTTCAATTGCAATTTTCAGGTTTTCGATATCATTGGTATCGGCAACAAGATCGGTCCCGGCATTGATTGCTTTTGCAAAACGTTCCGCTTCGCTCTTATCTTCAACGCCCCAGCTCATTTTATTTGTGATGCCGCTATCACTATTGATATAGCCCTTAAACCCTAGTCCTTCTCGAAGGATACGTTGTAAGAAATAATGATTAAACGTAAAGCCAACCTCTTCGAATGGAATGTCTTCACCCTCGAATTCTTGCACGACACTCTTACTGATACTTGGTATTGAGTAATATGGCATAATGGAGGAAGTTCCATGTTCGACCGCTGCTCTAAATGGAGGTAAGTGATACTTTTCTAAACTTCCTGGAGTTGGGTACAGATTCCATTTTCCTTCTGCATAGTGAGGATCAAATCCATTTTCCCTTGCTCCGCCGCCTGGAAAATGCTTCGTTGTCATGGCAATACTATGTTTCCCTAACTCTTTTCCTTGGAATCCGTCTATGATACGGCCAATTGCGTCTAAAATAAATTCCGGATCCTCTCCAAATGTACCATACGTACGCTGCCATCTAGGATCTGTGGCGGTATCTGCCATATACATGTAACCTTTTCTGATTCCTGTCGCATCCCACTCATCGTGCGCAATTTTTGCAAATTGGCTAATAAGTGAGGTATCGCCGCCATTTTTGATATCTCCCATCGCTGCAGCAGCAAGCCCTAAAGTGCCTGGCCATGTTGAAAAGATCCCAACTGCATCGTTCATACCAAAGATGGATTCACCATTTTCATTTCGTGAATTAGATGCGATCAAACAAGGGATCCCAAGACGTGTCCCCTCGGCTACTTCATTCATTTTATTAATCCACTCTGCCATTTGTGCTGGACTATGATTGTCTCTATGAATAAAGTGTCGTAAATGCATATTTTCAATTGTGTGAGTAGTTCCATATATTTTTGCAACCGCAAAGATATTTTCACCTTTTTCAACAATTGCTTCATCAAGCACACCATCATGACTTGTCTTGCTCTTATCTTCTTGGGAAAGACCCATTTTACGAGTGTTAATCAGCATCATGCCGATTTTTTCATCGATATTCATCAAAGAAACTAGATTCTCAGCCCGTTCTTCTGGACTTAAACGCCAATCTTTATATGGTTCTAGTTTCCCGCTATTATTTAAATCTTTAAATTTTAATCCATCGACCTCGATGATGTTTTTAACTCTGACTTCTAATTTCGGTTGTTTATGATTACTTTCCAATGTATTGCCTCCTAAACTTGTTTAAATCCCCTACTGTTAATATTAGCAAATTGACAAGGCTTCCACACCCAATATTGTTGTCTTTTATACAAAATTGAAACTATCATTCAAATAAATTTTTACACTTTATAAAAAAATAGGCCGTGTTAAAACGGACTGTTGATTTCCACTCCACTAAGGAAAGCTTCTTTGAATAATCACCGCAGTGACAGGCTGTCTTTTCCTGTCACTAGGCACTTCGCTATCAGCCGGCGTACGGGAGAGCCTTGGTTCATCGAAACTATCCGGTCAGAGATTGTTACCATAATTTGGAGAGCCTTGGGTTATCGGCACGATCCCGGTCTGATTGTTACGATAAATTGGGGTGCCTTGGGTTATCGGCACTATCCCGGTCCGATTGTTACGATAAATTGGGGTGCCTTGGGTTATCGGCACTATCCCGGTCTGATTGTTACGATAAATTGGGGTGCCTTGGGTTATCGGCACTATCCAAGCCTGATTGTTACGATAAATTGGGGTGCCTTGGGTTATCGGCACTATCCAATCCTGATTGTTACGATAAATTGGGGAGCCTTGGGTTATCGGCACTATCCCGGTCGGTTTGTTACGATAAATTGGGGTGCCTTGGGTTATCGGCACGATCCCGGTCTGATTGTTACGATAAATTGGGGTGCCTTGGTTTATCGGCACAATCCCGGTCTAATTGTTACGATAAATTGTGGAGTTTTGTTTTTCGGCACAATCCAAGCCTGATCGTTACGATAAATTGGGGAGCCTTGGTTTATCGGCACTATCCCGGTTGGATTGTTACGATAAATTATGGACCATGGATATTTGAGGAGTCTTCGTGCCTTCCGCTCCAATCAACAAGTGCAAAATCAACAATTTCCTTTAACACAGCCAAAGAAATAAAAAAGAAGCAATGCCTATGCATTTGCTTCCTTTTCCACTTGTTTGCTGCGTTTATACTCCGTAGCTGTCATTCCTGTTATTTCTTTAAATACTTTACAAAAATAATTGTAACTGCTAAAACCCACCTGCAAACCTATATCTGTTGTCGATAACCTGCCCAGATCGATTAGAAATTTTGCCTCATCGATTCGCTTTTTCTGGATATAATCAATCACCGATAGATTGATTTCGGATTTAAATTTTTTTGCGAGATACGTACGGTTAAATCCTATTTCATCTGCTACGGATTGCAAATTTATCGATTCATTAAAATGGAGATTTATATACATTAAGGCTTTTTTTACAACCGGACTATATCCTTTTATAGCGAAATTTTTAACCGCCTCACAATATTCATCTATCATACTTACGTCAATCGTATTTAATTCGGACATAGCTACCGCTGACTCGATCTTAAGCGCAAATTTCTCCGAAATGGCATGTAAATACTGCGGCTCCACCCCGCCGTTACCGGCCGCTATCCTATACATCGTATTACCTGAAAAGGTAATATTTTTCCTCGCTCGTAATGGGTTACCTGGCACACGATATAAAAAATCACCTGTATGATGATCAAGCATGGCTTTCATTGCATTTTCTTTATCGCCGATTTCAATGTAGTGCAATAATTTCTTTTCTGCCTCATACCTTTGTTTTATTTCAATCCCACTCTGGTCATAGTCCTCAGGCTCTACATCAAGACGATACTGCTCACCACTATTTTTAGCGGCAATGATTTGAGCTTTCACATGTGGGTGAATAACGATATTCACTAACAAATCACCGATGGCTAAGTAAGAGTTTGCTAATAATGGTAATGATTTAAAATAGGTTTCTATTCTTTTCAACCAATTATTCTCAAGATTGTTGTCCTTTATTACATTCCAAATCATATGGTCCGTGACCCGTTCATTTAGGAATGGTCCAGCCACCACCATCCCCTTATACAGTTCATCCTCGTGAATAGGTACTGCCAAATATGATAGTTGAAAAGAATCAGTTTGATAACAAAAACTATCTTTATTTGCCTTACCTAATTCTTTTTGCAACTCCACTAACATTCTCTTTCGGGCTTCAATCACCAACAAGGGTTCATTATCATCGGCGATATGAATGATTGTCTTCAATTCTTCATCTATTGCTTGTACACCAATTTGAAAGGCTTTATTGATTAGCCAACATTTACTTATCAGTTCTTCCAACTTAATCACCTAAACAAATGATATCAAATCAGCAGCTAAGCTAACAAGTTGAACGGTATACAAGAAAAATTGGTTCCCATGAATAGTAGAGAACCAACTGACATTTATTGTATACAAAGTATTAGCGCCATGCCCTTAGATTATTTCTGATTCTAATGTGAATCCTTCCACGACTACATCATCGTCAATTTCTAGCATTAGACACCGTTTTCCTTGGAACATAATATATTTTACATGTTTCAAGTCTTTCGGGCTTAGTGATAAATTTGCAACCTTTGTTTCAATTTTTATTGTTTTAGGAAGTAAACTGCTCGCTTTAAGTTCATGTTTTTCATCATCCAAGATGGCTTTGAACGCATGTTCCACTTTAGCTGTATCAACATTTTCAACCCCGCTGACAGTTAAAATGCGTTCGATATCCCGAGAATCCAACGTCGGAGCTTCGCTTTCTTCATTTTCTTTGCTCTCCTGGACGACCCTGTCAATTTCCTCATACACATTCGAAATGACCTGGGATTCTACTTTGTCACCGATTACTTTATTAAGGATGATTTCGAAGCTGTCCTTTTCTTCTAATGCCGTGATAATTTCCTCGCAATTGAGTACCTCTTCCATAAATGTCTCATCTGGTTGATTCGCTTTACCTGCACAATAAAGAATATGGTTCACATCGGCAGAATTGTCATTGAAAGCAGGAAACAAAAATCCTGACATCGGTGAAGCTAAATTAATGATAGGATCAAAGGCATTACTAGATCTAAATTCTCTTTCAACATAATCGAACACCAAGGCTCTTTTCGGCTGATCCGTTCTATTCAGACTGCAAAGGATAAACTCGTTTGAATAAACTTCATCATCCCCGCCTTCTTCGGATTCCTGGTCTCGTTTCTTGGTCGCTTTCCTATACTCACCACGTATGAACGTCACCACTGTATCAAATTCATAAACCGTATGAGCGAACATCTTTCCGACGATTTGGTGCATTTGATCGATCCAATCATCGGTGGTTGCTGCCTGTAATCCGTCGAAGAGGATGATTTGGGTGCTGTCTTCCACATCCCGTTTAAATTTAAGTTCAAATAGTTTTGCATCGAGTTGTCCCGTTAACACCTTTTTAAAATTCATTAAAAATAATTCTTGTGACTCTTGGTCTAACAATTCAAAGGGTGAAATGACGGAATGGTAGATTTCACCTGATTCTTTCTGAACATACACGTTTAATATCTCTCGTATTTGCATGAGATTGTTGTTTAACTTAAATTGCTTCCGGATATTTGCGATATCTTTTGAATTCATTTTCTCAACTCCCATCCCTGATTATACTGTTCAAAAAGAAAAATAGTAATACTTGACAATTTCTAGACTTTATATCAATCTCTCAGAAGCAACTATTCTGTTAAGGTGATAAAAAATTATTGGTCTTGTACGTTAAATTGACACAATTTTTAATTTAATGACAGTTTTTTATTTGTGTTAAGATTGTAATAACGAAAAAGTGTATGCGATTTCAACACGAAAAGAGGGAACAATAATGCAGGTAAGAGACTTCATGATTACAAAAGTATTTACTGTAAAACCTGAGAATACTGTCAAAGAATTGCTCGATATACTCAATTCCAATCGAATCGGCGGTGTACCGGTTGTCGATGATAAAGGTCATTTGGCAGGTATGGTATCTGATGGAGACGTATTACGCTACCTTGCTCCAAAACCCCTTGGTATTGCGGGACTTATTTATATCATAGAGGATGGAGAAATTGAGGATGTACTACAAGAAAAGTTGGATACACCCGTAAAGGATATCATGACAAAAAGAAATCTCTACTTTGTATCACCAGATGAAGAGTTTGATAAGACCATCCGATTATTATCGCGTCATCACTTCAAAAAACTCCCTGTCGTGAATGGAGCTGGCCGTGTCATTGGTGTGCTGAGCAGAGGAGACATTATCCAAAATATTTCTAAAAAAATTATTTCATCTTAAAAAAGAAACCATTCGTAACTAAAACGAATGGTTTCTTGATATTTTCATAGATTTTGTGAAACTACTGCTACCTGCGGACAGGTTCTGCTGTTTGCACCATAGCTGGTGATTTTTCTTTTACTGCACTTGGTTTTTTTACAAAGAAAGAACTTAATAATCCAACTACTGAAATCCCTGTAATAAAGTAGAAAGCATATTTAATTCCAGCAGCTAATATTTCAGGCTGGGTGGCATTCGGAAAGTCCATTACATAACTGTTTTGTCCACTTGTAAAGACCGTAATGGCGATTGCTGTACCAGCTGCCCCAGCAACTTGATTTAACGTATTCATTGCTGCTGATCCATCCGCATATAACTCACGTGGTAATTGATTCATTGCATTTGTTTGGGCTGGCATCATCACCATGGTTAAGCCAAAGAATAAAATCATAAACGCTACTATGATTTGCCATGCAGGTGTGTGGCTTGAAATAGTGGAAAGAAATACGATATTCCCAATTAAGACTAAGATAAAGCCAACTATAGTGAAACGACGCGGTCCAACTTTATCGAAAAGCGCCCCTACAATTGGTGACAAAATAAAGTTTACTGCATTACCAGGCAGTAATAATAAACCAGCCATCGCAGCACTAAATAATAAAGCACCTTTTAAGTAAAGTGGCAGTAAAATACCCGTTGATAAAATGATTAAAATACCAAGAAACATCGTTAATGTTCCTAATGTGAACATTGGATATTTAAAGACACGTAAATTAACCATCGGCTGAGCCATTTTATTTTGTCGAATACCAAATGATAGTAGTGCGATAATACCTACTAGTAAAGGCGCCCATACTTTAGGTGATGAAATAGCTACTTCAGCCATCGTACTTAAGGCAAATATTAATCCGCCAAAACCGATCGTTGATAAAAGAATCGACGAAACATCGATTTTAGGTTTCGTAATTTCGGAAACATTGTCAATCTTAGCTACTGCAACTAGGATCAATAACACATAGGCAATGGCGCTAAACCAAAAAATATATGGCCAGCTTAATGTACTAATAATGACACCTGAAAGTGTTGGTCCTAAGGCTGGAGCTAAAGTAATAACAAGACCCATAAGCCCCATTACCACTCCACGTTTTTGAATTGGGAAAATAAGCAGCATTACACTAAGCATGACCGGTAATAATAGACCAGTTCCGACTGCTTGTACGACACGGCCAAGCAGCAAAACGCTGAAACTGAAGTTTAAGGCTGCTAATATTGCCCCTAACAATGAAATAACAAGTCCTCCAATGACTAATTGTCTTGTCGTAAACCATTTCATTAATAGTGCTGAAATCGGAACTAAAATCGCTAATACTAATAAATATCCTGTGGTAAGCCACTGTGCAGTTGCAGCGGTGACTAAAAATTGTTCCATAATATTTGATAATGCCATGTTTAATGCCGTTTCACCGAATAACCCGGCAAAAGCGCCTAACATTAAAATAAATGCCATTGTCTTAGGATTTTTAACTTGAATTTGTGTACTCATAAAATTATAACTATCTCCTTTTTATTAAATTTGACCGTTTTGGTAATCCCATCAATTATTTAGGAATTACCTCTTTCCGTTTTATCCCCCTACTTACATTCGAACCTTTTAACTATATCAAAAATTTTTTCTTAACGTCAACTTGGTTGACAAAAAATATTTTTTGAGTTATTATCAACTTGGTTGACGAGAAAGAAAAGAAATTGCGAGAGTAATCAATACATTGATGAGGAAAAAAATCGATGTTGAACTCCATGATAAAAAAATTAATGAACAAGACCGTAAGCTTTTGATTAATGCACAAAATATCCTCTTCAAGGAATTAGCGATATCATTTAACACTTCTTATGAAGAAACTAATGAAATGATCATAAATACTATAAAGGGCCTGAACTAGAAAAACCCCCGCTTTAAGCAAAGCGGGGGTTTGATTCATTAATTTATATCCCAATCTAACTTTAATAGATTTTTAAGGATTTTTACTTGCTCCGTACCTATTTTTTCGGCAATTTTTTTCTCAAGTTGGGCTTTAAGAGCCTCGTTTTTCTCATAGCAATCTTCACCAAAAGCTGTTAACTGGATACACTTTTCCTTCTTATTGTTTTCGACATTATTGATTTCCACTAATCCCTTTTCTGCAAGCTTATTGATAAACTTATGTATCGCTTGACGAGAAATTTCTACATTTTTTGTGATATACGAAAAGGTCGGCTTCTTTTTATAAATTCTAGCCATGATATACCATTCAGAATTAGAAATATGAATCTCACTCTGATTGTTCCAGGCCTTCTCTGAGATTTTTCGGACTAAAGTATGACGTTCACTTAATAGGTCAATCAAATCTAAATTTTGTAATTCAGAGGTTGGGATCAACTGTTTCACTCCAATCTTAATCTACACCCATACTATACAAAACCCAAAATTAGATGTCAATTTAGTTGACATTCAATTGTGACAGCTAAAGTGGTGTTGATGATTCTATTTCAATAGAGTTATTCGTGCTTGGTGCTTTCCACCAGGAACTTGGTTCTGGGAATCTTCCATCTAAGACAATCGTTTCACCTATATTCGGTGCGATTAAGTTTACTTTTTTTTGTTCAGCGGCAGTGATCGCTCGATCTACTGGGTCTGTCCAGCTATGATAAGCCAATGTAAAAGCTCCCCAGTGAATCAGCATCATGTTATTACCTCTTACATCAAGATGGGCCTGAACGGATTCTTCTGGCAGCATATGGATTGCTGACCACCGTTTATCATATTGGCCGCCTTCCATTAAGGTGAGGTCAAAGGGACCATATTTTTCACCGATTTGCTTAAAATGCGGTCCGTATCCGCCATCCCCGCTTGTATAAATCCTCTGATTTTCTCCAAGGATCACCCAGCCATTCCATAAGGTACTGTTTCGATTGAATAATCCCCTGCCAGAAAAATGCTGTGACGGAACGGACGCAATCGTTAAACCTTCCCACTTGACTTCATCCCACCAATTACATTCCGTTATTCGCTCTTTTTTTATTCCCCACTTGATTAGGTGAGCTGCTACACCAAGCGGGACGAAGAAATGACCCACTTTATCTTTTAACCTGATAATAGATGGATAGTCCAAATGATCATAGTGGTCATGTGTGATTAACACACTATCGATTTGTGGCAGTTTCTCAATCACATATAATAGATCTTCGCTGTAACGCTTGCTGCCAACAAACGAGACGGGTGATGGAGAAGGTCCAAACATTGGATCAATAAGGATTTTCTTTTTGTCTATTGTAAGCAGCATGGTTGAATGACCAAACCATGTTAAGCTGTCCTCTACACTGTGGATTTTTTTCCAATCAAAAGAAATCGGGATAGGGGCAGTGGGACTGCGATCCTTTTTTCCTGTTATGGAGTCTTTCATCATTGAAAGAATAGTAGATACCCCCATCTTCATGTCGGTAGGATTGGGATTGACAAATCCCCCATTTTTATAATGGTCGAAATGACGAAATCGCTCACGCTCCTCCTTACTTGGGCTGCCCCCAAAAGTCGGGTGTAAAGTAATAAACAGGATGGTACCAATAAATAGAACGCCAAATATGATTAAAAGATATTCCATTATGACTGTTCTTCTCCCTTCCAATACGCTCATCTCTTAAAAACTAATGCTTCTTTCCCTTATCATATCTAACAAGGTTATATCTATCAAATTTAGCGACAGACAGTGTTTAAAAAATATAAACACCGCCAATTTTTCATGGCGGTGTTTAGGGTACGTTACTTTATTTCTGTGACAGCAAAATAATTATCTTCATTATCTGCAAAGTTAAACACTCTTCCGTCAGGGATATTTACGATTTCTCCGACGGTTATATTTTTATCTTTATAGTCCTTGTATAGTTGATCCAGGTCTTTTGTAAAAAACATCAGTGAAGGGGTTTCTAGATTTACTCCTGGTGAGAACTTAGCCACTACTTCCTTGTTATGCAGGACGATACTTGTTTGAGCGTCCTTGGCTGGTGCAATGACATACCATTTCATGGCACCATTATCATTCTCTGATAACAAAGAAAACCCCGCTTTCTCTGTCCAAAACTTTACGGACTCCTCCTGGTTATTCACATAAAGCATAATTTGTCCTACTATATTAATCATTTGTTCTCTCCCTTTCTACTTTTCATCATTTTACTATTTCCATTCTAATCAAATTTTTGCTATCTATTCATCACTTCGACCACCAAAGATAATTATTTAACCATTCCTCTCGCGTCGACTTTCCAAACGTCGATTACCCGTCCATTCTCATGAACTACATACTCTTCAAACTGATTCACGACCGTACAGGCATGGTTTGGAATGATTTGTACTTTATCATTTAACTTTAAATGCGTTTCTTGTACGAAAACTCCAACTCCATGCTCTTCAGATAAACGTTCGATGATTACTTCAGGGTGTTCGATAATCTGGCCGAACCCGCTTACCGTCTGATTGCCATGTGCACCTTTGTCTAAACATAAAGACTTACTGCCTGTATCTAAAATAATCCGATTTTTATAGACACCGACAACTGATGCTAGTAGTGTTACGGCACAATTTTCTATGTCCGTTACACCAAGACCTGCTTGAATAGCATCGAAAAACACGGCATTACCTGGCCTGATTTCTGTTACGCCAGGTACTTTTCCTGCAATCTTGAATGTTGGTGTAGAACCAACACTTCGTACTGGTATCGGAATACCAGCTTGTTCACACTCCGCTGCGCTTTCTACCACTGCCAATCCTTCCTGCAGGCCTATGGTTTCAATTTCTTCAAAGTTTTTTGCTGCATACGAATGTCCTGCATGTGTAAAAATCCCACCGAGTTTAAGCTTGGAATGAGTCATTATTGCCTGTGCTAAAAGGAGAGCTTCCTTCCCGGGTTCTACCCCACAACGATTGAGACCAGAATTTACTTTGATCCAGACTTCTAATGTAAATGGTGTATGTTCTAGTCCCCTTTGCAGATAACTTAAGGATTCAGGATTATCTACGGATACTTTCAGTCGAACCCCTTTTTGTAATAACTTTATTAATCTATTAATTTTTTCTGGATTTGAAATGGGATAGGCAATTAATATATCCTTAATTCCTCCAGCCGCCATTACTTCTGCTTCACTAATTTTTGCCGTTGTTATTCCAACTGCTCCTGATTCCACCTGGAGCTGTGCTATTTTCACAGATTTATGGGTTTTGATATGCGGGCGATACGAAACACCCTGTTCATTTGCAAAATGAGCAATGTCATTTATATTCTTTAACAGTTTTTGATGGTCTAGCAGCAAGGTTGGAGTGTCTAATGTTTGAATGTTGGTCATGATTCATACATCCTTTGATAAATACTTTTCCATTCGGATATCAAACCACATTTTATCCGCCCAGTAAGTGAAATTTTCGATACGTCCAATCTCTTTGTATCCTAGCTTTTCATACAGCATTCTAGCCTGTGTGTTAAATTCAAACACACCTAATTCCACACGAGTTAATCCTGCCTTCTTAATTTCCTCTTCTAAAAATTGAATCGCCTGATATCCAATACCTTTCCCTCTGCCTTCAGGTTCTCCAATGGTAATGCCAATCCATGCTGTTCCTGCTTCTTTCTTGTAAAGGTGATCGGGATCAACCATATAGTTCATTTCACCGACCATCTGGTCGTCAAGATAAATCAGGTAGGTGTGCTGGTGTTCCAATCGTTGTTTTAATTCATCCAGTGTCATCGTGTCACGCCGTTCCAATGCAGCCTGGTTTAGGTTGGGGCGGGTTAACGGGATTAAGTCGGGATTGTTTTCCCAACGGTTAAATACATCAACAAGCGTTTGAGTAGGTGTTGTTAATTTGAAGAAATTAGTCTTCATGATGGTCTCCTCTTCTGGAATTCAATATAAATAAATTTATAATTGAAATTTTTCTTTTATGACTTTCGCTGCTTCTTCGGCACTCATATTTGTATTATTAATTCTGATATATTCTTGTTTTGTAATTTCACCCTCGAGAGAATTCAACCGGTATTTTTCCATCGACTTCTTTAGGTTATTTTCAGACCATTCTATATTTCTTTTGGTTGGTTTATGCTCAAGGCGGTGAGGACTTTTATTTCTCTCCAGTCTTACATTCAAATCTGCTTCTAGTTCGACGAAATAAACTTTTCCTCCTCTTGACTCGAATATCTGACAGACTTTATCTACATATTCCCAATCTGATGGATGATCGAAGGCCCAGACATATGTGAAGATTAATCCTTCCAAATCACTTTTCGCTACAGACTCGAATATTTCCTCTCGAAACAAGGTTACTAATCTTTGACCTTCCTTCGTACCGAAATCAAAAATAGGCGTAACCAGTTCAATGGTCATATGATTATGAAAAAGCTTTAAATCTGTAATTTTAGCAAGCTCTTGACCTACCGTCATTTTTCCAACAGCCTGTGGTCCAAATATCAATACAAATTTCATAAAATCCTCCCAAAATATGCATACACTATGAAGATAATAAGTTCTCTCTCTATTACAAAATTCCTTCTTTTGCTGCATGTAGCCAATTTTAAATTCACTAAATCACAAAGTTTTCCAACTTAAGTAAATTTAAAGATTTTCAGTAAAATTTAACGATAAATTACTAATATTGGATAAAAAAAAGCTTGTTAAATTGATTGGTATCATCTAGACCTCCAGAATTCTAAATAAAAAATTCCAATTGATGGTGTTACAAAATTATAACAGAAAAATTCCAATTTTCGTTCTTCTAATTATCCAAAGTTTAGTATGTCTTTTTACTTTTTGCAAACAATAATTCTAGTGTTATATCTAACACAAAATAAATCAGCAGAGGTGATTGGTATGAAAAAAGACAAAAATTCAAAAGGGGAACCCACTCTTGCAGAGGGCATGAATACAGAGGATATTTTGAATCAAGACGCCACACAGGAAGAAATTGAGAACGGAGAATCAACGAATGTAACGGTATTGACATTAGATGAAAACGACCCTAGTTAAAGGCAAACATGTACCAATCTGTACAAAAGCGATGCCCATTTAAGCATCGCCCCTTTTCTACCTAAATTTAACATTTTGAGCTCTTAATACTTTCAGCAAGACACCTCCGATTTGTCTTCCTAATTTTAAACCTTCATCTTCTGTAATTTGCTCGTATCCATCATCCTCCCCTAATTAAACATTTTCTTAGTTATTTATGATAATTTGAGATCAGAAATGACCAGATACTATGCCGAAATGTCCTTAAATTTTTTGATTTTAACATTTCAATCTTCAAATTTTATTTTGTATATTCTAAAACAAACACTACTAGCAAATATGGTTACAGACCATGCCCGCATCAAATACATGGCCATTTATGCTCTTTTTAGCATCATTGGGTACCAACTTTCCCCATCTCAATTATGTTTGGTTTTATGGGATTGGTCTGTATCATGATCTTTATTGGGCTAACAAGAACAGATAAGAATGTCAGCCATACAGAAGCTTCAGTCGGATTATCAGAGAGCTAATATAACAATTGCTCGCAATCAAAATGTAAATAATCTGTTACTGTAATAGAGTTGATGTTGGAGGATTGAAGGTATAAACTTTATCTACTATATAAGGAGTGATTTAGTTGAACACAATTACCGTAGATAAGCTGACATTCAAGAAAAAATTATCGATGATTGAGCAATTTGCAATCAAAGATTTCCTGTTTAAATGGGTTGGTAGACCACCAGAAGGAATAGATGATTTTCTACCACTTGAGTACAGTGAATATGTATTTGCGAAGATGGAGGCAATGCACGAAAAAGCATTTGTAGTAAATGGAAATGAACATTTCAGATATGCTACCATAACAGAGGGTAACCAAATGGTTATTGGTTTTTTAGATTCGAATAATGAGTTAAAACATAGAGTCCTTTCTTTAGATGAAGTATTAATTGGTAAGCGCTTTTAGGTGCTTACCCCTTTATAAAGCTACGCTTTCCTCCTCCAGATGCCAAAATATTTGCCACCCCTTTCCATTAATTATTTTCCCTTCCATCGTATAAGCTCTAGAATTGGTTACTACAAATGAATTATTAAATAAAAAGTGCTTGATAAAGAGCATAAAAACAAATGAAAAAAAAGCTCCCATTTAAAGGTCGCTTTCAGAATTCATGAAGCCCAAAATAGCTAATCACCATAGTTGTTTACGAAGCGCGCAGTGGCTATTGAGAATCCTTCCTATCATTATAATCTGCCTGTATTTAAATCTGCAGGGATCAAAACCTATTATTTGAACGGCGATCAAGAAGGAATAAACCCAAATGATATCACTGCATTGTATAAAAAGCACCGAATCAGGATGATTTTCCTAAATCCAATTTTTCAAAATACAACAGGTAGTTTATTGTCGGAAGAAAGGCGCAAAAAGGTTCTGGAAATTTCATCTGAATATGGAATTCCGATTGTCGAAGATGATCCTTATAGTTTAACCGCGTTTACTGGAGAAAAAATTCAAACCCTTAAATCATTAGATCATGATGGGAATGTGCTCTATATTAGCTCACTAACAAAGATCGTTGCTTCAGGCTTAAGAATCGGCTGGATTATTGGACCAAAGGCGGTAATCGAAAGGTTATCCGATGCCAAGCAGCAAGTTGATTTTGGGCATGCAAGTTACACACAATGGATAGCAAATGATTTTTTAGAATCCAAAGATTTTGAGTCACATATCCAGCATTTAATAAAACAGTTAAGTAGTAGAAGAGATCAAATTGTCGATAGCCTTCAGTATTTTTTAAGTGAACAGGTTGATTTTTATATTCCTGAAGGTGGGATTCATCTATGGTGCCGAATAAAAAGTGAATTCAATGAAATGCAATTATTAGAGGAATCGATTAGAAGAGGCGTGATTTATGTACCTGGATCCACAATGGGGTCTGAGAAAGGATTTGTCCGTTTTAGCTTTTCTCGGGAAAAAGAAGAAGAAATTCATGAAGGCATAAGAAGGTTTGCTGATGCTCTTCATGCAGTTTCAAAGTAAAGGATCAGGATTTATTCTGATCCTTCATCATTACGTTAACCAAATGTAGATTCCTAGGGAAACTAATGCTATAAAAATAATCACTACATATATTAAGGTCAAATTGGTTGTATTTCTTTTTGTAGAACTGCTGTAATTCTCGTCGGGCTTCCCCGTTAAAGCAAGGGTTGAGACTACTGCAATAACCAAGATTACTATAACTAAAACTGATAATATTTCCATGCTGCACCTCGTATTTTTTTTAGTGCTTTTACAACTTATATCATAGCGCAACTGGAACCATCTTTAACCATCCAATCCACCTGAAAAATGACCATCCACTTTAAAAATTCAATCTTCCCATCAAAATGGTATTATAGTAATTTCCGTCTGAAAGCAATTTATCATTTTTTAAAGTACCTTCCACTTCAAAGCCATATTTTTGATAAAGTTTAATTGCTTTATCATTCGTCTCTAGAACATTTAAGTTGATTTTCTTTATTCCATTTGTGTCTGCCCACTGAATTGATTCTTCTAAAAACCTTTTTCCTATCCCGTAACCCCAGTAGTCTTTTAAGACACAGACCCCAAATTCTACTTTATGAGAGGATCGTTTTAATTGGTTCCCCTCACATCGGCAAAAACCTATTATTCTATCATTCACTTCAGCCACCAAAAATAGGTTATTAGCCCGTTCTGTGTCCTCTTTAATAACATGTTTAAAACCTGATTCATCTATGTATGCCTAGCCTTGTTCCCTATCCATATTCTCTGTTTTCTCCATCAATCTTGGCTCGGACTTCAGATAGGCTTTTCGCATCCTTCTCCATCGCAGCCCTGATGATATAACGTAAACCATTGATAGTAAACTCTTTTGAATCAACTAGCACTAAAGGTTCCTCCTATTGATAAATAATACTGAAAACTCATTCATTAATTCTAATATTCTATTGTTGCAACTGTAAATAAAAAAGTACAATGGACGAAACCTCATCCATTGTACTAGATTTTATATTATATACCTACAGATTCAGGCTGTGGCTGGAGCGCTTTTTTCAAAGCTTGAACATATTGATTTTTTGCCTTTTTTCCAATTTCGGAAGTTGGATTTAATAGTTCAAAACCATGGTAAGCACCTGGATACAGGTGGAATTCCACAGGAACTCCTGCTTGCGCCAATTTTGCTACATATTCTATGGTTTCATCACGGAATGGATCTAACTGACCTACACATGTATAGGTTGGCGGCAGATTAGAAAGATTTTTTGCACGGGCAGGTGCTGCATATGGTGAAATTTCTCCGTTTGCATGATCACCCAAGTACATCCTCCAGCCTGCTAGATTGTTTCCACGGTTCCAGATGGCACGTTCGTCCGTAATTTCGTAACTGGAAGGTGTTACATTACGATCATCAATCATTGGGTACAATGGCATTTGGAAAGATATGGCCGGACCCTTTCGATCACGGGCTAACAAACTTAAAGCGGCAGTCAACCCTCCGCCTGCACTTTGACCCGCAACAGCAACACGCGACACATCAATATTCAACTCATCAGCGGCCTTCATCATCCATACCAATGCAGCATAACAATCTTCGAGTGGTGCCGGAAATGGATGTTCAGGTGCAAGGCGGTAATCCACGGAAACGACTACACACTGTGCTTCCTGTGCAAACTCTTGGCAGTCTCCGTCCGAACCATCTGCATCTCCTAATACGTAACCTCCTCCATGGATAAACAATAGAGCTGGAAGCTTTGACCCATTTCGAGGTGTGGGTTCATAAATTTTAACCTTCATTTCCTGGCCGTCACCGCCAGGTATGCTGCGCGCAGAAATGTTAACGTTTTCAAGTTTTTCAATAGGAATGGCTGGTGCTTGTCTTGCTGCTTCCAACCCCTCAGGAAGACTAAGCGGCGGGAACACTGTAAGTATTTCTTTCAATTCTGGTGCTACTCTGTTCATAAAATCCATTCAAAAATCCCTCCTATACAAAACTTCTTTTCTATGAATAATCATAGCTCGTACAGTAATCATATGCAATTAAATTTAAAGTTATAACGTGTTAGTAGACTGTTAGACCTATTTTCCCCCAACTAATTTCATTCCATTTTCTTCAATTCTATAAAATCCATATTTTCAACTGAATCGTTCTTTTCCATCCAAATGATAAATAACAGAAGTTTAGACTCTTTATCATGATAATTACATTCATTTTTACATTCATATATGTAATAGCCATTTTCATCTAGTGTTGGCAAACCAGTTTCATAATGAGGATGAATATTAAAATTAACGATTTCAATATCTTCGTTGCCTTTATATTGAACTTCGACGCGATAACTGCTATTCAATTCGACTATTGAAGCATTTATTTTTATCAGCCAATTCTCATCCCCACCTACATATGTGACGGTTTTTGTTCGAAACATCACTTCATAAAATGCAATCAAAAACACAAACACAATAATGGACCAAATGAACTTTTTTTTCATAAAAAAAACACCTCTATATAAGAGATGTAAAATATTCTCAAGTATGACTGATAAAATTACTATCTCAAAATGATAGACTGATTGAATCCATCACTTTTGTCCCCTCTGAAAATATAGTTACAATAAAATACTTAGACTACTATTCGACGAATTATTGATATAAACCTCTTTTTCTAAACGTAATTAATCTACTTAATAAGTATCGCTGGATATCCCTTTGCTTTCAACTCTTCTGCCAAGCCCTTTGCATTATTGATATCTGTAAATGCCCCCACTTGTACGCGATAAAATACATCGGTTGATGGAATTTTAACTAGTTTCTTTACTAAACCATATTGAGCTGCAAGCCCCTCCACCACTGCTTTCGCTGCTTTTTTCTGGTACTCCGTTGTCCTCATTTTCATCGCTTCATTATGGTTAGTCATAAAGGCGAATTCGATTAAAATTGCCGACATGTCTGTATCTCTTAATATTTGAAAATTAGCCGTTTTTACTCCGCGATTTCTAAACTCTAATTCTCTAACCAGTTTGGCTTGTACTTTTTCGGCAAGGGCAGCAGCTTCACTTGGCCTCGTGGTATACACATACGTTTCAGTGCCACCCGCATTATTCCAACCAGAGCCGTACGCATTGAGGTGGTAGTCGATATGAACATTTGCTCCCCAGGTATTTATTAATTCACAGCGTTTGTTTAGCGGAAAATCACTACTCCCAGTAGGATCATCAATTCGTTTTTGACTAACTCCTTCATAATTTTCAAGTTCCATCATTACAATCGTCACAATCTCATTCGTTACCTGCCATTCTTTATATCCATCGGGTGACTGCTTTCCTGGTGTGACAAGTGCATGTCCTGCAGCGTGAGATATATTCAACATAAAGTACCCTCCTTTTTTTGAAAATGGAACTTTTTTTATCTTCTTGGACAATGACAGCCCACCTTTCAGTTCCCTTTTCATTCACCCTATATATATGGATAAAAAATCAAAATGGACAGGGTCAAATAAAAATCCCAGAAATCAAACATTTCTTTCATGCCAACCCAGGTACCGAAATCCTTTATTCCCTGTTATTTTTATCACACCTTCCGCTTTCTTACGAATGTAAAATGATACTGAATCATTAAAAAGTTAAAGGAGGGTATTGTGTTGTTAAAGTTATTTATTTTCGTATTAATCCTTATTACTTTGGTCATGTTAAGTATGTTTATTGCTGGTGTGCTGGAGTTACATAAGCAAGAAAAGGAAGACAAAGAGAATATCATCAGAGACGGAATGGAAGGATATTTGGACAAAACGTTTGGATTTGGCAATGTAACGATCTTCAAATCAATCCTTGATGCTGATGGCAATACTAGATACTTAGTGTATTTGCCAAAGTATGAATGGTTTAAATCTCCGCAATACGAATGGTATGAAGTCTATGCCACACAGAACGGTTTCAAACATGAAGTAATAAAAGGATGATGCAATAGAGCACCTCAAATTTCTCGAGGTGCTCTTTTTTAATCGATTCCTTTATTTATTATTTATCTAAAACCATCCTTCATCAATTGTACTATTGTCGGCGAGTAAGAATGCTGTATTGGTTATCGCTTGTGCTAAGGTATTGCCACTCGCGTAAACATCATTAAAACAAACTTCATGTTCACCTGCTGCTGAATATGTATAGCCGAAACTTTTTAATCGCTCAACAATTAAAAGTGCGTGTTCAAGGTTTTCCTCCGGCTGAAAATCATAAATAAATACCTTTTTTTCTGCGTCATACCATCTGTCATACCGATTTAATTTCCACCCAAGTATTCTACGTGCAATGACCTCAGTTTTGTTCATATCTGACTGACCTCTTTTATACTCTAGATTATTATATTTTACCATTCTTCAAGATAACCATCTGTTTCAATATTGTGTCACAGGTTTTCTCATAGGTGCAAAAAAAGGACCAATATGGCCCTTTCGATTTAAAAATTATTTTAGTAACTTCTCAATGTCATTTTCCATCTCTTCAGGCAGGGTACTTGGGAAATAGCGTTTAACAACATTTCCATTTTGATCAATTAAAAACTTAGTAAAGTTCCATTTAATTTCAGAACTCTCTAGAATCTGTGGAAAATTGTTACTGAGATGTTGGTATAATCTACTGTCGCTATCTATGTTACTATCCTCTGGTGCCTGTTCACGTAAATACCGATAAAGCGGATGTGCATGCTCCCCGTTTACATCAATTTTTTTAAACACAGGGAAACTTACATCATAGTTGACGGAGCAAAATGCTTGGATTTCCTCATCCGTACCAGGTTCCTGCCCGCCAAATTGATTACAAGGAAAGGCTAAAACCAAGAATCCCTGATCTTTGTATGTCCTAAATACTTTCTCCAACCCCTCATATTGCGGAGTTAAACCACATTTACTTGCAGTGTTCACAATGAGCAATACTTTTCCCTTAAAGTCCTCTAAGCTACTATTTTCACCATTTGAAAGCTCAGCTTGAAACGCATAAATCGACATATGTATACCTCCAGCTTTTTTCTTCGTAAATCGATAAAACTCAATACTACTATTCCACAAAAGACGGTCATAAACCTGCAAAAAACAAAAAAGTTCTATCTCTTTACTGAGCTATTTCACAACGAAAATCTACGAACTGATACAAAATGAAAAGGAAGTACAGCTTTATTTTCATTATAGTAATCTTTAAACTTTCCTTCATATATGAATTGAAATTTGGATGCACTTTGCAAATCATGAGGTGTAATCAGTGATAGAGGCAGATCAAAATCGATGATGTTAGATTCCTTAAAAAGAAAAGCAACAAATTGTGAGCAGAAGAAGGCATTTTTCCGTTCTATCGGTATATTAAACATAACGCCAAATAAACCTAAAAAATTATAGCGATAATCTTTTTTCTGTGCTTCAAATTCTTTTAAAACGTGGTTCATCTTTTGAATTTGGTCCTCTGTTACGGTAATAGAATAAATGGCACAGTCTGCTTGTTTAAATAAACCTGCCTTCACATCTTCCATAACAAATCCTCCGATGAAAGGGTTTCGAACAGTTTTTCTCCCAAAGCTATATACCTCAGATAACTGGCTATCAAAGGCAATGGATGCATGATTATATGGTTTTTTCGTATATAACTTTATTAATCTTGTTAATAATGACCCCGTATTCGTTAAAAGAAGGTACATCTGTTTTTCCATCATCATTAGCCTCCTTAAAAAATTGCTCAAGAACTTCTCTGTTTTAACTATACAAATACAAACTTAAGAAAAGTTTCATAGAATCCTTAAGATATTCTTAACTTTTAGGAGTGTTTATTTATATGTAATGCGAAATCTTTTTTGATTTCTACTATTTAAAACAAAAAAAATCACCTTTCCTTTGGGATAGGTGATTACATGGCTCCTAACATTGCTTTTTACTTTTATACTAGATCAACCTCTTTCCATTTTCGGACACTATTAATAAACCAGACTCTTGCTGCTTTTTTTAAATCAGAGTGTGTGAGTGTTTTTTCGTGCATTTCTCCATTTTCGAGTAAACTGTCACGAAAAGTTCCAGCTAGTAAACCGCTTCTTACTGGCGGAGTCCATCGTACACCGTCGATTTCCAGGACAACGTTGCCATTTGTAAATTCGGTTATTTCCCCGTCTTGATTCCAAAGCAGGACATCAAAAGCTTCTCCTGGCTTCTGTTTTTGAAACTTTTCGTAGATCTCGCGATTGGTAGTTTTATGGTACAGAAATGGATTGGTGTTATCGACTGGCTCATCTGCTATGACCACTTTTAACACAGCATCCTGTTGAGTAATAGGTTGACCTTCGATCATTATCTCTCCATCTTTAGCCAATAATAATCGAACCTTGATCATCCCGTTATGTTGTTTATCTCTAAACTCGTTTAACAATCCTTTTATCCTTTCAACTTCGATAGGATACCCAAAATACCGAGCTGAATTCTCTAGGCGTTTAAGGTGCTCGTCAAGCAAAAAATAATCCCCATTGTCCAGCAGCAAACTTTCTAACAACTGGTATTCCAATGGTTTTTCCTCTAACAGCTTTGCTTTGGCAAGAATCTCGTGGTATTCCCCTTCTGATGTGGAATCCCATGTAACTCCTCCGCCTACACCGTATACGGCGCAGCCAGTTGAATGGTCAATCAGCACTGTTCTGATTGGCACGTTAAAAATCGCTTCTTTATTTGGTGTAATATAGCCAATGGCACCGCAGTAAACCTCACGTGGTTCATTTTCTAAATCTGCAATGATATTCATCGTGCTAACCTTTGGTGCACCTGTAATGGACCCGCATGGAAAAAGTGCTTTAAAGATATCTACAAGGGTCGTGTTTTCTGTTACCTTTGCAGAAATGGTAGAGGTCATTTGATGAACCGTCGGGTATTGTTCAATTTCAAATAATTTCTCAACCTCAACCGTTCCTGATTTAGCAACCATTCCGAGGTCATTTCGGAGCAAATCGACAATCATAAGGTTTTCTGCACGATTTTTCTCAGATTGAAGCAGCCAGTTTGCGTTTCTTGCATCCTCTTCAAATGACGCCCCTCTTTTTACCGTCCCTTTCATTGGCCGAGTCGTAATTTTTCCATTATCCAAGTGAAAAAACAACTCAGGTGAAGCAGACAAAATACTATGTTCACCCGTATGTATGTAAGCGCAATAATTAGAGCTTTGTGCTATTTTCAGCCTATTATAAAAAGCAAGACTATCACCGCTAAATTGTGAATGGAGACGGATGGTATAATTCGTTTGGTATGTATTCCCGTATTGTATAGATTTTTTAATAGAGGAGATTGCTTGATTATACTCCTCCATCGTAATGGCTGGTTTCCAGTTAGATACGGAAAAATCGCCATCACTGCTAATTTGTTGAGGTACGGGTTTTGAAAAAATACCAAACCAGAGCAAAGGAAAAGAACCCTCGCTTTTGACTTTAAATGCTGGATCAAATGCGGGAGCACTCTCGTATGATAAATATCCTGCAGCGTAATACCCTTTTTCCACAGCTTCTTGTACAAGCTGAAAGCACGGTAAGACATCTTCCACTTTATGTGCGGCTATCACTCTGACTGGATGTTGAAACGTTAATGGTTTTATTTTTCCGTTTGAATCGGCAAATTCAAATGCTAAAAGAGGTTCTTTTTGTTTCATAATCTATGCTTTCACCCTTAAGTTTTCTAATTTTTCGGCTGTGTTAAAATTGGCTGTTGATTTGCGCTCCAATCAACAGGTTCTAAAATCAACAGTCTCCTTTAACACGGCTAATTTTGTAAAGAAAAGAAACTTCTTTTAGTTTATTTATCCTTGTTTCTTTCGTCAACTCTTTCAGCTATTTCCTGTGCTAACTCGGTGGCGTAGTTTGGCCGGAACTCTCTTGGAGACAAATCTTTTTTGGCTGTATCATTTGCTCCTGTACGTCTCCTGTAGCTCATCAGAAAATAAATGAGGGAGTAAATGACGACCATACTGCTTCCAGTAATGAGCCCAGCTGTTTGTCCTGGAATTAAAGGCATGCATAATAAAACGATGATTAAGCTTATTAATGCAATCCAAGATGTAATAGGAAACCCCGGCATTTGACAGTTCCCTCCCGGCGGACACCCTTCCCTTTTACGAAAGCGGATATGACTTGCCATGATTACGGCATAGGTAAAGATAAGAGCAAAGCCTCCTGATGTAATTAAAACAAGATAGGCTCTCGGAAATAACAAACCGAAAAACAATCCTATCATCATGGATAGACCGGAAAATAAAATACCTTTGTACGGAACATCTCTTTTGTCCTTAAGCCAATGGGGTGCATGACCTTCATCAGAAAGGGAACGGATCATTCTTCCTAATCCAAAAATACATGCCAGCATCGCTGAGAGAATGGCTGAAATCAATACCAGATTTAATGCCGTACCTGCCCAGCCAATCCCCCACCGATTTAGTGAGGCAACCATCGGACTTACGTTTTCACTTAGTTCTGCAGTAGGAATAAGTGGCAGTAACACTGCCGCATACAGGATATATAATCCGACCAATGAAAAAACGGTATAGCGAATCGCTTTCGGTATCGTTTCAGTTGGATTATCGGCCTCCGTTGCCGCTAATCCAATGATCTCAAAGCCCGCATAAGCAAAAACAACCAGAAGCATACTTCCGGCAATCCCCTGTATCCCGCCAGGCATGATTGGTTCCCTCGCCAACTCTCCGGCACCAATCGCTGGTGTTCCAGGCATTAAACCTACAATCAATACCAATGCCGTTAAGATAAAAAAGATAATCGCAAAAATTTTAACAGCAGATAACCCGCTCGCCAACTTACCAATTTTATCTGCTCCTAATAAATTAAGCAGCGTAACCGCTACAATAATGGATCCACCTAACAAAGCGATTGATACATTCGGTACCCATTCACGAACCAACAATGAAATGGCTGTTGCTTCACTCGACATTGATAGAACGGTTCCTGTCCAATATAGCCAGCCGACAACAAATCCTGTACCCTGCCCAAGTTCCCTTGCTGCAAATGTACTAAAGGAACCTACTGTTGGCGCACCTATCGTCATCTCTGACAAGGCATATAAGATTAGATACACAAGCCCGCCGGCTAAAATATACGATAATAAAATAGATGGACCTGCTGCATTAATCGCCACAGATGATCCAAGGAAAAAAGACCCCCCAATGACGCTTCCTAACGCCATCATCGTTAGCTGCCATGCAGACAACCCTTTTCGCTTGCTTTTCATTACATTTTCAGCCATTATGCATGCTCACCCATTTTCTAAAATAATCTAACGTTATTATTTACTTCATTTAGAAAAGGATTCTATGGGATTTCCTGCTAGTATTTGTAAGATGCTTTGATCAGTTGGGTTGCTTGTTTTTACAGAAACGCTTAATGAGCAGCCATTTAATTGACAAAAAATTTACAATTCAACAACTTTGCCTTTACAATTTTCTTCTATACTGAATGTAACAAGGACATATTTTTAAGGGAGGATGCTGCATGCGCGAGTTCATGTTTAGAATCGTCATTTTGATTCCAATTTGTACCTTTATGTAATAAATTCCTTCATTAAAATTCAACCTATTCCTACTAAGACCTTCACAAATACTCCTCTTCATTTATTCCAACGAACTTGGCAGCTGTTGATAAGCTAATTTCATAATGATTTCCTTGTGCTGCGGGTAAACTTTCATCAGTTCTTCTTGTGTAAACAGTTCAAAGTCTTGAAATTCAAATCCTGGGGAAACCATGCATCCCACTAGCGAAAAAGTATCCTTTTCCGAAACGGAAGACCCAAAAATTGAATTTTTCTTTACTAAGACTTGTGGTACTTCACCTGCGTCCAGATTCATCCCTAACTTTATTTCCTTATATTCTCCACTTTCATCAATGACATGAATACTCAAGGAACTTCCACCGTGATAGTACCAAAGTTCATCTGATTTAAGCCGGTGAAAATGGGAGACATCATCAGAGGTTAAAAGGAAATAAATACTGGTATAAAGCTTGCGTTTCCCCTCGTAATTAACGGACAATTCGTTGTCACTAATATGTTCATCTGACTTAAAAGTTTCTATGTAGTAACCACCTTCAAGATGCGGTTTAAGGCCAAGCTTTGAAACTAAGTTATTCAAATCATTAATATGCATGACATAATCCCTCCATTTCTAATGTTCTATACATCTATAACTTAATGTCCTTTTTTACACAACAAGAAAAGCTGCCTTCATGGCAGCAATATTCTTACCAGATTATCCTCTGGTTCAACAAATTAATTAAAAAATCGTTCTAAACAAAAAGGCTACCTTATTTCTTTTCTAACTTTTCGAAGGAATTTAAGTGGCTAAACCAGTGAGCCAGTAAATAGAATGAGGTTAGGATCAAGAAAGAATATGTAAAAGACCAATCAATTTTCTTGTATAAATCAAATTTAGCCAATGCAGGCATCCCTATATATGCACCTAGTACTCCGAAAAAAACTGCTTTTAGATATGGATTAAAGTTAGGCTTATATTGCAACAATAGCATGACAAACACTGGTAAAACAGAAAGTCTGAACGAAAAATTTATTGTGGCTACGGGAACTACCTTTACCGGATAAGCCCATTTTCCAAAACTAACTCCAAGCGTATCAAGGATTTCTGATAATACCATTACCAATAAACCTGCAGAAAATAATCGAGCTGTGCTTTCACGATTTCGGAAAATCCCCCAAATAATCCAAGGGGCAACGATCATAGCTAATGCTGTCCACCACTGCCAAGTAAATAAAAAGGCATTCATAACTGTTTCAACAATTAACTGGTTTGCCTCATTGATCATTTTAGTTGCTTTATCTACTTGTTTCAATCCTTCTTGGTAAGTCATCGACTATGCACCTTCTTCACGATTTCATGCCATGTTAGTTTATACTGCAGCTTTTTAAACTATTCCCCTTTCAAAAGTAAACCAGTTTATTGTAAGGTATCCGCACATAAAATTTCCATTGATACCTACACACTTTTCTATTTTATCTTCACCCAAATAAAAAAACGCCACCGATTAAAGGCAGCATTATTTTACTATAATAGTACTCTCTTTAATTCCTCAATAAAGCCAATTACCTCTTCCTCTTTTGTTGCCCACGATGTTACGAGGCGAATGGCAGATGAATCAGAATCTACCTTCTCCCAGACATGAAAAGCATAGTTGCTTTGAAGCTCGGTGATAACTGCATTCGGCAATATCGGAAAAATTTGATTGGACGGTGAGTGGGTCAAAAACTTGATATCTGCTTTTACGAGCTCATCTCTAATCCTGCCTGCCATCTGATTCGCATGCGCGGCCAAATCAAAGAACAAATTTTCCCGAAAAAGTTCAAGAAATTGTATGCCCATCAATCTTCCTTTTGCAAGGAGCGCCCCTTTTTGCTTAATATGATAACGAAAATCTTCCTTTAAAGATTCACGGCAAATCACTAATGCTTCACCGATTAAAGCTCCATTCTTTGTCCCGCCAATATAAAATGCATCGACTAGGTTAGGGAGATCGCTCAACTGCAGGTCATTCTCCTCTGAACACAACGCAGAACCAAGCCTAGCACCATCCATATACAAAATAAGTTGATTACTTTGACAAAAATCATGTAACTCCTGTAGTTCGCTCTTAGAATAAATGGAACCAATTTCAGTAGAATTCGATATGTAAACTAATTTTGGCTTTACCATATGTTCATCTGGATGACCTTCAAGGACTCCCTGCAAATCTGCTGGTAAAAGCTTTCCATCTTTGCCCTCAACAGATAGTATTTTATGACCGGTTGCCTCAATGGCACCTGTTTCATGCCCAAGAATATGTCCGCTGCTAACGGCGATTGCCGCTTCATGTGGTCTAAGGAAAGCTGATATAGCAATAAGATTGGTTTGTGTTCCTCCTGAAATGAAGTGAATATCAACGTTGTCATTTAGGAGTTTCTCCTTTATCCGTTCACTTGCTTCTTTCGAATATCTATCCTCCCCGTACCCCTCATCCTGCTCCAGGTTGGTTTCTAGCAGTGCATTTAGGATCCTAGGATGTGCCCCTTCACTGTAATCGTTCTTAAAGCTGTACATTTTATTGCCCCCGTTTATAACTTTTTGTAATCATCGTACTATATCTTACCAAGATTTTGCACAGCCTGCCAAAAAAAGTCACATGTTTCAAACCGAAAAGAAGTACAATATTCACTACCACTCACTCGAAGCTTTTGGTATTATTACCAATATTAGAATTTCAAAATGGGTTATTAAGGGAGACCAAACAAGTGAAGATTTATAAAAGAAAAGGAAATATAGTTAAAATGCACCCTGCGCAAATCCTTGTTCTGGGATTCGGCGGGCTAATATTATTGGGGACTTTTCTTTTTATGCTGCCGATTGCTACTTATGAAGAGGGTCGTGGACTAAGCTTTATTGATGCATTATTTGAGGCAACATCAGCCGTTTGCGTTACAGGGTTGGCGGTTGTCGATACGGGAACGACCTTTACCTTGTTTGGAGAGATCGTTCTCCTCTGTTTGATTCAGGTGGGCGGTTGGGGATTTATGACCACAGGAATATTTATGTTCATTATCTTAGGGAAAAAAATTGGATTAAAGGAACGCTTACTGCTGCAAGATTCTTTAAATGTGTTTTCTCTCGCAGGCGTTGTCACCTTAGTTAAGCGGATCATTCTTATTACATTTATTGTGGAATTTCTTGGGGCTGCTGCTTTAGCCATTCGCTGGTCTTTTGAAATGCCGCTTGGGAAAGCCATTTATTATGGAATCTTTCATTCAATTTCCGCATTCAATAATGCCGGTTTTGGGCTTGAACCTGATAATTTAAGCAAATGGGTTGGTGACCCTGTTGTAAACATCGCCATCACTTCTCTTTTCATTACTGGGGGGATTGGTTTTACCGTTATCCTTGATTTATGGGCTAAGAAATCTTTTCGCAAACTATCTCTTCATTCCAAAGTTGTGTTACTCATGTCACTCTTTTTAAATATTATAGGGTTTCTAATTATCTTGATTTCGGAATATAGCAATCCGGCTACTATTGGAAACCTAGCGGTTGAAGATAAGCTTTGGGCTTCCTATTTTCAAGGAGTCGTTACAAGGACCGCTGGTTTTAACACGATTGATATTGGAGCCATGAATCTTTCCTCTCTTGTTTTTATGATGGCACTGATGTTTATTGGTGCATCTTCAGGGTCGACTGGCGGCGGCATTAAAGTAACAACGTTTGCCATCATTATTTTAGCTTTTTGGGCAGTCGTGACAAATCGGGACAACGTGAACCTTTTTAAAAGAAGAATTTCATGGGAATTGGTAAATAAATCGCTGTCGATTGTCGTAGCCGCTTTATTTTTTATCTTTTTAATCTTCTTTTTACTAACTTTTACTGAAAAAGCTGATATGAGCAAACTACTATTTGAAACCATTTCAGCGTTTGGAACGGTGGGGTTGTCAGCAAATTTCACACCAGAACTCTCCCCATTCGGAAGAGTATTGATTACGATTATGATGTTTATAGGCAGACTTGGGCCATTAACCATGGCATTTGCTTTATTGAATCCTAAAAAAGAAGCCAAGGTAAAATACGCAGAAGAAAAAATATTAATTGGATAATGAAAAACACACCGTTTATGCTTTGAACGGTGTGTTTTGCAGGTTTATCGATTATTTTCTAGGATTTCTTTAATTTTTTTCAAATCTTTCATGTTGGCTTTCTTCATCATGAAAGACATAAACGGCGAGATTATTTTTGAAAAGCCAGTTGGATTCCCTTTATTTCTTAAGGTCATTCGTGTTTGATTATCATTAATAGCTTGCCATGAATAGATCGTCTCCATTGGAAAAGGTCCTTGAGCCGTTTTCATCACTAGTTTCTTTCCAGGAATAAGTTCTACAATTTCATACACATAGGCAAGATCACGGCCAAGAAATTTTGCATTAAACGCAATTTGTGAGCCTAAAGTAAGTGGTTTTGGTGTTCTCCATTCAGCAGAATTAATATTTACGTACCATTCAGGGGCATTGTCAGGGTCCGCTGCATATCCTGAGACCTGTGAAATAGGACAATTAATGGTTATTTCTGTAACGACATCAACCATATCAATCCCACCTTATTTCTTTTCTACGTAATTTTTAAGTAATGTTCCGAGAAGGTATTCCCAGCCCTTTTTGTGCTCTTGTTCCCATTGTTCTTGGATGACACCAGAGGCTGTATGTGAAAGCTGCAGTACCGTACCCTCATCTTTTTCAAGAAGACGATAAGTATAGGCACTATTTACTGCTCCCTGCATACCGAGATGACCGAAGAGGCGAATTTCTGCAGGAGCGTTCACGTAGTATACATTGCCCCAAATGGCACCCTCTTTTTCACCCCATTTTTCAATAAAATGTCCTCCTGGAACAGGATCAAAGGTAAAGTGAGAGGTTACACCTTTAGGAGCGATCCGAAACTCCCACCAATCCTCCACTTTTTCCGTCAATGCTTTGAAAACCTCTTCACGTGGTGCGTCAATAAATAGCTCCTGTTCAATTCGAAATTCACTCATTTTTCCATTTCCTCCTTTTTGTTTTACTGTCGAACGTAGGTTTAATAGTGAGCTGGCAGTTTTTTGCATATATTTCCCTACCCAGCGGTTATGCATTTCCTGCAGAGGTACCGCATTGAGAAAGTTTCGTTTATACTTCCCTTCACGCCTGACCACCACCAAATTGCCTTCCTCTAAAATCCTTAAGTGCTTCATGATGGCATATCTAGTTACATCCGGAAAGTATTCGTCTAATTCACCCGTTGTTTTAGGCGACTGCTTAAGGATATCCAAAATCTGCCTTCTGGTCGGGTGACCTAATGCTTTAAATACCGTTGAAAGTTCTTCGTCCATTACTAAAACCCTTTCTTCAAGGATTGAAAAACATGTTACCAAAAAGTCACATATATTTCACGTGACCTTATAGTAACATGTTAACAAACAGCGGTCAAGCAGACTTAATATCATAAAAAAAGACATTATCTCCCTAAAGAGACAACCCCTAAGTCCACCATTTAAATTCATTTTAGTTGTTTCATATCTTGTACTCCATTATTTAATAATGAACAATTGTAGAAAAGGTTCGATGGACAAAATAAACACCGACCAATTGGACGGTGTTTATTTAAATGGCTAAAAGTCAATGACAGAATTTCTGCCAAATATTCTACTTATGCAATAAAACCTTTACTAACTAAATTAATGTGAGCTTTTTGTTTAAGTAATCTAATCTTTTGTTTTTTGGTTAATCTTCTCCAAATCCTTACTTTGAAATACATAAAAAGCCCTCCTTACTATGATTGGAGCAACTCCAAATACTTCTACACATTTCTACCTTTTTATCTAATGGACACTAATTTTAAATTTTCGTGATTATGTTTTTATTTTAGCAAAGATATTGTTGATTGAGAATTTAAAAAGGTCGACCAATTCTAACGTAATATTACAAAATTCACTGTTAATTTCATGGTATTCACACTTTGAAAAAGAATATGACTAGAAATTATCCCATTCATGTCGAAATGTATTTCGAATATTATGAAAATATATGTCAATATTGTGAACGATTAAGTATAAAAATAGCCCTTCAGTTAAGTGACTGAGGGCTTTTAGTTCATTAATTTTCCTAGAAAAAGGAAAACTTTGTCCATTTGTGCAAGTGTTAAATAGAACTCTACTCATTTTTCGAGGTAACTGGCACCCAAATTTCACTGCGAAAAGTTGGAGAAGTTACGTCTTTATGCTCGTTCCACAACATTTCTGGTCCAACTGCAAGTTGATAGTTGGATGAAGGAAACCATTCTGAGTAGATTTTGCCCCAAACATTCTGAAGCGTATCAGGAAATGGTCCGACTGCTTCGAATACTGCCCAAGTTAAAGCAGGTACTTCCAGTTTCGTTAAATCATCAGGACATTCCTTCGTTGTTGCCACTCCGATATAATGATCCAACTCCCCTTTTTCCTCCATTCGTCCTTCTGAAAAGTTCGTCGATGCACTAAGCAGACCAAGTGGCTCGACATTAGAAAGCTGCTTAAGACGGTTAATTTTCTCCATATCTAAACTTTGCCACATCGCTGAAATTTCCGGATTCACGCCATTAAATATAATGGGAACTCTCTTTTTAATTCCTACTAGGTTAAAGTGTTCTTTTTCGATTATTCGGTAGTTCATTTCACTTGCTCCTTTAATGGATAGTTGGAAGGTCATCCTTGGAAAAGCTTTCAACGATTGACCGCCGTTTCTTGCTTCCGACGGTGTAATTCCATGCAGGCTCTGAAAAGCTCTTGTAAAGGAGTCTGGTGAGTTATATCCATATTTAATGGCTATGTCCAATATCCTCGCTTTACTATTCATCAATTCAAAAGCTGCAAGTGAAAGACGTCTGCGCCGTATATACTCAGAAAGCGATACACCCGCTAAATAAGAGAACATTCTTTGAAAATGATATTCCGAGCAAAAAGCGAGCCTAGCCACTTCTTTATAATCGATATCGCCCAGCAAGTTTTCTTCTATATACCCTATTGCATCGTTTAATCTTCTTAGCGAATCCATGAATGACCTCCTCTCATTAAAAGAATAGCAGAAAGGAAATGGACACATCCGACTATTCCTGCACAGATTTGCAGGATTATTTTCCATCTATTAACAGGCTAAGCCGCATGTACATTTATTTTTTCCAAAATACAATGAATAAGCCGCAGGAAATTCCTGATTCACTCGCTGGACCTCTTTTGCAAAGTCCTCCTCTGTTTTCGGGACCGCTGCTAAAGAATTCGCCTTATCCTGGGTATCAATGTTAGCTCCAGGCGGTACAAAGCTGTTTGGTTTCAGCTCGACTCCATTGGTAACCACCGCTCCAGAGGAAATAAAGCTTCCTTCCCCAATGACAGCAATATATACGATTGCCTTGAAGCCGATGAATACGTCATTTTCCACTCGGCATGGACCATGTACCAGGGCACCATGCGCAACCGAAACCCGGTTCCCGATATAGATAGAATACTTTTTATTCTCCTTCTCAAAATACTTATTTTTCAAGCCGTGAAGAATCACTCCGTCTTGAAGATTACTATTGCTCCCAATATAAAAAGGAGTTCCTTCATCCGCCCTGATACTTACAAATGGTCCGACGAAGGTATTATTTTGAATGGTTACATCACCAACCACATACGTAAAAGGACTTAAAAATGCTTGATTATGAATAATGGGAAACCGAGGATAGGGATTTACCGAAGTTGGCGGATTATAGCCGACATAGTAACTGTATAGGTTGAATGGTCCATATTGATACCCTTGTTGATTCCACAAATTTATCTCTCCTTTCTTTTTGAAATCGTTAATATGTATGTAGCTAATGGTGACATATGTATTCATATTATTTTCTTTTTATCACCAAAAGGACGGAAGCAGTGTTGCCGCCCTCTAGTTAAGCGAAATGACGCAACTAGCAAGAGGAAGCTTCTTCTACGGCTCAGCAGCCAATAAACATGAAGAAAACAAAAATACATATAAAGCTGCATAATCGGGGTAATTATGTATAAATGGTGCCTGTCACCAAAAAGCAGCCAGTGTCCTATTCGGACTCTGGCTGTTTCGTTTTTGGTTCTCCGTTGTTTGCTTGCTGCTGATTGGTTTTGAAGAGGTCCTTTGATAGGGAGTTTAGTTTGTTTACGAAGCGGTTGAATCCAAACCCTACGAAGAAGGCGAAGCTTATTTGTGCATAAGGGGTATCTTCAAAGTCTACGAATTCGATTAGTAAGATTCCGCTTTGGATTAAGGTGACTGCCACTATTGCTGTACCTGTTGCGAATATCGGGTAAAAGATGTACATAATCCATTCCCTATAGTCTTTTAATTCATCTTTCATGTAATGAGAACAAAACATATATAAATGTCGCAATGAGCCCCCAATGGATCCAGCGAAGAAATAATACAGAAATATTTTAATGTCATCAATAAATGGCAGTGATTCATCAAGCGCTCCAGTCCATACAATCCCTATTGCTATAAAACTCCCAAAAAACAGCAGCGAAAGATATAGTAAAATACCGGCTTTTAACCAATTATTCACCCAAATCACCCCGCTTGTGATACTCCATCCTATGTGGTAACGGATAAGGTCGTGACTAATTTAGGTTAAATAAGCCCAATAATGTTATTTTACTAAATACAAATGAGCACAAAAAAGATGACGATTGTAACACGTCATCTTTTCCTATCTACCTTAATTGTGCCCAAAATTCTAAAAACCAAGAATTTAGGTAGCACAATCACGGCTGGAAGGTAAAGAATTACTTCCCATCCACCACTTCTTTAAATATTTCATAAGATCGTTTCTGTTTCTCAACATCGTAGATATACGACACTGCCATAATTTCATCAACACCATAGTAGTTTTGAAAGTTTGTCAGCTGCTGTCGGATGGTTTCTTTGCTTCCGATTAAGGTCACACTTGACATGGACTTTGCCATTTCTTCTTCCATTGGAGTCCATTTTCCATCCATGGTTTCAACAGGCGGCTGTAGCGGATTACGTGACCCGCGAACCACGTTTAGGAAAAACTGGTGCATGGTGGTTTGTAAGATTTTAGCCTCTTCATCGGTTTCTGCGCCGATGACATTTAAACACACCATCATATATGGTTTGTCCAGGTACTCAGAAGGCTGGAATCGCTCGCGATAAATCTTAATCGCTTCACCCATGAATTTTGGTGCAAAGTGTGATGCAAATACGTATGGCAGACCTAAGCTTGCTGCTAAATAAGCAGAATCTGTGGATGATCCTAGAATATAAATTGGAACATTGGTTTCCACGCCCGGATAGGCTTTTACATAACCTTGGTGCTCTTCTGGTCCAAAATAAGTCAGCAATGCCTGAACATCCTCTGGAAACGTATATACGGAGTCACTTTTTGAGCGGCGCAGCGCATTGGCAGTCATCATATCTGTCCCTGGAGCGCGTCCGAGACCCAGTTCTACTCGATTTGGATATATGGTTGCTAATGTGCCGAATTGTTCTGCTACGACAAGCGGCGAATGATTTGGCAGCATAATTCCACCTGAACCTACCTTGATTGTTTTGGTATGCTCCAATGTATGTTTAATTAGGATGGCTGTAGCTGAACTGACAAGTGTCGGAGAGTTGTGGTGTTCGGCAATCCAGTATCGCTTATAGCCCATTGCCTCTGTTGCTTGCGCTAGATCCACCATTTCATCAATTGCTTGCTGCGATGTCCGTCCTTCGCGGATCGGAGCTAGATTTAAGACGGATACAGGTATATTAAATGTTCCCATTTTATTTATTAGTCCTTTCTTTTTAAAGGTGTATTTCTATAGTAACAATAGAAATACAAGAAACAAACTTATATGCTTTGATTACTAATTCTAAAATTATCCTGCATCACTTCTGATAAAATGATTCACCACATGATTTCAAAATACTTCATGTGTCCTGTTTTCTATGGTGATTAGCTATTTTGGGCTTCATGAATTCTTCATGAGGACCTTTTTCCTTTCCATTCAAAAGTTCGGGCTTCATCGATCTTTAATAAGGACCACTTCAGGATTTTCACCTTAACTTTTGACTCCATAACTCTGCTTTTCCTTATGTTTACGACGGATCGCCAATTCTATTAATTTGGAATATCCTTCGACCATTCTCATAGACTTCAAATTGTCTTCTCTATGTAATTTAACTGTAATACTATTCTATTTTTTCAATTCATAGTAATAGTTTTAAATACATTAAACCAACTTGGAGGACTAGATTGATGAAAAAAATAATCACTTTCTTAACACTTGCCGCTTCACTACTGTTCGCTTCCCCCGCATTTGCTTATACAGTTAAGCCTGGAGACACGATGTCAAGTATTGCTAGAGAGCATCATTTAACCCTTCAGGAATTAGCTGATGAGAATCCCCAAATTTCCAATTTGAATCTCATTTTCCCTGGTCAAGAGATCAACACAAATAAAACTATTAGGTCTAATGAACCGAAAATAGAAGAATCTGTGAACCAAAGTCTATCAAACCAAGAAATAGATTTGCTTGCACGATTAGTTAGAGCTGAGGCACAAACGGAACCTTTAGAGGGGAAGATTGCCGTAGCTTGTGTAGTTCTTAACAGAGTCGAAAGTGCCCAATTCCCAGACACCATTAAGGAAGTCATTTATGCCCCTGGTCAATTTCAACCAGTGCAAAATGGTGAAATCAATAAGCCAGCGGATGAGGAATCGATTCAAGCCGTACAAGCCGCTCTTACAGAACAACGCCAATTGGCTCCTGGTTCCTTATTCTTCTATAATCCCGCAATCGCTACCAGCCGTTGGCTTGATACAAGAGAAACCACGCTCGTAATTGGACAACACGTATTTAAAAAATAAAAAAAAGGACCGGTTTTGGTCCTTTTCCTTAAAATTATTTATAAATTATTTTCTTATCTTTACCATAAATAGTCAGCTCATATGGATCATTTCGTACTTCTGTAGTCTTTTCATGTGTTTGGATAAATTCCGTAATTTCATTTTCAATTTCTTCTGCCAGTTGTTTTGCATCGGGATCCGTAGATTTAAGCGAGATTTTTACTTCGATTTGCAGTGGCAGCGGATGAAAGGAATAAGAAAGACCCGTTACTTTAAACGCTTTATTCTCCATTAGTCCGCCAAAAAGGATATTAATAATATCATGTTTTCCCCATCTTAATTCTTGTTCCCGTGCAGCCATATCGATGCTGGTAATTCTATATTTAAATTCACCATATTCTTTAGTAAGCACTTTTAATTTCTCTTTTAACTCCGGAACTCTTTTTTCCGTATTTGGCAATGCAATATACATAAAATTTTCCATGCTATTTATTCGCACTTGTATAGGGAATGCAGGCTGGTAATTATTTTTCTCTAGCAGGTCGAGCACTTTTTCTTCTAGCTCCATGCTTTTTCTACTATATTCATTTTCCAGAGGAGTAGGTTCCGCAGCCAGACGTATTTCTCCTCAACCGATTGTCCCCCGCTTGGAAAAATCGAACGAAAAAAGTCTTGGTAACTGATATTATGATAAGACCAGCTTCTAAAATAATCCTTGCATTTATTCACAGTAATTCGGTACAGCCATGTTTTGTACGAAGCTTTATTTTGGAATGTATCCATACTTTTATAACAGCTAATAAACACTTCCTGTGAAATATCTTCTGCCAATTGTTTTTGTTTAACATACGTAAAAGCCAGCCTAACCACCATATCTCCATACTCTTCCATCAGCCAACGTAATTGATTTTCTTTTGTTAACTCATGGATTTCAATTGGTGATGAACTTGTTTCTTTCTTTTTCACAAGCATTCAAAACCCCCCTCTTTCCAAAAACTTAGACGAAGCAATCCCCTCTTCAGTTCCGTAATAAAAATCTTTTTTCCTAAATTATGAATGAGTTGAATCCAAATCTCGAATAAAAACGCCTGTCATGGCAACAAAATAGAATGAAAGGATGTGTGGGCATGTCGAATGAAGTCATTATAGAGGAGCTAAATACCTTATTAAGAGGTACATATATGGGGATTCGGTCTTTCGAACACTATATCCAAAAGGCTGAAGATGATGAATTAAGGAGAGTCTTTCAATCCATGCAGCAGGAGGTTAAATTGAATGCGCAAAAACTTGCTGAGCGGATTCAGAATCTAGGCGGTGTCCCAGCTGACGATGAAGGCTTCTCTGGTTCTATGCATAGTTTTATGCACAAAGCCATGCTTCCGGATGATACAAAGGAGATGATTGAGGACGCTTTGAAAGGCTTAGATCATTATGGGGTTCAATATTCTGAGGAACTTGTCAGGGGTGACCTTGACCCTGATAGCAGGCAGCTTGCCGAAGAAGTGTTTGACACAAGCCGGAGACAAATCGAACAGCTGCAGCATTTACTTCACTAATTGTAATCAAAAATACTGACGTGTAATTTCCACACGTCAGTTTTTTTATAATCCAGATAAAAATCAACAGGTTCGTTAAGTTTGTGATTCGAGCGGAAGGTACGAGATTCCTACTGGAGTACGGAGCAGGGGAGACCCCATAGGCATTTTAGTGCCGAGAAGGCTCCCCCGGACAATCCACGGAAAGCGAAGTGCCTCGTGACAGGCAAAGACCGCCTGTCCCTGCGGTGATTATTCAAAGAAGCTTTCCTTAGTGGAGCGGAGGTCAATAGGAGTTTTTTAACACAGCCTACTGTTTAGAATTTGGAACGAAATTTGTTCATAATTCTTTCTGTAACAACCAATTATGCAGTTTGGAAAGGAAAAGTAAGGTTACGATTGTACCCATTATGGTTAATGCCATATCCCACTGAGCATCCCATATATCGCCTTGGTTCCCTAAAAAATTTTTAGCAGTTTTCCCTCCCTTACCGATAATAAAACTTATCCATTCAATAATTTCATACAAAGCTGAGATGGCAAGAGAAATACTTGTAACGATCCAAAATAACCAATTACCTTTTGTTAAGGCAGTTTTCCTTAATAATAATTCTCTTATTACAATGCTAAACATGCCTTTTATAAAATGTCCAAACCGATCGTAATGATTTCTTTTAAAATCAAAAGTATCTTTTAGCCAATTAAAGAGTGGAACTTTTGAATAGGTGTAATGTCCTCCTACAAACATTAAAATAGCCATAATAGCAATAATGGTGTAAGAAAGAGTAGTTAGACGAAACTTTTTGTATGTTACTATTACGAAAATTAAGATGATAATGGCAGGAGTGACTTCTAATACCCATGATGAATAACTGGCAGGCTTGATTATTGACCAAATAAAAACGGCTAAAACAGCCAGTAATAACAAAACATGAATCGTCACAACAGTTTTTTCCTTCATATCTTCTATCACTCCTAAATGCTTTACTCCACGTAATTATAAGGAAGCGGAAAAATACAGCTCATTATAAAAAAAACACTTTTTAAATTTTTTTAGAACAGTGCATTGAAATTTTTCCTTTGTAAAGTAACTTAAATACTCCTCTTCTCTTAAAATGTACTCACCTTTATCATGCGACCTCATATACCAATTACTGAATGGAGACTTCTCAAACAAGCAAGGTTCCATAACAACAATTCTCCCTTCTGGTTTTAAGACCCTCTTGAATTCCTTTACATAACCATAAACAATTTCGGGAGGTATGTGGTGTAGTACAGCAATAATCAAAATAAAGTCAAAGCTATTGTTGTCTGCAGGAAGTTCACTTCCATTAAAAGTTTCAAATCGATATTGCTTATACAATCTTTTGGCGAATTCAATCCTGTATGAATCCGGATCAATACCAAAATAATGTTCAGGTGTACATAAAGTGCAGTTTGCCCCAGTACCTGCTCCAAAATCCAGCACTTTTTTGCCTGAAAAATTAAAGTGCTGCTGAATATGATTTTGAATATATAATTTTGTAAGCCATTTAGGTCGAATCAATGAGTGATAAATTCTTGGTGATAATTGCAACCAAAGCACCACACTAATTTAAATTTTTTGTTTGCACAATAATTTTAGAATAAGAAGGAAGCAGCCATTTTATACCTTTAAAAAAACTTAAAGGCAAGGTTAATATTGGTAATAATCAATAGCTAATTAAAGTAAAGAATAACTATTAACGATTTCTTTTATTCATGAGTAAATAAAGCTAAATTAGTTACACTATTATTACACATAAATCTTTGTGAGGATTTCATTATGTATATTACTTTTTTATTGATTGGATTAGTCATTGTATTAAATATTTTTTTGGCGCTTATTATTACTTTTCGGAACAAAAGAGATGCTGTTTCTTCTTGGGCTTGGTTGTTAGTTATAGTATTTTTGCCTTTAATGGGGGTTTTATTGTATATTCTTTTTGGACAAAACCTCAGCCGATCTCACCTCTTTCAATGGGAGGATCAAAAAAAGGTTGGAATCCAAAAAAAATTAGACACACAATTGAGCCAGATTAGATCCCACCAATTTCAATTTAGCAATAAAGCTACAAGAAAAGGCAGAAGTTTAATCTATATGAATTTAATTAACAATGATGCTGTTTTAACTGAAGATAATTCAGTTAAATTATTGACGGATGGTATTGAGAAGTTTAACAGTTTATTAAAAGATATCGAAGGTGCAAAGGACCATATTCATTTACAGTATTATATTATTAAAAAAGACCAGCTCAGCAAAAAGCTCAAAGAGGTTCTAACCAAAAAAGCACATGAAGGAGTTAAAGTACGGGTTTTATATGATGAAGTGGGTTCGAGGAGGTTATCTAAAGAATTTTTTAGTGATCTTCTTAAGGCTGGTGGTGAGGTGGGCATCTTCTTTCCTTCCAAGTTCTTTTTTTTTAATCTGAGACTGAATTATCGGAATCATCGGAAATTAGCCATAATTGATGGAAAAACCGGTTATTTAGGCGGTTTTAACATCGGTAGTGAGTATCTTGGAGTAAATCAAAAATTTGGGTATTGGCGGGACACTCACTTAAGGATACAGGGCACAGCTGTTCACGCGATTCAGACTCGTTTTATTCTTGATTGGAATCAGGCATCGCCTCATCAAAAAATCAACTATATGCCAAATTACTTTCCAAATCATATTTCTTTGGGGAATATAGGGATTCAAATCGTTACAAGTGGACCGGATTCTAAGATAGAACATATAAAAAATGGATACATAAAGATGATCTTATCTGCACAAAACTCGATTCTCATCCAAACTCCTTATTTTATTCCAGATATGAGTTTTTTAGATGCTCTTCGAATTGCATGCTCATCTGGCGTTGAGGTCAAAATTATGATTCCTAATAAACACGATCACATGTTCGTATATTGGGCAACCTTGTCTTATGTTGGTGAATTACTTATGGCAGGGGCAAAAGTTTACATATACAACGGTGGTTTTATTCATTCCAAAACCGTTATTATAGATAAAGAAATATCATCTGTTGGAACAGCAAATCTAGATGTAAGAAGCTTCAAATTAAATTTTGAAGTGAATGCTTTTCTTTATGACGAAGAAATAGCACAAAGACTGGCAGCAACATTTTATGAGGATGTTAAAGTATCCGGGGAATTTACTCTTGAAAAGTATCAAAATCGTCCACTATGGGTCCATTTTAAAGAATCAGTATCTAGGCTATTATCGCCTATTTTATAAAATTAACCTAAAGGGGGATTTTAGCTCAGGAACAGTTAAAATCCTTCTCTCATTTTTTGGTGATTTAAAAGGAAACTAAAAAGGGGCTGACGATTCCTCACGCCCCCCTCGAAAATTACTTGTTTATAGATCCCCTGTTATTGCTCGCATTACGGTTTTTAGCTGCATTTTTATTGCCGCCAACTTCCTCACCCACTTGGTTACCAAGTGCACCGCCTGCAAGACCGCCTGTAACAGTACCAAGTGGTCCAAAAACTGAACCTACAGCAGCACCCGCAGCACCGCCGCCAACAGTACCTACCGCTTCACCAATGTCACTTCCACCTTGATTAGTCGCATTGTTGCCAGCTTGGTTTGCATTTCCGCCGTTTCGATTGCGTTCGTTATTTTCAGTCATCTTATTTCACCCCATTGTTTTTAATCGGGAGGACTCGCATCCTTGTATGCACCGTTCCCGTAACATATTTTGCCCAAGTGAAATGGTTTTACTCACTAATATAGGTCTCCTTAAATACCCTGGTTAAAACTTTTTTCTCTATGGCTAGTATCCGTAATTGGAGATAAGAGAGAGGTAAAAATAAACTTCCTTTATGACGTAATAGCAAAATTCCGAAATAAGATTGTTGTTTTACATTCCCCCGGATTTATTTTGTTCGAGCCACAGATAAGCGCAGTAAATCAAGAACAGAAATGGTATAGAAGAGCAAACAATAATAAACCAAATTGTGTATATAAAATGGCTGTATAACCAAGTTAGCATTTTTTTAACCACCACGTTTTAACAAATTAAGTGGTACAATCTCTTGCCCATTTATTTGTTTATGTATTATGGGGTTTTTAAAAGGAGTCACGAATCTCATTATCATCATACAACTTACGTGCACGAACATCGATGCCTAGAATTGTTTTAATTTGATTACTGTAGGTCATTTTTAATCTCCCCTAAATATTAACTTTACATTTTTATGTTTTGGGTTTAAAAACCAAACCTATGGATATTTAGAAACGTAGCAGATACCAAAATGATATCAGCCTGTTTAAAAAATTTATTGTTGATATTGTTGACCATTCATATTCCCTTGCCCTGCTTGACCTTGGTACTGTTGTTGTAATTGTTGTTGAGATTGATTAATTTGTTGTGTGATTTGGTTTAACATATTAATTGATTGTATTGATTGTTCTACGTTATTCAACATTTGAGCAGCTTGATGAACGGATTGTTGCAATTGTTGAAAAGTTTTTTGTTGTTGTTGTTGAGCTTGTGAGCTAAACTGTTGTATCTGTCTTAATAGATCATTTGATTGCTGTTGATTTTGCCCTCCAGATGACATTGTAGATTGTGATTGCTGGTTACCTGAATTCATTTGATTTAGAGCATTTTGAATTGATTGTATTTGGCTTTTTAACGGTGCAAGCTCTTCACCAATTTCTGCTTCAACCTTTGCTGCTGCAACCCTTTCAATTTTAGCATTTTCGGCAGTTTTTACTCTTTCTTTGATAATTTTCGTTTCTTTTTCTTCCAAAGCGAATTCCTCCTTAAAATGATTGTTTGAAAATGGTTTAGATGTAACTGTTGCCGGAACGGGATTCTTTTTACTTCTGCTTATAAAGAAAATGAAACCCATAACAATAGCTAATAAAAGAACTATGAAGAATAACATTCCGTTTATGGTAATGCACCTCCAAGTTTGTCTACTTGAATTATTGAGCAGACAAATATATTTTGTTCTAGGCATAAAGTATTATTTATGGTAAAAAAGACCAAAGTTTCCAAATATCCATATATTTGGTATAGAAGGTAATAACTAGTGTTTATTAATTTTTTATAGGGATTTTCACCTAGTTAATTCAACAAAATATTTCTCTTGTTTAAAAAAGAAACAAATACGACCAAAGACTTGAGTGTAAAAGAGTAAGCAGAAGGGACAAGCCACATTACGATAATTGTACAATTTGAAGATTTTTTGAAGAAGTGTACTTAAGCTAACTGAGGGCGTTGATCCAAGAAGGATTAACGCTTTTTTTTGTTGAAGTTATTATACTAACGAAGCGGGTTTTTTGAAGAACCTCTTTATTTTTTAAGCAAAAACCGTCCAATTTGGTTATACCAATATTTTCCTTTAAAAAATGATGCATTAAATAAATAATTGTGGAAATAGTATAGGCAAATATAACTTTTTCAACAATCAAGCGATATTAAGCAATTCATAAAAATGTAGCTGATAACAAAGGGATATCAGCTACATTTAACAAATTTAATGCTAGAATGTTTGATTATTCATTTGCCCTGCTTGACCTTGTTGTTGTTGACCTTGTTGTTGTTGACTTTGTTGCTGTTGTAATTGTTGTTGTGTTTGATTAATTTGTTGACTGATTTGATTTAACATATTAATGGATTGTATTGATTGTTCAACATTACTTAACGTTTGAGCTGCTTGGTGAACAGATTGTTGCAATTGTTGAAAAGTTTTATGCTGTTGTTGTTGAGCTTGTGAACTAAATTGTTGCATTTGTGTTAATAGGTCATTTGATTGATTCTGATTCTGATTCTGCCCACCAGATGACATTGTAGATTGTGATTGCTGGTTGCCTGAGTTCATTTGATTTAGGGCATTTTGAATTGATTGTAATTGGCTTTTTAAGGGTGCAAGCTCTTCTCCGATTTCTGCTTCAACCTTTGCAGCTGCAACCCTTTCGATTTTAGCATTTTCTGCAGATTTAACTCTTTCTTTAATAATTTTCGTTTCTTTTTCTTCCAAAGCGAATTCCTCCTTAAATTCATTGTTCAAAGATTGCTTGGGTATAACTATTGCTGGAACAGGATTGTTTTTCCTTCTGCCCATAAAGAAGATGACGGCTATAGCAATAGCTAATAAAATGACTATGAAGAATAACATTCCATTTATGGTAATGCACCTCCAAGTTAATCTACTTGTAGATCATCAAGTAGACAAATATATTATCTTCTAGGTCTAAAGTTTTATTAATGGTAAAAATATCCAATTTATATGATTTAGTGCAAAGTATAACAGGCTATCATTAGAAGTTCAGATTTATACTGAAGATGGAGCGATTATAATGATTAAAAATGGATGGTTGGAACAGCCTCCAACGGCATCCGATAGAGATGAATTAGTAAGAAAAAAGAATCAATTTTAAATCACATTTAAAGTCCTTCTGCATTTAGCCAGTTAGGGCTATTTTTAAAATCATATTAATTAGTTTAATATATTGTGAAGAGTTGCACTTAAACTAAATGGTCAACCAGAAATATCTGGCTGGACCTTATAATACGAAAGGGTGCTTATGTTCAATAAGTATTTTTTATGACGACAGTTATGCTGTCGTTTTTATATTTATGGAATTAGCATACGAATTCGCAAATCAAACAACAGAAGCATAATTTTTATTATGGTCTTGATAATTATCCAGCTATTTATGACGTTAATTTCGGTATTATATTCTTCAAAAACCCCTTCAAATCAACAAAAAAGCAGAGTGAATTCATATGCGAATTACTCTGCTTTTAAATGCTTTTATATGTGTTTTTTATTACTGCGGGTACTTCAAAAGAGAACGTCTTATCATACGACAGCCCTTTTTTAGATTATCCTACCAAATTTTATTACCTAGATAATAGTAAGTCCTAAAACCATATCCTTTTATAATAATCATACTCATATAAATCCATATTCTCATCATTATCTTTTTTTGGGGCACACTCTTCACAAGGTTCTTCTGACTTGGTATGTTCACATTGTTCTAATAAAAGTTCCATGGTTTGTTTCCCCTCCCCTAGTTCTTACTATTATTATAATGTAAACGGTTACAAATGTCTCCTATTAAATACTGGAAAAATAAATATTTTAGTAGGATTAGGTTGTCAGAGGGGCATGGAACACCCCTCCCATTTAAACATTCACTTCATAGTACTCTTGGGAATGATAGCTTCTAAATCCACATGATTCATATAGCCTTAGGGCGTGGGCATTTTTAGCCTCAACCTCTAGAAAAATAGAAAATCCTTTTTCGCCTTCCATTTTAACGACTTTCGATAGAGCTTTTCTGCCGATCCCTTTTCCCTGAAGTTCTGGAAAAACAGCAAATCCAAAAATCCATGCTTCACCATTCATTTCGGAAAGCCGCATTTTCCCGACAATTTTTCCATCTACTTCAATGATTAATCTAGCATCTGTATCTAGGTCTTTAGTTTCCAGCCTATATTGACGTGCTTCTTTTTCATTTAACCCGAAGCATTGGACGTCCAGCTGTATCTCCGCTTCCGAGTCATCTCCGGAAATAGAAGGTCTTACCGTCAACGTTTGGTCGTCAGATAATTCCGATACTTTCTCCCATTTCATTTGGTATTCTACCATTGATAAAGTGCAAGGGATGTTTTTTAAAAACTCCTTTGCTGATTGAGATTCGCTAGGAGCATTTAACAAAATGGTCCTAGCCTCCCGTTTCTTTGCTTCCTCAAGTGCTTCTTCAAGCAGCTTTGAAAAGATTCCTCTTCTTCGGTAATCCGGGTGCACCATTCCGCATATTTCTACCTTATTACCGAAATAATAGCTTCCAAGAAAACCTATAAGCTTGTCATCTTCATAATGGAAAAAATCTTCCTTACGATTTTCTGATCTGCTTTCTAACATATTAAAATTAAGCTTCAGCTGAAGCTTTCCTTCTTTCTCACAAATTTCCTGAAGCGTTTTTATATTTTTTAATTCCTCTTTCGTCAGCATTCCTTAATGCTCCTTTTTATCGTATTTATTTGGAAAGAATATTAATTAGATGGCATTTTCCTTTTACATTAAAGCAATCCAAGGATGTCCTTCATGAAATTGTTTATGCAAAGAGAGTGTTAGCCATTCTTTTTCTTGTGTTGATAGAATTGGAAGCATGGTTTGAAGGTCCATGAAATCTTTTTCTCGAACCTTTGATGAACCTCCCTTATACAGAAGTTGGATTTCTGGTCTTAAATAGGGAATCCCTTCATTTGTCTTTGCTATTATTTCGTTCAATGGCTTTTTGATTGACTTTTCTCTTCGATAAATCCAATTGTTTTCGAAAGTATCTACTAACATTACCTGAAAAGCCCAAGGTGAATTATGATTTTTACTAACCCAAACATCAGTTGTGTCAGTTAAGAACTCACCCTGTACCCAAGGCAAAAAAACGCCGTCTTGAGCTTTATATAATTTCCATTCCCTGCTTAAAAAATCGTACGAAGATTCTTGTTCGTCTCGAAGGATGATTACATCTATATCACTATGTTGCCTGCTCTGTTTACCTAAATGTAAATCTAATGCCCAGCCCCCTGCCAAACACCAAGTAATAGGAAGATCAGTAAAAAGGTTAACTACGTTAGAAACTGTTAATGGCTCCCAATTGTCATAATCTGTTCGCAAAAAATAATCACCTCTATAGTTGGTTTCCATGGAACACTTTTAAAATAAATTCACGCTCAGGGACTTGCAGGGTGTGATACGATTTTAAAAATGCAGTGTTATCGTATGAAGCTTCTTTCAAACTCACATCTGCAACATTATTCATAACGGTTATGATTGCATAAGGAGCAAGTGGTTTATGATTACAGCCCAACGATCCTGGATTAAGGTATACTGTATGCTTCCCGGCAAAATAATGAAGCGGATGATGATGACCGAAACAAATCAAATCCGCCTTTTTATCAAAGAATAATGTCTCCATGTTTTCCGTACTAGGTTCGACAATTGAAGAAAAATGGTCCCTGCTTATGTGTTCATTGAGCTTGCTATTTTCTATCTGATAATGAATAAATAGGATGGAATAACGATCTATGGTAACATTCAGGAACCTAGGCAGCTGCTCTAATTTCGGTATAAAAGACGGGTCTAATCTATCTACTATCCATTGATGATGTTCTTTAACATGAATATGACTTTGTGGATATTCCTCGCCTTTTGCCAAGGATAAAATGGCTTCATCATGATTCCCTGTTATCATCGATACATCACTTCTAGAAAAAAGCATTTCTAATACCTCATTGGAATCAGGTCCAATGCCAAGCATATCCCCTAAACAATAGATATGGTCAACATCTCTTCTTTCGTCAATATCCTTTAGAACCGCTTTTAATGCGGGTGCGTTTCCATGAATATCTGTTAAAACCGCAAAACGCTTCATACTATTACTCTCCCATTTAACTATTCTAGTCCCCCGAGGTACATAAATTTATTATAATTGTATTATTATAAATAATAAAATAATGGCTCTCTATGTAAAAACCCTTATTGATAAAACTCCATGTGTGTTTTCTCTTGTTTGTAATAATTCAATCTGTCCTTTAATGTCCCTGTGTGGAATTCAAATTTATGACCGTCTGGATCTGTGAAATAAATAGATTTTTTATCTTTACTATCTCTAGATCGGCCATTTAATATGTTGACACCCAATGTCTCTAATTTTTCAAACATTGTTTCAAAATCTTCTTCCTCAATTGAAAAAGCTATATGTGTATAGGACTGAATTATTTCATTACGTGGTATATCTTTTTCAACATTAATCGCCAGCCATATCCCATTAAGATCAAAATAAGCAGTGCTCCTACCCTTAACCAACAACTTTGCATCAAACACATGTTGATAAAATTCAATTGATTTTTCCAAGTCAGTCACAGAAAATAAAAAATGGTTTAAACCTTTTATCATCTCTTTACCCCTTAATTAGAATTTTTCATATAAAAAAGGATAGATTTGGAACCTACCCTCCTTAACTAATTTACTTTTCTTGTTTGTTATTTTCAATACCTTCTTTTTTTCCTTTTGTTAAGGTTCTTCTGTCGTTTGCTTTTGGCGGTTCTTCCATCCAGCCATTTTCAATCATGAGATTGGCACCGTCTTCAGCATATCTGACGAGTTCTGTCGTCATTACCATATATTTTTCTGCAATGTCTGCCCTGGATGTAACACTCAAAGCCGTGCCATAAAAGGCAATAGCAATCTGTGACGACAGTTGGACTTGATACATCAGCCATTTTTCTGAAAAAGGAGAAGTGGTAGAGCTTGTAACATGGGATTGCCAGGATACAGGAGAATTGAGCATTTCCTCACGAAAAATTCTTTCAAAAGCCGTGATATGTTTAGTGGAAATTTCCATGCCCCTATTAATATATTGTCGGACTTTTTTGGATGCAGCCACTTGGCTAAAACCAACTTTTAATGCAACATGCATATGCATTTTGTTCATATTAAAGGTAATATCCCCTATTTCAATCCCAGTTAATGGTCGACGCTCCCCAAACCAGCCAGTCAAAAAACTTTGATGTTTTACAAAGTCAATATTTTCAGGTGCTGGAAGGACTGGCGGCCGCGAGAAAAGCCCTTTAGTGAGAAGTCCTTCGATGTTTTTTTCAAATAGCGACATCGTTTCTGTATTACAGTTAATATAATATTGCCGTAGATCAGCGCGAATAGAAGTACTCAGAGAAAGAGAATAACCTGTTAGCCCCTGAAGAGTCATTATGTACATATAGTATAAATAGAAAGGATCTTGGAAGAGACGTGGTGCATGGATGTTTACATCCTCCTCTGTAAAGCCCTTTGGTATTGGATAACCTTCCCCTTCAAAAAACTCCTTCACCTTTTGAACATGACTTTCTGAAAGCTCAAGTGACTTTTTATAAATCTTTATAATATCTGGGTCTTCCAAGTGTTCAAGTGCATATCGAATAAAACATATAGACATGGTTTCAAACATAAATTGAGTCCATAAACTGGAAATCTCTGGAGCCGTTAAAGATATTCGGGTTGGTTCCATAACACCCTTCCTTTACTTTAAAAGATCATCCAAGATATCAAATCAGACTATTTAGATGACAATTCATCACGATCAATGGCTTTTGGAGGCTGTTCCATCCATCCATGATCAATCATAATATTTGCCCCGTCCTCCACAAATAAAGAAACCTCAGAAAGCGCTTTCAAATACATTAAACCAATATCTCTACGTCCATTTACGGCCATTGAGTTTGCGAATGACCGAATTTTAATCGAAAACATATCTACTTTGTGAAATACCATAAGTCGATCTGAAAATGGCGAAAAAGTAGACGTAGTCACCAAATGGTCAATCTGGGATGGAAACGGCAAATTTTCCTTATGTAGTTTATCTTGAAAATGCTGAACTTCCCGATCTGTAATCGCTTTTCCTCTTATAAAAAATTGTCTCACTTTTTCCTTTTTTGCAACTTGGCTAAAACCAATTAATAGAGCTTTACTCGTAATATTGTTCTCAATATTATCATAAAGATGAGTGATTTCGAGCGCATGTAATTGTCGAACATCACCGAAGAAACCATTCAAATAGTTTTCCTTTTTAATAAAGTCCACTTTTTTTGGCACTGGAATGGTTGGTGGCCTCATGATATAACCTTTCTCAATCAAAACGTTGTTAATCTGCCCCAACAGAATGGTCGTCGTTTCATTACAATGGATGAAAAATTCCCGTATGTCTTCCCTCATTACCAACGGAATGGCAATCGCATATAAACTCATTCCCGCTTTGGCAGCATATTTCAAATAATGCACATAAAATTGATCTTCAAATAAGCGAGGGGCACCTAGATTTACGTCCTCTGGTGTAAATCCTACAGGAATTGGGAAGTCTTCTTTTTTTAAAAACTTCTCGATTGTTTGCATAAAGTTAACAGTAAGGGCAAGACCATTTTCTAACAGAGTCTTGATATCCTCGTCTTCAATATGCTTTAGAAAATACTGCAATATCTTATGAGACATACTATTCCCTACATAGGTAGCCCATAGCTTTCCCATTTCGCCGGCCGTAAATGGGTTTTCTGGAGCTAATTTATCTGAGCTAATGTTAATTGGCTTCATTAAATCCATGTTTATTCCCCTTAACCTTATTTTCCCTTTAGTTTTTTCTACATTCCGTAATATATTCTCATTTCTGTTAATAAATCGGTACTTTAAAAAAAATGACAAAGAATAAAATGATTGGAATGGAGATGATCAATGCTGTAATTGGGTATTTATAATGTAAAAGCAGTATAGAAAAAATGATCAAATTGAATAAAACGGACCATGCCATTGTCCAGCCGTTGTGATGCATAACTAAATCAAGGTAACGCAAATTTATGTATTCTACTAGTGAAAATAAAGCGACCCAGAAAAGTAACCACAAAACCATTTTCATTGTATTTTCTGGTAAATTCCCTAAGAAAATTAACACCGTGGCAGGATATGCCACAAACATGATTAATAATGAAACAGTAAGATGATTAGGTAAGAAATTTTGACCAAAGATCGTCTCCTTGTATTCCCACATAAGATAATTTTTACATAGAACATTATAAAGCAAATCCCCAAACCAAAAGAATAGAATAGTGGAATGGTATTTAGTCCAGTTCCTCCAATCACCCCATTTTAATCCGGCAATGAGAAACAAGCTATTCAACAATAAGTGCACCTCATCAGCTCCGTTTTTTCTATTTACATTAATTATTTCGGTATAACATATTATTTACTGGAAATAAATTGGATATTCCGTAATTATTTCGGTCGCCATATAGGCAAACTATGGACAAAGAAAAACGTCTCTGCTTTGCACAGAGACGTTCCATTCACTATTAAGAAATTATTTGATTAACATTTATAAGTTCGTCTGCCTCTTCACAAAAACCAGTTTTAGAAACAATTAGACTGATATCTTCATTTCTGCTTGTTGAATGCTATACTTTCCTAATTGCACCTTCAACATTGACAATAAACATTTAATTTTTATCCCCTATTATCATTTTTATATTTCATGTAGAACGGTGCGCCCTAATAATTTCTAGATATTGTACATCACCTAATCCATACTCTTTGAAATTTTCTAAGAGCGCATATACAAGTTCTTTTTCCGTCATATGTTGGTTATTTTTAATATAAATCATTAGGTTACTGTCCTCATGAAGATAAGTTAAATACAACTCAACGCCCTTCCTTAAGGGGACTAGATGGATTGATTCAGGGAGCGTTTTATGTACCAATACTTCCATAAAAAGTTCATAATAACCCGCTGCCATTAAAGTGTAATTTTCAATAGGTTCAAACTTATCCCCAACAATATGCAGGTCAATGGGCTTACTGTGACCCTTTTTGTCAAGCCAAGCAAGAATCGTGAGGATATTGATTTGACAAAACATATCCATGTCAAACCAGAGTTCTATGTGGGTAAAACCATTACTAAAAAGTGGCTTTAATGGGTTTAACGTAATATCAGTATATTTTTCTGGAGATACGTGATGAACCTTTGCACGTTTTTCGACGAATTCCGGTGTGAATAGGTCTTCTGTTGTTTCCCCAAAACACATTGCTTCATTAAAAGGAATCATCTTTTGACCTTGCAGGAAACTCTTCCTTTTAAAAAAATCGTACATAGCTTGTCCATTTAATATATGTAATGTTGTTTCTTGAACCATCGACACAAAACCTGCCCTTTCTTTAACCCTTAACTAAGCACTCCTTTTTGAACATCAGTTATTGCTCTAATAGTTTTTTCATCACAACTATGCTCACTGGGAATTTATCAGGATTCGTAACCATTTCCTCTTCCGTAACGGTATAACCAATAGATTGATATAAAAGCACATTATGAGTCAGGCTGCTTCTTACTTTACATTGTAGTTTATGAATTCCCTCTTGTTTAGCATAATCCTCGAGCCAAGATAGCATTGATTTTGCTATTCCTCTTCCTCTCGCATAAGGTGGAACCGATACTCTAGAAAAATATAAAGTTTGACCTTTCGTTTTAAATCGTAAAGACCCAAGTGGATTCCCATCTATGTAACATAATATAAATTTTTCTGAACCATTACGAAATGAATTCCTCAAAGAATCGACAGGTTCATTAATCGCACTTGAAGGTACTTCAAGAAATCGGTACTCTTCAAATGCCTCTTGCATTAGTTTGTGCGCAATGACAATTTCCCCTTCACTTCCTAGTTTAATCATTTTGTTTATCCCCCATTAAGAAAGAAACTTCTCTTTAAAAATTGGGCTAAGCTCGCTCCACACATCGAATTTATTTCCGTCAGGATCATAGAAAACAAAGTTTCTTCCGCTATGTCCTCTATTCTCAATTTCTCCCACTTTAATTTCTTTTTCTTTAAACTCCCGATGAATGTCTTCAAGAACATTTAGTCCATTCACTTCGAATGTCATGGAGAAACACTCTTCACCGTAGGAATTATAGAAGTTAGCGCTTTGATTTTCCTGTGCCTTTACGAGAAAAATACTTTGATTGGCAAAATCCAGTATAGCTTTGTCTTTATCTTTATAGTTTAATACTGCACCTAAATTGGTTATATACCATTCAGATGAAAGGTCTACATTACTCACTGGTAAATAAGTAGTACCAACTCTAAGTAATTTTTGTTCCATTGCATATTTTCCTTTCAATAGAATATATGACTTGCTCTTCTCCAAATCGTATGACTGTTTCACTAACTTCCATGTTTGAAAGTTCAAGATCCTTTATTAACCGTTCTGTCTCTTTTGATAAGACTCTCCAATGAAAAAGGTGACAATAATCGCGATGATAAAAGGGATGACAGAACCACCCGTCGAGAAACCTGTTGCAGTTTCTTCATAATACTGAAACATTAACCATTCAATCTGAAACCTATAACCAATGGAAAGCAGCAAAAAACTAATCAGAAAGAATGATATTAAACCTAAAATAACTGTTTTCACCAAAACATATACATCCCCTTATGATTTTTTTCAATTTAAACATAAGTTTAATGCAAACTTAGGATGAAATACATAAAAGAAAAAATAAAAAAGAAGGTTAGAACTGAACCCAAGATTGTTTGATTATGAGTACTTTTTTCTTCTTTTATGTTTTTACTAAAAAACATAATTAACAAACAACAATACTCCAAGCAATGAGGTTACAAACATAGGAAGAAGTATTTCCAGAACATTCTACCCCCTTTTTTTCCTAATCTATATTCTTATTCGCTTTATAACTGAAATTTTCCTTTTTCCACCATTTAAAGAATAGACAAAAGGTATTTAAACTTGGTAAGATGTCTAGTAACATAATTCATTTATTGAAAAAGGAGCTACACATAATGTTTTTAACCAAGCTTCAACAAGAGGAGAAAGAAGCGTTTCTTGAGTTAGCATATCTAATGGCCACCATTGATGGGAAATTCTCGGTATTTGAAAATCCTGTTATCGCGAAGTATAAAAAGGAAATGGATCTTGATGATTATAAAATCAGAGGCTTAGCGATTGATGATATTCTTAAGGTTTTTAAAGAGGAACGCTCCAAACATATTGTTCTAACTGAAATCCTTCGCTTAGTATACTCAGATGGAATTGTTCATGAAACTGAACTTGAATCCATTACTTTAATTAAAGAGCACTTTGGTTTCGATGCAAACAAATATGCTAATTTCAAGGATTGGATTGAAGGAATCAAAGAATTAGCTAATTACCCAGAGCATGAATAGATACTGAATGAGAGAAAGCAACGCTCAATGACGTTGCTCTTTCTCATTTTCGACCTTTTCGCAAAAGATAAAGGTTTTTCTTTATTTCTTTTTCTACACTCAGAAAAAATTTCTCTATTCCCTTGTTTGCTCCTCCACTTATGACTCGCTCTGCTGCACCAGACAGGGTTCCTGAGACTTTCACTTCGGCTTGTATATTGAGCTGTGTGCTTCCCTGTTGGTCATTGAAAAATATCTCCCCGTTGCCGCTGATTTCCCCTAAATTACCTCTACCTTTCAGAAGTAATTGTAAATAAGACGGGACCCGTTCCTTTTCCAAACTAACCTCGAGTGTAATAACATCTTTTAATGGACCTATGTTAACGTCGATTTCGGCTTGATATAATCCCTTTGTGCTTTGGACAAACGTTCTGCAGCTAGGGATTGCACTTCCTAGAACCTTTTCATCCTTGATGTACTTCCAGACAACCTTTCTCGGCAAACCAAAAGTATGCTGGTATTCAATTTTCAAAGGATCCCCTCCATTTTGAAGGTCTTTAAGGTAAAATACCTACTTAACTAATATTCATTTCACAAATGAATATTCAAAATTTATTTTTGAGTGTGAAGGGATACCTTTAAACTCTTCCGTAGTCATTGCCCTCCTTTTTTTATCTAATTTCTTGAAGTTCTATTTGTCTAAGTGTCCTTTGTAAGGTTCTCGTATCACGCAGCACCTCGGTAATTAAATCCACTGTGTTATAGCAAGCTTCAACATCTAGAGTCTCGGATGACGTATGTTCGTTCATGTAACCAGCGGATAAATTGACACTTTGAATCCCGTGTTCTGCCCAAATTCGCGTATCACTGCTGCCTCCACTTGTCAGTTTTCAACCTTGCAAACCAATTCTCTCCGCAGCTTTTTCAAAAAGAGCTCCGTAATTCACATGACAGAATGGGATATATCCCCCGCAAGATGTTACGATGTCGCCCGTCCCGCGCCGGTCTATAACGATTGCTGCCTCAACATCCCACAGGAAGTATTCGTCAATACCCCTTGCACCGATAAGACCGATTTCCTCTTCGACGGTAAAAATAAATTTTACCGTGCCATTAAAGCCTGTAGTATTTAACCTCTGAGCAATTTCTAAAATAGCAGCAATTCCTGCCCGGTCATCTGCTCCAAGAATTCCTTTATCACTGCACCAAATGTTTCCGTCTTTAATCAACTTTCTGCCTGTTTCAATTCTGTCATAGGTATCCATGTGTGCATTTAATAGAATGACAGGACCGTTTCCACGTTTCTTTTGAGCAAGTATGTTACCACTACGGTCAACGGCCATAAAATCCACATAGTGCTTCAATTGTTGCATAATGTATTGACGAACCTGATTCTCGTTCCCACTCTCTCCTGGAATGGATAATACCTCTTCTAGCTGTTGTAAAAAGAATTGTCTGCGGATAAAGGGAATCCCTTCCTCCAGCCACTCTGTGCGAATGGACGCGAGCTTTTCTGTACTATCAAGAAGTTGGTATCTGGAGATATTCATACTAATTTCGCGATTTCTCGAACGTAACTTCGGTATACCCGCTGCAAGTAAAACCTCGCTGGCTTTGTCTTTCATTTCAGTATTGATAAAACTAACCATAGAATTCCGTTTGTCATGACCGTCACAGCAGCCATTAGTAGTTAGTCCTAAACGATTCAACTGTCTGACCAAACCAGCAATATAGGTATCTAGTTCTCTAACTTTTGGCTGGTCAATACCTGGACGAAACCATAACCCTTCTCCTCTGCCTCTGTATTTAAAATCAACAGCATGAATCCAATTTTCCTCATCCATCTCCGGGCTGGTAATCGATAGTTGTTCCTTTTCGCAGGTGTAAGAAACTGAAAGCTTCTCCAAACTCTCTATCAAAAACGAAACATTCTCTTCCGTTTCTCTAAAACAACTAAATACATTGTGCTGTACCTCTTCGAGATTAAAACCGTGACGAATAAGCAATTGATTCCAGTTTTTCATATAACCATCTCCTCACTCTTTATAAACTCAGTATACGAAAAAGGCGATGACAGCCCTGTCATCGCCTTTTTAACGATATTCAATTTCTTCGTCTGATCGATACATGATATAAAATGGATAAGTTCCATCATAATAGTAGCCTGTTTCATTATGATACCTTTTGGTTTGTATCATGGATGGAAATCCTTGCTGCATTAATTTCCGACGCAGTCTCCCCACATTTGTAATATACGTGTTTGGAATAATCGTATCGACAACTGAGAAATCATGCCTTGTGGCTGGCACCGCTTCTGAACTATTTAATAGAAAGTAACTCAGCATGTTTCCTTGATCCTGAGTGAGTGAAGCTTCCTTCCCGTTAAAAAAAGCCATAATCGTCCGATCACTAAAATAAACTAGCAGGGTATCATGCGGCGGCCTGGAAATTAGTTTCTCACATTCTGCTTTAGAACAAGTCGTTCTTCCCTCTTTATTCACCTTATAAAACGCATGGCGCATTAAATATTGTTCATTTTCTATTAAACTGCTGAACAATGGAGATAACTCCTGTTTCGGTATCTCCTGCATCTTCGCAAGTGGTAATTGATTCATTTTTTCATACGTTTCCTTGGCAATATGCAACGCACAATTGGTTAAGTACAAATGGGCATTTAACTGCTGCTGTTCATTTAATTGATAGAGATGCTGTTTATGGTAATGATCATTATCCAATGCATTTCGGAAATATTGAATCGCTTTTGTATAATCATTAAATTTATAAGACAAGAAACCTAGTCGATAGGCTGCCAATGGATTTGTTTTATCATACTTTAACGCTTCCTCCAAGCAGCGAGTCGCCAAGTAATCATCTTTTTGATATTCGGTCTTCAAATACGTTCCATAATGAATGAGACAGTAAATCAATTTCCTTTTTACATAATCTAGCGAACTTTGAACATCCTCATTACGGCTCCGGACAAGCTGGGAGAGTTTTCGGTACATTTCCTTGTACACTTCAATTTTCATAGAATAATTAGAAAAGCCATGCTCCTCTTCCTGCTCATTCAGTTCTTCTTCAATCTCTTCTAATTCTTCAATGGTTTTATCTCTTAAACTCATTATCGTCCCTCCCCCAATGAAAGATTAGATCCACTCAAGTATTTCTATACGATTGCCAAACGGGTCAGCTGTATAAAAACGATTTGCCCCCGGAAGGTTATTGTCTTCCATCACTTCTACTTCGTTAACTCTTAAATGTTTTTTTAACGCTTCAATATTTTCTACCTCAAAGGCAGGATGCGCTTTTTTTGCTGGTGCAAATGGTTCCTCTACACCAATATGTATTTGGGTACTGCCATTTCGAAACCAAACTCCGCCGCGCTTTTTCAATTCTTCTGGCTTCTCCATTTCCTCAAATCCGAGAATATCTATAAAAAACTTTCTTGCAGTATCTTCACAACCTTTTGGAGCAGCAAGTTGAATGTGATCAATGGCTTTAAAACGATACATACAGAAACTCCCTTTCAAAAAAAGTTTTATAATATACAATTTTCGCCACATCTTGATAAATTCCTTCTATTCCCTACATGAAAACATTTTGCAATTATCCCAAATAGCCCTATAATCAAACTATCTTATTAACCGCTTGAAAAGAGGAACAACCAATGAAATTATTAATTATCGAAGACGATAAACACCTGTCTGAGACCATCCGTGAAACAGTTGAAGAACTGTTTGAAACACAACAGGCATACGATGGCGAGGAAGGTTTGTTTTTAGCAGAGCAGAATATCTTTTATGTCATCATTTTAGATATCATGCTTCCCTATATGAATGGCTATGAAGTTTTACAAAATTTAAGAAAAAAAAACATCACTACCCCAGTCATGATGTTAACAGCCAAAGATGGTATTGATGATAAAATCCAGGGCTTTAAGGTCGGAGCGGATGATTATCTCGTCAAGCCCTTTCATCGTGAGGAGCTTTTATTACGCTTAGAGGTGATGGTAAGAAGGAACGTTGGCACATTTAAAGAAAACGTGATTACCTTCAATGATCTAAAGCTAAATGTAAAAAATAATACCGCGACCATTGGTGATGAACTTGTGAATCTGAATGGGAAGCAATTCGAACTTCTTGAGTACCTAATTAACAATAAAAATACGATTCTCACAAAAGAACAAATCTTCGACCGAATTTGGGGATTCGAATCTGACACAAGTGCAACGGTTGTCGAGGTGTATGCAAGCAAATTACGAAAAAACTTAAAAAAATTCAACTATGATCACTATATCAAAACCTTCAGGGGATTAGGTTACATGCTGACTGATAATGGTGAAGGTGATGTTTAAAAATAAGATTTTTAAAAATAAGATTTTTAGAAAACAACAGTTAAAATTCATGGTTCTCAATCTCATTTCTTTTACGGTCATTTTTACGATTTTCGGTTTGATTGTTTTTAGTCAGGTTCAAAACACCTTATTCTCAAAGACAGATGAGGAACTGCTAATGGTTAAGGAAAGGATTAACGATCATTCACCTAATGATTTTAAAACCCCTCCCCCAAACGATGACAGTGAAAATGTACCGCGTCAGAATGATTGGCCGAAAAATCCTCGAATTATTGTCATAAAGTGGGACAAAAATGATAACATAGTCAATCAAAATGAGATTGGAACTTCATTCTATGAAGATTATTTGGAAGATTATACACCTGATAAAACGAACCTAGATACCATAACCAATACGAACGTGAATAATTTGTACCCGTTTCGCTATATTTTATTTGAAGATACCCATGATGACGATGAAGTTGTTTATACTCAGCTTATGATTAACATTGATGCGGAACAAAATATCCTAAATAATTTCAGTAAACTCATTATCCTTTGTTCATCCATTTTTATTTTACTATCGATTTCAGCCAGCTATTATTTATCAAAAAAGATGATGAAACCGATTATTCATTCCTGGAACAAGCAAGCTGAGTTTGTTGAAAATGCCTCTCATGAGTTAAGAACGCCATTAACCATTATTCAAAACAAATTAGAGTTAATGCTGACCACACCTCATGAAAAAATAGCGAACAAATTTGAAAATATTGCCTTAAGCCTTTCTGAAACTAGAAGACTATCGAAGCTTACGACTGACTTGTTGACGTTAGCAAGGGCCGACTCCTCTGAAACACAGCTTGAGAAAAAATCTATACATGTTGACAGTTTTGTCAAAAGCGTTTGTTCACCTTATATCGAAATTGCTGAATCACAGGATAAACATTTCTGGCTAAAACTAAATAGCGACATTATGATGAATGCAGATGAAACCCGTCTTCATCAGCTGCTCGTCATCTTGCTCGATAATGCCTTAAAATACACAGGTGAACATGATAGTATCGGAGTAAAAACCTACGAAGAGGATCATAAAGTAGTTTTTGAAATAAGTGACACGGGTATAGGAATCAAAAAAGAAAATATACCGTATATCTTTGATCGTTTTTACCGAGAAGACAGAGCACGTACAAGAGAATCAGGCGGTATTGGATTAGGTCTCTCTATCGCCCAATGGATTGTCTCCGCTCATTCTGGAAGCATAAAGGTTAGTGTGAATGAAAATAAAGGCACCACTTTTAAAGTAAAACTTCCAAAGTAATACAATTGAACAAATTAAAAATAGCCGAACTCACTAAAAGTTCGGCCTTTCTTTTATTAATATGGATCTGCTTCATGCCCCATTTGTTTTGCCTTATCTGTCGCCTCATCTGCTTCAGCCGTACTTGTATGTGTGGTATCGTTTCTCATTTCCATTGCATTTGCTACGCCTTCTTTGACACGTCTTCCATAATCCTCGTCTGCATTGGTAAAATACTCAATCATTTTATCCTGGATTTCTGGTCTGCATACTTTGAGTGCGTCGACAAGATTGCTTATGAGCTCATCCCTTTCCCAGTCCTCAAAACTCCTATACGTTTCACCAGCTTGTCCAAAATCGTTGGTGCGATCAATTTTTTCACGAACCAATTTGTCATTATAGTGTGGTTCATGAACTTTACCTACCTGTTCCGCTTCCTTTAAACCTCCGATAACAGAAGGCTCATAATTGGTGTGCGGACTTTGACCTGGTGCCAAATCTACGTGATAGGACATTTGCCCGCCCCGCTGATTGGTAGCCACCCGCTTTTTAGGTGCATTAATAGGAAGCTGTAAATAGTTTGTGCCTACGCGATAGCGCTGTGTATCTGAATAGGAAAACGTTCTCCCTTGAAGCATCTTATCATCGGAAAAATCCAAGCCATCCACCAATACTCCTGTACCAAACGCTGCCTGCTCTACTTCATTAAAATAATTTTCCGGATTTTTATTTAATACCATTTTACCGACTTTTAAGAATGGAAACTTATCTGTTGGCCATAATTTTGTATCATCTAATGGATCAAAATCCAGCTCAGGATGGTAATCATCGCTCATAATCTGAACGCAAAGCTCCCACTCAGGATAGTCACCACGCTCTATTGCCTCATACAAGTCTTGGGTAGCATGGCTGACATTTTTACCTTGTATTTGTTCTGCTTCCTTTTGAGTTAAATTCTTAATACCCTGTTTTAACGGTTCCCAGTGGTATTTAACGAGAACCGCTTCTCCGTCCTTGTTAACCCATTTGTATGTATTCACACCTGAACCCTGCATTTGGCGATAATTTGCCGGAATTCCCCAAGGAGAGAATAAGAAAGTAACCATATGTGTAGCTTCCGGTGTACGAGAGAGGAAATCAAACATTCGCTCAGGGTTACTTAAATTGGAAACCGGATCGGGTTTAAACGCATGAATCATATCAGGAAATTTCATTGCGTCGCGGATAAAGAATATTTTTAGGTTATTTCCAACAAGATCCCAGTTGCCATCCTCGGTATAAAATTTAACCGCAAATCCCCGCGGATCTCGTGCGGTTTCTGGTGATTCCATTGCGCCTGCCACTGTTGAAAAACGAACAAAGAGCGGTGTACGTTTCCCTTCCTCTTGGAACAGCTTCGCTCTCGTATATTTTGCGATTGGCTCGTCTCCTACTTTCCCATAGGCCTCAAAATATCCATGCGCCCCTGCTCCTCGTGCATGAACCACCCGTTCCGGCACTCTTTCACGGTCAAAATGAGAAATTTTTTCAATAAAATCATAGTTCTCAAGTGTCGATGGTCCACGACTGCCAACCGTTCTGATATTTTGATTATCTGTAACAGGATGACCCTGGCGATTGGTTAAGGAATCGGAACTTTCACCAGTGCCCTTCTTTTCTTGATTATTTTCTTCCACTTTAAGCCCTCCATTCCTCGAAATAATACTATCTAATTATTACCAATTGAAATCAATGTATGTATTTTTTCTCTGTCTCTATCAACTTTTTTAAACAATCATTGTTCATTTAAGGTTTGTTTAAGGTTTAACTAACATAATAGGTTTCAAGAAGTGGTGTAACAGATTGGAGAGAGAAATATAATGAGCTTAAATGGAGTAAAGGGCCGGAGAGAATTAAAGCATGAAGTGACTTCATTGGATTGCTATCTGCTTCGAAATAAATTGAAGCATTTTATGAAACCGGACCCTCATGCGAAAAACAATGGAAAATACTTAATTCGAAGTGTCTACTTCGATAACTTTGATAATAAGGTTTTATCGCAGAAAAAAGAAGGTTTACTTGATCGAGATAAGTTTAGAGTCAGATTATATGATTACAACATGGATTATCTTAATCTTGAAAAAAAGAGCAAACGAGACAATTTAACCTTTAAACAAAAGTGCCGTTTAAACGCAGAGGAATATGAACGAATTCGTGTTGGTGACATTGAGTGGATGGAAAATAACACAAGACCTCTCATAAAGGACCTATTTGTCCAAATGAAACTCTATCAATTAAAACCGATGACGGTTGTCGACTATCAACGTGAAGTGTTCATTTATGAATATGGAAACGTCCGTGTAACATTTGACAGCTGTATAAAAACTAGTTTTCGAAATAACGATGTTTTAAACCCAGATTTAGCCATGGTTGAGACCACTCCGAATGTCGTGGTTCTTGAAGTGAAATTTGATGAATATTTACCTGATGTCATCAAACAATTACTTCAAGTTATCGATCGACGAAAAGGCGGCTATTCAAAATATCAGTACAGCAGAATGTTTGGTTAATACTCATAATTGGAGGACTTATTAATGGAAAGTTTAAATTTCAAGGATATTTTCAAAACGAGTTTTTTAGAAAAAACAAGCAGTTTTTCGATAGTAGATTCATTGATTGGATTGTTGGCCGCTTTTGCACTAGGTTTGCTTATTTATTACGTCTACAAGAAAACCTTCACGGGTGTTATCTATTCTCACACTTTTAATATTTCCTTGATTATCATGGCGATGGCAACTGCCCTAATCATCATGGGAATCTCGTCTAATGCATTGTTATCACTCGGGATGGTAGGGGCATTATCGATTGTCCGTTTCCGAACTCCTATTAAAGATCCGATGGATATTGTTTATATTTTCTGGGCGATTGTCGCTGGAATCTTGTGTGGTGCTGGATTTGTCCCTCTTGCTATTATTGGATCCATCTTGATTGGAGCAGTCTTACTTGTCTTTATTAACAAGATAAAGATTGAAAACCCTTATTTATTAGTTGTGAGATACAGCAGCACTTCGATTGAAAAATCACTGGAACACGTCATTGCTGGACATGCTTTAAAGCATTCTCTTAAATCAAAGTCTGCGATGCCAGGCAGCGATTTTGAAGTAACCTATGAAATAAGAGTCAAAGATCATGACCCAGATTTTCTTAATAATATTTCTAATATGGATGAAGTTAAATCAGCCATCATGTTAAGCTATGACGGCAACTTTACTGCTTAATGTTTATTGAATCAAAAAATCGAATGAGCAAAATCAAACGTTAGGAGAATAATAGCTCTGAGCGTTTGATTTAAATTATTTATAGTGACTATTATTAATTTTTCACCATCCGTTTCACACATGATAAAACTTACATAGACTATTGATGACTTTCCAAATTATTTATCTAGGGAGATGACTGTAATTTGTATAACCCTTACCAATACAATCCTTATCACTTTAATCAAGCTCATCAATATGCCCCAAACCCAAATAAACACACGGTATTAAGAACTGTCGAGCCTTTTGTGCAATATGGATTACATGAAGCAAAACACACTTCTTATGCTCATGCATTAAGAGAGGTTGCAGCTATTACCTACCTTATGGGTATGGGATATGATCCCAACATTGCCCACAGGATAGTTGAGTCTTGGGAGATCAACGAGGTATTTTATCCGGGGCAAAGATTTAATTCCTAACCTTTCAAAAGGTAATAAACAAGACCAAATCGTATGTGATTTGGTCTTTCAATTAATAATGACAGAAGATGTTACACCGCAAAAGAGGAACTACTTCAGCATAGCCTTTTAAACCACAAATTAACTTTTATTCATCCTCATCTTCTTCATTTTCGTCTTCTTCATTTTCATCTTCGTCTTCTTCATCTTTATCTTTATCTTTATCCTTTTTCCCCTTGTTCTTTTCCTTATCGCCCTTTCCCTTTCCATTATTTTCCTCTTGCTTTTCCTTTTCCTTTTCCTGCTCTTTCCTTGCTTTTTCCTCTTTTTCTTTTATCCTTTTGATTTCATTTTTGTATTTTTTCTCAACGCTGGCTAATGCAAATTTTTCATCTGGAAGCGCTGATCCTGCCTTGGATAGTATTTCTCTAAAAATTACAGGGGTGGTTCCACTGCTTGATGCCGCTAAATAGTGACTTTCGTCCGTTTGGTCGTAGCCTAACCAGACCGCTCCAACAATGTTTGGGGTATAGCCCACAAACCAATGATCCTTTGTTCCGCCCTCGTTCGCGAATGGAAGCTGTGTTGATCCTGTTTTACCGGCAATGTCAAAACCATCTAGCTTAGCCCTCTCCCCAGTACCTTCTTCAACCACACCTTTTAGCATGTAGGTGATTTTTTGAGCGATTTCCGGTTTTGTCACTGTAGTCGATCTGCTCTTCCATTTAGCAATTACCTTGCCATCTGCGTCTTCAATTTTTTGGATAGAGTGTGCTTCCACCATGATTCCATTATTGGCGAAAGCGCTGTAGGCTTGTGCCATTGCTGCCGGTGAGGCTCCATCGTGCATACCTCCTAGGGCAATGCCAAGTGCCCGGTCTTCTTCTTGTAAAGGAATGCCGAATTTCTCCACAGCCTTCGTGCCCTTTTCCAAGCCAATCTCATTTAATAACCAAACAGGAGGAACATTGTACGAATTTACGACCGCATCATACATTGTTACCTGACCTCGATATTGCTTATCATAATTCTTAGGCTGGTATCCGCCAATATCTAATGGTTTATCTTCCAACAGATCAAAAATTTCGTAACCTTGTTCTAAAGCAGGTGTGTATACAGCTAATGGTTTCATGGTCGAGCCTGGCTGTCTGATTAATTGCGTAGCCCTGTTGAATCCTAAAAACGTATGCTCACCTCTTCCTCCAACTAGTGCTTGAATGCCACCATTTTCAGGATTAATGAAAATCGCCCCGCTTTGAAGCAGTTGATCCTCTTGACTCTCTGGGAAAAGATTACCATTCTGATAAACTTCCTCTGTCGCCTTCTGAATTGTAGGATTTAATTCTGTATAAATATGAAGCCCGCCTGACAGAACTTCATTCTTGGTCAGCTTATATTTCTTCATGGCTTCATCAATAATGTGGTCCACATAATAAGGGTATTTGCCATCATACTCGTCTTCCACTTTATCTTCATTTAACACAACAGGCTGTTCCTTTGCTTTTTCAACATCGTCTTGGCTAATATATCCTTCCTTTTCCATCAAGGTTAATACAAGATTTCGACGCTCAACAGACTTTTCCATATTTTTAAATGGTGATAGTATAGAAGGTGCTTTAATTAGCCCCGCGAGCATAGCAGATTCGCTTAAGGTTAGTTCACTTGCTTCTTTTCCGAAGTAGGTTTTGGCCGCACGTTGAATCCCCCATGCTCCCTCGCCAAAATAGATCTGATTTAAATACCTCTCGATGATTTCATCTTTTGAGTAGGTACGTTCAATCTTTTTCGTAATAATCAATTCTTTGACCTTCCGTGTATAGGTCCGTTCATGTGTGAGGAATGCATTTTTTGCAAGTTGTTGTGTAATGGTACTCCCGCCTGCAACAATGTCACCGCTCACCATATTTTTGAAGAAAGCCTTCATAATCGCGAAATAATTAATTCCATTATGCTTATAAAAACGTTGATCCTCTGTTGCTATTACCGCATGTATGACTTCTTTTGGAATTTGTTTAAATCCAACGCCTTCAATACCTGAATTGGAAATTTTACTTGCAATTTCCCCATTCTGATCATAAATGATCGTTGGCTGTGGTGCTGGCTTATTCAATTTACTCACATCGCTAGTCCAAATAAAGATATTAACGATGAGGAGTCCACATAAAGCAGCGATAATCCCTGCTGCAATTAATCTCTTCGCAATACCTTTTGATAACAATTGTCTCCAATCCCATTTAGACGTTTTTCTTTGCTGTCGTCTTTCCATTCGTCCCACGTCTATTCCACCTCTTGAAAGTTAAATGCGAATTTCTTTTATACACCAAGTCTCATACTACCATAATAAACGTACTTGGATAGGGTCCATTTAAATCTTTCGTTGCCACAGCTATTCCTTTTGCCCGTACTTTTCTATTTTTTCATAAAAAAATTTTTGGGATTATTCCATCCCAAACAAGTTTTCTGTAATAAACTTGAATACAACAAAAAAGAATGGCTTGGAGAGAACTTCAAGCCATTCTTTATGTGTATACTATTGCATTTTGTTTGTTTATTTATATAGCTTTTGTAGCGTCAGGATTTATTTCGGCTGAATTTTCTAACTTTTCAGGTCGTACTGACATCCATACTAATCCACCGAACACGAGTAAAACTAATCCACATACCTGAAAGGCCAAATGGAATCCCGCTGCTTGACTAGCTGAATTTTCAATAAGTAAACCCGTTACATACGGACCAACAATTCCTCCTAATGAAGTTATGGCCATAAACCATCCTTGAACTTTACCTTGATGTTTAGGTGAAACCAAATCAACTAAAATAGCTGGTCCCATAACTAGCGTGATACATCCAAACGTTAAACCAAGTGATAATAATGCAATCGCCAAGATATTAGAACTGACCATCGTTCCAAAAACATAGCTGGCTGCTCCCGCTAACAGAACAGGTCCCAAGATGAAGATGCGTCCTTTTACCATGCTCTTCGTTTTATGATAAATGCGGTCAGAAATACTTGAAAAAGTAATCTGCGAAAGGGTAATCATGATCCATGGCAGTGCTACCACCAAACTTAATGTTTCCTCACTTAGATTGCGGCCATTTTCCAAATAATTTGGCAGCCAGTTTAAACCAATCGTAAACGACCAATACGTGGCAAACCCACAAAGGGCGACTAAAATAAAATTTTTCGAAAACAAAACAGACGTAAATTTTGTCTCAGTCGAAACGATAGATACTGGCGTACCGCCTTTTGCTGCTGCAGATTCGCCCTCTGTAACCGCTTTCTCTTTTGCGATGAAGATCCAAGCAATGATCCAAACAAAACCTACCACTCCCGTAGCAATAAATGCGGAACGCCATCCATAATTTATAATCATATTCATCAAAATTGGAGCCGAAATCGCTACACCAAGTGGACCGCCAATTGATACCAATGTTAAGCCAATCCCTAGTTTTTCTTTTGGAAGATACTTTGAGGCAGCAGTCATGGCTAAGGAGTACGACGGACCCTCCCCAGCACCTAAAATAATTCTTGTTACTAATAAATAAGCAAAACTACTTACAAAGATGGTAGAAAATTGTACAACTGACCAGATTGCCACCATACCAATAATGACTTTTTTTGCTCCTATTTTATCTGCAAGACTTCCACCTAATACAGCTGAAATGGAATACAGTAAGAAGAAAACACTGCCAACAACACCCCATTGTTCAGCATTTAATCCTAATTCCTCGATAATGGAAACCGAGGCAAATCCAATAATGGCTTTATCGGCATTACTAATGACGGTTAATAAAAATAACAGGAAAATAATCACCCATGCTTTTTTTGATACTGAATTTTTCCTTTGCTCCATAAAGCACCTCCTAAAATGTTGCCATGGGGACGGTTCTTGTGGCCGGTTTAACGATATAAAACCATGAGAACCGTCCCCAATGTTTCCCCAATGTTTCACTTAAAGCTAACTTCTACTTTGCCAATATGAGAGAATTCAGCAGTGAACACATCCCCTTTTTCGGCTGCCACTGCGGCTGAGAGTGCTCCAGAGAGAATGACTTCACCCGCTTTTAACCCTACATTGTACTTTGATAATTTATTTGCAAGCCATGCTATACATTTAGCTGGGTTACCTAATACATCTGAACCATACCCTGTGTTCATCCGTTCACCGTTTTTAAACAAGTTCATTTTAATCGAAGGTAAGTCGATATCCTTTAAAGAGAATCGTTCCTCCCCGATGACAAATAATCCGCTTGAGGCATTATCGGCTACCGTATCTGCTAAGGTAATCTTCCAGTCTGTAATCCTGCTGTCGACAATTTCTAAGGCAGGGGTGATGTAATCTGTTGCATCGAGTACATCTTTGACCGTAACAGATGGCCCCCTCAAATCCTTGCGAAGAACAAAGGCAATCTCACCTTCTACCTTCGGCTGGAAAAGATGGTCTAAGGTAATAATCCCGCGATTACTAACTTCCATTGAATCCAATAAATGACCATAATCTGGCTGATCCACTCCCAACAGTTCCTGCATGGCAACAGATGTTAACCCAATCTTTTTCCCAACAATCCGCTGACCTTCCTGAACTTTCTGTTCAATTGCCCTTAATTGAACATGATACGCGTCATCAATAGACAAATCAGGGTACACTTCCGTTAGCGGTGAAATGGATTGCTTCGTTGCTTCTGCCTGCTGCAAAAGCTTATTTAGATGTTGAACTCGAAGAATGACTTGGTTACTCATATCGAAAACCTCTTTCTTTAAATAAAGCACTATTCATAGATTCAGGTTTACAAACTATGAATCTCTAAATAGTGCTTTCAAGGGTGAGCTATTATTTTGTTACCAATGCTTCGTCTTCTTGTCTAGCTGTTTTATTCGCATTTTTCAATAGGAAATCGATTAAAACACTATTAAATTCTTCTGGCTTTTCCCATTGCGGCCAGTGCCCTGCATCTTTAATAACCACAAGTTCACTATTAGGGATCATGTCTTGAATCGGTTTTGCTTCCTCAACAGTTGAAGTAGGATCATGGTCGGTCCACGCTAATAATGTAGGAACATTAATTTTTCCGCACCAGGATGGATCCCAGCTGTAAAGCTTTCTAATTTCAATATCCTGCAGACAGACGATATGATGAACCGCTTCTTGATAGGAAGGCTGGGTATAAATGTTATAGCGGGCTTCAATTAACTCTTCTGTTACTTGGCTTTTATCATACATTAACCACTCTAATCTCGTTTTTACATTTTCATAATTCGCTTCAAGAACTGCCTTTAATGTTGAATCCTTCAGCTTTTTCATGACTTCAGGCTTGTTGTTTACATTTCCTGGAGTATTCAGCACCATTGCTTTCACATATTCTGGGTGCTCAGCAGCAAACCAGGCTGCCACCCAGCCTCCTAAAGACTCACCAGACAGATACACTTTAGATAAATTTAATGCCTGGATAACTCCTAATAAATGTTCACTATAATAATCGATTCCGTACTGTCGATCTGGTTTCGCTGTATAGCCGTGACCAACCATATCGATATTAATGACGCGAAAATGCTTACTTAATCCTTTCATATTTTTCACATATGCCTCTATATGACCCCCAGTGCCATGGAGCAAAATCAAAGGTTCTCCAGTTCCAGCTTCCAGCACCCTGGTTTTAATTCCATTTGCATCTAAATAATATAGTTTAAATTCGATATCAGCTAAGTCTGTCCAAATTGTCATCTCAATCTCTCCTTTTTTAAAATTAAATTCTTACTTCTTCTTTAATCGTATTTTTACCATTCATTTGATTAACAGGCTGATTGAACTGAACGATGGCCATACCTGTCACCCATTCTGGAATCGGTTCATAGCAAGCTACACTTGCTTCAAAGCTTTGCAGCGCACCGAGCAGCACAAGCCAGTTGCGGATCTCCTGCCCTCCGTTTCCTAAGTTTTCCTCGATATATTCCGCACTCCAGTTTCTTAGTGAAGCATAATCTTTTTCTGTAACTAATCGTAAAAATTCCCTGTCCACTTGTTCATTCACTGGGCCTGATTTAATTTGGGTAACACGTGTTTCCCTTGTGTGCAAATACTCATCAAGCTGCTCAATTTCCTGGCGCCCATTTTTTAGCACTTGAATTAATGATTGATCCTCTGGCTTTTCACTATCAATCTTCGGAATTGGCACCCAGTGTGATAAACCGCCTGAAGCAACAATTGCCACCTTAAGATCGTTATCCCAAGACTCGATAGCCTTGCGGACTACTTCACCAATTTGGAAACAGCGGTCCATCGTTGGAAGCGGCGGTGCGGATGTATTCACCGCAATCGGCACAACAGGAATTTTAAGATCAGGATTTAAAAAGTAAATTCCTTGTGTATGTCCATGATCGACTTTCATTTTTAATGTAAATGCAAAATCCACATTGTTTTCTAAGCTTGTGTTAAGAATGTGTTTTGCTAAATCCTGCTGGACTGGAATATTGTATTTTGGAATCTGCCAGTCTCCCCAGCCTTCACACTCACCAATGCCAATCGTAAAGGACGGCATATGGTCGTAGAAGTAACTATTAAAATGATCATCAGAAACTAGGACAATCACATCTGCTCCTAAATCTTCGATATATTTCTTCATTTTAGCAGCTGTCTGAAGGAAACGTTGTCCTTTCTCTCCGCCTCCAGCTTCATTCGTCATGATCATCGGGCTATGTGACATCGCGACACCTGCGATAATTTTAGCCATTGGTTCCACTCCTTTTAAGAATTATTAAGAGATTAGTAGTTTCTTAGG